>CAYLUN010000030.1:0-55767 GCA_964386865.1 uncultured Lentisphaeraceae bacterium | reverse complement strand
CCCCGGCCCCAAGAATAATACCACCTGCGACCAGTGCTACTGGGGCGACCCCGTGCTCGCCGTCGGCGCGCTGCCCGCGCTTACGACCGAGGAGCAGTGGCGAGCCCGCGAGCAGGAGGCGGCGGCACGCGCCAGCCTGGCCGTGTCCAAGCGGCCGAAGCGCGACACGGGCATCTTCCGCCTGGAGGTCGGCGGCCAGCGCTTCGGCGCGGCCGTGGTGCTCGGTGAGCAGGGCTTGACCGACGCCGTACTCGCCTTCTCGGACGGCAAGCGGGCGCTGACCTACCGCGGCTTCGCCTGCGACATCGACCGCGCCGCAGCGGGCGGCGTCGAGAACGGCCAGCCGGTGCTGCGCGTGGAGACCGGGGCCGACGGCGGCGCGTGGACCGTGACGCACCACGTGGCGCGGACGGACGCCGACGGGCGCGCGCAGGAGCTGGCCGCGCGGGCGAAGCTCTGGGCGGACGGCGGGGGGCTGCGCCTCGCGTGGGACATGCCCGGCGCGACGCGCGACGCGCGGGGCGCGCCGCGCTTCACGCGCCTGGGCCTCGGCGCCGGCAGCGAGCCGGTGTGGCGAGCCTACGCGGGCTTCGGCAACGTCGTCGAAAACCCCGGCGCGTTCGACCTCCACGGCGGCGGCTTCATCCTCAGCACGCGCCACGTCGGCGCAGACTACCCCAACGGCCTGAGCCTCGTGCAGGCCTGCGACATCTTTCCGGACCGCCTGACCTACGCGCCCGAGACACGGCGCTTCGCGCTCGAAACCCAGCACGACGCCAGCTTCCTGTTTGTCCCGTCGGCGAAGGGCGCGTTCGACGCGGCCCGCGCCTACCGCGACCTGAGCGGCTTCGAAAAGGGGCCGGGCGTGGACGCGCTGCTCGGCCGCATGTGCCTCGACCAGTGGGGCGGCGACTACGGCGAGGCTGCGGCGGGACTCGCGGAGGCCGCCCGCTACGGCGTGACGCACGCGGTCTTCGTGAAGCACGTGTGGCAGCGCTGGGGCTACGACTACCGCCTGCCCGAGATCTATCCGCCCGCGGGCGGGCTCGAGCCGTTCCTCGCCCTGCGCGCGGCGGCCGCGAAGGCGGGCATGCTCTTCTGCCCTCACGACAACTACATCGACTTTTATCCCGACGCCATCCGTTACAGCTACGACCAGGTCGTGTTCAGCGAGGGCGGCCTGCCGGTGCGCGCCTGGTACAACAAGGGCCGCCGCGCCCAGAGCTACCGCTGGCTGCCGCACGGCTTCCGGCCGTGGCTGGAGCCCAACATGGAGCTGATGCGCGACGGCTTCCAGCCGGACAGCCTCTTCATCGACGTGTTCACCGCGATCTCGCCGTTCGACTACTACGACCGCGCGGGAACCTTCTACCCCCGCACGCGCACCGCCAAGGAGTGGCGCGACGCGTTCGACACCTGCCGCTCGATCCTCAAGAAGGGCTCGCCCATGATCAGCGAGGCGGGCACCGACGCGCTGATCGGCTCGCTCGACGCGGGCGAGGCGGACCACTTCCCGGCCGCCCGCTGGATGAAGACCTTCAGCAACGCCGACCGCACGCCGTGGCACGACATGGCGACGCACGGCAAGATGGTTCTGCTCGCGGGCGGCCTCGGGCCCCGCTACAGCGCCGACGACTGGGACGACCACGGCGGCAATGCGGGCCACGGCTACGGCAGCGACGACTACCTGTCGAACACCGTGCTCGGCGGCCGCAACCCGATGTGCGACGGGCCTTTCTCGCGGCGGGCGGTCATGACCTACTGGCTGCTGCACGACGTGTGCGACGCGCTGTCCCGCAAGAGCTTCGAGACCCACGGGTTCGGCGCGACCGTGCAGCAGCAGCACACGACCTTCAGCGGCGGCGGCCAGGTGTGGGCCAACCGCGGCACGAACCTGCTCTGGGAGGTGGCGGGCGGCCACGTCCTGCCCGAGTACGGCTTTTACGTGAGCACGCCCGACGCGCAGGCCGGCGTGGTCCTGATCGACGGGCAGCGGGCGGCGTTTGCGCAGTCGGAGAAGGCTCTCTTCGCCGACGCGCGGCCGGTTCACAACCCGCTGCGCCGGATGATGGCGGCGTCGTCTGTCAAAGAGGGCAAGTACCTCGGCAACGGCACGTTCGCGGTGGTCTACTCCTGGAGCGTGCTCGACCCCTCCATCACGGGCTACGCGCCGTTCGTCCACGTGTGCAGCGACGCGGTGAAAGGCGGCGGCAGCGAGCGCATCGCCTTTCAGACCGCCTCGCCGTTCGACCTCAAGCTGCTCGCCAAGCCGGGCTCGTTCGAGGTCGAGGCCCGCATCACCATTCCGCCCAACCTCCCGGCCGGCGAGTACAAGCTCCGCTACGGCCTCTATCGTCCCGGCTCGGGCGAGCGCCTGCCGATCCGCGGCCCCTCGGACGGCGGCTCTCGCATCTGCGGCGGCGTGCTGAAGGTCGAGAAGAGCGGCAGCGCGTTCACGGACGGACGCTTCATCCCCGAAGACGTGTGCGATGACGAGAAGGCGCTGGGCCTGAACGTGGGCAAGAAGATGCTGGACTTCGGCCCGGTCGTCACCGACGGCGCGTTCCGCTTGCTGCAGGAGAACCGCAAGGTGTGGGAGCTGGTGCCGCTGCCCGGCAGCAACCCCTTCCGCGCGGAGATCCGGCTCGCCGAACTGGGCGCGAAGCGGGCGAAGGTCAGGCGCGTCGAGGCGGTTGATCCGATCCTTGCCGCGGCGCGAAATCCGGACTGGATTCAAGACGGAGGCCTCCTGCGCCTCTTCTGCGACGGCAACTCGTTCGCGTACAGAATTACCTTCGACTAAGGTGTGGAAACGCGCGTGCCTGTCAACCGTGAACCGTTGAACCTCTCCAACCACTTCCTATGAAACTTCTCTCCGACAGCCAGTGCCCCGTGTGCGGCGGCGAACGCTTGAGCGACCTCTGGGTTTGCCAGGACCGGCTGACGCACCGCGGCTCGTTTACGGTCTGCGCCTGCGACGCGTGCGGCTTCCGCTTCACCAACCCGTATCCGCCGCAGGAGGAGATCGGCGTCTTCTACGCGAGCGACGACTACGTGCCGGTGAGCAACACCACCAAGGGCCTGATCAACAAGGGCTACCACGTGGCGCGGCGCGTGATGCTGCGGGCCAAGCGCAACCTGGTGGCGCGGCTCACCGGCCGCGCGTCCGGGCGGCTGCTGGACATCGGCTGCGGCACCGGCGAGTTCGCGGGCATCATGAAGGAGGCGGGCTGGCAGGTGCAGGGCGTCGAGCCGTACGCGGCGGCCCGCGAGTCGGCGCAGGCGCGCTTCGGCGTGCCGGTGGTGGACGTGCCGGCGCAGGCGGGCCTGCCGGACAAAGGCTATGACCTCATCACGCTCTGGCATGTGCTCGAGCACGCGCACGACGTGAACCGCAGCTTCCGCGAGCTGGACCGCCTGCTCGCGCCGGGCGGCGCCGTGCTGATCGGCGTGCCGAACTACACCTGCTACGACGCGGGCTTCTACCGCGAGCGCTGGGCGGCGTACGACACGCCGCGCCACCTGTTCCACTTCGCGCCCGACACCATGCGCCGCCTCGCTGCCAAGCATGGCTTCGCGGTGACGGCCCTGCGCCCGCTGCTCTTCGACCCGATCTATATCCCGCTGCTGACCGAGAAGGAGCGCGAGGACCGCTCGTGGCTGCGCGGGCTGTGGGCGGCGGCGATTTCGCTCGCCGTCAGCCTCGCGAACCCGGCCCGCTGCACGGCCGTGACCTATGTGCTGCGGCGCAAGGAGACCGCATGACGCCGAAAACGCGCAGACGAATCGTGAGCGCCCTCAAGGTCGCGGTAACCCTGAGCCTGCTGGCCGTGGCGCTCAAGCTGATCAAATTCGACACGCTGATGGAGAGCCTGCGCACGGCCAACTACGGCCTGCTCGCGGTGTCCGGCGCAATCATCGTCGGCGGCGGCTTCGCAGGCGCAGCCTCGTGGTTCTGCGTCCTGCGCACGCGCCTGCCCGGCCTCACCTACCGGGACGTCGCGGCCTGCCACTGGAGCGGCATGTTCTTCAACAGCTTCCTGCCGTCGAACGTCGGAGGGGACGTGGTGAAGGGCTACATCGTCGCGCGTGACCAAGGCCAGACGGGCTTCGTGGTGACGAGCCTGCTGCTCGACCGCGTGATCAACCTCGGCATGCTGCTCTGCATCGGCTTTTTCACGCTGCTGATCCAGCTCGGGCGGCCGCTGTTTGCCGCCGCGTTTCTGGTGCTGCTGGCTGCGCTTCTGATCGCTGTGCTGGCCTCGGCTCGGCGCCTGCGCGACGGCGTGCGCCGCTGGCCCGCCGCCGGCTTGCGCGGCAAGGTTGCGGCACTGGCTGAGCCCGTGTTTGAGCTGGCGGCCACGCCGCGCCTGCTCTTTCCGACGCTGCTCGCGGCCCTCTGCTCGCAGTTCTTCAAGACGTGGCACAACGTCTTCGTGATCCTCGCGCTCGGCCTGAAGATTCCGACCTTCTGCGTCTGGTATGTGATCCCGCTGTTCGGCATCGTCTCCGCGCTGCCGGTCTCGATCGGCGGGCTGGGCTTGCGCGAGATGGTCGCGCAGGGAATCTCCGGCCCGATGGCGATCGACAACACGCACCTCGTGACGCTGAGCCTCGCCGGGCACCTGATGGTCGTGCTCGTGAACACGCTCGGCGTGCTCCCGTTCCTCCTCGCGAGGCGAAAGAAGAGCGGTTGTTAGGCTGTGGGCTGTTAGACTATTTGGCTGGGAGATGCCCAACCTAACAGCCTATTAGCCTAACCTGCTGAACCCCTTTCTTTCTACAGCCGGCCCTCGGCGCGCAGCGCGCCGAGCAGGCGGCCCGAGAGGGCGGACTGGTTGAGCGTGTAGAGGTGGATGCCCGGCGCCCCGCACGCGAGCAGGTCGCAGCACTGGTTGAGCGCAAACTGGAACCCAGCCTCTTCCACGTTCTCGGCCGCGGCGGCCTGCCGCAGCGCCTCGGGGATCGAACACCCAGAAAGCGAGATGAAGCGCCCGATCTGCTTGGCCGAGGTCATGGGCATAATGCCCGGTAGCAGCGGGAGGGTCACGCCCGCCGCGCGCGCCTGCCGCACGAAGGCGGCGTAGACCGCGTTGTCGAAGAAGAGCTGCGTCACCGCGAAGTCCGCGCCGCTCGCCTGCTTGCGCTTGAGCACGTCGATGTCCCTGTCCGGCGTGCGGGTCTCGCCGGCCGCGAACGACTCGGGGTGGCCCTCGGGATAGGCCGCACAGCCGATCTTGAACTGCGGCCAGCCGTCCTTGATGAACCCGATCAGGTCGCTGGCATGCGCGAAGCCGTACGGGTGCGGCCGGAAGGTGGCCTCGCCCTGCGGCGGGTCGCCGCGCAAGGCCATGATGGCGGGCACCTGCTTGGCCGCCAGCTTGTCGAGGATCTTCGAGAGATCCACCTGCGAGTGCCCGAGGCACGTCAGGTGCGCCATGGCGCGGATGCCCAGGTTGTTCTGGAGAGAGGCGACCAGGTCGACCGTGTTTTCGCGGGTGCTGCCGCCCGCCCCGTAGGTGACGGACACGAAGTCCACGTTCAGCCGGGCGGTCTCCGCGATGGTCCCGTACAGTTTGGCCCAGCCTTCCGGAGTCTTGGGAGGGAAGAACTCGAACGAAATCGTCGGCGCGCCGTGCTGAAGTTTCTCAAAAAATGTCATACCGCTCTTTCGACGTAGAAAAGGCCGCCAGTATACGCGTTCACTTTCGCATTGCCAAGCGCCAAGCAATGGGGCATAGTGAATCGGACGTTCGAGGTTACTGGTTGCTGGTTGTGTCAACGCCTGTAACGTGTAACACTGAACCTGTAACGCATCTGTCATGCACCACTCCCCTATTCCCGGCAGTTTTCACCTGAAATGGGCGGGCGATCTGTTCGAGGTCACGCTGCGCCTCGACGCCCCGCGCAACGGGCGCGCCGTCTTCCGCACCAACCTCGGACAGGCCCACGTGCGGCGCCAAGAGCTCGTCGCCTGCACCGAGTCCGGCGAGCCCGTGCTCGCCCGCGACTGGCACGACGTGCCGATGCGCGAAGTCGAGCCCGGCCTCTTCTCGGTGCGCATCCCGCTCGCGCAGGTCGGCGTCTTTTCCGGCAAGGCCTGCTTCTTCGCGCACGGCTCGCACGTCCCCGATTGGCCGGAGGGCGACAACCTGCGCATCAAGGTCGAGCCTGCCCACACCGCCTGCGCGAACACGATTTACACGGCTTTCGTGCGCCAGTTCGGCGCGTCGCTGCGCGGCAACCCGCGCACGGACGCCGTCCGCGGACACGAGCGCGCGCTGGACCAGCTCGGCTATACGGTCGTCCCGCCCTCTGGCACGTTCCGCGACCTGATCCGCCACCTCGACGCCATCATGCGCACCATGCGCTTCCGCATCGTGCAGCTCCTGCCGGTCCATCCCACGCCCGTGACCTACGCGCGCATGGGCCGCTATGGCTCGGCCTTCGCCGCGCTCGATTTTCTCTCGGTCGACCCCGCGCTGGCGGAGTTCGACACGCGCGCCACGCCGCTGGACCAGTTCCGCGAGCTGGTCGCCGCGGTCCACAGCCGCGCGGGCTACCTCTTCATGGACTTGCCGGCCAACCACACCGGCTGGGCCGCCACCCTGCAGGTCCACCACCCGGACTGGTACCGGCACAAGCCCGATGGCGAGTTCGTCTCGCCCGGCGCGTGGGGCGTGATCTGGGCCGACCTGGTGGAGCTGGACTACGCCGACCCGCGCCTGCGCGCCTACATGGCCGAGGTCTTCCTCTTCTGGTGCCGCCAGGGCGTCGACGGCTTCCGCTGCGACGCGGGCTACATGATCCCCGGCGAGACGTGGACGTACATCGTGGCCCGCGTGCGCGAGGAACACCCGGACACCGTTTTCCTGCTGGAGGGCCTCGGCGGCAAGGTCGAGGTCACCGAGTCGCTGCTCACCGACGCCAACCTCGACTGGGCCTACTCCGAGCTGTTCCAGACGGAGGACCGCGGCGCGATGGAGTGGTACCTGCCGCGCGCGATCCCGTTGGCCGAGCGCTGCGGGCCGCTCGTCCATTTCGCGGAGACGCACGACAACAACCGCCTCGCCGCCCGCAGCGAGACCTACTCCCGCATGCGCGTGGCGCTCTCGGCGCTGCTCTCCCACCAAGGCGCCTTCGGCCTGGCCAACGGCGTCGAGTGGTTCGCGACGGAGAAGATCGACGTGCACGGCGCGTCGGGCCTGAACTGGGAGGCTTCTCGCAACCAGGTCGCCGAGATCGCCCGCCTGAACGCGCTGCTGGCGGCCCACCCCGCCTTCGGCCCAGCCACGCGCGTGCGCCTCGTCCACCACGGCGAGGGCAACGTGCTGGCCGCGCTGCGCGAAGCGCCAGACGGGGGCGCCCTCCTCGTGCTCGTCAACTTCGACTGCGCGCGCGGCCAAACCGCGCGCTGGGACGCGAAGGCGTTCGGCGCCGCCGTCGCGTGGGATCTGCTCTCCGGCGAAGCCTTCGCCCTCACCCCGGGCGGCGAGCTCCACCTCCGGCCCGGCCGCGCCGTCTGCCTCACGCGCGACGCGGACGACCTCGCGCGGCTCGAGCGGGCCGAGTCCGCCCCCGGCCTCGAACCGGAGCCGCTCGCCCGCCGCCGCCGCAACCTGATGGCCCTGCGCGTGCGGCTCGAGCTCGCCGCCGGCGAGCCCGCCGAGCGCCTCGCCTTCGAAGGCGACCCCGACGCGCTGGGCGCGTCGATGGTCGCCGGCCCAGACGCGTTCTGTGCCGACGCCCCCGAGGGCCTGCCCCGCCGCACGGTCTGGGATTGGCCTGCCGACACGCGCCGGCACGTGCCGATTCCCGAGGGCTACGTCCTGCTGGTGCGGGCCGACAACCCCTTCGACGCCGCCGTCGCCGCCGGCGAGCGGACGCTGGTCGCAGAGACCGCCGTGCGCTTCGACGACGGCCGCTGGGGCGCCTTCCTGACCATCGCGCCCTACGCGCCAGCGCTCGACGGAACCCATGCCGAGCACCGCACGCTGAAAACCGCCGTCTACACCCCGCACGGCATCCGGCGCGACACCTCGACGCTGCTGGTTCTGCCGCCTGCGGGAGCGGCTTATGTGTCGCCGCGCGTCAGCGGCGTGCAGGTGCGTGCGGACGCGGCCCACTTCGCTGTGCTTTCGAACGGCGCGGGTGCGATGGCGCAGGTCCGGGCCGCGTGGGGCGAAGTCCTCAGCCAGTACGATTGCCTCCTGGCGGTCAACCCCGACGCTCAGGTGCCCGTTGATAAGCAGGTTTTTTGGACGCGCTGCCACGCGTGGCTGCGCTATCGAGGCTACTCGCAGGAGATCAACAAAGCGTGCCTCGCGCAGTTCGCGGCCGACCCCGGCGGACGCTTCGCCCAATGGTCGTTCAATGTTCCCTGCGGCATGGGCCGCTGGGTTCCGCTCACCTTCCGCCTCGAACTCGTCCACGGCGTCAACCGCGCCCGCCTGACGGTCCTGCGCCATAACCGCCCGGGCGGGCTCGACCCGCATGACGCGGTGATGGTCATCGTGCGGCCCGACATCGAGTGGCGCAGCTTCCACGGCAAGACTAAGGCTTTCTTGGGCCCCGAGCGCGAGTGGCCGGCCGCCGTGCAGCCGGACGCCAGCGGCTTCGCCTTTGCGCCTGCCGCTGGCGAGACGCTCCGCATCGAAACCGACCGGGGCCGCTACCACCACGAACCGGCCTGGACCTACATGGTGCCGCACCCGGAAGAGAAGGCGCGCGGGTTGGACGCCCACGGCGACCTCTTCAGCCCCGGCTGGTTCGAACTGCTGCTGGAGGGCAAGCAGCAGGCGGTGCTAACGGCGTGGCGGCGCGACGCGTGGGCGGAGGGCGCCGAGCCGGAGAGCCCCGTGCCCGCCCTCGCGCACGGGGCGGACGCAGGGATGCCGCTGCCTCACGCGCTCGTGCAAGCGCTGTCCCTCTACGTGGTCCGGCGCGACGCGCTGCGCACCGTCATCGCCGGCTACCCGTGGTTCCTCGACTGGGGGCGCGACACCCTCATCGCCCTGCGCGGGCTGATCGCTGCGGGCCGGCACGACGAGGCGCTCGCAATCATCCAAGAGTTCGGCCGCTTCGAAGAGCGCGGCACCCTGCCGAATATCATCCACGGCCAGACCGTGGGCAACCGCGACACGTCCGATGCGCCGCTCTGGTTCTGCGTGGCGGCGGGCGACCTCATGGAGGCGCTCGGCGACCCGCAGGTGCTCGCCGCGGCGTGCGGCGAGCGCACGCTGCGCGAGGTTCTGGTGTCGATCCTCGCGCACTACCGAGACGGAACGCCCAACGGCATCCGCATGGATGCGGAGAGCGCCCTCGTCTACAGCCCGCCGCACTTCACCTGGATGGACACCAACTACCCCGCCGCCACGCCGCGCGAGGGCTATCCGGTCGAAATCCAGGCGCTCTGGATCGCGAGCCTGCGGCTCGTCGCCCGCAAGGTCGACGCCTCGTGGGGCGCGCTGGCCGAGCGGGCGTCGGATTCGCTCGCCCGCTACTTCACGGTGAAGGAGGGCTGGCTGGCGGACTGCCTGCGGGCGCGGCCGGGCGTACCTGCGGCGCAGGCCGAGCAGGAGGATGCCCTGCGCTCGAATCAGCTGCTCGCGGTCACGCTCGGCGTGCTTCTCGACCGCGACACGGAGGTGGCGGTGATCCGCGCGTGCGAGTGCCTGCTCGTGCCGGGCGCGATCCGCAGCCTCGCCGACCGCCCCGTGCTGGCGGACCTGGGCGTGTCGCACGACGGCGTGCCGCTTAACGACCCGCACCAGCCTTACCAGGGACATTATCTGGGCGACGAAGACACCCGCCGCAAGCCCGCCTACCACAACGGCACCGCGTGGACGTGGCCGTTCCCGCACTACGTCGAGGCCCTGGCCAAGGTCTACGGCAAGGCCGCGCGCACGGCCGGCCTCTCGCTGCTGGGCTCTGCCGTTGAACTCATCAATACCGGCTGCCTCTGCCACACGCCTGAGATCTGCGACGGCGACGCGCCGCACGCGGGCCGCGGCTGCGGCGCGCAGGCGTGGGGCGCCTCAGAGCTGTTGCGCGTGTGGAAGAAGGTGGAGGGTTTGGGGCCGCGGTAGGGGCGGCCGTCACTACCGGAGAATCACGATGAAGGCGTTAATCCAGCGAGTCTCCGAAGCCTCTGTCGATGTCGGCGGCCGGCGCGTGGCCGAGATCGGCCGCGGCTTTCTTATTCTTCTGGGCATCACGCACAGCGACGGCCCCAAGGACGTCGAGTGGCTGGCGCGCAAGATCCCGTCGCTCCGGATTTTCGAGGACGAGCAGGGCCTGATGAACAAGTCCGTCGCGGATGTCGGCGGCGCGGTGCTCGTGGTCTCGCAGTTCACGCTCTACGCGGACACGAAAAAGGGCAGCCGCCCGAGCTTCATCGAGGCCGCCCGCCCCGAGCAGGCCGAGCCGCTCTACGAGGCGCTCGTGGCCCAGCTCCGCCAGGCCCTCGGCGAAAGCCGCGTCGGCGCCGGCGTCTTCGGCGCGGAGATGAAAGTCCGCCTGCTCAACGACGGCCCGGTCACCGTCGAGCTGCGCACCGACCCTTCCTGATTGCAGTCATACCAGCGGTCGATTATAGTCTACACCCTATACCAGTGGAGGTTTTATGGGCAAATGGATGTCAGCTGCCGCTCTGGCGGCGCTGTGTGCGAGCGGTGTTTCGGCCAAGGAGCCGGTGGATTACGTCAACACGAAGATCGGGAACATCAGCCACATGCTGGTGCCGACGTTCCCGGCGATCCAGCGGCCGAACGGCATGCTGCGCGTGACGCCGCCGAACGAGAGCTTCATCACCGACCGCATCACCGGCTTCTGCCTCAGCGTGCCCTCGCACCGCATGGGCCCGGTCTTCCAGATGATGCCCTTCAGCGGCGAGGCCGACGCCTTGCGCCCGAACTGGAGCTCGCGCTTCGACCACGCGTCCGCCCTGCCCTACCGCTACTCGGTCTTCCTCGACGACCACGACGCGGTTGTCGAACTCGCGCCCGGGCGCAAGGCCGCGATTTACTCGGTCACCTTCGAGAACGACAAGCCCCACTTCATCCTGCTCAAGCCCAAGCAGAAAGGCACGCTCACGATCGGCGGCTCGGCCGTCAGCGGCACCGACGACTACCACGGCGTCACCGTGTACGTCTACGCCGAGTTCGACACGCCGCCCACGCGCACCGGCGCGTTCGAGGGCGACACGGCCGACTTCGCGAAGACCGCGACGCGCGACTCCAGCAAGCCGGTGGTCGCCGCCTTCGCGCCCTCCGCCAAGACCGTGCGCCTGCGTTACGGCATCTCGTACATCAGCGTGGAGCAGGCGAAGAGGAACCTCCTGTCAGAAATCAAGGACTTCGATTTGGAGCGGCTCGCCACGGGCGCCCGCGCCGAGTGGAACGCGGCCCTCGGCAAAGTCGAGGTCGATGGCGGCACCGAGGATGAGCGCGCGGTCTTCTACACCGCGCTCTACCGCTGCCACGAGCGCATGGTCTGCATCTCCGAGGACGGCCGCTACTTCAGCGCGTGGGACGGCAAGGTGCATGACGACGACGGCGTGCCCTTCTGGACCGACGACTGGGTCTGGGACACCTACCACGCCCTCCACCCGCTGAACATCCTGCTCAACCCCGGCGTGCAGAGCGAGAAGCTCGCCTCGACGATTCGCGCGGGCGAGCAGTCCGGCTGGGTGCCCACCTTCCCGACGATCTTCGGCGACGCCCACTGCATGAACGGCCACCACGCGGTCTCGCTCGTCCTCGACGCCTGGCGCAAAGGCCTCCGCGGCTTCGACCTCGAGAAGGCGTACGGACTCATGAAGAAGACCATGCGCGAAGAGAGCATGATCCCGTGGCACCGCGGGCCCGCCACTGAGCTGGACCGCTTCTACTGGGACAAGGGCTACTTCCCCGCGCTGAAGCCCGGCGAGGCCGAGACCGTCAAGGAGGTCAAGCCCGGCGAGAAGCGCCAGGCCGTGGCCGTCACGCTCGCCGCCGCCTACGACGCGTGGTGCCTCGCGCAGCTTGCGAGCGAGCTCGGGCACAAGGAAGATGCGGCTTACTACCTGGCCCGCTCCTACGACTACCGCAACCTCTGGAAGAAGGAGACCGGCTTCTTCCACCCCAAGGACGCGGGCGGAAACTGGATCGAGCCGTTCGACTACAAGTACGCCGGCGGCCAGGGCGCGCGCGACTACTACGACGAGAACAACGCGTGGACCTACAACTGGGAAGTCTACCACAACATCGACGACCTGATCGCGCTCTTCGGCGGACGGAAGCCCTTCACCGACAAGCTCGACCGGCTGTTCGACGAGGGCATCGGCCGGCCGCGCTGGGAGTTCTACAACGTGCTGCCCGACTCGACCGGCAGCGTCGGCATGTTCGTCATGGGCAATGAGCCGAGCTTCCACATCCCCTACCTCTACAACTTCGCGGGCGAGCCGTGGAAGACCCAGAAGCGCGTCCGCATGCTGATGGAGGCCTGGTTCCGCAACGACCTCATGGGCGTCTGCGGAGACGAGGACGGCGGCGGCATGTCGGCCTTCGCCGTCTTCACCGCCATGGGCTTCTACCCGGTGACGGCCGGCGTGCCGGCCTACACCTTCGGCTCGCCGCTCTTCACCCGGGTCACCCTGCGCCTCGACAGCGGCAAGCGCTTCACGCTGCGCGCGCCCAAGGCCGACGCCGCGAACAAGTACATCCAGTCCGTGACGCTCAACGGCAAGCCGTGGAACAAGACGTGGTTCGACCACAGCGTGATCGTCAACGGCGGCACGGTCACCCTTGACCTCGGCGACCGCCCGAACAAGGCGTGGGGCGTCGCGCCCGACGCCGCGCCGTTTTCTCAAGGCCCGCTCGGAAACTGATACTCCGTCGGCGCGTGAATCTGGCGGAGACGGCACCCCAACCGAAGAGAAGGAGGCGTCATGAAACTACATCATCTCTGGCTCACAGGCCTCGCGCTTACGCTAAGCAGCTCCATCTGTGTAGCCGAGTCCGCCCCCGCCGGCTGGAAGCTGGCGTGGTCCGACGAGTTCGACGGCGCGGCGATCGATCCCGCCAAATGGGACTTCGACCTCGGCAACGGGTTCTACAACTACGCGGGCAACGTGTGGATCTGGGGCTGGGGCAACAGCGAGCTGCAGTACTACACGCGCGAGCCGTCCAACGCGTTCGTCAAGGACGGGCTGCTCCACATCCGGGCGGTGAAGGAGTCGCGCGACGGGTGCGGCTACACCTCCGCCCGGCTCAAGAGCCGCACGCGCGACGGCACGCCGCTGTTCACGCCCTGCTACGGCCGCTTCGAGTTTCGCGCCCGGCTGCCGGCCGGCAAGGGCCTCTGGCCGGCGCTGTGGCTGCTGCCGCACGACGAGGCGTTCGGCACGTGGGCCTCGTCGGGCGAGATCGACGTGCTCGAGACGCGAGGCCACGAGCCGGAGAAGGTCACGGGGGCCATCCACTACGGCTCGCGCTGGCCCGCCAACACCTACACCGGCTTCTCTTACACGCTGCCGAACGGCGGCCGCATCGACGCCTTCCACGTCTATGCGCTCGAGTGGGAGCCCGGCGCGGTGCGCTGGTACACGGACGGCCAGCTGACGGGCGACAGCACCTTCTGGTGGAGCTGTAGCAAGACGGACGGCGACAAGGGGGCCGCGCCTAAGCAGGAGGCGGACCTCAACCCGTGGCCCGCGCCGTTCAACAAGCCGTTCTACCTGCTCATGAATCTGGCGGTGGGCGGCCAGTTCGGCGGCAACCCCGACGCCTCCACCGTCTTTCCGGCGGAGCTACAGGTGGATTACGTGCGCGTCTACGAGCGAGCTGGCGGCCCGGGCGCGACACCCCCGCGCGGCGCAGGCAAAATGCCGTTCTGACCGCTAATGGGGGTCAGACGTATGAGCCGCTTGGCTAGCCTATCTATTGGCCCGCACCCGAAGCGCTCATCTCTTGAAAGGTGTGGCCATCATTCAGTGCCTGGCGGCAGGCGCTCGAAGGACACCTGAAACTCCATCTGCTGCGTGGCCTGATAATAGACGCCGCGCAGCTGGTCGATTTCGGCATCGTAAATCAGATTGTAGGTCGATCCCGGATAGTTGACGTCCTGGAGCTCGACGAAGACTTTCGTGAACCCGCGCTCTTTGTATAGCTTGGCCTTGCCCACGTGAATCGGGCTGGGGTTGTAGTAGGCCGCCTCCAGCGCGTTGTCTGGCAGCAGCCGCTTGAGCTCGATCACATACCCGCCGTCCGGCCGCAGCCACTTGCCCTTCAGCTTCTCGAACTCGACCAGCACGGACTCCGCGCCGGGCGCCTCTACGGCGGCCTCGGCCTGGGCCACCGGAAGCGGCTGGGACGGGGTCGGCACCTTCCGGACGACGAACAGCGCCAGGACGGCCGCGATCGCCGCAGCGACCAGCATCGCCACGATCACCAGCTTTTTCGAATTCGGCGCAGACGTTCTTTCGGGCGCCTCCCAGGCCGAACGGTTCTCCCTGCCATCCGTAGTCTTGCTCATGTTCACCCTCTTCCCTCGGTTTGTTCGACAACGCCAATTTGATGGGAAGAATCTAGCAGAACGAGCCATGCGATTCAATTGCAAACCCGAAGAGTAATCGGTCGACAGGGAGGTCGTCCCTCCATCGCGAGGTGATTCGAAACGGCTGTTCTCGCAGTGGAGGGCCCGCCTCCGTGCGGGCCGCCTGGTGACGGGCAAATGCCATTATAGTTCAGTTCTTTTTCGGCCGTGGTATAACACGGCGCGACAGGCCGCAGCCTAACGCGTAACCGCCGTTCCCGCGGGCGAGGGCGCCCGCGCTCCCAGTCCTGCGTTACTCTTTCATCTGAAATATGCCTTCTTCGCATACCTCAGGCACGCACCGATTACACCTGCCGGGCGCAAAACCTGACAGGCCCTGCCTGCACCTACTCAACCGTAACCTCGGCCGCACCTGCCTTGAAAGAAAGCCGAAGGCTCAGCGTCTTCGCCGCTTCGTCCCAGCGCGCCTCGGCGGCAGCCGCAGCCGGCTCAACCCGCCAAACGGGCTTGTGCAGACAGGTGATGCTCACAACGATCTCCCGGCCCGGATTTTCGCTGTTGGCCTGAAACCAGAGGCCCTTACGGTCCTTGGCGAGTTTGCCGATCAGGTACTGGTGTACGCCGACGGTTCCGCTTAGGGCGCACACCAAACCTTGCCCAAGCGGCATGGCGAACGTTTGAGGGACGTCCTGATTCTCATGCGAATCGGTGACGATCACCGTGCCGTCACATTCCCACATGAAGGCGTCGCCCGTGAAGCGCTGCGGGTAGGCTCGGCTGAACAGCGCCTTGGCTTTTTCCGGATCCAGCAGCCGCCCCTGTGGGACGACCTGCGTATTTTTGTTCAGGCAAGACGCGCCCGCCGGCAGAAGGCACACGATCCCGTACCGGCTGTCGTTCGGAATAAACTCTTGGTCGCCTTTTGCCTGGAGTGCATACAGCTCTTTGAGATAGGCAAAGCCGCCCGTGTACTGCTTGTCGTGTTTACCCTTCGCCAGTTCCAAATCGCTCGCGACCGCCACGCTGATGCTCTTCAGGAACGCCTCGCGCGACGGGATCAGGGAGCGCTCGACGACGGCCCTGACAAACGGCAGGAAGAAACGCGTATAGTTGCTGGCGGCTTGTCCCTCGGTCGTCCACTGATGGGCGGACTCCAGATGGAAGACGGTGGAGCCTGATGCGATGCCCATGAGCCACATCTGGATGTCGTAAACCCACGGGCACTGCCGCGTGCCGAGCTTGCGGCGCGTTTCCCAGATTTTTTCCGACGGGATGATCTCGCCCAGCTTGCCGAACCCGCAGCACGGCCAGATCCACTCGTCCACCCACACGCCGCAATTTTCAGTATAGCCTGAGGCCATCAGCCCCTGCACCGCGCCGTACGAATGCAGCGCCATGTCGCCGTTCGTGGTCTTGAACATCGGCACGATATTCTTGCGGTAGCGCAGCAGCACCTCTTTCTCGCGCTCCGCAAAGCCTGGCCAGCGATAGCTGCCGCCGTCGCCGTCGGCGAAGAAGTAGAAGCGCCCGTATTTGGCGCACAGCGTCCACGCGCGGTGCACGAAATCGCACTCCGCCAGATTGCCCTCGGGCCCCTTTTCCCAGTACATGCCGCTGAAGTGCTCGCCCTCGGCGATGCCGATGCAGCGGCTGAAGTTCTGAAACACGTACTCGATGACGGAAAGCGACGTCTGGCAGCGGTTGTCCCAGATCACGAAGTCCACGCCCAGCTCCTGATATTTTTTGGACCGCTCAAGCACCCGCTCGCCCGCCATCGCCAGATCGTCGACAATGATGACGTGCTCGAGGCCTGCCGGAATGATCGTCTTCACGCTGCCGGAGTATTTGAGAGGGTCCCACGTGCGGCTGCGCATCAGGAACAGCGGCGACGCCGGCCCGATCCTGCGGACGACCTCGGGCAGCACAGGATGGTCCGCATTCACGTGCACGGAACAGGCCTCGCTCCATGCGCCAGCCTGCTCGCCCCGCACCGCGCGCACCCGCCAGAAATAGGCGCCCGGCGGCAGCACATCCTTCGGAAAATAGAGGTTCTTGTGATACCCCTTGTTGAGTGTCCGCCGCTCTTTGACGATGTTCTGAAAGGCCGCATCGCGCGCGATCTGGATCACGAAGTTGCTGCATCCGGCGACCGGCGACCACTTGAAATACGTCGCCACGTCCGTCATCGACATGCCGTTGACCGGGCTCAGCAAGCGGGGCGCTTCAAGCGCCGGCTCCGCCGCGCCCCACAGCGCGCGCACGCCCAGACTCGCCGCGACCAGCACAGGAGAGAACTTCAGACGCATAACAACCCTTTCAACACTCGCGCCATTTGTTTGGACAACACGTTACACGGTCGCCTGATAGCCGTCAACCGCCTTTGAAAGCGGGGCGTAAGCGGTTGGTGGCCGGGGTGCGCGAGTTGAAACGCGTGTCGTGCGCGGAGCGATTGGGAGCGGGGACACTCCTGTCCCCGTTGAACGCGCATGCGAGTCGACGACGCCACCACCTGCGAAACGACCGTCGGCGGACCGACGGCGGACCGCCTTTTCGCGGGCAGGAGTGCCCGCGCTCCCAGCCTCGCATCATCTTTTCATCTCAAACGCGCCCCTCTCGCCTACCCCGGCCACCAACCGATTACAGCGGGGCGTTTCGCGCATGGCAGAAGTTGGATAATTCAACTCGACAGCAGAAAACAGAAGCCGAAACGAGGATCGCGAGATGACCGCGCCCATCCTTCTTGCAACCATCGCCGCATTTCTTGCGGCAATCCTGTCAACAGGCTGTGAAGCGGGAGCCGGGTGACGCTTGCGCCGGGGCCGCCTCCGCTGTCTTGACAGTCCCGGCCCCCCTCCTGTACTGTGCTGGCGTAATCTGAACGCGTCACGCGCACCAACCAAGGAGCCCGCATGAAACACACGCGCCATCTGATCGCCGCCGTCCTCGCCGCCGCCGCTTGCGCCGCCAGCGCGCAGAACCTCGAGCCCGCCGCCGCGGGCAAGCGCGCGCCGCGGCCCAAAGACCCCTCTCTCGCCGACGTGGCGGACGTGCCGGGGCTGCCCCGCGTGCTGCTCATCGGCGACTCCATCTCCATGGGCTACACGATCCCGGTGCGCGAGCGGCTCAAGGGCGCCTACAACGTCCACCGCCCGACCGAGAACTGCGGCGACACGGCGCGCGGGCTGGCCAGCCTCGACAAGTGGCTCGGCCAAGGCAAGTGGGACGTGATTCACTTCAACTTCGGCCTGCACGACCTCAAGTACCTCGACGAGAAGGGGAACTACGTGGGCCCGGACACGGGCAAGCAGGTCGCCCCGCTCCAGCTCTACGGCCAGCGCCTGCGCGAGTTCACGCAGAAGCTGAAGGCCACCGGCGCCAAGCTGATCTTCGCCACCACCACGCCCGTGCCGCCCGGCACCACCGGCCGCGTGGCCGGCGACGAGAAGGTCTACAACCAGGTCGCGGTCGGCGTGATGAAGGATCTCGGCGTGCAGGTCGACGACCTCTGCGCCTGCGTCGTCCAGCAGCAGCAGAAGGTCCCGCTGCGCCCGCTCTCCGAGAAGCCCGAAGGCAAGCAGAAGCTCACGCTGCGGCCCGGCGAGATCCAGCTGCCCTTCAACGTCCACTTCTCGCCGGAAGGCTACGGCCAGCTGGCCGACCAGGTCGCCGCCAGCATCAAAACGGCCAAGTAGCGCGGCCCTGTGTTTAACGCATGGCCGTTCCGCCAGGGACGCCTCCCCGAGGCGTCCGCCCTGCAGACGCGCCCGTTTCATCCGGCCTGCGCCTATGGCGCGCCGAAGCCCGCCGGCAGCGGCAGGTCCGTCGGCGGAACGGGCTGGCCGTCAACCGTGTTCGGCTCCATCAGCTCCACGCGGATGCCGTTCGGATCCATGAGGTTGAGGATGCGCCGCCGGTTCTTGCCGACGATGGGTTCGACCGGCTTCACATACTTTGGGCGGTAGGGGCTGCTCTCGAGCTTGGACACGGCCTTGGCCATGTCGGCCACCTCCAAACAGAAGTGCGGCGCGACTTTCGGGTCGAGCATGTATTCCACGTAGCTGCCCATGGGGGGCACGCGCATGTGAATCCACGACACGACCTTGCCGTTGGCTGACCCGCGCCACTTCTCCTTCATGCCGAGGATGTCCCCGTAAAAGCCGTTGGCCGCCGCCACGTTGGTGGCCACGAGCCCCGCGTGCGTGATGAGTTCCGAGACGCACGCATCCGGCAAGGCCCCTGCCGCATCGCTCAGCGGCCATCCCTCGGTCATGTACTGCACGAACTCGACGGTGTAGCCGTTGGGGTCTTGCGCAGTGAAATTGAGGTTCTTCAGCTTTCCGGTCGGACAGCGCTCCGGCACCTTGTAACCTTGCGCGGCCAGGCGGGCCCTCATTGCCTCGGCATCCGCCACGCGGAAGGCGAGTTGGTAGATGCGGTCGCGCCCCGGCTTGAGCTTGGCCGCGTCGAACACCTCGATCCACTGGTCGGCGCTCACGCGCATGTTGACGAGCATCAGCGACCCGTCGGGGTAGGTCAATCGCGAGGCCTCGGCAAAGCCCAGAAAATCGCGGTAGAACGCCACGGACTCCTCGACGTTGGTCGCCTGCACCGCCACGTGCGAGATCTTCATGGCGGGCGCCGCGTCCTCAGCCCACGCGAAGCCCAGCAGCGCGCTCGCCGCGACACCGGTTAAGAACCTGCTCTTCACGGGGTTGTCTTCCTTTCTTGAATTTCGTGAAGCAGATTCTGCGCGTATCGAGCAAAATGGCCGTTCACGCTGTTGCCGTACTGTTCCAAAATTCGGCGGCCCAAGCCCTGGCTGTCTCCGCACTGAACCAGCAGCCCAGCCACCAGCAGCTCCTTGAAAGCCGCGTTGAGGTTCGTGTCCGGCTTGTCGGTGGCGACCTCGCGAACCGCCACTTGCCGCTGCCGCGCATCTACGACCTCCGCACAGGCGTGTCCGCTAAAACCGGGCTCGCTGAGCAGCCTTGCCAGCGGTTCGGCCGCAGGCTGGGGCCGCGCGAAGCGGCGCAACGCCAGGGCCGCGGCAACAAAATGGGAAACCGGGCTCTCCGGGCGCAGCTGTCCGACCTTGCGAACCAACGGATCCAAGCCCTCTGGCGCGCCTGAATAGCCCAGCGCGATCACGATCCGGTCCTGCTCGCTGAACGTATTGTCCGATTCGCGGTGCGAGGTCAGTCCGTACCCCGCGTCCCACACGTCTGTCTTTTCCAGCGAAGCAACCAGCGTAGGGGCGCCCGCCTGGTCTCCAAGAATGCCCAGGATTCTCGCGTAAGTCAGCTTCGGCCCCGCGTCCTGCGCCGCGCCGTGCGCGCGGCGCAGCAGCGGCAGCGCCTCCGCAGCGTTCGCCATGACGACCGCGAGGCTGAAGATGCACGGATCTTCGACCGTGCGCGACTGCTTGATCTCGCCGCGCAGAAAACCCACTTCGGCCACGGCTTTCGCAAGGCGCTCGGGGTCCGCCGGGCCGGCGTCCTGGTCCGTGAGCACGCGCGCCTGGAGCAGCCCTTGCTCAACGAGCTGGCACTGAAGCGCCTTCAGATCGATGTTTCGCGTGTGTCCGCCGCTCCTTGCGGCCATCGCGGCGGCTACCCCCGCCGCGTACCCCTGGTTCTGCACGTCGGGCTGCATGCGGATGAGCGTCATGGCGTCGCGCTCCGCGCCCGCACCCAAGCCGGTCACCAGCAGGCCGTCCACGCCCTTGGGCAGCAGGCTGCGGTACGGCAGGTCGACCTCGAACGCCGGGCCTTTCATGTCCTTGATCAGCAGCATCGGCGACGTCGGAAAGGCCGCCGCATCGAAGTTGCTCCTGTGATGGCTGATGGTGTCGCTGAAGGTCCGGCGGTTCAGAATGTCGGGCACGGTGAGCATGGCGTCCGCCACGATGCGGCGCCGCTCGCGCGAGTCCACGAGCTGGCCGGCGTCGTAAGGCCCGTCTCTTCCCCACTTCGCCCGCGTCCACGTCATCAGGTGCCACATGTCCACGACGCTCGTGTCGTCCACCAGCGCGAAGCAGGTGTTGTTCACGCTCGCGCCCAGGTTGCGCTGGGGATATCCGGCGAGCTGAACCGAGAGCATGCCGTTCGGCGCCACGCCGAACTGCGTTTCCGCGCCCGCGCAATCGGCGATATCCGCATTGCCTGTGGCGTCGATGACCGTCTTGGCCGTCACCAGTCCCACGCCCATGGGCGTCGCCACCACCACGCCGGCCACTTTCCGGTCCGTCATCGCGACCCCGCACCCCATGCAGCCCAGCCACACATCGGCGCGCTGCTTCACCAGCTCGCGGCGCAGCCACTCCGATTTCTGCACAATGTTCCAGCCGCCCTTCTTCGCGTCCGTCCACCGGTTGGTGCCCCCGACAGCCGCGTCGATCTCCTGGGTGAAACCGTCCCGCATACCGTACCAGTACGAGCCGATCACGCCCGCCGTGCCCACCCCGCCCAGCTCGTCGAGGTTCTCGATGACCAGCGTCCGCGCGCCGCTTCGCGCGGCTCCGATTCCCGCAGGCGCGCCGGCTGTGCCGCCGCCCACCACGACCACATCGTAGTCGCCCAGAACCGGAAGCGCCTGGCCGTCCACGCGGATCGAACCCGCCGTTGTAAATGGAGCCGTCACGTTGCGGGCGCCGCTGATTTTCAACGCGCCCTCTTCTGTCTTCCGCGATTTCGCGGGGCGGACCTCTGGCGCAGGCTTCACGGCGGCGGCTTCGGCAGCCGCCGCAGCGCCGATCCGCGCGCCGAGGGCCATAAAGGAAAGCGGCCGCAGCATACCCGCCGGGTCTTGCACGTCCGCATAGGCGCTGAGCACAGTGAGCCCGCTCGCAGCGGCGGAGCGGAATGCTCCGAGGTCACAGCTCGCCGCACCGGGCCACGAGCCTTCAGCCCGCTTCTCGCCGATCAGCGTGTCGGACGGAAAGCAGGTCACATATTCTGAGCAGTCCAGCATGCCTGCGCCGCAGAGCTGATCGCGCAGCTCCTGCTCCGCGCGCGACCACGACGCGAACGAGCCGTCGCTCAGCGCCCGCTTGGCCGTGTAGGCGAATACCGGACACGCTGCGGCGCTCTTGCCGCTGCCGGGATTCTTGAACGACACCTCCAGTTGCCGTCCGACCACGGCGGGCGCCAACTGCAGCGTGCCGCCCACCACAACGAACTGAAGCTCATGCACGCCAGGAACGAAATCTCTGAACGCTGCGCCAGACTGTCGGGCCAGCACGGCGAAGCCCGTGGCATCGATCACGGCTTTCGAGCGAACAGCCTGGCTTCCGCTCCGGTTGACCAGGATTAGGCCGCTCGCGCGGTTCGTGCCGCTGAGCAGCAAGTCCGTCGGATAGCAGCCCGTCAGCCAGCGCACGCCATGGTCGAGCAGGGCCTGGTCGAGCGCACGCTTCACGGTGAAGGGCGTCGTGACGCAGCCTTGCGGAAACAGCGCGCGCGCCAGCTCCGAGTCCGGCGTCTCTTCTGGCTCCAGCCACAGCGCCTGCGCGCCGCACAGGTCGTCGCCCAAATAGGGCCTCGGCGCGACCAGCATGACGCGCGCCCCAGCGTCGGCCGCCGCGCACGCCGCCGCGCACGCCGCGCTCGACCCGCCCGCCACGACAACGTCGACGTCGGCTGCAATCGGCACAAGCCGCTCGCGCGGCGCCGTGACCTGCGCCCGAGCGCCGCTCCACACGCACAGCGCGAGCACGAGCTGCATAGCGAGTCTCATGGCATGTTCCCGTTGTTCGAGGTTATCTCTTTGTAGATCTTCATTCCGCGCGCCAAGTAGTTCTTCAGCGCATGGGGGTGGTCCAGCGTACACGTATGCACCCAGACGCGCGTTGCACCCCAGCCCCACGCAGACTGAATCGCATGACTGAGAAGGTGTCCTCCGAGGCCCTTCGCGATGAAGGGCCGGGCCAGGCCGAAATAGGCGATCTCCACATTGCCCTCTTCCTGCTTTTTCAGCTCGTAGTATCCGGCCGGGGCCCCGCCCCAATACCCCACCCACGTTCGCAGGTTCTCGGCTTCCGCATATGCGCGCCAGTCCTCATCCGTCCACGAACGCTTGTCAAACCACTTCCAGTCGCTTCCGACGAGCTGGTAGAGAAAGCGATTGTACTGGAACTGTTTGACCCCGCACTCGCCAATCCAGAAGTCCGGCTCTGCGCACGCCTTGCACGCGAGCCCGTCCGGGCTGAGCATTTCAAGGTAGAACGTTGTCATCGGGTGCTTCGTGGTCATGGGCTATGTTCAACTCTGAGGTTTCGTGTTTTCTGTCAGCGGCGTGAAACGAACACGCGACAGGCAAGTATGGGCAAGCTGCTCTTCATTCCCTTCTTCTGTCGCCTCCATCGCTTTGTCGCAGGCGCTCTGGCGGCCCGCTGACTCTGTAGTTCCGGCGCTGTGTCGCCGGAACCCGCCGCCTCTCCGCCGACGCTGCGGCGGAACTACAGGACCGCCCCCTGCGGCGTCCACCGAACGTGCAGCCAGCGCACATTCGGCACATCGCTTATGGCCGCTCCGCGCGGCGGCGCGGAGCGCGCGCCCTACCGGAGCCTCACACACACCGACTGCCTTCCTTTGCCGGACAATCACTTCACCGTCACCTCGACCGCGCCGGGCTTGAAGGACAGGCGCAGCCTCAGCGTCTTCGCGGCCTCGTCCCAGCTCTGCTCCAGCGCCGCGGCCGCGGGCTCGACCTGCCACTGCGGCTTGCGCGTGCAGGTCACTTGCAGTTCCTGCGCCCGGTCCTGATACTCGCCGTTCGCCTGCAGCCAAAGCCGCTGGCCCGTCTCCTCAATCTTGGCCACCAGATAGCTGTGCGGCTCCATTTTGCCCGAGAGCGTCTTCACGAGCTCAGCCTGAAGCGGAACGTCAAACCGCTGGGCGACATCCTCGTTCTCCTTGCTATTCATCACCGCCAGCGTATCTCCCACGCGGCACGCCCACGCATCGCCGGTGTACCACGCGGGATAGGCCGCGTCAAAGCGTCCTTTGACAGTCTCCACTTTCTGAAGCTCAGACACGGGCACGCTGGCTACAGCGCGGCCGAGCGGCTCGTTGCCCTGCGGCAGCACGGGAATGAAATAGTAGCGGCCCGTGTTCGGGAAGAACTCCCAGAGCTGGCCGTCGATGTTGCCCATCTTGCCGAACCCGTAGGTGCCGGCGAAGAGCGGCCCGTATTCCGCGTAGTGCGGCCACGCCGTCACATCGCCCTTGCCTTTCATGTCGTTGTACACCGCGAGCCGCACGTTCTTCAGCACCTCCTCGCGCGTCGGTATCAGCCGG
Source organism: uncultured Lentisphaeraceae bacterium (assembly GCA_964386865.1). Classification (GTDB taxonomy): domain Bacteria; phylum Verrucomicrobiota; class Kiritimatiellia; order RFP12; family UBA1067; genus CAYLUN01. Next base: position 31,936 of record CAYLUN010000030.1, on the reverse strand, counting down.
TGTTTTACGATGCCGCGGATCAAGGGAGCGACATACCGTTTGAACACGTCGGTCGTCTCGCCGGTGGTTTTCCAAATGATGGCGCGCGGAATATCCTTGGGAAACCGTTCGATCTCTTTCGGGCTGACCATCAGCGTCTGCCCGTCGAGGCTGTAGATGCCGCAGCCGCGGCTGACACCCATCACAAAAACCAGATCCCAGAAGATGCGCGGCATGGTTTTCAGGACGCCGCTGCGCTCGCCCGCGCACTGGCCGAGCTCGCCGAAGCCCGCGTTCTGCCAGTAGAAACCGCCGTCCTCCCACGCGCCGTGCCCGTGCGTGATGCCGCCGAGCCAGAGACCGAGCGCGGCGCTCTGCGAGTAGAACTGGCGGCGGATGATGTTGTTTTTTTGCGACAGCACGAGCCAGGGGCCGTACTCGCGCACGAACGCGCCCTGCTGATCCATCAGCTCCTGCCACTTGTCATCCTTGTAGGTGCCGTCCGCCTCTTGGAAGAACATGCCGTACTTCGCGCAGAGCCGCGTCAGCCGGTGGTGGTAGCGCATGTCGCCGTCTTTGCCGTCGCGGTAGAGCGAGCTGAGGTGCTCCCCGCCCTGAATGCCCACGAAATTCGGCACGTGCTGGAAGAGCCACTCGATGTCCGCCAGGCCGACCCAGTGGCTGCGCAGCATCACGGCGTACGGCAGGCGCTCCAATCCCTTCGCGAACTCGGTCACGGGAATCCCTTTTCCCTCCATGCCTTCGGCGATGACGCCGACGTATGGCGCGATGTCGAGCGGCACATCCATAACGAAGTTCGTGAAGCTGAGCACCTTCGACGCCTCGAGCGTGAAGAGCGGGCGCTGCGCCGTGAGCGGGCGCTTGAGCGGGCGCTTGGCGTGATCGCTGTCGACGGTGAACGCGCGCGCCTCTGACCACGCGCCCTGCACCTCGCCCTTCAAGCCTCGGATGCGCCAGTACCAGCGGCCCGGCGCAGGAAGCTGGTCGTCGGGCACCAGATACCACGGATACTCCTGGCTGCTCGTCACGCGCACCTCGGCGGGCGCCGCGAAATCGGGCGATTGCGACCACTGCACCTGGTAGTCGGTCACCATCGGCATCGAACACCAGCGGAACATCGCAGCCAGATCTGTCATCTGCGCGTCCGCCACGGGCGAGAGCATGACCGGCGAAACAGGCAAGGTCTCGATCACGGAAACCGTCGCCGCGCCCTCCTTCTCCAGCACGAACGCCACCTCGTCGGCCCAGCCCAGCCGCTGGTTCAGGTCGACCACGTGCGTCCCGGGCTGCGTCGCCTCCAGCACCACCACGGCCTTCTTGCCGGACGCCAGCGGGCGGGCGACCAGCGTGCACGCGCCGCTCACGCGGCACTCGAAGCGCTTGTTGAAGTCGAGGCGCAGAGCCAGCTTCGCGTCGCTGCGGTTCTCGATGCCGCCGACGGTCTGCGCGAAGAACGGCTCGCCGTCCACGAACACGGCGCAGGGCGGCGCCAGCGCGGGAAGCTTGTTCACTTGCAGCGCTTTCCACAGCTCGACCGTCTCGCGAAAGACGCTCGCGCCGGCCTGCGCGGCAAGGAAGACGAAGCCGTTGTCGAGCGCCTCGCCCGGCTTCACTAAGAACGGGAACTGGCCCTGCGCCGGATCGATGAAGTTACACTGGAAGCCGCTATAGCCGCAGCCCCAAATCATCGAGCCTTGCCCGACCTTGCCGGGCGTCGGCAGCAGCGTGGACAGCCCCGCGCCGCAGCCGGTCGCGGGCGACTCCATGCTGATGCGGCAGAGCCCGCCGAGCCACGCGCAGCGCGTCTCGCTGCCGTTGATGTCGCCCAGGAGCGGCGACTTCTTGCGCTCGATCAGCGGGCCCGGCAGCAGCTCCTTCGACCAGCGCCCGTATACGCCGTTGCCGCTGCCGACATAGGCCACCCACAGGGGCTTGTCGCCTTCGTTCTTCCACTGCACGCGGCAGACCAGCAGAGGCAGGCCGGGTACGAGTTCGAAGGTTTCCGTCACCTGCATCGCGCCCACGTGCCGCACCTGCGTGATCGCGGGCCGGCCCTGCGCGTCGACCGCGGCCGTCCTTTTTTCGACCGCCGAGTCGGCGAAGCGGCTCAAGCCGAGCTGCTTCACAAAGACCGTGTCGCCGTTCGAGATTCTCCCCCGGTTCTGCGTGTCGATCCAGAAGTCCAGCCCGCCGTCTTCGAGCAGCGCGGCCTTATCCGCCGCAAACCCCAGCCGCCACCCTCGCTTTTCGAAGGAGAAGCGCAGGACGCCGTTGGCCAGCGCGTTCGTCGCCGCCGAGGCGACCGGGGCGACGTCCCACTGCGGCACGCGCTCTGCCACCAGGTCCAGCCTCGAGGTGGGCGGCAGGCTCACGTAAAGGCTGACCCGCTCCGCGTCGACCGTGAGCGGCACGGACGCGCCGGAATCGGCCCGCCGGACGCGCACGGGGCCGCCGAACGCCTGTGCGTCGAGCGGCACGGCCGCCGCATGAACCGGCCACTTCGCGTAGTTGACCAGCGAGATGGTCCGCGCGTCCTGCGGGGCCGCGACCAGATCCTGAGCGGCCAACATGGCAAGCGCGCACCCGGCGAGCGTGTTGAGCTGCTTCATCTTACGAGCACTCCTTCAACTCTCAGTTTGCACACTTTCAGAAGTGTGCAAACTCAATTTCAAGATTATCACAATCAGGGTTTCGTGTCAGACCCGTTTATCAACCCGCTCATCAGCTAGGCGAAAGATGACGTGGCACATTCGGGTGCGGTAGCTGACAAGTTCGTTGAGGATCAGAACGGCGTGGACGGGTCTCAAATTCAAGAACCCTCAAGTGGAGAGACGCGGTGAACGCAAAGCGGCTGAGACAGGTGCTGTTTGCCGGCTGAAGCAGGTATAACATGCGGACACCGCAGGCCGGTTCTGCCAAGGTATGTTGTCCCGGCTTCAGCCGTCCCCGGTCCGTGTGCGCGTAGCCGCAGAAGGCAACCCTGTGAGGTTACGGCTTTCGCGGATGGCGTGGATCGACGTGTTCTTCTTGGGGTGAAATGCCCGCGGGACAGGCTGCCGGCCCAGCTACAGCGGCCCCCACCTGTATGGAGTAACGCGGGCGGAGCCCGCAACCCATAATTCTCACACAAAGGCACCAAGGCCACAAAGAAGCACCAAGTCGGTTCACTGGTATTACACGTACTTGCTTTGTGTTTCTTCGTGCTCTTGGCGTCTTCGTGGTGAAAAACAACATGTTTATTATTGGCCTTGTCGGCCTGTAAGGCACTAAGCTCGGCGGCGGCCGTGGAGAATCTGCTGGTGGCCGCGACCTCCCTCGGCCTGTCGACGGTGTGGCTGGGCATCATGTTCCTGCTCAAGGACGAGGTGCTGAGCTTCCTCGGCGAGCCGCAGGGGGAGTTCATGGCCATCGTCCCCGTCGGCTACGCGGCGAACGCCGCCGAGGGGCCGGCGAAAGTCCCCCTGGCGCAGGTGGTCAAGTACTTGCAGGATTGACGGCGCCAAACCACTGAACCTACTGCGACCTCCTCCTGTCGACAAACTCGATCAGCGGATAGGCCTCGCGGTTCACGGCGCGGGCGCGGTCGAGCAGCGCCTGATGGGGCTTGCCGGTCGCGTCGAACATCCCTTTGTTCGCGCCGCCTAGGTTGTCGAGCGCCTTGGACTCCGGCGGGTCATCGAGGTACTTGAAGAAGTGCCAGCCAACGATGTTCTTCGTCTCCAGCGCGTTCAGCGCGAAGTGCTGGTAGTAGCGCGCGCGGTCCTCCTGCGTGCGCACCAGCCAGCCCGCGCCGTGCGTGTTCGCCAGCCGCGGCACCACGTCCATCGCCTTGGCGTACCACTCGGTGATCAGGATCGGCCGGTCCGCCCACGCCGCCCAGTCGCTGAACTCGTCCGCCTGAGGCCCCCACCGGCCGTAGTAGTTCACCGAGACGACGTCGTGGCAGGGCGCGAGCATCTTCCAGAACCACGGGTTGTCGAACTGGCCTGCGGAGTAGTTGATCCGGGAACCGAGGTAGAGGTGGTTGGGGTCATACTTGCGAACGATCGGGGTTACGAGGCTGTAGTAGCGGCCGAACGCGTAGGCGATGAACTCGTAGCGGTCACGCCTCGTCAGGCTCGTTGTGTCGGCCGTCCCCTTGCGCGCGGTCAGCCACGCCGCCGCCGCGTCGCGCCCGGGCTTGAGATCGGGGTTCGACGCGTCGCTGGCCAGATAGCGGTCGAGCAGATCCACCGGGCACTGCAGCTCGTTCTCGGTCATGATGCCGAGCATCGACGGGTCGTTGGCCGTGTCAGCAAGCCCTTTGCCGTACGCTTCGCAGAACGCGGGGAACTCCGGATGGAAAACCGGCATGCAGCGGTTCGGGAAGCCCTGCGTGCCCGAGGCGGCCTCGACGAGGTTCTTCTCGCGGGCGAAGGCGAAGATGAAGTTGTGGCGCAGCACCCACACGAGCGGCTGCGCGACATGCTGCAGATTGGTGCTGGAGCCGTTGCCGAGGCCGTTGAAGCCGGCCTCGCGCAACTGCTTCGTGACCGCTTCGGCCCACTGCCCAGAAGAGCCGAAGTTCGCCTTCACCTCTTTCGGCTCGCGCACGGTGTTCAGCGCGACGTGATAGAAGCGGCAGCCCTCGGGGTCGATCAGCCACCAGCGTCCGTCGATCTTCTTCGTGTAAAAGAAGCCCGTCGCTTTTTCGCGCGGACGGTCTGTACGGCCGCCGTACCGATTCATTTTCACTTGTTCGCCGGCGGGCGTGTATCCGTCCAGCCGCTCGAGCAGGCGCGTCGGCTGCGCGCGCCACGGCATGTCCAAGTCCGGTTTGTTGCCGTGCGTCTCCACGATCACTGTGCCGTCGCGCGACGACGGCCCGGCGGCCGGCGGCGCAAGGTCGTACGTGGACTTCGAAGAGTCGAAGAGCGCGCGGATTTCGTCGCCCGCGAGCGCCCGGCTGTAGACTCGCAATTCGCCCACGCGGCCTTTGAGCGAAGGCTTGTCGCCAAGCCCCTTGCCGATCAGCAGCGGGTTTCCGTTGAACGCGACCGCCGCCGGCTTGGCCAGTTCGGCATCCAGCACGCCGTTCACGTAGAGGCGCAACGTCGCGCCGTCCGAGGTCGCGGCCAAAAAGGTCCAGCGGTTCTGCGGCAGCTCCGTCTTGGACTCGACCAGCGCCTTAGCCGTCTTGCCATCGCCGTTCTGGCCGTACACCACGCGTCCGCCGGAGAGGTACATGCCGAAGGCTGGCGTGGTCCAGTCTGGCCGCGGGTTCGGAACGCCGAACAGCACGGTGTTGTTGCGGACACGCGCGGCCTTGACCCAGAGCGCGACCGTGATGGTCGTGCGCAGCGCGAGCGGCGTTTTGAGGTCAATCCGCACATGCCCGTCGATGCCGTCCAGCTCCAGCGACGCGCCGCCCTTTTCGTTCTGCAGCACGCCATCGACGATCACGCCGTCGTTGCCCGCGCCGGCGCGATTCTTCACGGTCTTGCCGTCGCTGCCGTCGGCCGCCCACTGGCCCACGAGGTCGTCGGCGCAGAGGCCGGCGCCCGCGTAAACAAGCGCAGCCAGCCCTGCGATTTTGAGCGTCGTCATATCACCGCTCCTCCTGTCGTTGCGCCAGAGGCAAAAGCGATTTTACAAAGAAACGGTTGAGGTCCGCGCTCCAGCCCGGGCCCGCGAAGTGCCCGGCGATCAGCCGGTCGCCCTGCACGCGAAAAATCCAGCAGACCTGGCCGCAAGACACCACGTCATACTGTCGAATCCGAGAGGGGGCTTTGCCGTCAAAGAACGCGCCGAGGTCGGCCGCATGGCGGGCCGGGTCGGGCCAGCGGTAGTGCTCCGCGCAGTGATTGTGGCCGTGGAGGATCGCGGCCACATTGTAGCCCGCGAGCAGCTCGTACAGCGCGCGGCGCTGCTTGAGCGTCCACCAGTTCCAGTCGTTTAGCGAAAAGGCGTCGAAGCCATAGTGCTGCGCGAGGATCACGGGCTCGCCCGACGCGCCGACGCGGCGGGCGAGATAGTCTTTCAGGAAAGAAAGCGCGCCCTGCGGGTCGCACCACGTGCCGGGGCCGGCGGCGCCGAACTTGAAGGGCGTTTCCGCGTCGGTCGCGTCGGCCGCGCACAGGTTCAGGAACACGATGTGCGCGCCGTCCCAGTTCACGGCGTAGTGCAGGCCGTTCGTCGACAGCGCCGCCAGCCGGCCCGCCTGCATCAGGGCGCGGTTGCGCGCGGCCACGCCGAGCCGCTGCGCGCGGCCGACCGCGTCGTCGTGGTTGCCAATGATCGCGAACACGGGCGCGGCGGCGGCGCCGAACAGCACGCCGCCCGCGGGGTAAAGCGCGTCGAACGTCTTCCACTGCTCCCGCTCCAGAGCCGGATCGCGGTTGCCGTCGGTCAGGTCGCCCAGCACCAGCACGCCGCGCGGGGCGGCTACCGAACCGAGAGCGAGGCCAGCGAAAGCGGGCTTCTCCGGAAAGGGCTGCCCGGCGACGCGCCGCATCGACTCCAGATTGGCCTTGGCTTTGGAGAGCGTCTGCTCCTTCGTGACCGGTGGGCTTGCCTTCAGGTTCTCCGCGCCGACATGAACGTCGGACACGACAAAGAACGTGAAGTCGCGGGCAGCCTTGTTCGCCTGGGCAGCCGCAAGGCTTGCGCCCATCAGGACGGCAAGGCCGACCGCAACTCCTGCGCCTCTCCCTCTCATTGGACCTCCAAACTCAGCACGGCCGGCTCCAGGCCTTCGGCCTTTGCCAGAATCGTAACTTTACCAGATTCACGACGGCTCCGCACCACGATCAGGGCTCGCCCCTGGTAGGCGCGCCGGCGGTCCGCCTGCATGAGCTCGCTGCTCAGCACGTCGCTGTTCTGCACGCCGGCATTGACGCCGGGTCCCGACATAGTGAACGCGATCAGATGGGCCGCGTCCGGAACCACGACGCCCGCCGCGTCGACGACTTCTGCGGTCACGTGCGCCAGATCTTGCCCGTTCGCACGCAGGACGGGTCGGTCAGGCGTAAGGCGCAGGCGCTTGGGCTCGCCCGCGCTGCGCAGTTCGTGCCGAGCCACCTCCCGCCCGCCGTTGCGGGCCACGGCCAGCAGCGTGCCCGGCTCCCAAGCCACAGTCCAGTAGTGCCGAGGCGCGGTCTCAACCGGTCCGTTGCGGCGCTTCACGCCGAGGCTTTTGCCGTTCAGCAGCAGCTCGACCTCCTCCGCGTTGCTGATCACCTCGAGGCTCTGGTCGCGCCCGGCCGGCCTGCTCCACTGCATCTGCAGGCCGCTCACGGAGATCACGATCCCGTCCCAGTTCGTGTAGGTCGCGTCCGGCTGGCTCACCACGATACGCACCATCGGGCGCTCGCTGATCAGGCTCTCGAGGATCCAGCTCGACGGCCGCCGGTAGCCGGCCCAGTCCACAAAGCCACCGTTCCAGCACTTGAGCGGCCACCCGTGCGACTCGCCGATGTAGTTGATTCCGCCCCAGTAGAAGAGCCCGACCGCGCGCGCGCGGTCCAAGTCCTTCCACGGGCTGCGTCCGCTGTCTCCCGTCGTGCACTCGCTGGTGATAAAGCACAAGTTCGTGTGAGTCAGCCGGTCTTTCGCGAACCACCGCTCCATGTAGTTCGCGCTCATCACATCCATGTGAAGGGCCATCTGGTGGACGGGCGTGTTGTTCGTTTCCGAGAAGCGCGCCGCCGCGCCGCCCTGGCCGTCCTTGCGGACCGGGCGCAGCGCGGACGTTACGGGGCGTGTCGGATCCAGGCGATGCGCGACGTCGGCCATCGCGTCGTACTGTGCGCAGCCGTAGTCGGGCCCGCGCTCCGCCGCTGAGACCTGGTTGCCCATACTCCAGACAAAGACACTCGGGTGGTTGCGGTCACGGCGCAGGAACTCCTCCAGATCCCTTTCCCACGTCCGGCCGAACTCGCCCTGCAGGTCGCCCCAGTTGCAGAACGCCTCGTCATAGATCAGGATGCCCATGCGGTCGCACAGGTCCAGCAGCGCCGGCGCGTGCGGGTTGTGCGCAAGCCGCAGCCCGTTGCAGCCGATCTCCTTCACGGCCTCGAGCCGCCGCTCAACGGCCCGGTCGAACGCCGCCGCGCCGAGGCAGCCCAGATCATGGTGGATGTTGAAGCCCTTCACAAACTCGCGCTTACCGTTCAGAAACAGACCATTGGGCGTCAGCTTGATCTCGCGGATACCGAACGGCGTCTCGCACCGGTCACTCTCCACACCGTCGAGCATCACACGCGACACCAGCCGGTACATCGCTGGGCTGTTCAAATCCCAAAGCTTCGGTTCGCGCACCGCGACCTCCTGCTCGAACGCGCCCTTGCCGGAGGACTGAACGGAAGCGACGACCTGGCCGTCAGCGTCCAACACGTCGCTGATGAGCGTCACGGGCTGCCCGGCAGGCTCGATCTCTGTCGTAATCTTGACACGCGCCGCCTTGGCGGAAATCTCTGGCGTAGTCACGAAGGTTCCGTGGCGGGCCACGTGGGCGTCGCCCGAAGTCAGCAGCCAGACGTGCCGGTAGATGCCGCCGCCGCTGTACCACGTCACGCTCGGCGGCATGCTGCTGTCCGCGCGCACGGCCACGACGTTCGTCTGTCCCGCGGGCCGGAGGTGCGGCGTGACGTCGCAGCCGAAGCCGCGGTAACCGTGCGTGTTCTCCGCCACGAGGGCGCCGTTGACCCAGACCTTGGCCTCGCGAAACACCCCCTCGAAGTCCAGGCGGACGCGCTTCGTGTCGGGCGTAACGAATGCTTTGCGGTACCATCCGACCCCCAGCGGGCGGAAGCCGTTCATCTTGCCGTTTTTCACCTTCTCGTCATACGGCCCCTCGATGCAGAAGTCGTGCGGCAGGTCGACGGGCCGCCACGACGCGTCATCAAAACTCGCCTGCTGCGCGCCCGCAGGGTCGCTCTTCACGAAACGCCAGTCGAAGTCGAACAGCGCCCGTCCGCAAGGGGGCTCACCGCGGCCGACGAGCGCCTGCAACAAAACTGCGAAGATGACCAGATTCCGCGTCAAAGTCCGTTGCCGCCTTTCACTTGCTCCAGAAAGCCTCATCCAGGATAACCGTGCGCGTCTCTTCGGGCTGGCTCGGGTTCGCCAGCACGACCCTCAGCTTCGGCACACCGCGCGCGGGAGTCTCCACGATCCACGATGCGAGCGTGCGGGTGCCTTTGCCGCTCCCGGTCCGCCAGAGGCTGTTGTCCGGCCCGTCGTACTGGTCCCTGCTCATGGCAACGAACGACTCGGCCGTGTAGGCAGCCTGCTCCGCATTCATCAACTCCGTGACGCGCTTGAGCCGAGTCGTGCTGCTCAAGCCGATTTTCTCGTTGAAGGCCGCAAGGCCGGGATCGAGGAAGTGATTCGCATGCGTGATGAAGCCGCTCTCCACCGCTTTGAGCGCGTAAGTGCCTCCGAGCCCCACCTCGACCATCAGGATTTTCGAGCGGTCAGAAATCATGACAAACATCGCCCGCGTTTTCGGAAAAATCGCCTCTCTCTTTGCCAGCACCTCGTCGCAGGTCGCGTAGCCCGACAGGAGCGCGCTGAGGACGGCGTGCTTGCCGGGCTGATCGTCGCGTTCGCTTTTCGGGATGCAGCTGGCCGAGGCCGTTACGACCGACAGCCCCTTTTCGTTCACCCCCGCCTTGATGCCAGGCTCGGAGCCGCCCACGGCGTAGAGGCCGAAGTACGCGAGGCCCTTGTTGTCGCGGTGCATCTTCAGCACCTGCGTATGGTCAGGCGCCCAGTCGCGGTTCTTCGCCATGATCGTGCCGCCCGCCGCGTTGGTGACAACCGTGCCCCACAACGTGCAGGCGTCCAGACGCCCCGCAAGAATGCCAAGGGCCGCCAGCGCGGTCAGCCGCAGGCGAATGGCTCCACGCTCTTTAGCCTGCGCCGTCATTCGCTTTTGTCCTCGATAATCATGAGATGCCCGCCGTTTGGCTCCATCGCGATCGGAACCACCGTCTGCGAGGTCACCTGCTGCTGCGTGTGCACCGCTTTGCGCCCGCCTGGCGCGTCGCTGTAGATGCTCGCCTGGTAGCTCCTGCCGGGCTTGAGGAAGCTTAAGGGATACGGGTATGAGCGCGCCTGCGGACCGGACATGCTGGCCACGTACCAGTCCGCGCCCTTGCGACGGGCGACAGTGACCGACTTGCCGAGGTCAGCCGTGACCTTGATCTCGTCGGTCAGGCCGGGCATCTTCTCAGCAAACTCGATCTCCGCGCCGCCCTCGCCGCCGGGCGACCACTGCTTCATGCCCGCGCGCACCGAGGCGCGGCCCAGGTAGGCGCCCAGCATCGCCACCTGGTGGCAGTGGGTCTTCGACGCTTTGTAGATCTGCGGCGTGTAGTCGAACGAGCCCATGATGCCGCGCGTGAACGGCAGCATGACGTCGTGCGCGGACTTGATCGCTGGCGCGATTGACGGCTCCGCTTCCTCGCCCGCGAGCCCCTCCACGTTCACGAGATTCGGATACGTCCGACAGAGGCCATAGGGCAGAAACGCATCGTGGATCACAGCGATGAGCTTGTGCTCGGCCGCCTTCTTGACCATGTAGGCGATGGCCCTCTCGTTCTGCTGCGACGACGGCGGCACGAAGCCAGGCTTGACCCCCGCCACGCCCCACTTCTCGTAACAGGCGAAGACGTCTTCAATCGCGTGTTCGCCGCCGAACTCCTTGAGCAGCGCGCCGCGCACGTAGAGGCACAGCCCGATCGGGTGCTTGAGGCTCTTGCCGTACGCGGTGAGCGCCGGAATGTCGAGATCCACGTAGTTGCCGCCCTGAAAAGAGTGCGGACGGAACGGCACGTAGCCCTTGGCCGCCTTCATCAGGTCGCCCTTCACGTTGTCGCGCCACTCCGGGTGGTCGTTCCAGAACGGCCCCTTCTTCTTCTCGAATGTGGCGATCTCCTCCGGCGTCCACTTGGTTTCCGCCCCGGACCACGAGTGGTCGATCTCCAGGTAGTCAAAGTTGTGGGCGGATCCGAAGTCCATCAGCTTCTTGATCTCGTCCGTCACCATCCGAGCGTTGTAGACCTGGCAGATCGCCTTGCCGGGCTTGATCCACGAGGTGTCCGCGATCGCGCAGGGCGGGTTCAGGTTCTCCACGAGGAAGCGGTTCTCCATCAGCTTGCCCGCCGTCTCGCCGATGACCATGGCCTGCCACGAGGTCTTGAAAGGCGGCTCGCCCGAGGCCGGCGAGTGCAGCGATGCCACAATCGTGCCGGGGCTCTCCTTCTTGTTGCACCACGACACTACGGAGAAGTCCGCGCGGTCCGCGTCCGTGAGCGACGCGAAGCTACCGCCGCCGATGTCGACGGTCACGGCGCCTTCGCTCTTCTTCAGCGTGGCGACGGTCGCGTTGCCGTACTGATAATCGCGGGAACTGTAAACCGCCGGATCGCCGCTGAACGCGAACTCCGTCAGCAGTTTCTTCACGGTCACCTCTTTGAGTCCCGGCTGCGACGGAAATGCGTACCGCACCGCCACGCCCTCGTCGTAGGCCCGCACCACCACGTCGAGCAGCCGCTTGGCGGGCGCGGTTTCCTGAAGCTCCCACGTCAGTTCGCTGTAACGGTCGCGCACCTCGCTCAGAAAGCCCCAGACCGGCTTCCACGTGCTGTCGCCCTTGGCCGTCGCCGCACCGACCGCAGTGTAGGTGCCGCAGTAGTTCTCGGGGCCGGTCTCGACGCCGAGCAGGCCGTTGCGGATGATCGTGGTTCCGCCATACGCGACGCTCCAGTGCGGCCTGCCGTCCTTCAGCTCGACCGTCACAACCGCCTTCCCGTCCGGAGACCGAACGGTCTCCGCCGCCCGACAAAAGAGCGCCAGGCTAAACAAAGCGAACGCCATGAAGAACCGCTGTTTCATCGGGGTTGTTTCCTCTGCGGCCTCTGTGCCGCCGACATCAGAAGCCGCTTCATGCCCTGCGCCAACGCGTCGCCGACGAGGAAATAGGTTTCCGCATTGCCGAACTCGTGGTGCCCGTGGCTGGGGTTTGGGGAGTCTTCCGGCTTGCGGACGAAGTCGTGCGTCTCCACGAAGGTGACGGTTCCGGCGAACTCGGGCCGCGACGCCGCCGCGGCCTGGGCCTTGCGCAGCGTGTTCCATGTTCCCGGGGCCTCGACCCACGGGCCCGTGAGTTCGCCAATGACGACGGGAAGTCTGGGCGCGTTGAACTCGTTGCGTAGGTCGTTGATCAGGTTGGCGAGATTCTGCTCATACTCCGGAACAGCGGTTTTGGGCTCACACCCGTCATTCCAGCCGTGATACCAGACGAAGCCCGCCAACTCGTAACCGCCTCCGTCGTAGCTTGGGAAGTCAGTCTTCAGCTTCGCCAGCGACTCGCGAACCTGCGCGATCATCAGCGTGTAGTACGGGCCGACTACTCCACCTGAGGACGGCGGACGGAAGTCCTTGTAGAGGCTCTTGCCGCCCCACGCGGTTTTGATGAGCAGCACCTGATTCGGGAGCGATTCGCCCAGCACGTGGCCGAACTGCAACTCAGGGCCGAAATGGTGCGGGTCGCCGTAGACGGAGAACCCCATCGAGAGCGGCCCGGCCAAGAGCGGCCCCCTTTCCCGCTGATAGCGAACCCACACATCGTCTCGCACGGCCCATTTGCCGCTGGCGTCTTTGAGGTGCTTGAACTGCGGCCCTTTGACGGGGTCGGCCAGCAGCGCCGCGAGCGTGCCGCGGCCCTCGTTGTAGTCCTTGCCTGCCAGGTCCGCCACGGCCTGCCCCTCCATATTCGACTGGCCGGCCAGGATGAAGACTTTGAGCGGCAGCGGCGCGGCGGCCGCCTGTGTCATGGCCTGCGGGACCAGGAACAGGGTGGCGAGTGTGAGAGCGGTTAGGTTGTTCATGCGCATGCTCCTTGGTTGTAACGTCCGATGATCCTGCTATTACCTTTTCCTGTAACCCAAGCTTACCGAGAATCCACAGCGCCCTCAATACCCGATATTTTCCAGCGCGGTCTGGCCAAGGCGCTCACGCAGTTGGGCCAAGTACAGGCTGAGGGGAAAAACGGGCACGCCATGCGACGAAAAGCCGTTTTGCGGAGTCGCTTTCCGCCGTTCGCCCGTGCAGCCGATGCACCAGTTGATGGCTCCGGGCGGCTGCTCCACACAGTATTCCCTGGCTGTGCAATTCCAGGCTACGGCCCAGCCGATCGCCCAGCCATGACCCGAGCCAGACGTATTGCGGTTGATGAACTCGATCCTTCCGTCCGGAAGTTGACAGGCGTCCACCAGCAGGGCTGTTGACCAATGCATGTGAGGCTGAATGCCGCCCTTTCCTTGGAAATTGCAGTTGAGGGCCACATTCAGGGTGGCGCCGGAATTCAAGGTGGCCACATAGAACGATCCGTCGCCCGACGACGAGCAGCGGTTGATGAGCACTTGCGAGCCCACAATCAGAAAATCTGCCGGATAGCCCGCACCCTTTGCCACGGTCGCCGCGTGAACGGCACGTATACACTCGAGGGTTATGCGGCGAGCGCCAGACCCCACTTTGACATTGCCGAGGGTGTCGCGCATGGCGACATCCTTGATCCAGCAGTCTTCGCAATTGTCGAGCGAGGTCGCGTCGTTGTTTTGCGCCGAGAGGGTGCCGCTGGGCGGCGGCGAGACAATCCGCAGTGACTCGAGACCGCATTGGGCCAAGCGCTTGGGAGACGTTGTCTTGACCAGCACGGCGGCGGCCGGAGCGAAGAACTGCGCATCGAGCGCGTCGGTGAGCGGCACGTCCAGCGTGATACGGTTGCCCTGGATGACGCGGATGGTGCGCTCGACCGTTAGCGGCGCACCATTCTTCATCCATGTCTGTGGCTTCCCGTTCCGCACAAGCGTGTCCATGCCCATGAAATGAATCCACCGTGCCGTCGCCAGCCGGCGGATGAGAACGGCATCGCCAGCCGCAAGGCCGTGAGCGTCCTTGACGGAGAAGCTCGACGCGCCGGAGGGGACATAGGCATCGGCGATGGAAAAGGTTGATGCCGGACTCTCTTTCGGGAACCGCAGGCGTTCTCCCGCAATGACCACGCAGACATGCGGGTCGCCGGTCATCTCGATGACGGTGCCCCCCTTGTCAGCACCCGAGCCGCGCAAGACCACGCCGTCTTGGGATAAGGTGAGCGGTTTAGCGCAACGGAACGTGCCGGTCCGGAGCAACACTGCCCCGCGGAAACCGTCTGTCACCGGCATAGAGGCCACCGCATCCAGAGCCGCTTGAATGACAGCCGAATCATCGCCGCCGGAGGGCGCCACCTCTCTTCGCACGGGGACGTTGGGCAATTTCACGCCTCCGCCGCCGTAGCCGGCATGGGAGAAATCCGCGATGCGGTCGCCCTTTTCCGAACATTCGTAGCGCAGCTTTCCGTCGTCGCCTACCGTAACCCAGCGGGCCCGGGAAACGTCATCGCCCGCCACCGCTTCTGCGGCCTGAACAGGATATCCAGCCGACAGGATGGCCAGAAATGAACATGCGGAGCAGGCGCGAATGAACAGGGGCGTTCTCATGCGATTGTCTACTCCGGTCGAACGTTCACCTTGCCCACTGTGTAGCGGCCCGCCTGCTCGGGCGCGTCCATGGCCAAGCGCAGCGGAGGACGCTGCCCGGACGGGTCTGTCAAAGAGACCGCCAGCGTATAATCGCCGGCCTTGAGCGCGGCAGGAAGCTGGATCGACTCGGCGAGGTCGCGCTCGCCCGGCAGCCACTCCCGCGGATCGGCCTTGGTCTCGGCGTCGAGCGCCGACGCGCCGGCAGCATCCACCAGCGACACGCGCAGCGAGAAGGGCCTGTATAGCTTGCCCACGCCCACGTTCGCCCACTTCATCTTGACGTCGAAGCGCGCGCCGCGCGGCACGGTCGCCGGCAGCGACAGCTCGCGCAGCACGAAGCGGTACCCGGCCAACCGCGCCAGCTTGTCCAGCTGCGGCCGGGCTTCCGGCGGAAACTGTCCCGCGTTGTCGTTGATCAACGTGACGTGGTTAGCCAGCATGAAATTCACGGCGGCATCGAACGACCAGCCGCGCGACTTCAGATACGCGTAATCGCCAAACCACTCGAAAACGACCGGCGCCTGCTTCCACGCGTCGGCCATGTCCTTTACGCCCACGTATTTTTTCGACCCGATCCAATTCTGCTCATGCCAGGGCGAGCCGACGCCGTCGCGGCGCAGGCCGACGCCGCGCGGGAGCGCGTAGGCCAGCACCTCGGCGTCGTCCGTCATGAAGACCAGCGGCGTCTTCTTGAAGGCGGCGAGATACATGTCAACAACGCGCTTGCGCACCTCGACCGACACGGGGTGCTTCGAGTGCCACTCGCCCCAATTGCCGTAGGAGCCGATGTCGAGGAACTCCACGCCGGGATGGCCGTCGTAGCGCTGTCCCAGCGCCTGGAGGAACGCGGCGTGCTTGGCCAGATAGAGCGGGTCGGCGTAATCGGGCTCGATGCGGGGAATGCGCTTGCCGCCGCTTGTGGGATCGCCCCCTCCGACCTCATACTCAAAACCTTTGCAGCCCGCGTCGAACAGCCATTTGGGCGAGGAGTAATAGCCGGCGCTGTGCGAGCTGCAGGTCATTACGCGCATGGAAACGGCTGCCCCGCTCGGCTTCCACGCGGCGATCACATCGTCGATGAGCGTCCAGTTGTACTGTCCCTCTGCCGGTTCGACATCAGCCCAGTGGAACCGGATATAGGCGACCGCGCAGGGGAAGCGCGGCTCGCCTTTCGGGCTGCGGTGCCCGCTCATCCAGCCCGCGCCGGGATTGGCGAACAGCGTGTCCACCTCTTGGAATGTGACACGCGTCAAATTCTCGTCGCCACTAGCCGCCCCCGCCAGCGAGACCAGCACGGCTGCCAGCCCTATCGTCCATCTGTTCTTCAGCGTCATGCCTGTTTCGCTCTTTCTTTGAAATTCCGTGTGCCGCCGCGGCGTCACGCTTCGATTCGGTAAATGCCCGGCCAGTCGGGGGCTTGGAGATACGGGCCGGTCATGTAACTCTTGGGAATCTCGCCGCCCCAGACGAACTCGCCTAGCGGCATGATCTTCTCGTCGTAGGCCATGGCCAAGTGCGCATGCGGCGCCCAGTCCCAGTGGAGATTGATCACCAACGGCGGATGAGCCTTCGCGTATTCGAGCATCCGCAGACAATTCGTAACGCCGGTGTTGATGTAGGCGTCGGTCGAGCATTGGGTGATCGCGCCGGCGTCGGCCCAGCGTTTCATGTCGGCGACGCTCGTGCCGTCGCCGATGGGCGAACCGGGGCCTTCGGCCTGGATGCGTTGTTTCGTGCCCGACTTCACCAGTTCGACGTACTTCGGAATCTGCGTCTCGTAGGGCACCGGCGGCAGCGGGCCTTCGATCCAAGAGTAGCCGAGCTCGTCCATCAGCTGGAGAATCTGTTTCGCCTCGTCCACCGAGGTCGTCGCCGATTCCGCCGAGCCGGGATACGGATCCCACGCGAGGATCTTGTCTTTGCCGACCGTCTGCCGCACCGCCCGCAATGTTTCGAGAATCATCGGGAACGGGATGCTCTCCGGTGTCCCCATGTTGCCGGGGAAATGCAGCTTCGTGGCCTGCAACTTCTCGCGTTCGAGATAGCGCGCGGTGTTGTCGGCGTATTTCTGCGGCGTAAAATCCGGGGGCTGCCCGCGCACGTCTCCGTAGCGCAATATCTTCGTCCGCTTCGTGCCGAGCAGCCCGTGCAGCGGCTTCTGCAACATCCGCGCGTGCAAATCCCAGCACGCGATGTCCATTGCGGCGATCTGTGGCTTCGGCACATTTTTCGCCATCATCAAGTCGTAGAGTTCGTCATGCGCCAGCACGTTTGCGCCCTTCACCGCCTCGGCTGCGGCTGAGAGGTCTTTCGCCACAGGTTTCGAAAAACCGACGGCGCCGTTGGTCGCGGTAAGTTTCAGAATCGGGTTGAGTTTCTTCGGCAGCGCGGGAATCTCCACCAGTTCCCACGACCTGAGCCGCACGTCCTCGGCAGCTTCCAGCTTTGGCCCGAGCCAGACACCTGCAAGGGCTGCGCCGCCGGTTTGCAAGAACGCTTTCCGGCTGAGTTGAGGACTGAGTTGGAGGAGTCTATTCATGTCGTTCGGTCTTTTCATTTTTTACGATGTTTCCCATTGCAGCGTGGTCATGGAATGGGGCGGCAGGGTCAGCGACAGGCCGGTGCTGAAGTTGGCGAGGTCGCTCTCGCGGAGGTCGACCTGCGGCTTGTCGGGGCTCCAATCGAGTTCGTTGTTGGCGGTGAGGGAATCGGCGGCGAGCTGGACTTGGTGCGCGGCAGCTTTGACGGCTCCATCAAACTCGAGCCGAACCGGACGTGCCTGTTGGGTGTCGAGGTTGACGAGGATGACGGCCCGGCGCTTGCCGTCGCGCAGGGCGTAGCTCCAGATGGCCGGCTGGTCCTTGAGCGTGGTCGCGGTGTCTTTGGCGAATCCTTGGATCGCCGTGCTGAATGGGCCGGCGGCTGCGAAGACGGGTCTGGCGCCGGTGTGAACGGTTTCCACCATGTCGCCGGACAGGACGCGGTTGAGCATTTCCGCCGCAAGGAAACCGGGCCGGTAACGTTCGTGGCCCGGCAACATGGACAGCACCTGCCCCCAGATCCGCACGGTGCCGGCCTCCTTGCTGCCGAAAGCATTGCCGCCGCCGGCGTGCGCGAACTGGATGAAATTGAAGTAGCACTGTTTCCTCATCTGGTATTCGCGCATGAGCAGCAGGAGGCTGTTGAGGTAGTTGACGGCACCGGCTTGGGAGGTGACGAGTTTGTTGCGCGGCGCGTTGGGGCCGTCGCCGAAGTTGCTGTGGTAATTGCCCTCGTACAACGAGAGTTTGATGCCCAGCGGCTGGGCGCGGTCGTAAAGGCTGCGGAACTTGGACGTGTCGCCGACAGCAGCTTTAAGCGTCCAGGCAAAGGCCCACCGGAACAGCGCGTCGTCCTCGGCGAGATTCTGTTCAACCTGCTGCTTGGTGAAGCCCCAGCAGACGTAGTTGGCGACGGACAGGCTGTCGGTATTCTGCGCGTAGTCGAGCGCCTGGCCTTGCACGCCCATCGTGAAGAATACCTTGGGAGTGTAGTACGGCGATTTTTTGCCCGCTTCGATCAGGTCGTGCCAGTAATCGGGGCCGCCGTAGCCGCCGAAGTTGTACAGCTCGTTGCCGAATTCGATGTTGATGCCGCTGAGCGTCTCAGTCCACGGCTTGGGATGGCCGAGTTCGGCGCGGAGTCTGCCCCAGCCGAGGGTGGGCGGCGCGCCGAGGTATTCCATGAACCCTTTCATTTCCTCCAGCGTCAGGGTGGCCGGCAGGCAGATGTACGGTTCCGCACCGACCGCCTCGCAGAGCTGATACAGCTGGTGCAGCCCGCCGCCACGCCGCCGCGAGCGGAGGCCGGGGTTGATGGTGTCGAGCACGGTCGCTCCGGCGCCTTGCAGGCAGCGGATCACACCGGGATGGAGTCTCTTCCACGTCGCCAAGGCGTCATTGCGAAACCCCACCGGCTCGTTCGCCGGGCCGGTTTCGTTGCCGTGGCCGTCGGGCCAGATCTGGACATCATCGAGCAGCGCGTCGCCGCCGCGCACCTCGACGCGGATTGTCGGCAGCGGACCGGCTTTCTTCTCACCGGCGATGGTGATGAGTTCGTCGTGCCGCGCCCATTGGGCAGTGAGTTTGACGGGGCGCGTTTCGGTGAGGCCGGTGACGCTGACGGTCAGCGACGGATTGCCGGACTTCGCCCTGGCCCAGAACCGGACACGCCACAGGCCGTTGACCTCCGCCGCGCCGGGCTTGCTGGTGAATGTCGGAAACTGGATGAACGCCGGTTCGCTAGTACCGGGCATCAGCAAGGTGCAGCAGCCGAACGCGCCGGGGTGAACGTCGCCACTGGCAATACGGAGATGGCGAGAGGCCCACCCGCCGCTCGCATACCACTTGTGCAAGTAGCCTTCTTCCGGATGCGACGTCTCAAGCATCACGCCGTCACCATTCTTGATGCCGGTGAGCGCCTCCGCGCAGAGCGAAGCGGTCGCGCCCGACTTGCCGGCGCCGGCTCCGGCCGGTTTCAGGGCGAGCACCGGACCGCTGCGCCACTTCGCGGCGCCGGAGATGACGGTGTAGGTCAGGCCCTTGGCGTCGCGCGCGGCATCGCCCTTGAACCCGGCGATCTCCCAACCCTCCGGGCCGGACTTGCCGGTGAAGGTGCAGCACTGGCGCTTGACGCCGCCCTCGAAGTTCTCCTCGGCGGTCAGCTTCCACATCGGAATGTCCCAGGGACTGGCCTCCCAGCTCGTGTTCATGCCGATGCGCATCACGTTCTTAAGGACCACCTTGTCGGTGACGCGCACGACCGTCGGCTCGGTTTCTACCGCCCAGCCACAACCGGTCAGCGCCGCCACCATCGCCATCGAAATCCATTTGTTTTTCATTTGTCTTCTACCTGTTTGTCTGGTTTCAAGACCAGCACCCAGTCTTGGTTGATCGGCCCGCGTGGTACGGCGCAGGAGCCATCGGGGTCGGCTTCGAGCGGCTTGCTGACCGAATACTCTTTGCCATCGAGGGGGCTGATGAATGTGGCGGCATATTTCACGCCGGGGTCGAGTTTCAACAGCTTCAGTTTTGTCTTCTTGGCGAAGTAAAACATGCGCACCTCACCGGGGATGCCAGCGGCGGCGGCGATGAGTTCGCGGTCGTCTCTTTCCTCGGTTGCGGAGAGCCACTCTGGATGCGGCTCGAACCGCCACCACTCGAATTGTTCCAGGATGCGTTTGCCGACGCTGACGTGTGTCGAGCCGGGCCAGTGCATCGCCTCTTCCCACGGCCAGTTGCCCCACGTGAAGCCCGATGCCGATTCGCCGAACGGTTGCTTCCGCGAGTTCATCTGCCAGAGCGAATCCGTGCCGTAGCAGTGGCCGGGAGCGCCGTTGAGCACCGCACCCCAGAACTGGATGCGCTGGACGAACGGCCCGCAGTTGCCGCCATACATGCCTTCCCAGCACAGCTCGCCGATGAGCGCGGGCTTGCCGGGGTTGGCGACGCGCCATTTCTCCATCGTCTTCAAAGCGCGCAACACCTGCGGATACTCGTCGCCGCCGCCGTGACCGCCCATGCCGAAGTAAACGTCCACGGCCGAGTAGTCGCTGAGCGCCTCGTAAGTCGCATCGTGAAACCACAGCGGCGGGCCGGGGTGAATGCCGAGGAGCCGGCGCGTGGTGTTGAGGTCGCGCACGGTCTTGCTCAATGCGGTCCATTTCAACGTCTGCTGATAACCGTCGTCGCCCTTGCCGATGAGCGGATACCACGGCAACCGCGACTCGCCGCACAGAATCCACGCGACCGGGAACGCGCCGTAACGGGCGATGACGTAGCGCCAGTGCCGCTTCACTTTCTCCTCGCCCATGAAATGCAGGTAGTACCCCCACGTGCCCATGATGCTCGGCATCAACCCCTGTTCGACGAGATACGCGACGCGCTGGTCTGTCAGGTTCCAGTACGCGGGGTTGATGGTGCCGAAGTCCGTCGTCCACGCGTGACCGGCCTCGTTGCCGCCGCGGTCGTCGAACGGCGCGATGTCGCAGGGATTGGCCACTGCGAATTGAATCACGTTGAACCCTTTCGACACGCGGTCGGCCACGAGCGTCTTAAAGCCGTCCGTCGTCAGCCGCGACGACATCGCATGCCACCACGAATCCGCCAGCCAGAAGAACGGCGTGCCGTCAGCGTGCGCGAAATAGCGGCGGTTGGCGCTCAGTTGAACCGGGCCGTGTCTGAAATGCGGATTATCTCCGCTGTATGGCACGATCTGGACCGCGCCTCTCACCTCATGCAGCCCAAGGTCTTTCACATCGCTGCAGTCGCTCTGCCAGCGATGCGTTCCCGCTTGCGGCGAAGAGTAGCGAGCTTTCCATGCTCTTCCTCCCGCCCAGAAGGCCGGCACTTTTCGCATCGTGCCATCGGGTGCGGTGAAAACGAGATCGAGCACAATTTCGTTGAAAGGATCCGCACGCTCGCTACGCGCGGTGAGGTTGAGTTCGACAGCGACATTCGCCGGCGTGCAGTCGGTTGTGCCAAGCGCGGCCAGCGGCGCGATCAGTAGGGCGGTTAGAAGTGTGAGGATTGGTTTCATGGTTCAGCGTGGGGAGAGTCGGAGGAGTTGGTAGTGCGTGAAAGGCGGGACGCGGAGGGTGAGCTGGCCATCCTCGAAACGGATGGCATCGGGGGCCAAAGGACATCGGGTGAGGTTGTGCGGGGCCGTTTCGTCGTAGCGGATGACTTCGACGTGCGGTGCGGCGGTGAACTTAGGCGTGTGAAGCCGCACATGGAAATCGGTCGCGGTGACCGGGGTGAGTTGGTCCGTGGCGAGGTCGTGGTGGTAGTTCACGAGATCGACGGTGAGTTCGCCGCGAGTCGTGCGCGATGCGCTGGCGTAGATGCCGATATGTTCAGGGTCTCCGGTGGCGGTGAGCACGGGTTGATGGGTGCTGGCTTGCTGGAGTAGGGTTTTCAGCGCGGCGGTCTTTTGCCGGTCGAGATGATAGTCGAGGCCGGGCTTGGTTTTCGTGAGCGTGACCTGGCTGGGGTAGCGTTCGGCCAGCGGAACGATGAGGTCTTGCGTGCGCGGCATGAGCAAGGCTTTGGGGCCGTTGAAGGTGCCGGTTTCGCCCGTTATGAGGAGTTTGCCGCCTTGTTTGAGATAGGCTTCGAGCGCGGTGAGCTGGTCGGCGGTGATGACGAGGACGCTGGGCAGGATGATGAGCTTGAAGCGCGTGAGGTCGGCGGGCTTTACGTCATCGAAGGGCAGCACATCCCACTGCGGAAAAGCGCGGGCGGAGGCGAGATACTGCGACCAGCCGATGAACTCGGCGAGGTGGCGCTTGGACACTTCGTGATTCCACCCGCCAAAGGGCGTCTGTGCGGCGATCTGGCTCCACGCACTGGCGGCGAGGCCGATGTCGGCGAGGTAGTCGCGACCGGAGATGATGGGCGCGACTGCGTTCATGAAAGCGTGGAGCTGGCCGGCGGAGTGAACCGAGCCGGGCGAGTAAGCGCCCTCCCACGTCAGCGCGAAGGCGGGGATGCCGCGATTGGCGATGAGGTCGAAGTAGATGACCTTGTGCAGCGTCTCGCCGTTTTTGCGGGTGAAGCCTTTGCCATCCCAGCCGCTGTGTTTTTCCTCCACATACGGGTCCACCATTGCGTGGCCGGTGGTGCCGATTTTCGACGCCATGCGCGGGCCGATGCCGAGCCGCGCCTGCGGGTAGTAGCCGAACGGGTTGGGATAGGAGCCGTAGGTCTTGAAACAGGGCCACTCGAAGTTCGCCATGTCCACGCAATCGCTCTGGAGGAAGGTGGCGCTGAGCGTGGGGATGATGTTCGCGACCATCGGCACGTCGCGGCCCAGCTCGCGGGCGGCTGCTTTGTTCAGGCGATAGACTTCCTTCATGCTCGCCAGCCGGTCCTCGATGCAGGCGATTTGAAAGGCCCGCCAGACGTTGTCGCCCAGCCAGCGCGGATCCGCCGCGCAACGCCATTGCGGATCGTCACCCTCGCCCCTGTGTTCGGAGCGCCACGGCGGATTGAGCAGGTAACGCAGCACGTCAAAGCTGGCGACGTTTGCTTTGTCGAAGCCGAGCGCGCGACAGTCCTCGGCGCTGAACCGCCGCTTCACGAACTCGCGGAACGCGGCGACGTGGATGTCCGCCTTGGCACCCATCGCCGTGGGCGAACGCAGGTCCCAGTCGTCGTAGTGGATCATATCCGGCGCGAGCGTCTGCATGGCGCGGCGGGCTTTCGCGGCCTGATAAGGCGCAATCTGCGCGTCGTAGAGCAGTGAGTCCCCCGACTTCACGAGCCACTGGCCATCCGCGCGCTGCGTGGTGATGTTTTTCAGATCGAGCGCAGCAGCGATGTCCGCTGGAATAGCCGCATACTTCTCGAGGCCTTCGCCGCCCTTGCCGATGAGCGCCGACGCGGCGCGCGTGCGCCAGAAGTCGGCTTCATTCTTGATGACGCTGCCATCGAGCGGTTGTGTGAAGGCCGGCAGGCCCATGTCCTTCGCTCCCGGAAGTGGCTTGCCTAGGCTCGTCTTGAACTCATGCGGCTGCATGAACTGCCAGTCGCCGAACCAGATGGTGCGGCCATCGGGCTTGATTTGATTTTCGATATAGCGGCGGCGCACCGGATCAGCGCTGCCATCCAGCAAGTCCGCGGTGAACAGCACCCGGCCATCGGCGGACACACGCGCCAGCACCTTCGTCGCGCCGCAGCCTTCGATGTAGATGACGCGCTTGGTGCCGGGGTGTTTATCAAACGCCTGCGCATGCCCGAGCATCCACGGCATGTCGCGATTCAGGTCCGCATCCCACACACCGTGAAAACCCACCGCACCGAGGCTGGCGGCGGTGGCCTTGAGTTCAGCAAAATGCGGCGCGACGAAGTTCCCATGCCCGTCGAAGGCGAGGGAAAACATCTGCTGCCACCAGGCAGAGGTGGCAGGGGATGACGAGCGTGTCGAGGCCTTTCTTGTGGCGGCGAGTTCACGGGCCATCCGCTGCGCTACCTCGGGCTGGGTATCGAAAAGGTTGGTGGTCTCCGCCGGGTCGTTTTGCAGGTCGTAGAGCTGGTTGATGTTCTCCTTCTCGATGATACTGGCGCGGTCGCTGGTGTGCTGCGGCAGTATGGTTTCCGCGATGAGCTTCCAGCGCGGGGCGCGGATGGCGAAGATGCCGTCCATCGAGTGCAGCACGACGGTCTGGCGCGGCTTGGTCGCGGAGGTCGCGGCTCTTTCCGGTGCGAGGGCGGAAAGAAAACTCACGCTATCCTCGGCGGCACCGGGCGGCACGGTGATGCCGAGCGCTTCGGCCAGCGTGGCGAAGATATCGGTCAGGCAGATGAGCTGGTCGTTCGTCGTGCCCGCCTTCACCACACCCGGCCAGCGTGCGAGGAACGGCACGCGGAAGCCGCCTTCATACACGCCCGCTTTGCCGCCACGCAGGTCGCCATTGATGCGATGTCCGGCACGCCGCGCCTCGTTCGCAGCACCTTCAGCAGCCTTGGCAGTGACCACGCCGCCATTGTCACTGGTGAAGAGAATGAGCGTGTTGTCCAGCTTGCCCGCCTCCGCGAGCGCATCGAGCAGCATGCCGACCTGCGCGTCGAGTTCCTGCACAAAGTCGCCATACAGTCCGCAGCCACTTTTCCCGCGCGACGCCGCTGATGGCGTGATGGGCATGTGCGCGATATTGGAGGCGAAATAGAGGACAAACGGCTGCTCACCGCCTTTCCGCGCGCGCAGCCAGTCCGCCGCGTGTTGCGTAATTCTTCCCGCGACGCGCGAGTCGTCCCATTCGACCTCGGGCGACCATGGACGCACCTTGTCAGGCCCATTTTTCTGCCGGATGACCGTGACGTTGTCTACTGGCCGTTGGCCAACGAAACGGTCATCCTCGATGAAGAAGCGCGGTTCGTTCTCCACGTTCGCCGCCATGCCGAAAAAGTGGTCAAACCCGGCCTCCTGCGGCCCGAGGCGCAGTGATTCCGCTGTCCAGTCGAACTTGCCCCGTGGATTCGTCCCGCACCCGAATCCCAGATGCCACTTGCCCACCGCCGCCGTGCTGTAGCCCGCCGCGCGCAGCATTTTCGGCAGCGTCAGGCGGTCTGCTTCAAACAGCAAAGGACCGCCCGCGCCATGCACGCCAGTCGGCGCATGGAGCGCATTCCGCCAGCAGTAGCGCCCGGCCAGCAATCCGTAACGCGTCGGCGAGCACACCGAACTCGGCGTGAGCGCCTGCGTGAAGCGCATTCCTTCCTTCGCGAGCCGGTCAATGTGCGGCGTCTTGATCTTCGTCGCGCCGTAGCATCCTACATCACCGTAACCAAGGTCATCGGAGAGGATGACGATAATGTTGGGCATCGGTGCCGGCGGCGTATCGGCCGCGTGCAGCAGGGCCAGCGGAGCGAGCAGCAGGGCGTTGAGGAGTGAGAGGATGTGTTTCATCGGGCTTCGTTATTGTTGCGGGTTGGACTGTGGAAGAAGCTGTGCGGGCGTTGAATCTATTTTCTGTGGTGACGTTGGGAACGACGGGAACCAGCGATACATGACGTTCTTACCGCGGTAATCCTCCTCAACGAAGACGAGATATTCCCCGTTGGACCGCTGTGTCGCCCGCAGTCCGTAGGGCAGGTCTACCCAGCCGCTGCCTTCGGGGCCGCCGACTTCGGGGCCGGGTTTCATCACGCCCACGTGAGTGCCGTCGGACAGCCGGAAGACATGGACGAATGGCGGCGTCATCTGTATGACGAATACATAATCCCCGGCGACGGCCAGCGAGACCGGATATTTGTGAACGCGTGCGTCAGGCGACTCGTTCTTAATACCGAGCTTTTCGAAATCAATCCGCCATCGCTGTCTCCGCTCTCCCTTCCAAGAGTCGTAACAAGCCAGAACAGGCCCGATCGTCTTCCAGTCGGTGCGACGTGTTTTCGGATCGTCGTAGCCGCCCAGCAGCATTAAGTCCGTCTCCGGTTGATACAGCACCCGTTCAATCCGCTTGAACCCGGCAGGAACGGCGTGGCGTTTTGCCGTCTTGCGGGAATAGAGCGGGTTGCCGTGCGTGTCCACACCGCCGCAAGGGAACTCGAATATAGCCGAGGCATCCTGATAGCCCTGCCAAACGTGGCCCCGGCTATCCACGCACCACGCCCACGTCGCGGGATCCTGCTTCTCGGCTGCTTCGTATTCGTCGCCATCGAACCAACCGTCGCCATTGAGATCCCGCCATAGAAAGGCGCCAGATGGACGGTGCGGCGGCCATTCGTTGGCTTTCTTGGCCCTGGGTTCAAACAGACATGACGGCACGGACATGCCATCGGCGTCGAAGCGCTTCACCTGAAGGAAACCTGCGCCCATGTCCGTCAGAAAGAGAAACGGACGGCCTTGGATGCGGCGGGCGAAGACGCTATTGCCGAGAGACACGGTGTTGCCTCCCGATTCGCCGGCATACCGCTGCGGCTCCCGATGAAAGCGCGCGTATCGCCATTCGGTGCCGTCGCCCGCTTTACCATAATCCAGCGTGATGACCTCCTCGCGGCTGTAGTAGGTCATCCCGTCGCTGGCCGGGTCCACATCGCCGATGTCAACGAAGAGCAGTCCTTCCAGCCGCCAATTCGTTTTCCCCGCCGCCGTGTAACTCTCGATCGTCACGCACTGGGAACCCAGCCCCAAGCCTTTGCACGCGACATAGAGATTACCCGCGGCGTCGGCTCCCACACCGGCCAGGCCGTTGAACCGCTGGGGGCCGACCTGTCCGCGCGGTTCGGCGAACACGCCGCCGCGCACGCCGAAGGTCCCGGCCAAACGCGGTTTTGCGTCGAGTTGATCATAGATTCTGATCTGCTGATCAGGCCCGTTGCCCGCCACCAGCAATCGGCCTTGCGGGTCGAAGGCCAACGCCGTCGGCATCGCGACATCGGCGATAATCTGCGGGCGCAGTTCGCCGCCAGCGCCAAGGCGAATGATCCGGGCCGGCTTGTCGTTGGTCGGGGCCTCGATCACCCACAGCGAGTCATCCGGCCCGCAGGCGATCTGTCGTGAATTGGCGCAGGGCCAGACCGCAAGTTGCTTCATGGCAAGGCTGTCATAGACGATGATCTGCGAAGCCCAGGGATTGGACACGAACAGCCGACCCTTTGAATCCAGCGCCAGACCGCGGATATCCGGCGGCTGGGCTGCATTGGATTTGTCGGGCCGGTTGACCTCGTTGACGATCAGAAAACTGCGCGTGAGCGACGCGCCGTGCGTGCCGCGTCCGCCCTCGAACGGGGCGGGCTTTTGACCGAGGCTTTCCCGTGTCCGACGGGTGACGCCGCACCAGCCCTTGCCCGGTGGAGGGAACGCCTCTTGGTTAGCCTTGTACAGGTGGCCACCCTCGTTGTCCAGCGTCTCCGCGACGAAAACAAAGTCGTCGTTGGCCGTGACGGCGTAACCACCACCGTAGCCCCAGCCGTGCGTGTGACCGGCCGAGCCCAGGTGCTGTCCGTCCTTGTACACGCCGACATTGTTTCCGCCTTCTTCCCACGGCACATTCATCAGACAGGTTCCGTCCGGGGTCACGAACAGACACTCCGTGTCGTGCTGCACGAACTTCCCGTCCTTGCCGCCGAACGAGTTCCCCACCCAAGATACCGCGCAGTCCAACACCTTCCAGTCCGGCTTTGTCGGCTCATGCACCGGTGCGACTTCGGCGGCATGAAGCGCAGCCAGCGGCGCAAGCAGCAGGGCGGTGAGTGTTGCGAGGGTATGTTTCACGTGTTGTCCTGATAGGAGCTGTTACGTAATTTCTTCATAGTGCCTCGGCCAGCGGTGTGGACAGCGACTCGAAAACGCCGAACTCATACACCGTGTAGCCGCCCCAGTCGGTGCCGGGCTTGGCGCAGACCAAGCGAACATGACGCGCCTTGACCGAAGGGAAGCGTATGACATCAGTGTTGCCGCTGAATTCCGACTTCTTAGGCTCGTGGAATACGTCCTTCCACGTCTGACCGTCACTGGATATCTCGATCCTATAGTCACGGGCGTAGGCTTTCCACCATGAAACCGCTACACCACCGACGTTCTGTTCAGCACCAAGATCAACGGCCAGCCACTGGTCCGGCGGCGTGTCCGCCTGTGACTGTTCGGCCTTGGCGGGTGACTTCTTTGTGCCTTTCTTGCCGTCTTTGCCGCCGGGACGTTCGCCGTTCCATGAGGTGAAAAGATTTCCGTCCACTGCCTTTGCCGCGGTCTCGGACTTTGAGGATGCGGTTGCAGTCTTGCCGAGGGCGAGGTTGGTCAGTCCGACGCTGATGCGTGCCACGTTGGAGTCGGCGGTGGCACCTTGTTTGTCGGTGACGCGAGCGATGATGTTGTAGAAACCGGCGGGGACGTTCTTCCAGTCGAACACATAGGGTGCGGTGGCTGCTTCGCCGATGAAGGTGCTGTCGGCCCGTTGTGCCGGTTTTTCTAGGAACCAGTTCTTCCAGTTGCCAGGAATTCGGCGGAACTCGACCTTGGCGATCGTGCTGTCCCGGCTTGACGCTTCGGCACGCAACTGCACGACGTTGGCGGACCTATTGACTGGCGCGACGAGGCGTGCTATCGGTGGTGCGTGGTGTGTGGTGAGGGCAGGCAGTTCGTCAAAAGTGACAATGTGGTCGTGGCTGTAAAACTTCTGATCCCAGTCGATGTCGCCCTCGAACCATTGGAGGTTATAGAGCCATTTCGGGCCATCCTTCTGCATGAGGTCAGGATTGAGCGGAACGCCGGATTCGCACATTGCCAGCATTTTTCCCGGCGCGACTTGTTTCATGATCTCGAACGCTTTCGGATAGACATCCTCAGTCGGCTGGCCGTAGCCGGAGCCGGGATAGATGTCGATGCCGGCGATGTCCACGTAGCTGTTGCCTGGGTAGTAGCGTTTGCGAAAGGCGATTTCTTCTTCGAGTGTCGGTTCGCGTTTTTCGCCTGCTTTACTGATGGCCTGCTTGAGGCCGCCAGCGTGCACTCCTGCGCTGTATGCCCAGATCAGGTTGTGCAGTTTGCGCTCCTTGACCAAGTAATCGTACATCTGCCGCCAGAGCTTGGCGGTGTTCTCGGGCGTTTCCTTGTCGGTCCACCAGAACCAGCCGCCGTCAATCTCGTGGAACGGCCGCCACAACACCGGCACCCGCGCGTCAGCGAGTTTCTGGAGGTAGTCGGCGTTCGTCTTCAGGTCGGCCATCAACGCGGCGTGCACCGGCGTTCCCGGCGTGACCGCAGCGCCGACATCCACCGGCCCCGTGCCGCGCGCCGGCGGCAGCCCCGACCACGCCGAGCCGTCGGGCCGGGTCGGGTTCTTCCAGTGGAACTGCATCTGGACGATGCCGCCCTGCAGCCACCACGCCTTGGCGCTCTCAATCGTGTTCTCAACAACCGGCGTGTACGTTTTGCCCCAGGTTGGGCTGTTCCAGCCGGATAGATCGAAACCCATGATCGCCGGCTGGCGGCCGGTGGACTCGTGAATCCAGCCCGCCACGCCGCTGGTGCTGGCGCTGAGCGTCTTCTTGCCGTTGACCGACGCCAGATAGTCGAGCACCTTGCGCGCCTCCGGGATCAGCTCGGCATCCACCGGCTCGACCGCGCGTGCCCCGCCCGCGGTCATCAAGATGGATAGCAGCACTCTCACACGAATCGGGTTGTTCATGCGCGTCCTTTCGCGTCTATTTTTGTACTGTTTCCCAGACCACTTTTTGCAACAGCGGCGCAAGCTTCTCATCCACCTTGCCGTAAGGCGCGGTAGGCAAGCCTACAGGACTCTGGCGCAGGAGGTGTGCGAAATAGACGCAGCCGACGAGGTAGCTCCCATTCTCGTTGAAGTGGATCCCGTCCTTGTAGAGCTGCCACACGGTTGTATAGCCGGGCACTTCGCCCGCTTTCATCTTCGCGTCAAGCGCGGCCAGCGCGTGGCCGACGCGGACGAGTTCAGCCGGGCGCTTGAGGAACGTCGCGTGTTCGAGCACGGCCGCGTGAAGCTTCTCGAAGTACTCGCGCGACTCGTTCGAGCCTTTTCGCGACGCCGGATCGTAGCCGGCTTCCCAGCATGCCGACCACGGGTCGAGCTTCGCGAGGTCATAGCCGTTGCCCGGCTTGGCGGGATCGTAGGCGTTCTTGTCGAAGCTGAACGGCTTGCCGCCGCTGCGCATCCGCGGCCAGCGAGCATAAACCAAAACGCGAACGTCGGGATTTTTCTCGGCCGCCAGCTTTGACCATGCGGTGATGATATCGAGATCGCCCACCGCCTCGCCTGCCTTGTTGGTGGCCGTAAAGCCGCGATCGAACGGCTGGAATGAGACAACATCCCAAGCAAAGCCCGTCAGCGCATCGTGCCAGCCGCCGTACGGTTTTTCACGAAAGCCCTCGTCGCGATGACCGTGCAACCATTCCAGCGGCGCGCCGGGAATCATGTGCCGCCCCCACTCGAGCTTCACCCCGCGCGTCGTCGCCAGTTCGGCGAGTGGCTTGTAGCGGATCGTATCGGTCACACTGTTACCGATGTAATAGACGCGCAGCGTTGATTCCGCCGCGCCCGCCGTCAACGACAGCAGGAGCAACGTGGTGAACAGTTCTGTTCTCATAAGCAACCTCTCATTCCAAGCAGCCCCACGAGCCGCCGTCACCAGCCTGCCCGTCGTGGGCGTGGTGGCAGAAGTGACTGATGTGTTGGCTCAGGTATTGCAATTACCGAACACGAGGGGCGGCCGGCACCGCCCGTCCCGGAGCGAGGCTGCGCAGCTCGGGCTGGGAGGTAGCGGCTTCGATGGCTTTGATCGCCTCTTCGACGGCGGTGACGCGGCGGTTGTTGAGTTCGCCTTTGGGAAACTCCCCGCGCTGGCACTGCGCGTTCAATTCGGCGATCAGCTCCCGCAGAGCCGGGACAACGTCGCGGGCGGCCGTGCCGTAGCGGACGATCTCCTTCATAATCTCCCCTGTTCTGTTCTCGCTGCCGTGACCTCCCTGCGTCTTCGCGAAACCGACGCCCGCCTCGATGCCCTCCTTATAGTGATACTTCGTCAGGGCTTTGAAGCCGCCCATGCGGATCTCGTTGCCGAACATCGTGTCCGCCGGACACCGCGTCTTGACCGCCTCCACGATATCCGGTGCCAGGGCCTGCACATCCTCGTCGGACAGCCGGTTCTCGAAGAGGTCTCTCAGCGTCGCCCGCGCCATGCCGTCCGCATTCCGCGAGATCGCGCGGACCGCCGGATAGAGCAGCGCGGGGTCGACGTCCTTGACGCCTTTTCGCAGCAGACCCTTGAACAGCGCGGCGGCGAGCTCGCCGTGCGTGAGCTGGATGGGATCGTCCCACGCGATCGGCTGGAGCGGCTCGGCGGTCTTGACGAGGGCCTTGAGCATGTCTGGGACGACAGGCTTCGCTTGGTCGCCCATATTCTTGAGCGCGTTCGCCGCTTTGACGCGCAGCCAGCGGTCCTCATGCGTGAGCAGGCGCACCAGAACGGGCAAGGCCTCGGCGCTTTTGATGTACCCGAGCGTCTCGCACGCGCCCTGTCGGACATGCGCGTCACGGCCTTCCGACAGCGCGATCAGGCGGGGCGCCAGCGACGGCGCCTCGGGCCGCGCGGCCAGCTCTTCGGCCGCCCAGCCGCGGACGACCGGCGACCAGTCGCCCAACGCCGTCATGAGCTCGGGCGCGCTTTTCGTCTTGCGCGTCACGTCGAAGCGTCCGGAGGCGACCGCATCGGACACCTCTTTCGCGCTCAACCAGGCCGAAGGCTTCGCCTCGCGCCCGGTGATGACGAGTCTCTTCAGCGGCAGTGCGTACGTGAGCACGTACGAGGCGGTGGGGCTCAGGCCGTTGTAGCTGCTCTTGCCGAAATAGGTGTTGTCCTCGGTCTTGCCCGGCCCGTACTGCTCGCCGCCGTCATACACAAACGACCCGTCGCAACGGCGCGACAGGTCGACGTGCCAGGCCGCCTCCCTAAAAAATGCCGCGGCCGCGCGGGGGCCGCCCACGTTCGCGCCCAGCGCGCCCCACAGGTAGCTGAAGCCCTGCCCGGTGTGGCCGTACTCGCGGTTCGCGTAGGCCGCGGTGGACATCTTGGCAAAGAACCGCGCGGCCTCAGGCTTGTTGCCCGCGCTAAACAGGATCGCCGCCAGCGCGTTCTTGCCGTTGTTCTCGTGGCACGGCCACGGCATGTGCTCGCCGTACGGGATGGAGCCCTTGTCCACGTAGTAGCCGAAGAACCTGAGGGCGCGGCCGATGGCGGCATCGACCTCCGGGTCGGACACGCCGCACTTCTTGCCCATGGCGATGGCGAGGTTGCCGATCAGCCCGGCCTGGTTCACCGGGCCGTACGGCGGGATCGAGCCGTGCAGCTGGCCGT
>CAYLUN010000029.1:0-61695 GCA_964386865.1 uncultured Lentisphaeraceae bacterium | reverse complement strand
AGCGCTTGAGGCGGATAAATATTCTTTCAGGATGCGCCCAACTGGCGAACTCGGGGTAGCGCCGGCCGTACTGGCGGGAACCGGTGAGATCGACGAACGCTGAATGCCTGGGACGGCTCAGCACAGCTTCGCCCCCCAGCGCGAGGTGATGTCGGAACGGACTGGCTCGCACACTCTGACCTCCGACCTCCGACCTCTGACCTCCGACCTCTGACCTCCGACCTCCGCTCCCTACAGTCCGATCAGGTCGCGGATGTCGTCGAAGGAGAGCTTCTGCATGACGCCCTCGTCGGTGGTGCCGATGGTGGCGCTGATGACGGCCTGCTTGCGCTGCTGCATGGCGAGGACCTTCTCCTCGACCGTGTGTTCGGCGATGAGCTTGATGCTGTAGACCGTGCGCTTCTGGCCGATGCGGTGGGCGCGGTCCGTGGCCTGGTCCTCGACCGCCGGGTTCCACCACGGGTCGAAGTGCACGACCATGTCCGCGCCGGTGAGGTTGAGGCCGGTGCCGCCCGCCTTGAGGCTGATCAGGAACACGGGGATTGACGGGGTGAGGTTGAAGCGCTGGCACTGCTCCAGGCGGTCCTGGGTGGAGCCGTCGAGGTAACAGTAGGGGAGCCCGCGCTGGTCGAGTTCGGTGCGCAGCAGCTTGAGCATGGAGACGAACTGGCTGAAGACTAGGATGCGGTGGCCGCCGTCCATGGCCTCGTCGAGCAGTTCGAGGAAGGCGTCGAGCTTGGCCGAGGGCGCCTCGTAGGTGCCGGGCTTGTGGTGCTCCTTGAGCAGGTCGAGGTGGCAGCAGATCTGGCGCAGGCGCATGAGGATCGCGAGGATCTCGAAGCGGGCGCGGTCGAAGCCCTTGGCCTTGACGAGGTCGCCGATGGTACGGCGCGACTCGGCGAGCAGGTCGTTGTAGACGCGCTGCTGGTCGGGCGTGAGCTGGCAGAAGGAGACCTTGATGATCTTGTCGGGCAGGTCTTTGGCCACGTCTTTCTTGAGACGGCGCAGCAGGAAGGGGTGGAGCTTGCGGCGCAGCTTGGCCTGCGCGAGTTCGCCGTCGCGGTCGCCGGCGGCGATGGGCAGCTCGTAGCGGCCGCGGAACTCGTCGTACTCGCCGAGGTACTGCGGCATGAGGAAATCCATGATGGACCAGAGGTCGGCCACGCTGTTCTCCACGGGCGTGCCGGTGAGCACGAGCCGGCCGACGGCGTTGACCTGCTTGGCGGCGACGGCGTTCTGGGTGGAGCGGTTCTTGATGTGCTGGGCCTCGTCGAGCACGGCCACGGAGAACTGGAAGGCGCGGTAGGCGTCGAGGTCGCGGCGCAGCAGCGCGTAGGAGGTGATGACCAGGTCGCTCGCGGGTATCTGCGCGAAGAGCGACTCGCGGTCGGGCCCGGAGACCACGAGGCGGCGCAGGCTCGGCACGAAGGTCTCGGCCTCGCGGTTCCAGTTCTCGACGAGGCTGGTGGGGCAGACCACGAGGGCGGGCTTGCCGCGGGCCTGGGGGTCGGTGCGGGGCAGGCTGAGCCAGGCGAGGGTCTGGAGGGTTTTGCCGAGGCCCATCTCGTCGGCCAGCAGGCCGCTGAGGCCGGACGCCTCGAGGAAGCGCAGCCAGTAGACGCCCTCCTTCTGGTAGGGGCGCAGGGTGCCCTCGAGCGGGCCGAGCGGGACGGGCTTGAGGCGGGCGCCGCCGGCGCGGTTGCTGGCGGCGGCCTTCTCGCGCCAGTCGGGCGGGTCTTCGACGTCGATGCCGTCGAGCGCGTGGAGCGAGGCCTGCACGAAGGGCGCGTAGACGGCGGGCATCTGGAAGTGGCCGGGGGCGCCGCTCTCGCGGCTCTGGCAGTCGTTGAAGATCGCGCGCATGGAGTCCACGGCGCCGCGGTCGATGAGCAGGGTCTGGCCGTCGCGCTCCAGGAAGGCGTCGCCGCGGTTGATGGCGCGCTGGATCTCGGCGGGCGGCAGGGCGCCGCGGCCGGGGAGGTCGAAGGTGAACCCGACGTCGAACCAGCCGCCGCTCTTCTCGGCGATCTGGACGACGGGCGTGACGACGGGCAGGTCGTCCACGAGGCCCGCGAGCTTGCCGGAGAAGGCGATCTTCCAGCCGCCGCGGCCGAGGGCGGGGTAGCCGCTGCCGAGGAAGTTGAGCGTCTCGCGCACGCCGACGAGGGTGTAAGAGGTGTCGGCGGTGGTCGCGGAGCGGTCCGCCTCGAAGCCGGCGCTCAGGAGCAGCTCGACGGCGGCGGCTTCGGCCGGCAGGTTGCGCGTGTGGTACGTGAGGATGTCCTCGGGGTCGGGCAGGGCGAACTCGGCCTGGGTGTCGGGCGCGCCGGCGCAGAAGGAGCGCGCGCCGTAGACGGCCCTGAGCGTGGCGCGCAGCGAGGCCTTGCTGCCTTGGAGGTCAAGGTGGAAGGCGGGCACGCCGGGCTTGGCGACGAAGAGGTCGGGGGTCAGCTCCAGCTCGACGGGCGTGAGCGCCTGGAGGCTGGGGAGGTCGCGGCGCAGGAAGTTGATGACGCG
Organism: uncultured Lentisphaeraceae bacterium; assembly: GCA_964386865.1. GTDB lineage: Bacteria > Verrucomicrobiota > Kiritimatiellia > RFP12 > UBA1067 > CAYLUN01. The sequence goes on along the minus strand of CAYLUN010000029.1, from coordinate 59,178 downwards.
GTCGCGCGGGACGACCTCCTCGGCCTGGTAGATGCCGTGGTAGGGGACGGGCAGGACGTTCTTCATGGGCCAGATGTGGCCGCTGGCGAAGACGCGGCCCTGGCGGTTGTGGACGAGGTAGGCTGGGATTTCGCCGGGGCGGGAGAAGGGCAGCTCGGTGGCGGGGAAGATGATCAGCTCGCCGGTCTCGTGGTCGAGGTCGACGCGCAGGCTGGTCGGCATGGGGATGCTCTCGACCACGACCTCGCCCTTGCCGGCGACGGCGAGGCGTGTGTGGCCGGCGACGGCGAGGACGTTCAGGAAGTCGGCGGGGGCGAGGTCGAGGCGGCCGGCCGGGGGGCCCTCGCAGATGTCCTCGAGCACGGAGAGGAGGTTGTCGTCCTCGGGCGATAGGGTGTAGCGGGCGCCGCGCGGCACCCGCTCGGGCGGGAGGATCTCGTCGCCTGCGAGCAGCAGGAGGCTGAGGGCGACGCGGCCGTTCCAGAAGTCGGCTTGCCACGCGGGCGCGAGGGTGAGGCCGAGGCGGGCGGGGGTGCCGCGGGGGCCGCGCTGGATATAGGCGCTCTCGTCCACCTGCTCGAGGCGGCGGGCGCGGCGCTGGTCTTCCTGGTACTTCTGCTCGCGCAGGGGGTCGGCGTGGCGCAGCATGAGGGCGATGCCGAGGGCCACGACGTGGGGGCAGACCTGGCCGCTGTGCTGGTTGGTGAAGCAGGGGCAGCGGCTCTCGATGCGGTCGGGCTCGAGGAGGCGCAGCTTGGTGTAGATCTCGGAGGCGGATTCGCGGGCGATGACGCCGCTGATCCAGTCGTCCTTCATGTCCGCCTTGAGGACGGCGCCGCGGCGGACGAGCAGTTCGGCCTGCGTGTAGATGGCCTCGCCGCCCCACTTGAGGAGGGCTTTCTTGGTGAGCTGGGAAGGGTTCATCGGCGCGGGCACATCACTCCGGTGGCAGGGGGGAGGGGTACGAGTCGCGGGCCGGGCTGACGCTCTTCTGGCCCTGCGCGTCGGGGAGGACGGGGCGGGGCATGGGGATGACCGAGAGCATCGCCCAGGCGAGCAGGCCGGAGACCAGGCCGACGAGCAGGCCGAGCTTCAGCCATTCGAAGAACCCGATGTACGCGTGGCTGCGCTTCTCGAGCAGGCCCAGCGCGACGATGTTGGCGGTGGAGCCGACCACCGTGATGTTGCCGCCAAAGCAGGCGCCGAAGAGCAGCGCCCACCAGAGGATCGAGTAGTCGGCCGCGCGCTCGACGAGCGTCTGGATGACCGGCGTGAAGGCGGCCACGAAGATGATGTTGTCGATGAAGGCGGAGCCGAGCGACGACAGGGCGATCACGAAGGGCACCATGGTCATGGGCCCGTCCTTGACGTAGTCGCAGAGCTTGTTCGCGAGGTTGCGCGTGATGCCCTGCTCGTCGAGCCCGCCGGCGATCGCGAAGAGCAGCATGAAGAAGAGGAGCGTCCACCATTCGACCTCGTGCTCCACGTAGTGCCGCGCGCGGTGGGGCCGGTAGAGCATCAGGCCTCCGGCGATGATGAGCGGCGTGATGATCAGGAACGCGTTCTTGTTCTCGACGCCGGAGAGGCCGAGGATGTTCTCGATCTGGTGGTGGAAGGCGATGATCAGCATGGTGGCGAGCAGCACGAACAGGCCGCGGCGGTACGGGATGCGGATCAGGGGGCCGAGGCCCTGGTGCTGCGTGCGGTGCTCGCTGATCCGCTCCGTCATCTGGCGGATGTCCTGGCGGTACCAGAACATGACGATAAGCATCGTGACGGCGAGCGAGAGCAGGGCGACGGGGGTTGCCCCCGCCAGGAACTGGCTGAAGGTGAAGCCCGCCTTGTTGCCGATAAAGATGCCCACCGGGTTGCCCAGCATGGTGGCGGCGGAGCCGATGTTGGTGCTGAGAACGGCCATGAGCACGAAGGGCGTGGCGCGGATCTTCAGCGTGTCGCACACCTGAAAGACGAGCGCGAGCACGACCACGATGGAGGAGACTTCGCCGACCACGCTGGAGAGCAGCGCCGACAGGCCGCAGAGGATCAGCGTGAAGCTCTCGCCGGTCATCTGCTTCTTGTTGAGGATGGTTTGGATGACCCAGGTGAGGAACCCCAGATCTTTGAGGGCGCCGACGATGATCATCATGCCGACGAGGAAGAGGATGATGTCCAGCTCGGTGGAGCGCAGCATGCCGTGGAGGGTCATGGCGTGCGTGCCGATCAGCACGGAGACGCCGAGGAAGGCGACGGCGACGCGGTGCGTCCAGAAGAACAGGGTCGTGCCGATCACGGTGACAAACGTGCACACGGCGACCAGCGGGAGCGTGCCGGGCGCGATGCCGGTGACGTAGGCGACCCAGCCCGCCAGCGCGGTGATTCCGGCCAGCGCGCCGATCTTGCTGAAGGTTTGGCGCGGGGTCTCCTTGGTGACGGGTTCGCTGTACATGGGGCTTACTCCCGGAAGACTTTGTTGAGGAAGACCGGCAGGTCGATGATGCCCATCAGCTTCTTGCCGTTGAGGACGTAGCACTTCGATGCGTTGCGGCGGGTCATCTCGCCGGCCACGGAGACGGCCGGGGCCTTTATTTGAACCGACGCGTACTCCGTGAGGAGGATGTCGGAAAGCCACGTGTTCTGCTCGTTGCGCAGGATGGTGGTGAACGGCTCGAAGTTGACGATCGGGGAGAGGTCGCTCATCCACAGCAGGTAGTCGGGCAGGCAGACCTTGAGCAGCGCGCCCGCGCTGACGACGCCCACGAGGTCGCCGTCGCGGTCAACCACGGGAACTTCGGCGAGGTGGTGGGAAATGAAGCAGTCGATGGCGGTCTTGAGGTTGTCGTGGCTGCGCAGCGCGATGATGTCGTCGCGCATGATGTCGGCCGCGCAGACGTAGTCGGGCAGCACCATGCCGCCGCGCTCGAAGAAGCGCATGACCTCTTCCTGCGTAGTCAGCTGCGACACCGCGCGGGCGGCGTCGCGGTCGCGCAGGATGCTGGCCAGCGCCCGCAGGATCTGGAGGTAGAGCCCCGGCTGGTCGCGCGGGATCAGCACCAGCAGGATCAGGTGCACCGGCGGCTCCTCCTCCGAGAACTCGATGCCGCCCGCGGAGGTGGCGACGCCCAAGTAGGGGCGATCTAGGTTGTCCAGGCGTGCGTGAGGAATCGCGATCCCGTTGGCGACCACCGTGTCGTTGGCGTTCTCGCGCTCGATGATCGCCTCGTAGTAGGGCTCGGCGTCGGTGAGGCCGTGTCCGTTGGCCACGTGCAAGAGCAGGTGGCGGATCACCTCGTTGCGCATGAGGTTCTCCTGATGGATCAGGATGTCGTCTGCGCTAAAGAACGAGGTGAGCGTCAAACTCGGCTTGGGCGGTGCTGTGGGTTTGCGCATAGGGTTGTCCCGTTTGCTGTGCTGCCGGATAGTCGACTCCCGCCGGAAACAGACAGGATGCAGTCAAGCTTTCTGATAATGATGATACCGCATTCCCCGGTTGGCGACAATGAAAAGCTCAGGGCTTGTGCCGGCCTTTTGGGGGTGGCCAGAAGGCGCGTGATTATGGTACGCTCCACATCATCGAGCGTGCGGCGTCGCACGTGCAGAGAGGGGGCAAGATATGAATCGGAGAGGGTTCCTGATGTCGGCCGCGCTGACGGGCGCGCTCGCGCAGGCCGGGTGCCGCAGCCTGTCGCAGTTCCCGGCGCGCAAGGGGGCGTGCATGGCCGGCTTTCGGGCCGCGCCGCTGGAGAAGGTGCGCGTCGGCATCATCGGCCTTGGACACCGCGGCCCGGGCGCCGTTCATCGGCTGGCCAGCATTCCGGGCGTCGAGGTGGCGGCGCTGTGCGACCTGTTCGAAGACCGCGTGGCGAAACAGGCCAAGGTGCTGGCCGGCCTCGGCAAGCCCGCGCCCGCGACGTTTTTCGGCTCCAAGGACGAATGGCGGCGGCTCTGCGAGTCGAAAGGGGTCGACCTCGTCTACATCTGCACGCCGTGGCTCTGGCACACCCCGATGGCGGTCTACGCGATGCGGTGCGGCAAGCACGCCGCCTCCGAAGTGCCCGCCGCCGTGACGCTTGAGCAGTGCTGGGAACTCGTGGACACCGCCGAGGCGACGCAGCGCCACTGCATGCTGCTGGAGAACTGCTGCTACGGCGCCAACGAGCTGTTCGCGCTGATGCTCTGCCGCAAGGGCCTGTTGGGCGAGCTGATCCACGGCGAGGCGGCCTACATCCATGACCTTCGCGCCAGCAAGCTGCGGGAAGAGAAGGAGAACGGCTACCAGGGCCAGTGGCGGCTGGAGTGGTCCAAGCAGCACACCGGTAACCCCTATCCCACCCACGGCCTCGGCCCGGTCTGCCAGTACATGGGCATCAACCGCGGCGACCGGTTTGAGACCCTCACCTCCCTGAGCACGGCGCAGTTCGGGCTCTCGCTCGCGGCGGCGGCCAAGTACGGCAAGGGCAGCCCGCAGGCCAAGATGCGCTACCGGCTGGGCGACATGAACACCACGCTCATCCGCACCTACCGCGGCCGCACCATTCTGGTTCAGCACGACACGACCAGCCCGCGCCCCTACAGCCGACTCAACACGATTTCGGGCACGAAGGGCACCCTGTCCGACTATCCCTTGCGCGTCGCGCTGGAGCCGGACGCGCACGAGTGGCTGGGCGAAAAGGAGCTGGAAGCCCTCAAGGCGAAGTACGCGCACCCGCTCTGGGGCACGAGCGGCGAGACCGCCAAGAAGGTCGGCGGCCACGGCGGCATGGATTACTTGATGGACCTGCGCCTCTGCCTCTGCCTGCAGCAGGGGCTGCCGCTGGATATCGACGTCTACGACTCGGCGCTGTGGAGCTCGCTCGTCGAGCTCAGCGAGCGCTCGGTCGTGCGCGACGGCAAGCCGGTCGAGGTGCCCGACTTCACGCGCGGCGGCTGGAAGTCGGCCGAGCCCCTCGGCATCGTCGGCGCGTGAGAGGATGGAGGCCGGAGGTCAGAAAATGGGATGGTTGGCAGGCTCTAAGAACGCGCGCATTCCGATCGCCGACCTCTGACCTCCTGTTTCCGCAACCCTCACTTCACGGTGCGGAAGTAGGCGATGGTGCGGGCGAGGCCTTCGCGCAGCGGCACGTCGGGCGACCAGCCGAGCAGCTCTTGCGCGAGCGTGATGTCCGGCTTGCGGCGGCGAGGGTCGTCCTTCGGCAAGGGCTCGAAGACGAGGCTGCTCGTGCTCTCCGGCAGCTGACGCAGGGTCTCCTCGGCGAGCTGCTTGATCGTGTACTCGCCGGGGTTGCCCACGTTGATGACCGGCACGCCCATGCCTTTCTTGGCGAAGAAGGCCCTGACCTTCTTCACGTCCAGCCCCATGAACAGCAGCATGGCGTTGACAAGGTCGTCGACGTACTGGAAGCTGCGCGTCTGAGAGCCGTCGCCGTAGAGCGTGATGTCCTTGTTCCTCAGCGCCTGCATGATGAAGTTGCTGATGACCCGTCCGTCCTGCGGGTGCATGTTGGGCCCGTACGTGTTGAAGATGCGGACCATGCGCACGTCCACGCCGTACTCGCGCGCGTAGTCGGCGCCGAGCGTTTCGGCCGCGCGCTTGCCCTCGTCGTAGCAGCTCCGCGTGCCGACCGTGTTCACGTTGCCCCAGTAGCTTTCGGGCTGGGGGTGGATTTCCGGGTCGCCGTAGATCTCCGACGTGGAGGTGTGGAACACGCGAGCCTTGGTCTTGAGCGCCAGCTCCAGCACGTTCATCATGCCGAGGAACGAGGTCTTGATGGTCTCGACCGGGTTGCGCTGGTAGTGGATGGGCGAGGCGGGGCAGGCGAGGTTGTAGATCTCGTCGAACTGGCCCCAGAACGGCTGCGTCACATCGTGCAGCATGAACGTGAAGCGCGGGTTTTCCAGCAGGTCGTAGATGTTCGCCTTCGTGCCCGTGAAGAGGTTGTCCATCACGGTGACTTCGTGGCCCGCGTGCAGAAGCCGCCGCGCGAGATGGGAGCCGAGGAAACCGGCGCCGCCGGTGATGAGGGATTTTTTAGTCATAGCGCAGCCTTCTGCCGCTTAATCAACGCTCGGATGCCTTTCGTAGCGAGCGCCTTCAGCGCTTCGAGCGCCTCGTCCGAAAAGGGCTCGTGCTCGGCCGTGCCCTGCAGCTCCACGTAGCGGCCGTCGTCGGTCATGACGACGTTCAGGTCGACCTCCGCCGTCGAGTCGTGGGCATAGTCGAGGTCGAGCGTGGGCGTGCCGTCGCAGACGCCGACGCTGACCGCCGCGATGAAGTGTTTGATCGGCTCCGCGTCGAGCTTGCCTCGCGCCCGCAGCCAGGCGAGGGCGTCAGCCAGCGCGACCATGCCGCCGGTGATCGAGGCGCAGCGCGTGCCGCCGTCCGCCTGAAGCACGTCGCAGTCGATGGTGATCGTGCGCTCGCCGAGCTTCTCCAAATCCACCGCGGCGCGCAGGGCGCGGCCGATCAGCCGGCTGATTTCCGAGGCGCGGGCGTCGGGCCGGCCCTTCTTGATCTCGCGCTCGATGCGCGTGGAGGTGCTGCGCGGCAGCATGCTGTATTCGGCGGTGACCCAGCCCGAGCCCTTGCCTTTCAGAAACGGCGGCACTTTCTCCTCCACGCTGGCGGTGCAGAGCACCCACGTGTCGCCTTGGCGGATGAGGACGGAGCCCTCGGCGTGCTTGGTGAACCGGCGCTCAAGGGAAACGGGGCGCAGCTGGGTGGCTTTCTTCATGGCGCCACTCTACCACGTTCGGCGTGGCGACTTCAAACCGGAAGCGTCGGCAAGCGTCGGCTCGAGGTGGCCTGTCCCGGCCGAGGGAATGGCGGGCTGAAGCCCGGCTACGAACGGCCGGGCGCGCGGTACGGAGCGCATGCAGCGCGGCCCTCAGGCCGTCTCAGGCCTTCAGGCGGCCTCGCGCGCGGCTCGCGTTTGCTGGCCGAAGCCACCGCCAGCGCAGCCGTGGCGAAGGCCGCGGTGAGGTTGTAGCCGCCGGTCGGGCCGTCGATGTCCAGCACCTCGCCGGCGAAATAGAGGCCGGGGCACTTGCGCGACTCCATCGTGGCCGGGTCGACCTCGTTGAGCGGAACGCCGCCCATGGTCACGATCGCCTCCTTCAGCGGCCGCGTTTCGGGCCTGCGGACGCGGATCGTGTCGCGCCCCACCGTCCACTCGACGTCGAAGTCGCCGAGGTTGAGGCGGGCGACGCAGCGGCTCGCATTGTAGGCGGCGGCGCCGCCTACGCCCCACGGCTCGCAGTCCATCTGGCCCTGGCCTTCATAGACTCGCTGGCCGTTGCGGAAGACCCGGAAGGTGGCCTGCTCGAACGTGGACCCCGCATGCGCGTCGAGCCACGGGTGGGTGAAGACGAAGCCGATCAGCCCGGGCCGGTAGGGCTTGAGCGAGTGGCCGAACGCCTTGGCGAATTTCTGGCCGTCGCCGACCGAGCCCGTCTTGGGGTAGCTCACGCCGCCGGTCGCGAGCAGCACGCGGCGCGCGAGCACGGAGAAGTGGGCCGTCGCCACGTGGAAGGGCGCGTCGGGGCCGTCGGCGCGCTCGACGCGCTCGACGGCCGCGTTGAGGCAGAGCGCGGTGCCGGTGTCGCGGAGCGCGTCGGTGAGCGCGTGCACCGTGTCGGAGGCTTGCTCGGAGCGGGGGAACACGCGCCGGTCGTCCATCTTCTTGAGCGGCACGTTGTGCTGCTCAAACCAGGCCTGCACGGCGGCGGGCGGGAAGGCGTTCAGCGCGGGCGCCAGAAAGGTGGTCATCGGCTCGCCCATGTCGCGCAGCATCTGCGCGGCCGGGATGTCCTTGGTCAGGTTGCACCGGCCGTTGCCGCACATGAGCAGCTTGCGGCCGGGCTTGTGCTTGCGCTCGAGGATCAGCGCGCCGAGGCCGCGCTCGCCGGCGAGGCAGCCGGCCAGAAGGCCTGCGGCGCCGCCGCCGACGATGAGGAGGGGTACGGGGGTCAGCATAGTTTTACGGCTGTTGGTCGAGCGCGGGAGGCGTAATGAAGAGCCCCACGTCGCTGATGCAGGGGCAGGCGGCGGCGTGGGTGATGCGCAGGCGCACGCGGTCGCTTTTGACCTTGGGCCCGCGGATCAGGCGGCACGCGCCGATGCTCTGCCCTGCCGCGTACACCGCCCAGCCGCCTGCCTGCCAGACCTCGACCGCGAAGCCGCCGACGCGGTGGCCGAGCTGGATGTTCTCGCGCAGCCGCACGACGTTGAACTCGGCCACGGCGGGAAGGGTGAGCGTCAGCGTGGCGTTGGTGACTCCGTCGTCGGTCGCCCAGTAGGTGTAGCGGTCGCCGTCGCGCACGTTGTTCGGCGCATAGGGATGGGGTTTGTCAGGGGCGGGCGCCCAGGCGCGCACGTGGCTCGCGGCCACGGAGGCGCCGGCCGCGTAGTTCATGGAGAAGAGCGTCCGGAGCGAGTTGCCGAAGGCCTCGAGCGAGCGGATGTCCGCCTCGCACACGAAGCCGCTGCGGTCGGGCGCGACGCCGAGGTTCATGCAGCCGCCTTTGCCGACGCTGTTGAAATAGATGTCCATGAGCTTGGCGGGCGAGCGCACGGTGGGGTCTTCGTTCGGGTGCCAGAACCAGCCTTTGCGGAGCGGGAGGTCGCATTCGGCAGGGATCCACGCCGCGCCGTCGCGGTGTCCGGCCTGCGCTTCGAGGTGGTTCAGCGAGTCGCCGTTCGCGGGGCGCGCGGGGTCGGTTTTGCCCTTCGGCGTGAAGGTCGCCCACGACTCGGCCGCCGCGTAGCCGGTCTCGTTGCCGACCCAGCGCGTGTCGGGCCCCACGTCGCCGAAGATGCAGGCGGAGGGCTGAAGCTGGCGCACGAGGCCCCAGGTGCTGGGCCAGTCGTAGTAGGTGAAGCGGTCGATGTTGCGCTTTTCGCGCGCGCCTCCGTAGTAGCCGTCGCCGCCGTTCGCGCCGTCGAACCAGACCTCGAAGAGCGTGCCGTAGTTGGAGAGAAGCTCGCGGACTTGGGCCTGGTAGATCGGCAGGTAGTTCGGCGTGCCGTAGGCCGCGCTGTTGCGGTCCCAGGGCGAGCAGTAGAGCCCGAAGCGCAGCCCGTGCTTCTTCGCCGCGTCGGCGTACTCGCGCACGAGGTCGCCGCGGCCGTCGCGCCAAGGGGATTTGGAGACGTTGTGCGCGGTGGTCTTCGTGGGCCACAGGCAGAAGCCGTCGTGGTGCTTGGCCACGAGGATCACGCCGTTCATGCCGCCGCTCTTGAGCGTGGAGACCACCTGGTTCGCGTCCGGGGCCTTGGGGTTGAACAGGGCCGGGTCCTCGTTGCCGTAGCCCCACTCGCGGTCGGTGTAGGTGTTCAGTCCGAAATGGACGAGCGAAAAAGTCTCGATTTCATGCCAGCGCAGCTGGCGCTCGGAGGGCACGGGGCCATAGGGTTTGGGGTCTTCTGCGAGGGCCATCAACACGGCACCGCCGAACGCCACACCAGCAAGCCAAACAGATGTCTTCATTCTGCGTCTCCCGTTTGCATAAGAATATCGTTTCAAACCCGATGCGGCAAGCCGTAACAACACAGAAAGCAAAGCGCCAACAACTGCGGGCCGGCGCGGCCGGCGCGGAGGCGGCTGCCGCTCCTTTGTCGCTCCGCTAGACGAGCGGCAGGTCGCCGATCGAGGAGAAGGGCACGGGTTCGATCTTACGCCAACGGCAAGCCTCCTCGTCGGGCCCGTCTTCCTGTTCGAAGAGGTGGCGCCAGCGCTTCTGGAAGAGCAGCCCGTTGCGCACGACCACGGCGGCGTTGCGCACGGTGGGCGTGCCCTGCGTGGTGACGCTCTCGAAGTGGTACATCTCGACGGCGGGCGCGTAGACCGCCGGATGGCCCGCCTCGCGCAAGCGGTAGCAGAGGTCGAAGTCCTCGAACTGCACGGGGTGGAAGGCCTCGTCGAAGCCGCCGTGGGCGCGGATCAGCGCGGCCGGGATCAGGAGGCAGGCGCTGATCAGGCACTGAACGGCCTCCGCTTGCCCGAAGCGCGGGTCTCCGATCGGCTCGCCGCGTCCGCGGAAGCAGACGTGGCCGCGGCGCGAGATGCCGACGCCCGCGCACTGGATGGGGTAGGGCGGCCACGGATAGACCATCTTCGCGCCGGCCATGCCCGCGTTCGGGATGGTGCCCAGCGCCTCGCGCAGGCGAGGCATCCAGCGCCGCGTGCGCGGCGTGACGTCGTTGTCGGCGAAGACCAGATACTCGCCGCGCGCGGCCGCGATGGCGCGGTTGCGCGCGTAGGAGCAGCCGACGTTTCCCGCGTTGTGCAGCACGGTCACGGGCACGCCGTGGGCCGCGCCGAGCGCGGTCAGCTCCGCGTCGCACCAGGCGCCGCTGCCGTCGGTCGAGCCGTTGTCGACGACGATCAGCTCCCAGGGCCCGTCCGCGACGGAGTCCGTGATCAGCGCCGACAGGCAGCGCCGCGTGCAGGCCAGCTTGTTGTAGGAGAGGGTGATAAGAGAATAGAGCATTACCCCTCCACCAGCTCGCGGGCGAGGGCGACGATGTCGGGGACGGTCGGCAGGCAGGCGGCCTCGAGGTTCTTGGCGGAGGGCACCGGGAAGTCGGGCGAGGCGAGCCGTCGCACCGGCTTCTCGAGGTAGTCGTGCGCCCGCTCCATGACCTGCGCCGCAATCTCGGCCGCGAAGCCGCCGGTCTTCGGGCCCTCCTCGATGATGATCACCCGCCCGGTATTCTTGGCCGAGTCAACGACCGTGTCGATGTCCAGCGGGCTGAGCGTCAGCAGGTCGACGATCTCGGCCTCGATGCCCTCCTGCGCGAGCCGCGCCGCAGCCTGCTGCGCGAGGTGCGTCATGTACGACCAGGTGACCAGCGTGACGTCGGTGCCCTCGCGGAGCACCTTGGCGAAGCCGAGCGGGATCGGCTGCGGCAGGTCGTCGCCGGTCTCAAAGCGCAGGGGGTAGAGCAGCTTGTGCTCGAGGAAGAGGACGGGGTTGTTGTCGCGGATCGCGGACTGGAGCAGGCCCGAGGCGTCTGCCGCGTTGGAGGGCACGGCGATCTTCAGGCCGGGGATGCCGGCAAAGAGCCGCTCAAGCGACTGCGAGTGCGTCGCGCCGTAACCCCGGCCTGCGCCGGGCGGCGTGCGCAGCACGAGCGGGCAGCTCAGGCCGTAGATCGGGTGGAGCTTGGCCGCCATGTTGACGAGCTGGTCCACGGCCAGCGTGATGAAGTCCATGAACATGATCTCGATCACGGGTCGCTGGCCCGCCACGGCCGCGCCGATCGCAATGCCGGTGAGCGCCTGCTCCGAGATCGGCGTGTCGCGCACGCGCTCCGGGCCGAATTCGGCGATGAGCCCGCGGGTGACGCCGAACGCGCCGCCGTAGACGCCGATATCCTCGCCCATGAGGAAGACGCTCGGGTCGCGCCGCAGCTCAGCGGCAAGCGTCTCGCGGATGATTTGGGTGAAGGTGATGGTTCGCATAATGAGGTGGATGGGCTGAAGGCTGTTAGGCTGTTAGGTTGGGTTGCGGGGCATGGCTAGCCATGCCCGTACATCATGCAAATAGGTCGTCGCGGAGCGTTGCCGGATCCGGCAGAGGCGAGTTCTCGCAGAACCGGATGGCCTCTTCGATGCGCGTCAGCATCGCGTGACGGCGGGCCGAAAGCGCGTCGTCGTCCAGCAGGCCGTCCGCCTTGAGCCGCTGCTCCAGCCGCAAGATCGGGTCGTTCTTCCAGGCGGCCGCCTCCTCTTCGCGGGTGCGGTAGACGCGCGGGTCGCCGCGCGAGTGGCCCGACAGGCGGTAGGTGGCGCACTCGATCAGCGCGGGGCCCTTGCCGGCGCGGGCTGCTTCGGCGCAGGCGGCCACCGTGTCGCGCACGGCGAAGAAGTCGTTGCCGTCGACGGTCACGCCGGGGATGCCGTAGGCCGCGGCGCGGTCGGCGATGCGGGGGTCGGCGAGGCCGCGCGAGGTGGAGGTGGACATGGCGTAGCCGTTGTTTTCCACGATGTAGAGCACGGGGAGCCGCCAGAGCGCGGCGATGTTGATCGATTCGTGGAAGGTGCCCTGATTGGAGGCGCCGTCGCCGAACAGGCAGGCTGTGACGCGGCCGGAGCGCCGCATCTGCGCGTCGAGCGCGAGGCCGGTCGCAAAGGGGATGCTGCCGCCGGTGATGCCGTTCGCGCCGTAGAAGCCGATGGAGGTGTCCATCATCATCTGGCTGCCGCCGCGCCCGCGCGAGTAGCCGGTCTCGCGTCCGAAGAGCTCGGCCAGCGCCCGTCCGGCGTCTGCGCCGCGCGCGAGGAAGTGGCCGTGCCCGCGGTGGGTCGTGGTCATCGCGTCCTGGGGGCCGAGCGCGGCGGCCACGCCGACGGCGGTCGCCTCCTGCCCGATGCAGGTGTGCGCCGTGCCCATGATGCGCCCTTCGAGGAAAAGCCGCTCGATCGCCTCCTCAAAGAAGCGGATCGTCAGCATGAGTTCGTATGCCTTGATCGTATCCATGCGTCCCCTTCGCCCTCTGGCCGTCCTACCCCTCGAACAAATGTTGGGGAAGAGGATAGCACAAGGGTTCGTAGGGGGCAATTTTGGATTTGGCCGGTCAGAGCGGATCCGAGCGTACGGGCGAGCCCGCACGGGCCGCCGAATTCGAGCGGGACGAGGCTGGGCGGGCCCGCCTTCAGTTTAGGCTTTCCGGTGGGGGATGTGTTGTTTATGCTACGTGCCATGAATTACCACGTGCTGCCGACCGGGCCGTTCGAGGCCAACTGTTCGATTCTGTGGGAGGATCCCGCTCAGGCGTGGGTGGTCGACCCCGGAGCGGACAGCGCGGAGATTCTCCGTTTTCTGGCCGCGAAGGGGCTTCGGGCTGGAGTGGTGGTGCTGACGCATGGCCATTTCGACCACCTTTCGGCGGTGAACGAGATTGTGGCCAGGTTCCCCGTGCCGGTGCACCTGCACGCCGAGGACGCGGCCTGGGCCTTCACGGCGGCGAACGCGATGCCGCCCTACCGGCCGACGAGCCGGCCGGCGGCGCTGACGACGGACAAGCGGGACGGCGACACGCTCGCGTGCGGCGGCCTGATTGCCAAGCTGCTCCACACGCCGGGCCACACGCCGGGCGGCTGGTGCCTCTATTTCGAGGCGGAGAAGCTGCTGGTGGCCGGCGATACGCTCTTCGCCGGCTCGGTGGGGCGCACGGACTTCCCCGGCGGGAGCTGGGAGGTGCTGCAGGCCTCGCTGCAGCGGCTGAAGGCGCTGCCGGACGACACGCGCGTGATCTGCGGTCACGGCCCGATGACGACCATCGGCGTTGAAAAGCGGAGCAATCCGTATCTGTGATAGGGAAGGTTGGAAAGGTTCACGGTTGGGAGGTTGGGGAGGCGAGGTGGAAATGATGGCGGGGGATCAGATCGTGGCGATGCTGCGGGCGGCCGGCGACGACGAGGTGTCGAGCCGCGCGATCTGCGCGCGCTTAGGTGTGTCGCGTGCGGCGATCTGGAAGCAGATGGAGTCGCTGCGGGCTGGCGGCTACGCGATCGAGGCTTGCTCGCGGCGGGGCTACCGGCTGGTCTCTGCGCCGGATACGCCGCACGCGGCCGAGGTGCTGCCGCTGCTGACCACGCGCAGCCTGGGTCGCGAGTGCCTCTACGTCGAGGAGACGGGGTCGACCAACCGCGACGTGGCCGCGCGGGCGCAGGCGGGCGCGGCCGAGGGGCTGGCGCTTGCGGCGGGCTCGCAGAGCGCGGGCCGAGGCCGCCTGGCGCGCGCGTGGTTCTCGCCGCCGGGCGTGAACCTCTATTTCTCGCTGCTGCTGCGGCCTGACGTCGAGCTGGCGCGGGCGGCGTCGCTGCCGCTGGTGATGGGGCTTGCCGTGGCCGAGGCGCTGTCCGGGCTCGCGCCGGCGGTGCGGCCCCTGGTCAAGTGGCCCAACGACATTCTGGCCCAGGGCCGCAAGCTGTGCGGCATCCTCTGCGAGATGCAGGCCGAAACCGACCGTGTGCGGCACATCATCGCGGGCGTGGGCGTGAATGTGAACCTGACGCGCCCGCAACTGCCGGAGGAGCTTCGCGATCGCGCCACATCGCTGCGGATCGAAGCGGGGAAGACGTTTTCGCGTGCGGCCGTGCTGGCGGCGGTGCTGAACCGGTTCGAGCCGCTGTACGACCGGTGGCGCGAGGAGGGGCTGGGGCCGCTCGTGCCGGCGTTGAGCGGGCGGGACGCCCTGCGGGGCCGGACGATAGCGGTGGAGCAGGGCGCGCGTCGCATCGCGGGGCGCGCGGAGGGCATTCAGCCGGACGGCGCGTTGCTGCTCCGAACCGCGGAGGGCCTCGTGCCGATCTATTCCGGCGAAGCGCACATCGATTGTGGAGAGTAGAAACTACGAAACACGCGAAAGGCGCGAAAATGGGAACGGCCTTGCTTTTCAAAGATGAGAGTTACCAGATCATGGGCGCGTGTTTTGAAGTGTATCGCGAACTAGGATCCGGTTTCGTGATTTTCGTGTCTTTCGTTGTTTCGCATGCATTTTGCGCAGGGGAGGGAAAACATGCTGTACCAGCCGACGCAGGATAACATCGGGTTCGTTCGGAAGCTTAGGCGGGGGCTGAACGGACTGGGCAACCGCCACCAGTGCTGCGTGTGCGGCAAGACGTTCTTCCGGTTTTCCAACTATCGGGGGGGGTGGAAGGCGTTCTCGGCCTATCTGCACAACGTCAGCTGGGTCGGCAGCGACTTCGACCACTTCTGGTGCCCGTTCTGCCGCAGCCACGACCGCGAGCGCCACCTGATCCTCTTCTTCGAGAAGCTGGGCTTCTGGCGCCTGCTGGAGGGCGCGGCCGTGCTGCATTTCGCGCCGGAGAAGCGGCTGGCGATCCGCATCGAGGCCTGCCGCCCGGCGCAGTACGTGAAGGGCGACCTCGTGCCCGCTCGCGAGGGCATCGAGAAATTGGACGTGACCGCTATCGCCTATCCGGACGCCTCGTTCGACTGGGTGATTTGCAGCCACGTCTTAGAGCATGTGCCGGACGACGCGCGTGCGCTGCGCGAACTCTTCCGCGTGCTTAAGCCCGGCGGGACGGCCATCCTGCAAACGCCTTACGCGTCGGGGTTGGATAAGACGCTGGAGGATACGGCAGAGATCGACACCGACGAGAAGCGCGTCGAGTTCTACGGGCAGGAGGATCACATTCGGCTTTACGGGCGCGACCTCTTTGACCGCATCCGCGCGGCGGGCTTCGCGCTGGAGCTGAAGAAACACGCCGAATGCCTGCCGGACGTCGACGCGCTGCGCTACGGCGTCAATCCCGACGAGCCGCTCTTCCTGTGCCGGAAGGAGCGCTCCTAGGCGCCTCGCCGCCGCGTATTGCCGGCTTGAAGCGCGGAGGCCTTTTGGCCTATACTGAGCCCCGTCCTTTCCGGAGGGGTGTCTGAGTGGTTTAAAGAACCGGTCTTGAAAACCGGCGAGCCGCAAGGTTCCGGGGGTTCGAATCCCTCCCCCTCCGCCAGCATCGGGTGAATAGGCTGTAGGCTGTCAGACTATTAGGTAAGCCTTGCGCTGAGGTGTCAAGATTCGGGTGAAGGAGACTCATGCGTGTCTTTCGAGCGAACCGGCCCTTTCCCGTCATCAGCTTACTGGTTGCGACGATTATCTGGTCTGAGGCGGGCTTCGCCGAGCCCGCGACGAACGCCGCCGCTCCGGGCTACGCGCTCATCGCCTGCGACGTGGACACGTCGGAGATCACCCGTTTCAGCGCGGCGGGCGAGCCGGTTTGGATCTACGGGGAGGTGAAGCCCATCGATGCGTGGGCGCTGGCCGACGGCTCGGTGCTGGCCGCCTACCTGCCGTCGCCCCGCACCGGAAACAAGGGCGGCGTGCGCCTGATCGCCTCCGACAAGAAGACGCTTTTCGACGCTCCCTACGACGACGAGATCATGTCCTGCCAGCCGCTGGCCAACGGCCACATTCTGATCAACGAATGCAAGGCGGGGCGGGTCACCGAGATTGACCGGCAGGGGCACGCGCTCCGCAGCTTCGACGTCGTCGCGAAGGGCCTGGGGCACAAGACGGCACGTCTCATCCGGCTGACGCCGCAGAACACCGTGCTCGTGGGCGAGTGCTATTCGCACAAAATCCGCGAATATGACCTGTCGGGCAAGGTGCTGAAGGAGTGGGATCTGCCGATGGCCTACAGCGCGAGCCGCCTGGCCAACGGCAACACGCTCATCTCCGGGTACAAGCCCGCGCAGCTGGCGGAAATCGATCCGGCGGGCCAAACAGTCTGGACGCTCACCGCCGCCGACCTGCCCGCCGAACTCAACATCGGCAGCTTCTGCGAAGCCACGCGCCTGGCCAGCGGCAACACGCTGGTCGCCTGCGCCTCGCGCGCCTCCAAGCCCGGCCCGCGCGCGGTCTATCTGGAAGTCTCGCCCGACAAGCGCGTCGTCTGGAAGCACATGGAGGCCTCCCGCACCCGCGAAACTACGGCCCTCAAGCCGATCCCCCCTGAGGCGCGGCCGCCGTACGTGGCGTGCGGCTTCGAGAACGCCTCGCCCGTGTGGGCGGAGGCGGACGCGGACGGCGCGACGCGGGTGCATCTGCTGTACGACCAGGAGCGCGGCTCGCCCAACCGCGCCGCCGGGCACATCCATATCCGGCTCGAAGCGGAGCCGGGCTCGCGGCACACGCTCGAGTTCGCGAATCTCGACAACGTCTGGAACGGCCGGCCGGGCTCGGTGGCCCGCGAGCTTCAGACGCTCGTTGTCTCGCCGGACGGCCGCGCGTGGACGGCCGCGCGCACGGTGGCGCTGCCGACCAACCGGGTGCGGCTCACGGTGGAGATGCCGGGGCCGCAGCTCTATGTGGCGCGCGTCGAGCCCTACCGGCTCTCCGACCTCGACCGCCTGCTGGCGCGCCTGCGCGCGAGCCCGTACGCCGCGGTCACGCCGCTCGGACGAACGGTGGAGGGGCGCGAGCTGGAAATCGTGCGGGTCGGCAGCGAGCGGGCGCCCCACAGGGTCTTCCTGCGCGCCCGCGCCCACCCGTGGGAGTCGGGCGGCAACTGGGTGCTGGAGGGGCTTTTCGACCGCCTGCTCGCCGGCGACGAGGCGGCGGCGCGCTTCCTCAGCCGCACCTGCGTCTACGCGCTGCCGCTGGCCAACAAGGACGGGGTCGCCCGCGGCCTGACGCGCTTCAACCTGCGGGGCAAGGACCTCAACCGCAGCTGGGACCGGCCGGCGGATCCGGAGCTGGCGCCGGAGAACGCGGCGCTGGAGGCGTGGCTCGAGGGCCAGCTCCGCGCGGGCCTGCGGCCGCACCTGGCGATCGACTTCCACAACGACGGCGGCGGCCAGCTCCACGTCAGCCGCCCGTTCGTGCCGGACCTCGACGGGTATCTCGCGCGCATGGCGCGGCTGGAGGCGCTGCTGCGCACGCACACGTGGTTCACCGAGGGAAGTACGAAGGCCACCTTCAGCAACCCCGGCTCGCTCGGCGACGGCTGGCTGGAGCGGTTCGGCGTCGACGCGGTCGTCCACGAGCTGAACTGCAACTGGATCGCGGGCCTGAACGAGCCGCCCTCGGCCCGCCGCTGGCGCGAATACGGGGCCGCGCTGGCCCAGGTCTTCTACGACTACTTCGGCGAAGCGGACAAGGGCGAGTAGGGCTAGACATTTCTTGGTGGCGGTGTCACTCGGCATACGCCGCGCCGGGCAGCGGGCCGCCGTCAGGCGCACAGAGGCGGAACGTCGCGCACCAGCCGCCGCCGGCGTTCGTGACTTTCATCAGGAACAGGTTCCGGCCCTTCTTGAGCGTGACCCCTGCCACGTCTTGGTCGGGCCGAAGCGCGCGGAGGCCTGGCGCGGAAGACACGGCCTCCCCGTTGAGCCACACGCAGCAGCCGTCGTCGGAGCCGACCCGGATCTGCGCGGGCTGTTCTCGCTCCGAGATTGCCGTCAGGGCGAGGTAACAGACGCTGTCCCGCCCAGCGCCCAGCAGCGGAATCATGTCGAGCGTCCGCCCGGTGGAGACGAGGGGCTGCCAGGTGAGCCCGCCGTCTCTCGCGCCCAGCCGGGGCGAGGCGCGGGCCTCGTCGATGTAAGCCCGGTCGATGCCGAGCTGGGGCTGGCCGGCAGCCGGGAAGGGCCCGAGCGCGAGCGCGCGGCGCGCGTACTGGCCGATCCAGACGTTATCGGGCGTGCGCGTCACGGATAGCTCGCGCCACATTTTGCGCGTGACGTGCGTTTGCATCAGGTGGCGGTAGTAGCCGACCCACCCCGGCTCTTCTTTCGTGCGCCGGTAACAGGGGTCGCCACCCTCCTCGCCTTCACGCCTGCCGCCGTCGGACGTGCACATGAGCCCGCGCGGATAGCCCTGGTGGTCTTCGAGTGTCCACTGGGCTGAGTGCAGCCACTCGTGCAGCTCCGCCTCGCCGCGGGGCTCGTGGCTGACCATGCCGCCGCCCGTGTTGAAACCGATGTAAGTCGCGCCTTTCGTTTCTCCCAGGACGCCGAACGCGCCGCCGAGCAGGGCCATCGGCACCGCCTCGCCGGATTCACTCTTATCGCCGCGCACCTTGGCGTAGACGATGATCGTGTCCGCCTCGTTTGTCTTCAGCTCCGAAAGGTACGGCATGCACGCGCCGGGGCCGGGCCAAAACCTGTCCTTTCCGTCCAGCTTTGTCAGCGGCTGCTCGATGATTGTGAAGCGCCAGTCGATGCGCAAGCTGCCCGAGGTGTACTCCCACACGCGGTCGGCGAACGCGCCCAGCGCGGCGCGGATGAAGGCGACCTCGTCGTCGCGCATCGTCCACCGCGCGTGGCGCGCCTGGCCGCCCTTATCCGTCCACTGGAAATCCAGCGAGCGAAAGGCGTAGGCTCGCACCCTCCACACGCCGGCCCTGTTCGTTTCGGTGTTGGACGGAACCTTCTGCCGGAGCTCGGCGAATTTCGTGCGCAGCTCGCTGCGGGTGGCGTCGTCGGTGAGCGTGGCGCCGTAAAGCGTCTCGTAGTGAGCGAGCGCCGCATCCCAATCGCGCTGCTGCTCCGCCGCCGCCTCCGGCGCAGGGGTGGCCGTCACGGTCACCACCGCCAACGCCAGGGCCATAACCATCGCCGCCTGTTTCATGGCGCCCATTGTAGCGTGACAAGGGCCCGCCGTCCATCGCCGCCTGCTTCGACCTGGCGGGACACCCCATCCGCAGTCCGCAGGTCACCCTCGGGGCCTCGCAGGTCTATATCCTGGGCCGGTGATCCGATTACTGCAGGAGTGCGACTGTGCCCCAGCGGCGCTGGGCCACGTAGCCGTCGCTCTTGAGCCGCACCGGCTTGCCGTTGATGTCGATGGCCGACACCTGCTGCGCGGTCAGGGCGGTGTTGCTGGTGCCGAAGCGCAGCGTCTGCTCGCCCAGCGAGCCGACGCTGCGTCAGCCGGTTCGTCCACGTCACCGCGCTGCTGGCGGCGAAGGCGAGCTTGCCCGTGCCGAGCGCGATCACGCTGTTGGTTGAGACGGTCAATGTGCCCAGCGTGTTGGTGTAGGAGCCCATGTCCAGCGTGCCGCCGCTCAGCACGATGTTGTTCGCGGCGCCCAGCGTACCGTTGGTCGCGAGCGCCAGGGTGCCCGCCAGCACGGTGAAGCGAGCGATGCAGGTGTTCGTGGCGCTCAGCGCCAGCGTGCCCGCGCCGCTCTTGACGACCGGCATGCCTGTCTGACCCGTAAAGTCCGTCAGCAGCCCTGAGACCGTGAGGTCGGCCGCGGCGCTTCCTGTGACGTCCGCGACGTTGAACACGAGGTTCGGCCCGTTGTTGACGAGGTAGAGGCCGGCCGCGAGCGTGGAGGGCGCGGTGCCGCTGGCGGTGACCGTGGCCGTCGTATGGTAGCCGACGCGCAACTTGCGGCCCGTGACCTGCGCGCCGTTCTGGAGCGTCAGGTTGCAGAGGTAATTGTTGCTGTCGTCGGAGCTGCCCGCGAGGCAGTGGAGCGTGCCGCCGTTGAGCGTGACCGGGCGGCTGTAGCCGGCGTTAAAGTTGCTGGCCAGCGTAAGCTTCGCTCCTGCGTTGACCGTGACGGGGTTGCCGTTGCCCACGCCGCCGGCGTTGTTGAAGGCCAGCGCGCCGGCGTTGAGCCACAGCTCGCCGGGGCTGTTGACGACGATGCCGCCGCTGGAAGGCAGGGCGTTCGCGCTCGCGGTCGCCTCCACGAAGCCGGCGTTGATCGTCGTGCCGCCTTGATCAATCGCTAGAGCAATCATGCCATAACCGCACCGTGTCATGCAAGCGGACAGTGGTGGTGGGCGCAACGGTGATCCGCTGGCTCTGTAGTTCCGGCGCTGTGTCGCCGGAAACGCGCCTTTTCTCCGCCGACACAGCGGCGGAGCAGGCCGGCGCTCCTTGCGTCATCCAGCGACGGGCCAGCGGATGGCCGGTGCGCCCATTGGTGTAGGGGGCGACAATGCCCATCAGGGGCCGAGGCGGTCTGAAGGCCGGGCTACGAACGGTTTAGCCCGCTCGTGCGGTCACTCATTGTCCGGGCTTCAGCCCGCAATCTCGCGCCCGAGCCGGCCGCTACCGCGCCCCGCAGACGAAGCGCTGGGGGGGCTTCACGGTCATCGCGATCCGCTCGCCCTCGGCGCCGAAGTAGCCGCCCCAGCCGACGCGGATCGAGACGATCTTCGAGAGGTCGAGCGCGCCCTTGGGGCTGCCGAAGGGTCTGAACTGGCTGAACACGACGTAGGCGCGCGCCGGGCCCGGCGCGTTCAGGTAGCGGCCCGTGCCCGCGAGGTAGTCGCCGTCCTGGGTGTGGATGAAGACCAGCAGCTCGGCCGGCGTGCGTTGGCCCTCTGGCACCGCTGCGTCGATCACCAGCCCCGCGCTCTCAGCCAGCGCCGGAGGCTGCGCGTAAGTGAAGCTCACGAACTGGTGCGTGTCGACCTGCCCCCTGGTCAGCTCGGCCTTCGCGGACCAGCCGGACGCGTCGTCGCCGCCCAGCTCCGAGCGCACGTGCTGGCCGCCGCCGACCGTGGCCTTCGCCGCAGGGAGCGGCTCGGCCGTCATCCTGAGCCCGGAGGCTGCATCCCCGCGCAGGCGGCGCGGCGCCGCGACCGACGGGGCGCGGTAGAGCATCGCGCCGTACGGCCCGAGCTGCGCCGGCACCTTCTCGCCGTCTGCGAGCGGCGTCATCGCGCCCGTCGCCGGATCCCACTGCTCGCACACGCCGCGCCCGCAGAAGCGGATGTCGCCGCTCCACGCCGCCGCGCTGTCGTTGATCGCGAAGTAGACCTCGTGGCCGTCGATGCGGCGGTGCGTAACCTTGAGCGGCGACTTCGCGTCCGCGCAGGCCGCGTCGCGCTCGAGCAGCGTGTCGATCACCTGCGGCACGAGCGCGATCATGCCGGTCGGCAGCAGCACGCCGGTGCCGCCCGCCTTGTTGGTGCCGACACAAGGGGCCTCGCCCGCGCCGAACAGCTCGCGCGCGATCTCCTGCACGCGCGGAGACGGCAGCTCCTTCTCGCTGTTGGCCGGCCGCGCGCCGACCGCGATCACAGTGCCGCCCTTGCGCCAGAACGTGGCGACGTTCTTCCACGCCTCCAGCGGCAGCGTGTCGGCCTCCGGCAGCACCAGCACGCGCCAGCGCAGGTCGCCGTGCGCGAGGGCGTCGCCCTTGACCTTGGCGTCGCACAGCGCCTGCGCGTCCACGTAGGTGAAGTCGCGGTTCGCGCCGTAGAGCGCCTGGCTCACGCCATCGAAGACACTTTCGACACGGCGGGCGGCGGGCTCGCTCGACGCGCCATGATACGCGGGGATGAATCGGGGCCAGACGCTCTCGACCGGATACAGCACGGCGACATCGGCCACTTGGTGCCCGCCCCTGAGCATGGTCTGGCAGCGGCCGACGTGTGTGTTGAGGCGGCGCAGCTGGTCGTCCGTCAGATCCTTGAAGGCGTAGTAGCTGGTGAGCGTGTTGATGCCGCCCCACACGAGCCGGTTGCAGGTGCCGCGGATTTCGTCTTCGGTCACCAAGCGGATCGGCCGCTCGTCGCCCTTGGGCCGGTAGCGCTGGCAGTGGTCGGAGACTTCGCACATGGTGACCGCGCGCTCCTCGAGGTCGGCGGCGCTGCCGATCAGGCGGGCGATGTACCACGGCACCTCCGGCGGCAGGCTCGTGAGGCAGTCGATGCTGGGCGCGTCGAGCCGCCGCACGCTGCGGAAGAAGTCGCCGTAGAGCGGCACGTGCCCGACCAGCCCCTCTTCCATCAGCAGGTGGCCGCCCGAGGCGAACCCATGCTTGTGGCACCACGTCTGGATCTGGCCGAAATAATTCTCGGAGACCAGCTCGCCCACGGTGTTCCAGAAGTCGTAGCGGGCTTTGGCTCCGGCGGGCCCGGCCTCGGCGACGAGCGCGGGCAGCAGCGGGCGCAGCGCGCGGCCCCGGCGTTTCTTGAACTCCTTCTCGATGGTCAGCGACCACGGCAGCACGCGGTGGGGCATGGGCCGCATCCAGAGGCTCATCAGCGAGGGCTCGTCGGTAAAGGTGGCGACGAAGTGCTTGCCCAGGTCTTTGCCCATCTTCTCGGCATATCGCTCGTGGTTCACCTCGAGGAAGCGTGCGGTCGGCTCGGGCGTGAGCAGGTCGATGCACGGCTTCTTGAAGGCGAGGCTGACAGCCGCATGCGTGCCCTCGTAGATGAGGTCGTCGGTCATCAGCACCACGAACCAATCGCCTGCTGGCGCCTGCCACGAAAGCCGCCCCAGCACGACAGAGGGCGCGAGATCCAGGGCCTCGTCCAGCGCGATCACGCCGGCGCGGCGCGGCAGCGCGGCCGCCAGCACCAGCTTGCCGGGCGGCAGGGGGAGCGAGACCGCTGCGCCGCCGCAGGCGTTCGTCTCGGCGACGAGCAGGCCGCGGGCCGCCCATTCGGGGTGGCCCCTCAGCGTGAGGTCACGCGCGCTGCCCGACGGGTAGCCGCACTCGTCGTAGAGCCAGAGCGACATGCCCGCGGCCTTTGCGAGGCTCACGCCGCGCAGGAAGGCGGGCCACTGGGTCTCGTCGTCCACGTAGCCGTCGAAGGAGACGTTGCCCGCGAAGCCCCCGAAGCCCTGCCCGGCCAGCTGCTTCAGCACCTTGTCTTGGGCCTCCGGCTGATCCTGCTGCTTATGGAGAATCCTCAGGATCCGCGCGGAGGGCGGCGGTTCGGCGAAGCGCTCGGCCAGCGGCCGATCCTCCTTGGCCAAAGGTGGAATCCCGCCCGGCGCGGATGGTTCAGCCGCCCGGCAAGCGGTCACAAACAGAACGGCGGCCGTCCCCAGCCAACAGAATCCCCTCATGTGTCCCCCTTGCGCGTCGCTTCGAGCAGACGCAATAGTCTTAATAGGGCGACAAAATTAATCCTTGCAGGCCCGGCTGTCAATGCCCAGCAATTCTAATTATGACAAGGCGCGTGCTGCGGGAAGGCCCTTACGGGCTCACTACAAACGAATTCGCCCACGTTTGCTTATGTTTGTAGTGGCGCCGTGAGGCGCTTCTTGGCCATAATTAAAATTGCTGGTCAATGCCGGACTTCCAGGGATCAGGCGGGGTGGGCGCGCGCGCTTAGCCGGTTCTACAGTTTGTCGGCGGGCGGCTTCTTGTCCGCGTCAGGCTCGCCCTTGCCGCCGCCGAACAGCGGGCGCGGGGGCATCAGCTCGTCGCGGGTCAGCTTGCCGTCACCGTTCTTGTCGAGCTTCTTGAGCGCGGCGGGCGCGTTGGCGATCTCGGCTGCGTCAATGACGCCGTCGCCGTTCGCATCCAAGGCCGCAATGACCGGGACGTTCGGGCGCTTGTGGTCGCCTTCCGGGGCTTTCTCCTTGTCTTCGGCGCGGAGGTTGAGCGCCGCGGCGCTCAACACGAGCGCGACTGTGAGTGCAGCGTTTCTTGTCATTCGGGTTCTCTTTTCTGTTGTGCCCCCTCCGTCGGCTCCAGGCGAGGCGCCTGGGCGTCAGCGGGGAAATCACTGGAACGAGACGTGCGAGAGGGGCGAGGCGTCGGGAGGCCGCGCTCGGCGGGGCTCCGCGACGTGCGGGCGGCCCCGCTCAGGGTGCCGCCCGCATGCGCATCGCGCGCCTACTCTCTCGCCTGAGGCCGCTCGCCGGCCGGAGGCGCGTTCCGGTCCGGGCGGGGATGCTCCTGCCCCTCAGGCCGCGGGCCGCGTCCCATTCCGGGCCGCTCGGCGCCTTCGGCCTGGCCCATCCCGCGCAGCTTCTTCTGCACGTCCGGGCCGAGGGTTTCGCGCATCTTCAGCCGGGTGCCGATCTCCAGCTTGGAGAGTTCGGCGCGCGCCAGGCTCAGCGTGTCGACCGCCTTGAGCGCGGCGGCGGCGTCGGGCTTCTCGCTGGACAGCAGCTGATTCAGCGCCAAGTCGGCCTTGTCAACCGCCGCCTGCAGGTCGATCTTCTTCATCTGCTGCTCATCCGCGAGCGCCTTGAGCGCCTCGATCTGCTGATCCGTCGCGCCCGCCTCTTTCAGCCGCAGCGGATTGAGGAACCCGTGCTGGCCGATTTCGCTCCCGGGGCCAGGCCCGCCGCGCTGCATCTGCTGACGACCCATGCCCTCGCCGCCGCCGCGCTGCATCTGCTGGCACCCCATGCCCTCGCAGCCGCCGCACTGCTGCATCCGCTCGCGCATCTCGCCGCGCTCGCGCGGCTCCATCCGCTCGCGCCGCTCGCCATCCGGACGGAAGCCGCGCCCCTCGCCGCGAGGCCCTTGGCCTTCAGGCGCTTCCGCCTGCGCCCACGCCGCTCCGCTCAGCAGAGCCACGCCCATCATCGTCGTGATCACTTGACTCGTCTTCATAGCTGATCTCCTTCTTCTTTGCACCCAGATCCGTCTCGGGCACACTGTGTGTCCTTTACGTGACCTATTAAACACCATGAACATGACAGAGGCCAGTATTTCCACATGACAAAGGTGTCATAATTCTGGACTGGCCAGAACGCCGCCGACGGCGTTACCATGAACGCATGAGAATTCTGGTGGTCGAAGACGAGCGGAAGATCGCGGGGTTCATCCGGCAGGGGCTGGAGGAGCAAGGCTTTGACGTCGAGGTGAGCGCCAACGGGAATGACGCCTATGCGCTCATCACGACTCACCCGTACGATGCGATCGTGCTCGATATCATGCTGCCCGGGCGCGACGGCCTCAGCATCTTGCGCGGCATGCGTGAGCAAAAGAGCGCCGTTCCGGTGATCCTGCTGACCGCCCGCACGGAGCTCAACGAGCGGATCGACGGACTGAACCTCGGGGCGGACGACTACATGACCAAGCCCTTTTTCGTGGAGGAGCTGATCGCCCGCATCCACGCCGTGGCGCGGCGGGCCAAGGACGAGCCCGCGGGGCTGCTGCGCGTGGGAGACCTCAGCGTCAGCCTGCTGACGCGCCAGGTGCGGCGCGGCGAGCGCGAGGTCGAGCTGACCGCGCGCGAGTTCAGCCTGCTGGAGCGCCTCATGCGGACGCCGGGAAGGGTCTTCACGCGCACCCAGCTGCTGGAGCACGTGTGGGGGTACGACTTCGATCCCGAGACCAACCTCGTGGACGTCAACATCCGCAGGCTGCGGAAGAAGATCGACGACGAGGCGGGCGAGCCGTTGATCGAAACGGTGCGCGGGGTCGGTTATCGGATTCGCAAGGCGGGGCCAGACGGCTCCGCAGACCGCAAGCTGGGGTAAAGCCATGGTGCGCTCGTTCAAACTGAAAATGGCGCTTTTTTCGGCGGCGGCCTCGGGGATCATCTTCGCCGCGTTCGCGCTCCTTTTCATGGCCATGATCGCCCGCATCGGGCTGGAGCGCATCGACCGCCACCTGCACGCGCTCACGGAGGCGCAGCTGCGCCGGCCGCCGCGCGGCGAGCACTGGGAGCGCTTCGACACGTCGCTCGCCAGCCTGTACGGCGAGCAGCGGCCCCGCCAGTTCCTGGTCCGCGTGCTCGACCGCAGCGGTGCGCCGCTCTACGAGTCCGCCCGGTGGCCCCGGTCGCTCACCAACGAGCGGCTCGGCATCCAGCCCCTGCCGGCGGAGGAGCGGCGGGCGCCGGACGCGCGGCCGCAGTTCGACACGTACCGCCCGCTGCGGCGCGGCGGGCCGGGCGACGAGCAGCTCCCTCCGCCCCCGCCGCTGAAGCACCCCCGCTTCCTGACGCTGCCGATCGACGGCGTCCTGTGGCGCCTCACCGTCACGGGGACGGACGCGATGACGCTCGTCGTGGGGGCGGATCTCTCCGATTATCGGGCCGAGCTGCGCAGGCACTGGGGCACCTTTGCGGTCGCGGGGCCGATCGCGCTCTTCCTGCTCGCCTCCGGCGGGTGGCTGTTGGCGGGGCAGGCGCTGCGGCCGGTGCGCGTGCTGGCCCAGGTTGCGGAGGGGCTCACGGCGGAAGGCCTGGACCGCCGCGTCGACACGCCGGGCGCGGATCGCGAGTTTCAGGCGCTGACCGACGTGATCAACGGCATGTTAAACCGGCTGGAGAAGAGCTTCCTGCAGGCCGCGCGTTTCAGCGCGGACGCCGCGCACGAGCTTAAGACCCCGCTCACCATTCTGCAGGGGCAGCTGGAGCAGGCGGTGCAGCACGCGCCTTCGGCGTCGCAGGAGCAGCGCACCTACGCCGACCTGCTCGAAGAGGTGCAGCGGCTCAAGGGCATCGTCCGCAAGCTGCTGCTGCTGGCCCAGAGCGACTCGGGTCAGCTGCGCCTCAGCCTCGAGCCCGTCTGCCTGAACGACGAGCTGGCCGCCCTGTTCGAGGACTTGCCGCTGGTGGCGCCGGGCCTCACGCTGCGGCACGACCTCGCGCCCAACGTCCGTGTGCAGGCCGACCCCGACCTGCTCCGCCAGGTCCTACAGAACCTGTTCAGCAACGCCTTCAAGTACAACCGCGAGAACGGCGAGATCGCCTGCTCGCTGCGCCTAGAGGGCGCGCGCGCGGTGCTGGCGGTGTCCAACACCATCGACCCCGAGACGCGCATCGACCGCGAGCGGCTCTTCGACCGCTTCTACCGCGGCGACCGCTCGCGCAACCGCAAGGTGGACGGCACGGGGCTCGGGCTGAGCCTGGCCCGCGAGATCACCCGCGCCCACGGCGGAGAGCTGACGGCCGACCCGCCGCAAGAGGGCCGGGTCACCTTCCGCCTGAGCCTGCCGGCGCTGAAGGCGTGATGGCGATGCGTCGGCCCTAGAAAAGTCGTTGACAGCAGTATAACTGCGGTTATACCATGAAACCATGAAGACCGCCATATCCATTCCCGATCCCGTTTTCGACCAAGCCGATTGCCTTGCCAAGCGCTTGCAGATATCGCGCAGCGCATTGTACACGCGCGCAGTGGAAGGTTACATCGACGAGCATCGGCGTTCACGGGTCAGGGAAAAACTGGATAAACTCTACTCGACGGAACCATCCGGCATCGATCCCGCCACCCTGAAGGCGCAGGCGGCCTCGATCCCTCGGGAGGAGTGGTAGATGCAGCGCGGGGAAATCTGGTGGGCGACGCTTCGCGCCCCAGAGAGATCTGAGCCCGGATGTCGGCGTCCCGTGCTTGTCGTTCAGGGCGACGAGTTCAACGCCAGCAAGATCAATACGGTCATCGTCATCGCGCTCACATCCAACATGGCCCTGCACGCGGCGCCCGGGAACGTCTTGCTATCGAAGCGCAGCACCCGGTTGCCCAAAGCCTCAGTGGCCAACGTCTCGCAGATCCTGACGCTCGACAAATCGTTCGTAACCGAGCGCGTGTCGACGATCGAGCCCTCTGTCATGCGCGAGATTGACGACGGGCTCCGGCTCGCGTTGAGCCTCTGACCTCTGACCTCCGACCTCCGACCTCTTGAATTGCGGGCGGAGCCCGCGCTAGAGGTTGCCGACGAGCTCGCTCAGCACGTTCTCTTCGGTGAGGATACCGAGGACGGCGCCTTGGGCGCTGCGCACGAGCACCATGGGCTGGCGGTTCTTGCGCATCAGGGGCAGCACGTCGTCGGCCCGTACGTCGCCGTTTACGAAGAAGGGCGGCCGCATGAAGGCGTGCACGCAGACCCGGTCGGGGTCGGGCGAGGAGGCGAAGATGTCCAGCGTGTTGAGGACGCCGACGCAGCGCGAGCCGTCCTCGCTGAATACCGGCAGGCGCACGTGGCCGGAGTCGCGCACCAGCCGGTAGCAGACGCTGAGCGTGGCCTCTTCGGACGTGCGCGACACGCGGTCCAGCGGGGTCATGATCTGCGAGGCCGTCCGCGTCTGCAGGCCCAGTACGCGGTTGATCATGAGGCGCTCGAAGGCGGTGATGCGCGAGCCGTCCTTGGGGTCGCTGACCACGTGCTGGATATACTCGCGCGACATGAAGAAGCGTTTGTCTGCTGCGCCTCGGCTCTTCGGCACCAGCCACTTGGTCAGGAAGAGGACCAGCCCGGTCACGGGGCTGAGCAGCCGCTCCGCCACATAGAACACGCGCGCCACGATCAGCGTCCGGCGCAGCGGCCGCGTCGTGAAAAACAGCTTGGGCAGGTACTCGCTGAAGAAGAGCACCATGAACGCCATGGCGGTGCCCCAAACGGCCTGGGAGGCGTTGTTCTCGGGAAACCACAGCCGCCCCAGCCCGGCGGACAGGGTGGAGAGCATGACGGCCATCAGGTTGCTGCCCACCAGAATCGTGGCCAAGAAGCGCTGCATGTCCGACACGTAGGCGTTCAGGGTCTTAGCGGCCTTCGAGCCCAGGCGCACCAGGTGCATCAGCCGGGCGTGGTTGAGCGACACGACCCCCGACTCCATGCCCTCAAAGAAGGCGACGGCCAGAAAACACAGCAGGAGCAGCAGCAGGTAGAGGTTCGCGCTCATGACAGCTCGTCGTCCTCCGCGCTTTCGTAGACGGTTCCGTCGCCTAGGTGCCCGGCTTCAGAGGCGCCTTCGTCGCGCGCCAGCACCTCGAGCTGGATGACGTCGATGCGCCGCTTGCGCATCCGCCGTATGGTGGCGCGGCACCCTTGTGCCTCGACGGTCTGGCCGGCCTGGAGCAGGCGGCCGGCGTGGAACGTGATCCAGCCCGCGATGCGGTCGGCGTCGTCGGCGTCCAGCGCGAGCTCGAGCTGCCGGTTGACCTCCTCCAGGCTGACCATGCCGTCGATCAGCCACACGCTGTCGCCGATCTTCCGGAGCTGCTCCTCCGTGCCGGCCTTGGTGACCGGCGCGGTGATCAGGTCGAGGATGTCGCCGCGCGTGATTAGGCCGGCGGTGCCGCCGTATTCGTCGAGCACGCAGGCGATGTGTTTGCCGCTGCGCTGGAACGTGATCAGGAGCTCGTCCAGCGAAACGTTCTCGGGTATGAACAGCGCGGGCGAGGTCGCCTTGCGCACGTCGTGGGCGGCGTCGAGCAGGAACTGGACCGTGTTGACGAAGCCCTCGATCGCGTCGGGCGTCCGCACGTAGGCGGGCAGATGGCGGAAGCGCGCGTTCCGGGCGACGTCGAGCTGCCGCTCCAGCGGCGTGTCGAGGTCCAGGCCCACGATGTCCACGCGCGGCGTCATCTCGTCGCTCGCCTTCAGCTCGGAGAGGCGCATGATGCCGTCCACCATGGAGGCTTCCTCTGCGGCGAGGACGCCCTGCTCCTCGCCGACCTCGACCACGGTGCGCAGCTCGTCGTTCGAGAGCGCGCGGCGCTCGCGGCGCAGCGACTTCTTGAAGACGCCCGAGCCGGCCTTGAGGATCACGTTGAAGGGGCGCAGCAGCCAGAGCCAGAAGAGCAGGAGCTGGCTGCACACCGGCGCCAGCCGCTCGGCGTGGCTGATGGCCACGCGCTTGGGCGCGACGTCGCCGAACAGCAGCAGGAGCAGGGTCATCAGCGGGATGGCGATGGCCTCGCCCCAGGCGGGCACGAGCGCGTCGGCCACCATGAAGCCGAGGCTGGCGATCGCGAAGTTGACGAGCGTGTTGCCGACCAGAATCGTGGAGAGGATCAGGGCCGGGTCGCCGAGCAGGGTCTCCAGGCGGGCGCCGGCGACGGGGTTTCGTGTCCGGATGCGCTGGACTTGAATGGGCGACAGGGAGAAGAGCACCGTCTCGCTGCCCGAGAAAAAGGCGGACAGCACGAACAGAACCAGTAACAGCAAGCCCTCTAGAGCGAGAAGCGCAGGGTTCATGGCGAGGTCACATCATCGACGAGCAGGCGGGTCCGGTGCCCGCTGTTCAGGGTCTCGATCTCCATGTAGCTGATCATCCAGCGGCCGTTGATCTCTTTCACCCGCTGCACCCACATTTTGCGCACGGCGTCGCCCTGCGGGTTGAGCTGTTCGGCCTGCACGACGCAGCGCGACTTGCGGTCGATCCAGATGCGCACGGCCGCGCAGCCCGGGATCGGCCCCGGCGGCACGGCCACCAGGATGTCGCAGTCGCAGTGGTTGTGGCTTTCGCCGCGCGGGGTGTCGTCGAAGCGGACGTCCTTCCACCAGAGGAAATCGAGCGTCAGGTCCATCCAGGTCATGTCGGTGCCGCGGATGCGCCCGGAATAGGCCGGGGCGTCTTGCGGCTTCTGCTCGGGGCCGCTGAACAGCTTGATCGTGGCCGGCTTGCCGGCGGGGCGCGTCAGAACCGCACGCTCCACGAGGGAGGTGCCCTGCGGGTCCAGCAGCAGGCACTCGGCCGTGGGCGGCGTGGCCCCCCAGTCCATGAGCAGCTTGAAGGGGTGTTCGGCCAGCTCGATGCCGCGCGACTTGCGAACCGTCAGCGTGCCTTTGAGCAGGAGCGGCTCGGTCGGAATGATCTTGGTGCAGACCGCCAGGGTCTGAGCGGCGGTCAGGTTCTCCGCTTCCGCCGCCTGCTGCGTATCGGGCCGCGCGCCCGCTTCGGCGCCGAAGCCGAAGCGGCTAAAAAGTGACAAGAGGAGGGTCAGGGTGTAGAGTTTTTTCAAGGTGTCCTCGATGCGCCGTGTCCGTCAATAGGTGGCGCGCGTGATTCATTTTATAGCATAGTTCAGAGAACCCCGCAAGAAGCGGTGCCGGCGCGGCGAGAAAAGGCGCTCCTGATTTTCTGCCGATTGCGCTTTCAGAAACGGGCGGAGTTTACTATGTTAATCATGCGCATGAAAAGCGCAACCATACGAAAGGGGAGCGAGAATGGCACAGAAAAACGGTTCCACGAAAGTGATTGTGACGGTGGTGATCGGCGTGGTGGCCCTGCTGGCCGTCTACTATTTTACGAGCGATGTGGGAAGGACGCGGCTCACGGAGGCGGGCAAGCAGTACGCGAAGTGGACGCCGGATAACATCGCGAAAGACCCCGAGAACTACCTCAATTTCTGCGAGCAGGAGTGCAATGCGGCGCTGCTCAAGCTGAAGGCGAGCGAGATCGAGATCGCGCAGAACCGGGGCTCGCTGGAGGCGATGGTGGCAGCCGCGAAGAACAAGGTGGCGGCGGGGACGAAGGGGCTGGCGGAACTGAAGGAGGCCTACACGCAGGCCGAGACCGCCGCGAAGTTCCCCTTCGTGTGGAACGGCAAGAACTACACGCAGGACGCGGCCAAGCGTGACATTGTGGGCCTGTTCCGGCAGGTGGAGGCGCAGAAGGGCGTGGCCGCGAAGGCCGAGGCCGGGGTCATGAAGCTGGACGGACAGGTGGCCCGCATTCAGGAGGGCCGCGCCAAGGCGCAGGAGCAGATGCAGGAGATCACCACCTCGCGCTCCATGCTGAAGGTGAACAAGATCACGGACGAGCTGACGAAGCGGCTGACGTCGATCGGCGCGGCGGTGCAGACGACGGTCGGGATTGCGACGGACTCGTCGGCGCCGGTCTCCATCGACCAGCTGGCCGAGCAGCAGGCGGCCGTGGTGGACGACGGCGAGTTCTCCAAGATCATGGGGAAGTGAGGGAGTAGGGTATAGGCTATAGGCTGTAGGCTGTAGGCTATAGGCTGTGGGCTGTAGGCTGTGGGCGGATGGAGATGATGCGAAGAGAGCTCATACGGAGTTGCGCGATCGCTCTGCTGGCGGCGGGGTGCGGGCGCGTGCTGCCGCGGCCGGACGCGAAGCCGCCTGCATCGTCGTCGAAGGCGAGCGCGGATGCGGCGCAGGCGTGGACGCCGGAACGGATCACGCAGGATCCCGGCGGTTACCTGACGTTTGCCGACGCCGAAATTGTACGGCAGGTCGCCGAGCGGGAGGGCCGCATTGGCAAGATCGAGGCCTCGCGCAAGACGGTCGGCGAGCGCTCCGAGCGGCTGCGGCAGGACATCCGGGATGCGGCCAACATCCAGAAGCGACTGCAGGCGGCGGTTGCGCGCGCGGACGACGACGAGGCGTGGCCGATCACCTTCGCTGGGCGCAAGCTCGAGCGGGACAAGGCGGTGTCGATCGCGGCGGCGTCGCAGCGGTTCGTTCAGAGCCGGACGCCGCTGGCTCAGGAGTACGAGCAGGCGCTGGCCAAGATCGACGCGGCCGAGCAAGCGCTGCGCAGCGACATCGCGGAGCTCGGCCGGCTGCGCGAGAAGCTGGCGCTGGACATGGAGCGCGTGCGACTGAATCAAGGGATCGCCGAGGTGGCGGAGCTCAGGAAGAGCGTGGAGGCCCTGTCGGGCTTCTCGACGTCGCTGGCGGACACCACCGACAACCCGCTTGAGGATCTGGCGGCGAAGGCGAGGCCGCTGGCGGCCGAGGCGGAGCTGGAGTCGTTGCTGGGCAAGTGAGCGGGACAGGGGCTGAGAAGGTTGGAGAGGTTCACGGTTCAACGGCTGGAGAGTCGGCCACAGGGGTCGAACGGCTGCGAGGAGGCGAAACATGCGTTATTCTTGGTTCGGTGTCGTGCCGGTCATGATGGGGTTGGCGTGGGGCGCGGACGATGCGTCGTCGCTGCGGACGGATCTTGAGGTGGCGGAGGCGCAGCGCACGGTGCCGGCGCTCAAGCCGGCCGCGACCTACCAGATGAAGGACAATACGGTCGTCGTGGAGATTTCCGAGTACGCGGGGTACGCCGGATTGATTGTGGCGAACAACGGGATGGAGCCGAGCGAGGACTCCTACTTCTTCAAGAGACACGGGTTCAAGGTCAAGATCGTCAGTTCGGAAGAGGACGCGTGGTCGATCGTGAACGGGGGCAAGATCGCGGTGAACGCGACGACGGCCGACGTGCTGCCGCTTTACGGGAGCCAGTTGCAAGTGGTCGTGCCGGCTCTGATCGGTTACTCGCGCGGCGCGGACGGGCTGGTGGTGCGCTCGGACATCAAGCAGGTCAACGACCTCAAGGGCAAGACCGTGGCCTATTCGCAGTTCAACGAGTCGGACTTCCTCGTGCGCTATCTGGCCCAGCAGGCGGGCCTGAGCGTCAACCTGCTGGATTCGCCGAAGGCGCGGCCGGATCCGAACAAGGTGAACGTGATCGCCTGCACGGACGCGTTCGGGGCAGCCGACTTCTTCTTGCGCGACGTCATGGACGGCCGCACGCGCGTGCACGGCTGTATGACGTGGGCGCCGAGAATGAACGAGGTCGTCCGCGACGCCAAGGGCAAGGCGCGGCTGCTGATGACCAACCGCAACCTGCTGCTAGTGGCGGACATCCTGATCGTGAACAAAGGGTTTGCGGCGGAGAAGCCGGACGTGGTGCGCGGCCTGGTGGAGGGCTTGCTGGACGGCAACAGCCGCGTGCGCGCGGGGATTGCGCCCTACCGCAAGCTGATCGCGAAAGCCTTCGGGTGGGAAGAGTCGGAGGTGGACGCGGAAATGTCCATGGTCCACCTGGCGAACCTGCCGGAGAACCTCGCGTTCTTCGACGGCACGATCGATTCGGCTGGCAGCTACTCCTACATTTACGAGCTGGCGGTGATGGCGTACGGGTCGGCTTACATTCCGCGGCCCGTGGCCTGCGAGCGGTATTTGGCGCTGGACGGGCTGAAGGCGATCCAGAAGGCGGGCCTGTTCGCCTCCGAGGTGGCGCAGATCAAGCCGATTCACAGCGCGGACGCGACGCCGCTGGAGACGCCGATCCTCGCGCGGGACGTGCGCTTCCTCTATCAGCCCAACTCCTCCAAGCTGGATATGACCAGCAAGAAGAACGGGGAGGATTTGGACTATCTCGCGAAGATGTTGCAGGTGAGCCCGGGCTCGACGCTGATGTTGCGCGGGCATGTGGACAACTCGCGTGTGGCGGAGTTCGAGGCCACGGGTGGCGCGCCCTTCTTGCAGAAGATGGCGATGAAAGCCGCGCAGCTCAGCAAAGACCGCGCGAACGGCGTGCGCGACCAGTTGGTCAAGGATCACAAGGTCGACGCGGCCCGCATCGAGATCGTCGGGTGCGGGTGGCGCGAGCCGCTGGGCAAGGATATGGATCAGAACCGGCGCGTCGAGGTGCAGTGGTTCACGCTGGAGTGAGGGGCATTCGCACGTCGATGGCGATCCCATTGTCAGCGCCGTTCCTGACGGTGGCGGAGGCGTCGAAGAGCTGGAGGATGCGAAAGGCGAGCGCGGGCCCGAGGCCGTAGTCTGCTCCGCCTTTCAGCAAGGTGCGCTGGCCTCCGATGTCGAAGAAGGTTGCGAGGTCCTCGGGAGGGAGACTCTGGCCGGTGGTCTTGATCTCGACGATGGACATGTCCTCTTCCGGCCGGACGGCCACCGACACGTGTCCGCCAGCTGGAGCGCAGCAGGCGGCGGTGCTCAGGAGGTCCATAAAGGCCCGCTTGAGCAGATAGGAGGACGCCGGGGTCAGGAGGGCGTCATCCTGGCTTGCGGGACTATCGAAGGACACATCCGTCATGCGGCGGCGGGCTGTCGAGACGGCGGCGTGGAGGGCTTCGATAACGTCCACATTCTCGGTTTCGAAGGTGTTGCTAGCGACGTCGATGGTGGCCAGCGTGGTGGCGTCGTCGATGAGTTTGCGGACGCGCCCGCAGGACCAGTCGTAGTCGTCGCGCATCGCAAGGGCGCCGCTGCCGGGTGGAAGCGAGAGAAAGAGCGTGTCCGCGATGCAGAAGACGCCGGTCAGCGGCGTGCGCAACTCGTGTGCGAGCATGTGGATCCAGTGGGTCTTAGCTTCGTCCAAGACACGGAGCCGCCGGTGGGCGGTCTCTAGTGCGAGCGTGCGCTGGAGTACGAGGCGTTCCAAAAAGAACTGATGATGGCGCAGCGCCAGATGCGTGCGAACGCGTGCCAGCACCTCGGGTTCGCTGAGCGGCTTGGTGATATAGTCGACCGCGCCTGCCTGAAAGGCCAGGACTTTGTCTTGGGTCTCCGTGAGGGCGCTTAGAAAGATGACGGGGATATGCCTCAACACGTCCGACGCTTTGAGGCGGCGGCAGACCTCATAGCCGTCCATGTCGGGCATGCGGACGTCCAGGAGCACGAGGTCAGGCGCGACCATCGGCGCGGCGGCGAGCGCAAGGGCGCCGCTCGGAAAGGCGGAGACCTCGTAGTCCTCCTGCCGGAGCATGGCGTCTAGGACGTCGAGGTTCTTGGGCTCGTCGTCGACAATCATGATGGTCTGTGGCGCGTGTTTCATGGGCGTTCTCCTTGTTCATGAGCAAAGTGGCGTCGAAGCGCTTCGTAATCGTAAGCGGAGGCGGACGCGAGCAGGTTAGCGGCGAGGCGGGCGTCCAAAGGCCTGACGTCTGCGATGCAGGCGCGCACCAGGTGCATGTTGCCCATCGTGATCGCTTGCTTCAGCCGCTCCACAAGGTGCGGCGGGAGGGGCTGGCGTTTCTCCGGCATCCCGTCGGAGGGATAGCCTTCCGCTGGCCGCTTGGCAAGCTCCCCGTGGTCGGTGAAGCGGATGGTCGTGACGCGCGCGATCGCTTTGAGCAGCTGCGAGCGGCGCAAGGGCTTGAACACGCACCCGTCGGCCAGCGCATCGGCTGCGATCTGGCTGGCGTCTCCGGGCGGGGTGGAGGCTGTCACGAGGAGGATCGGCACGCGTGCCAGATCGGGGGTCTCGCGGATCTGGCGGATGGTTTCCGTGCCGTCCAGGCCGGGCATGCGCTTGTCCATCAGGATCACGTCGAACACCTGCCCGGCGTGGAGC
Organism: uncultured Lentisphaeraceae bacterium; assembly: GCA_964386865.1. Classification (GTDB taxonomy): domain Bacteria; phylum Verrucomicrobiota; class Kiritimatiellia; order RFP12; family UBA1067; genus CAYLUN01. Next base: position 23,208 of record CAYLUN010000029.1, on the reverse strand, counting down.
AGGGCGAGCGCTTGTTGGCCATCGGCAGCCGGGCTGGACTCAAGTCCGGCGCCACGCAGTAGGTCTGCCAGCATGAAGCGGTTCGCGTCGTCGTCGTCGACGATGAGCACGCGCCGGCGCGGCTCGCCTTCAGCCAGCGTGCAAAGCTCTCGGTGTTCGTCAAACGGGGACGCGTCGACGGAGTGGGCGAGGAATGTGAACTGGAATGTGCTGCCTTGTCCAACGGCGCTGGACACGCCGATGTCTCCTCCGAGGGCGCGGGCGAGTCGCCGGCTGATGGGAAGCCCCAGCCCGACGCCGGAGGCGCCTGCTTGGGTTTGCTCGGCCTGCTCAAACGGCTGGAACAGGCGCGGCAGAAAGGTTTTGGGGATGCCGCAGCCGGTGTCGGAGACGGTCACGCAGAGCGCGAGGGAGTCCGGTCGCTCGGCAGTGTCCGGGTCGGCGGGTAGCACGCGTGTGGCCGCAATGCGGATGTTGCCCTGCTTGGTGAACTTGAGCGCGTTGCCGGCGAGATTGAGCAGAATCTGTCGGATCTTGCCGCTGTCGGCGCGGAGGTGCTGCGGCACGTCCGGCGAGCACTCGGCTGAGAGGAGAATGGGCCGTTCGCTGCGCTGGCCGTTCAGCAGCAGGCAGGTGTCGTGAAGCAAGCGGTGGAAGTCGAAGACCGTCTCTTCAACGACGATGTCCATGTTGTCGTTCTTCGCGGAGAAGAGGATGTTGTTGAGCAAGTTTAACAGATGCTCGCCGCTGGTGAGGATAGTTTCGATACCCCGCTGGTTGACGGGGCAGTCGCTGCACGAATGCGACATGATCTGCGCATAACCGAGGATGGCGTTCAGCGGCGTCCGAATCTCGTGCGACATGTGCGCGAGGAAGAGGCTTTTGGCTTTGGCCGCTGCCTGAGCCTCGTCGCGTGCGTGTTCGAGGCCCTCCTGAAGGCGCCGGGTTTCGAGTTCGGCGTGCCGGCGCATCTTGTAGTTCGCAAAAACTTCGGCTAGCACGCGAAGGAGATAAATTTCCTCCGTGCCCCAGACGCGCTCGTGCGCGACGGCGTCGAAGCCGACGAACCCCATGCAGCCCTTGGGTGACATGAGCGGCAGCGTGATCAGGGAGTGGATGCCCTGAGGCTCGAGGATCTGCCAAAGCGGGCCGTCCTGAGAGAGCTCGGAGACCTGCGGAATATGGATGAGTTCGCCGCGCCGGTGCGCCTCCACCCAGGACGGGAAGAGCGCGAGGGGGACTTGCTTCAGATCCTGGATTTGGGGGGAGATGCCCTCGGCGCACCACTCGTGGGTGTTGTTCATCAGCCCGGCTCCGAAGTCGTAGTCGAACAGGTAGGAGCGGTCGGCGCAGATGATGTTGCCGATCACGGCAAGCGACTGGTTAATCGCGGCGTCCTGGCGGTCGAGGGCCACGTTGACGCACTGCGTCGCCAGCTGCATCAGCTCGCGCTGGATCGCGGCGAGGCGCGCGGTCTCAAACTCGGCGCGCTTGCGCGAGGTGATGTCCTGGTGCGTGCCGAGCATCCGGAGCGGCAGGCCGTCCGCGCTTCGCGAAACGACGCGGCCGCGGTCGAGAACCCAGACCCAGGAGCCGTCCTTGTGGCGCATCCGGTGCTCGCACTCGTAGTAATCGGTTTCGCCGCGGAAGTGCTGGTTCAGAAGGGACTCGGCAGTCTTGAGATCATCGGGGTGTCCAAACCGCTTCCAGGTCTCGATCGAAGTTTTGCCCAGCTCAGCGAGAGAATAGCCGATGATCTCTGCCCAGCGGGAGTTGAACTCGGTCGCCCCGGTCTGCACGTTCCACTCCCAGGTGCCGACGTGCGTGGCATGGATGATGCCTTCCAGACGCTCCCGCTCGCGGTCGAGGGCCTCGGTGATCCGCTTGTACTGGCTGATGTCAACCATGACCGTGAGCACGTAGCGGAGGCCTTGGCTTTCGATGATCTCACCCGAGAAGCGTCCGTCGATGATGGCTCCGTCCTTGCCGCGAACCTGAAGCTCGATGTCGCTGAATCGCCCGTCGGCGGGGAGCCCGGCTAAGACGGACTGATGAAGCTCATCGTTCACGAAGAGCTTGAGCGCGGTGGGCGTGCTGCCGATGACCTCGCCTCTCGCGTATCCCAGGGTTCGCAGGAAGGCGTCGTTGACGTCGACAAAGCGACGCTCGGGCAAGAGGGCGAGCGCCATGGGGTTGGGGTTGTTGCGGAACAGGCGCTCGAACCGCTGATAAGCCTCCTGCTCCGCGCTCAGATCTTTGCAGAGGCCGAAAATACAGTCGGAGCCATTCCACTTGCCGAGCCAGACGCGGGTTTCCACGGGCAGGAGTGCGCCGCTCTTGGCTTGCATCGGCAGCGGGCACGTCTTGCGCTCGCCCCGGAGCATGGCTCCGAAGATCTCGGTCGCCTCCTGCCTTTTCTCCGGCGGGTGAAGGTCGAGGACGTGCATCGCGGCGAGTTCGGCTGGCGAATAGCCGAGTTTCTGCTTCAGTGCCGCATTGGCGAAGTGTATGTGGCCCTCGCGCGTGGCCACGACGATCAGATCGCTCAGGGTCTCAAAAAACGCTCGGAAGTTCGCTTCGCTTTCGCGCAGCGCAGACTCGATTCTCGTGCGCTCCGTGATGTTGCGGCTTACGCCCAGAAGGCCGACGATTTGTCCGTCCGCGTTGCGGAGGGGCGCTTTGAGCGTGTCGACCAGCATCGGGCTCCCCGTCGGAAAGGTGATCCACTCTTCGTTGTGGCGCGGCTCTTGGGCGGCCAGCATTGTCTCATCGTAGGATCGGAAAGACTGAGCGACCGCGCGGTCGAACAGGTCGAAGTCCGTGTGCCCGACGATCTCTTCGCGCGGCCGTCCAACGAAGTCGGCGAAGAGGGCGTTGCAGCCTAGGTAGACGCCGCTGGAAGTCTTGAAAAACAGGACGTCCTGGATCGAGTCAATCACGCTGCTCAAGAGCTGACAGTCACACGAGTTGACGTCGCTTGAGAGCGTCGCTGCGTCCGTCGCGGCAGGTTGAGGGTTGGGGTGCTGCATGAGGAGGGCTACACCGGCGGTGCCGGGCGGGCGACAGCTTATGGGGCGCGCCCGCCTGCAGCCACGAGGAGGGCTATTGGGTTATCCAGTTCATCGCTGCCTCGAAATCGAGAAACACGCCCAGGCACAAGCCAGCGTCATCGGCAAGAAACTCCGACATGCGGCAGAGGCCGAAATCGCAGGGCGAAGTGGCCACCCAGGCGTTCCTTTTCCCCGACCGGATCGTGGCAAAAGCCGTCGCCTGTTCGGCCAACGTGCGCACCTCTTCGGCCGACAGTTTCCTCAGATTCGCATCCCTCAAGTCCCACAGTGAGTGGCGGGACCAACCGGTCGCCCCAAAGCAGTTTTCCAGCTGCGCCCGGATGTCTGCAAAAGTGATGCTCCCGTGACCTTCGTGAATAATCAGATCGGATTCAGCTACGCAGATGGTCTCGAATGGCATAGAGTATCTCCACTTGCCGCCAGGCGCTTCGGTCACGGCATGGCGCGGCCGTCTGCGACCTGTTTGCGAAGCGCGGCATACTCCTGGAGCGTGGTCGGCGCCGTCTGGCTTGGCAGGGGGCTCACGCGGTCGAGAATCGCGCCGGCCTCTTGGAGGCGGCCCTCCTTGATGCGGACGCGCGTGAGGGTGAGGTGGGGCCGGACGTCGCCCGTGGGGCCGAAGGCGATGGCGCAGCGCAAAGGCCCCATCGCCTCTTCCGTGCGGCCGGCGTCGAGCAGGATGCCGCCCAAGGTGTCCCACGCCTGGTGGAGGTCGGGCGCGAGCCGGATCGCCAGGCGTGCCTGCTGCTCGGCCTCGGCGAGCTTGCCCTGCTGGCGTAGCAGCTCGGCCAGGTCGTTCAGCGCGCCGGCGGCCGGGTCACAGGCGAGGCTCAGGCGCAGGTGCTTCTCCGCGTCGGCGTACCGGCGCTGGCTCAGCCGGAGGCTTCCCAGGAGCGCGTTGGCGGTCGCGTGGCCGGGAGACTCCTTCACGATCAGCAGGGCATCCTCCTCAAGCTGCGCGGCGTCGCCTGCCAGCTGGTCTGTCCGGAGCAGCAGCTCGCTGGCGGCGGACAGGGAGGGGGCCTTTGACAGGGCGCGTAAGAAACAGGCGCGGGCCTCCTTCAGGCGGAGCGCTTTCGGGTGCATGCGTAGGCAGCCTTCGGTCATATCCGCGAGGGTGGCGTCGCCCTGGGCGCAGGCCAGTCGCATGGCGGGCAGGACGGTGCGCTCGACTTCGCCGAGCTCGCCGCTGTTGAGCAGAATCTCGGCCAGCAGCGACCAGGCGGAGAGATTGCCGGGCTTGTCTTTGACGACCAAGCGCAACATGCGCTCGGCCGCCGCGCTCTTGCCTTTGAGGCGCATCGCGATCGCCTGGGCGATCCGGCTGTCGGCGGGCGATGAGGTGGTGGCCGGCACGGCAGGGTCGGCCGACGGGTTGGGCGCGGTTGGGGCTGGGGGGGTGGGGCGACACACGGTCAGCCACTTCTCCAGCAGGTGGGTCAGCTGCTCCGGGGGTTGCTTGCCGGCGGTGTATTCGCGCAGGATGGCGGGTATCAGGACGTCGGCCTCCTGAAGGGCCAGCAGGCCGGAGGTGGCCAGCGTGCTGTCCAGCATCTCCAGAAAGCCGGGCTGGGTGGCGAGGCCCGCGAGGCCTCCGACGCACTCGGCGGGGTTCGCGCGGCGCAGGCGCAAGCCGTAGCGGTTGAGGCTGGCGCAGGGGTTGCTGGGGTTGAGGCGGAGCGCCTGCCCATAGGCTTCGTCGGCGGCGCGCGAGTCGCCCAGCCGCTCGGCGAGCACGCCGAAGTCGTTTGCCGCGCGGCTGAGCTGTTCGCGCAAGCGGGCCTGCACGCGCCTGAGGTCCGGGCGCATGGCCGGGGCATCGGCCAAGAGCGTGTCCGCCTCCCTCCAGAACAGCCTGTTGGTGGCGAGCAGGCTTTCGCAGGAGAGGGCACTAAGGTCTGCGGCGCCCGTATAGACCAAGCCCATGGGGACTGGGTTGAGGCCGGCGCGAAGCCACACGTTGGCGCTGGCGACCGAGGCGACCTGCTGGGCCTGATGGGGGGCGGAGTGAAGCCAGCGTTCGACGAAGGCCTGGGCGGGTGCGGGTGACTGCGCGGAGTCTGCCGGAACCGAGAGGATGACGCGTTTTCGTCCGGCCAGGTGGTCGCGCACGAGCACATTCATGTCGAGCGTGCTGTCGGTGAGCAGGCAGCGGGCGGAGCCGGTCTGGGCCAGCAGGGCGTCGGCGATGCGGTCGGCAAACGCGGCCTGGCGTCCGTCGGCGTCATCGAAGTTGGTGTGGAGAGCCCTGATGGTCATCAGCCCGAGGAGGCCGCACAGGCCGAAGCCCAGGAGGCGCGTGCACAGTGACGCTTCGATGTGGCACGCGTCGGCGTCGTAGCGATGTTCGGTGGCGAGGAGGCTCCAGTAAGCGAACAGCGCGCCGGCCGACACGGCGATGGCCAGTGCGGGGATAATCGGCAGGGCGTTGGCGTCGCGCATGAGTGCCCACGCGGTGTAGGGGGCGTTGATCAGGCAGGCGACGGAGAAGGCCGTGAGAAGGATGTTGCCGATGACCCATTTCCTGCGGGTGGGGTCGTCTTGCAGGGGCGAGAAGCGGTAGACGCCCGTGAACGCAACCAGCGGCGGGAGGACGGTTTGCGCGATCACGAGCACCCAGCCCGTGCGGGGCAGCGCCGACAGAAGGTCGCTCAGGTGCGTCCGCATGGCGACGGCGAGCAGCGCGGCGACCTGGCTCGCGGAGGAGGCTGGGCCCAGGTCGGACAGGAGCACCAGCAGGGCTGTGTTGACGGCGGCGCCCGTGAGGCCGGTCGCGAGCACGAACAGCAGGAAGGACTCCGAAATCTGGCCGGACCGGATGGCCGTCAGCAGGATCAGCCCGATCGCCAGCGGCGCGAGGCTGACGAAGGCGACGGACTCGACGAGGCCGAGGCCGAGCAGAAAGACGGCCGCCATGCAGGCGTTCGTGCTGCTCGTGTAGTGGTAACGCGCCAGCTGGTCGATCGCGACCAGGAGCAGCAGCAGGTCGAAGGTGCCCGCGTGCAGGACGGAGGAGGCGATCCAGAACGGGGCCGAGAAGGCGAAGCCGAGGGCCGCGACGAGGCCGCCGAGGCTTGCGATCAGCTGGGCGTTGAGGTTGTCGGCGGCGGCGTCCGGCGCGTCGTGGGCCTCCTCTTTCGACGCTTCATCGGCGGCCGGCTCCAGGCGGATGGCGGGGGGGTCGCGGATGAGTTCGAAGAGCATCCGCTTGGTGATTCGGAACAGCAGGGCGGCGGTCAGGCAGCCGCACAAGGCCGAGAAGGCGTTGAGGCGCGGAACCACGTCGAACAGTGGGACGGCGGCGACGGCTCGGGCGGCGAGCAGCCAGAGCGGGTGAACGGCCGCCGAGGGGGCGAGCAGGCCTAGGGCGCGGGCAGTTGCGGTTGCTGAGGTGCCTGGGCACACGCCGGGCGAGAGCGTCAGCATGAAGACGAAGCCCGTGAGCGCGGCCACGGCGGCCATCAGCCACAGCTCCGAGTTGTGCGCGCTGTAGAGCCGGATGTGTACGGCGTACTGGGAGTCGGAGCCGGCTGGCATCTTGCCGGAGTGCGAGGCGGGTGAGCGGGACGTCAAGGCGCGTAATAGGTTCATGGGGTGTCCTCCCCTATGCGGCGATGTGCATGATGGTGGGTGGCGGCGTCGTTTGTGTCGGGCTGCGCCGCGCGTTACGCCGCGGCGCGGCGGCGGCGGGCGAGGAGCGCCGCGCAGCCAAGGCCCACGAGCGCCAGGCAGGTGGGCTCAGGAACCGGCGTGAAGTCGTAATAGTAGGTGACGGAGACGTCCGCCGAGCCCAGCGAGTTTTTCAGCGCGGTGAATACGTCCTCGCCGAAACTGCCGCCGATCTGGAATCCCAGCGACACGGCCGACGACAGCTTGTCGTCGCCGGTGTAGGCCGCGAGCCCGGTTACGATATCCGTCTGGGCGAGTCCGGTGCCGGAGGAGTTGAACGAGTGGTTCACCGTCTCGCCGCCGGCGACTACGAAGGGCGTGGCGGGGTCGGAGTAGATGTAGGCCTCGGTCGCCGAGTTTCCGCCCGCGGTCAGCGAGAAGCCCGGGTTGTTGATGAGGTAGGCGGAAGCGACGTTCCGGTCATCCTCCGCTGAGTTCATGAAGCGGAAGGTCGCCGAGATCGAGCCGTCGATCGACAGGACGACGCGCGTCAGAGTATAGGCGCCGGCTTGGCCTTCGGCCGCTGCGGCGCTGGCCGAGTTGAATTTTGAGAAATCGAGCGTCGCGCCGGCCGAGGTGACGCCGGACACGCTGTTCGCGTAGGTCACGGTGTTGTTCGCGGTGTTCCAGATCGCCGTTTCGGCGGCCTGCATGAGTAGCGGCATTGCCAATGCCGTGAAGGTGCTGAGTAACTTTTTCATCCGTCTCCTCTTCCTCGTTGGGCGTTTCGTATTGTGTCGGCTGTCCGGGGCACAGGAGTCCGCGGTGCGGCGGAGAGCCTAATTTGGGAAAGCGCCTCGAAGTGGAGAGAGTGTTACATAAGGATCCTGAACTGTCAATAGACAAAATATATTATAAAAACATAATAATCGATTAACGACAAGAGAGACTTTAGGTGTACGACTAAAGGCGTATTCTCGGCCGGATAGGTGTGTGTGGGCGTGGAGGCGTCGGACGCCGTCTTTCCATGTGGGGGTTGACCTGGCAGGGGAAATCGGCTATCCTTATATCAACAAGAGCACTTCAGATTGGTCGGACCTCTGAAGGCCTTGAAAAGGGAGAACAAGATGAAGACATTCTTGAGTGTGATGGCCATCGCTGCGGCGATGCTGGTTTCGACGGCGGTGGCGCAGTGCCCGTCGCAGTGCGAGAAGAAGGCTTCCGCCAAGTGTGAAGCCTGCGGTTGCTCGGCGTCCGAGAAGAAGGCGGACTGCAAGTGCGACAAATGCGCCTGCTGCAAGAAGGATGCGGCGGCGGCCGAGAAGAAGGGCTGTGGAGCCAAGTAACGGCTTGTTGTCGAGAGCATAGAAGGCGCGGGCGGCCGAGAGGCTGGCCCGCGTATTTTTTTCATGACCCGTCAGGCGCAAAAAAAAGTTTCCTGCCGGCAGAACCGGCAGGAAACTGTGTGGTGTTTTATATCTTATTTCGGGTTGTGTGTAAAAAGATACTAGCACAGTCCGGGCCGCCTCCGCAACACGGAAAACCAGAAAATAATATTCTGTAAGCATGCGCGCCAGCGCGGGCGCTTAGCGCGCGGCGTTGCGCGCGGCGAGCGAGGCCTTCAGCGCAGCGAGGTCGGTGTCTGCGGGCGCAGCGCCCGAGGCCACGGCCGCTTCGGCGACGGCGTAGGAGATCTCGACGAACAGGCGCTTGTCGAAGGGCTTGGGGATGATGTAGCCCGGGCCGAACGACAGCTTCTCATGCGGGTAGACGGCCTGTACGTCGGCCGGCACAGGCAGGCGGGCGAGCTCCGCGAGAGCCTGGGATGCCGCCACCTTCATCTGTGTGTTGATCGTGCGGGCGCGCACGTCCAGCGCGCCGCGGAAGAGGAAGGGGAAGCCGAGCACATTGTTGATCTGGTTCGGGTAGTCTGACCGGCCGGTGGCCATGATGTAGGGCTTGCCGGCGAGCGCGTGGGCCACTTTGTCGGGGCGGATCTCGGGGTCGGGGTTGGACATCGCGAAGATGGCGGGGTAGTCGGCCATGCCCTTGACGTCCTCCTCGCTGACGCAGTCCGCGGCGGAGACGCCGACAAAGACGTGGGCGCCCTTGAGCGCGTCGGCGAGGGTCTTGGGGCCGGGCTTGACGGCGTGGCGGCGCTTGTGGTCGTTGAGGTCGGCGCGGTCCTCGCTGACCACGCCCTTGGTGTCGCAGATGGTCAGGTTCTTGACGCCTGCGGCCTTGCACATGTCGGCGATGCGGATGCCGGCGGCGCCCGCGCCGTTGATGACGACGCGCAGGGCGGAGATGTCGCGGCCGCAGAGCAGGCAGTAGTTCATGACTCCCGCGAGGGTGATCACAGCGGTGCCCCACTGGTCGTCGTGGAAGACGGGGATGTCGAGCATGGCGTCGAGGGTGTCTTCGATCTCGAAGCAGGCCGGCGCGGCAATGTCTTCGAGGTTGATGCCGCCGTACATGGGGGCGAGGGCGGCTACGACCTCGATGATCTTCTTGGGGTCGGTCTTGCCGGTGTCGAGGCCGCCGAGGCGGCAGCGGCCGAGTGGAACGGGCCAAGCGTCGACGTCGCCGAAGGCCTTGAAGAGAACGGCCTTGCCCTCCATCACGGGGATCGAGGCGGCGGCGCCGAGGTCGCCGAGGCCGAGGATGGCGGTGCCGTCCGAGACCACGGCCACGAGGGTGTTCTTGGCGGTGATGTCAAAGACGCTTCCGGGGTTGGCGGCGATTTCCCTCACGGCGTGGGCGACGCCGGGCGTGTAGGCGAGGCAGAGGTCCTGCTGGGTTCTGAGGGGCTTGGTCAGGCGTACGCCGACCTTACCGCCGGCGTGGAATTCGAGAACCGATTCGCGTGTGACGGGGGTGTTGTTGGCTGACATGGTCGTTACGGGTTGGGCTGTTCTATGATCGGGGTTACAGGTTTGGGGTTCGAGCGGGACGGTTCCGTCCCTAACAACGGCTCTTTAGTCTACACAGCCCTGGGGCGGAAAGTACAGCCAGCTTTTTTCTGTGGCGCGGGCTGGAGCGGATTGTTTACACTTGCGGGCAACAAAAGGGGGGCGGCGCATGCGTGTCTTTCTGGCAGCGGGGCTGATGCTGTGTGGAACAGCCTGGGCAGCGGGCGATCCGGAGCTGGCCTTTGTCTATCCTGCGGGCGGGGCGGTTGCGAGCGAGTTCGAAATCGAAGTCGGCGGCGAACTGGTCGACATCGCGCACGGGGTGTTCAGCGGCGAGGGGGTCAAGGCGACGCTCATCGGCGCGCCGCGCGAGGTGACGTATTCGAAGAAGGGCAAGCCGATCGCGACGCTGGTGCCGAACCGGTTCCGCTTCAAAGTCACGGTCGAGAAAGAGGCCAAGCCGGGCCTGCGCACCTTTCGCGTGGGCACGGCCTACCGGCTGAGCAATCCGCAGCCGTTCGACATCGCGGCGCTGCCTGAGACGACCGAGGCGTTCACGAACCGGGCGGCCGTGTCGGAGATCGCGCTGGCCGGGCTGCCGGCGGCTTTGAACGGCCGCATCCGCAGGCCAGACGCGGTGGACCGTTACCGGTTTCAGGCGGCGAAAGGGATGACGCTGGTCGCTTTCACAGAGGGCCAGGTGTTGCCGCGCGGAGTGTTCCGCCCCGCGCTGGCGTTTGCCGATGCGGCGGGCCGGCCGTGCGGCGGGGTGACGGTCTATGACGCGGACACGGCGCCGGTCGCGGTGCTTGAGGTGCCGGAAGACGGCGCGTACACGCTCAGCGTGTCGAGCGTCGCGAGCAGGGGCTGGAACGCGTCGGTCTATCGCGTCAAGCTGGGCTGCTTGCCGCTGGTGACGGGCTTCTTGCCTCTGGGGGCCCAAGCGGGGGAGAGCCTGAACGTGCGGCTCGCCGGGTTCAACTTGGAGCAGCGGCGGGTGCGCCTTTTCACGGGCGGCAAGAACAGCGAGCTGTGCCTAGAGGCGCTGGTCGGCGACGCCTACGCGCTGCCGGGGCTGCGCTTCGACCTGTCGGACGAGGCTGACGCCGACGAAAAAGAGCCGAATGATACGCCGGAGACGGCGCAGGCGATCGCCTGGCCGTGCGTGGTCAACGGCGACCTGGACGCGGCGGGCGGTGTCGACCGCTACCGGTTCGAGGGCAAGAAGGGAGAGACGCTCTACGTGGACGCGCGGGCCCAGGCGCTGGGGTCGCCGCTCAAGCCGCAGTTGACGGTGCGCGGCGGCCGGGGCGGGGTCGTCGCGTCCGGCGCGTTCGACACGAACGCGACGCTGCGGGCCGCCGTGTGTGGGCGCGACCCTTCGGTGGCCGTGACGCTGCCGGAGGACGGCGCGTACGAGGTGGAGGTTGCCGACCTCGAGGGGCGCGGCGGAGCGGAGCTGGCGTACCGCCTCCGGGTCGGCCCGCCGCAGCCGGACTACCAGCTGTGGCTTGCGCCCGCCTCGCTGAACATCCCGTCGGACGGGAGCGCGCTGGTCACGCTTCACCTGAACCGCATCCACGGTTTCGACGGCGAGGTGCGCGTAAGTCTGGATTACCCGCCCCTGAGCATTGCCTGCGAGGGCGGGCTGATCCCGGCCGGCGCGACGACGGCGAAGATGACGGTCTCGACGGAGGGTCTGCGCTTCCCCCGGACCGTGTTCGGCCTGTCGCTTACGGGGCGGGCGGAGATTGGCGGGCGCGAGGTGATGCGGCCCGCGGTGCCGATCAGCTTTACCTACGGGCCCGGCGGGCGGCTGGAGCGGCAGGCGTTTGGAGAGCTGTCGGCCAAGGTCGGCTATGGCGCGCGCGCCATGCGGGTCGACCAGGTGGTCAAGACCGCGGTGCCGGATCCGAGGATCCCGATGCCCGTGGCCTTCAAAGAGCCTGTGCCGGTGAGCGCGACGGAGCCGCTGCGGCTGACGATCTTGAGCGCGACGATGGCTACGCATCTGGGCGGGCTGTACATGCCGACCGTGGTGTGGCCGCCGCACGGGCTCACCGTGACGGGGCTGCAGCCCACCAACAAGCAGGAGCGCGCGGGGGTGCTGCTGAGGGCGGACGCGTCGGTGCTGAAGCCGGGGCAGACGGGCTACTTCATTCTCGGCTGCGTCACGCGCGGGGACACCAACCGGACGGTCACGGCCGTCACGCAGAGCGTGCCGTTCGTGGTGCGGTGAGGGCGTCCAGCCGGGTTGCAGGCCCGGCCTGTGCGCGCGGGGAGGAGCGAGATGCAGCTTGAGCTTCGCAACGTGTCGCGGCGCTACGGCGCGGTTCGGGCGCTGGATCAGGTGACGCTTGAGGTCGGCCCGGGGCAGTTGGTCGCCGTCCTCGGCTTGAACGGCGCCGGCAAGACGACCCTGTTGCGCTGTCTGGCGGGCGTGGTCGGCGCCGACCGAGGCGACCTGCTGTTTGATGGTCACCCGTTCAGCCGAGGCGACTTGGCTTTGCGCCGCCGCTACTTCTTCCTGCCGGATTTCCCCGTGCTGTTCTGGGAGCGCTCGGTCATCCACAACCTGTCGGTCATCGCGCGCCTCTACGGCCGGGATGACGCGGACGCGCCTGAGCGCGCCATCTCGCTCTTGCGGGAGCTGGATCTCCTGCCGCTCGCGCTGGCGCCGGTCGGCACGCTCTCGCGCGGCCAGATGTACAAGACCGCGCTCGCGGCGCTGCTGCTTGTCGACCCCGAGCTGTGGCTGCTGGACGAGCCGCTCTCGTCGGGCATGGATCCTCTGGCGCTGACCTTCTTTAAGCGCGAGGCCCTTGCGGCTGCCGCCCGCGGCCGGACCGTGATTTACTCGACGCAGCTTCTGGACGTCGCGGAGCGGTTCTCGAGCCGCGTAGCCGTGCTTCACGAGGGGCGCTTGCGCGCGTGGGCCGGGATCGAGGAGCTGCGCGCTGGCGCGCAGGATGAGGCAAACCCCCTCGAAAGCCTCTTCCGGAAGCTTCGGGAAAGCCCGGCGTGAAGTTGCACAGCCCAGCCTTCTCGCGCGCCATCCGCGCGCGGCTGCGCGCCGAGCGTCACGCTTCGCCGGCCTTGCGCCGCGCGCTGCGACGGTGGTGGCTGCGAAGGGCCGTGCCGGCTGAGATTCGCTACGTCTTGCTGCGGGTCGCGCTGCTGCTGGTTCCCGTCATCGTCTTGCTGAGCGTCTATGCGGGAGCCTGCCCGAGCGCGGCCCGGTCCGGCGTGGTGGCGGCCTGGTTCCTATGTGTCATGCTCCTGGGCGCGTTCAGCGTGCGGGCGCGGGCCTTGGACCTTCCGCCGGCGCTGCTCAATCTGCCGATCGCGCCGGAGGAGCTCGCGAGCCTGTCGCGCCGGCGCGTGCGCAGCATCCTTTGGCGCCCCTGTCTGGACGCGCTCGTCCTCTTCTCGTTGCTGGCCGGGTTCGAGGCGCAGGCCCCTTGGACGTGGCTGGCCGTCGTGCCGCTTGCGGCCTTGTGCGGCGCGGCCGTCTGGTCGGTCTCCGTCTGGCTGGCGCTGCTCCCACCGCAGCACGCGCTCGCACGGTCGGCCGGCTTATTGCCGTTCATCCTTCTCGCGGCGCTGTGGGTGCCCGGCTCCCGGGCCTGGCTGTTCGACTTCTTGGTTCGGCAGGCTGAGACCCTGACGCTGCTTTCGCCGGGCGGCTGGCTGGCCGCCGCGCTCATGGCCGGGACGGGGGCGCTGCCGCCGGCTTGGGCCTTGGGGCTGGCGCCGGCCCTGCTGCTGGCCGCGACAGGAGCACGCGCGGTTCGCGTGTTGATCGCTCGGCTCGCCCCGGAGCGTGCGCTGCTGGCGCTGCTCGACGTGAAGTCGGAGAGGGAGTTCGAGGCCGACGACGAAGGGGCGGATTTCGTGCCGACCTCGGGCGAGCCCCCTGGCTTGGCGGCGGACCTGGCGGACGAGTGGCGTCGGTCGCCCCTCGACCGCACCGCGGACGGCTGGATCGAGCGGCTGTTCTTGCGCAGGCTCTCCGGGAGGGAGCGGCTGGTGCTGGACTGCGTCGCCGCCCGCACGCCCGCGTGGACCCGCCTCATGCGGAGCGGCACGCTGTTCCTGGCGGCCGGTGTGGCGCTCGCCTGGCTGCGCGCGTGGGCGCCGCTGTTTTTGGCCAGCGGGCTCGCTTGGGCCGAGGGCATCGCGCTTGGGGTCGGCCTGCTCCTAGGCCTGCCGCTGGCGTCTGGCTTCGACCAGTTGGCCGGCGGCGCGAGGGTGTTCGGAGTGCAGCTTGCGCGCGTGGCGTTGTATCCGCTGCGGCTGCGCGAGCTGGCGAGGCTCACGTTCAAGGCCGCGCTGCTCCGTGGCGCCGTCCTGGCGCCCGTGCTGGTGGCCGTAGGGGCTGCTCTGTCGGGGCCGTGGGGCTTTCCGGTCGCCTCGCTGGCGGCGGGCGGAGCGAAGCTGGTCTTCTTGAGTGTGGCCTTTTCGCCCTGCCTGTGTGTGTTCGCGCTCTCCGGCGTGTCAAACGATACGCGGACGCGGCCGGGTCGAGGCGGTTGCCTCGTCATCCTTCTGCTTGTAGGGGGGCTCCTTGCGCTTCTTGCTTTGGCGGCGGCAACGCTGTTCGCGCATGGGGTGTGGAGTGTGGTAGCCGCCCTAGTATTCGCGGCGCTGGCCTGGGGCATGGCCAGCCTGTACCTGCGCTTGTATGAGCGCGGCGGCTTCGATCTGGTCAGCGCGGCGCGCGAGTGACCGAGGCGCACGCGGCGGCTGCCGCTAGCAGCCCGTACAGCCACTAACTTCGGTTCTTTTGGCCGGACTGCATGATTGGCATGATCGAATTCAAAAGGCTAGTAATCAGGTGAATCATGTAAGCAGGCCCGAGACTTCATCTTGTGTAGTCTGCTAGCCGTCCAGCCTCTGGCACTGCGGGCAGAAGTGGGTGCCGCGCTGGCCGACCACCGAGCGGGCGAGGGCGGTGCCGCAGCGCGGGCAGGGGAGCCCGTCGCGGCGGAAGACCCGCAGGGCGTCGGCGTTGCGGCCGCGGCGGCCGGCCACGCTGTAGAAGTTCGCCTCGCCGTCGCCGAGGGAGGTGCCGCCGTTGTCCACGGCGCGCTGGAGCACCTCGCGGATGGCGGCGTGCAGGCGGCGCGTCTCGGCTGCCGACAGGGTGTCGGCGCGTCGCTCCGGGTGGAGGCGGGCGCGCCAGAGCGCCTCGTCGACGTAGATGTTGCCGAGGCCGGCGACGGTCGTCTGATCCAGCAGCAGCGGCTTGAGCGCCCGCCGCGTGCCGCCGAGCCTGCTGCGGAAGACCGTGAGCGTGAAGGCCTCTTCCAGCGGCTCGGGGCCGAGCCCGGCGAGCGGGTCGTCGCCGGCGGGCACGAGGAGAAGCCGGCCGAACTTGCGCGTGTCGTTGAAGAAGAGCCGCCTGCCGTCGGCGAGCAAGAGGACGACGTGGTCATGCTTGCCGGGGCGCTCGCCGGGGCCGGCGAAGCGGAGTTTGCCGGTCATGCGCAGGTGGATGAGGAGGTGGTCGCCGGAGTCGAGCGCGGCGACGATGTACTTGGCGCGGCGCGAGAGCCGGACGACGGTGCGCCCGGCGAGGGCGCGGCGGAAGCGGCCGGGCTGGCCGCCGACGGTGCGCGGCCAGCGGATGACGGCGTCGCGGATCACGGCCTGTTCGAGGCCGTGCGCCCGCAGGTCGCGCACCACGGTTTCGACTTCGGGCAGTTCGGGCATAGGGGGTCTCCTTGTTGGGGGTGGTAGCTTAGAGCATCTCCGAGCAGGATGCACGCTATTGCGCGGGCCATTTACTGTCCACTGATCGCGCGCGGGCACGCGCGGTCGAGCCGAGCCGGAAGCAGCGGGATTTTGCGAGGATCGATGCTTGATTGTGTGGCCAAGCATGAGCTATACTTCGTACTCAATCACGCTATGAGACGTTTTATATCTGACCTGTCCTGGGGGACACGGGCCGGCGAGGTGTGCGTCTCAGGGGATGGGGGCGGTTCGCCGCCCCTCAGGTTGGGGCACGAGCGGTCCGCATACGCGGGTGAGGAGTAGCAGGAATGAACGCAGCGAAACGTGGGGTTCTGACGGTTTTGGCGGCGGCGTGTGCGGGAGCCACATGCGCGGCTTCGTATCTCTCGCCCGAGCACGTGGCGGTGGCCCCGGACGGAAAGACGATGTACGTAACGGCGGCGACCTCGGCCAAGGTGCTGGTGTTCGACGTGGCGGGCTCCAAGGTGGCGGGCGAGTGGGCGCTCAAGGCCGATCCGAGCGGCGTGGCCGTGGCCGCGGACGGCACGGTGTATGTCACGGGCGGCGGCGTGGAGGGCACCCTCTACAAGATGAGCGCCGCGGGCAAGGTCTTGGGCAAGGTCGTGACCGGCCACACGGCCATGTCCCCCGTGGTGAGCCCAGACGGGGCGACGGTCTACGTGCTCAACCGCTTCAACAACACGGTTGTGGCGGTCGACGCAGCCAAGCTGAAGGTGAAGGACACGGCCGCCGCGCTGCGCGAGCCGCACGCGGCCGTTCTGGGCGCCGGCGGCAAGCTGCTTTTCGTGGCGAACCACCTGCCGCGCTGCAAGGCGACCGACGACGTGGTGGCCGCTGCGGTCACCGTGATCGACACGGCGACCTTCAAGGCCGTCAAAACCGTTCCGCTGCCCAACGGCAGCACGGGCGTGCGCGGCATCGGCGCCTCTCCCGACGGGAAGTCGGTGTACGTCACGCACACCTTCGGCAGGTACCAGCTGCCAACCACGCAGCTGGAGCGCGGCTGGATGAACACCGCCGGCCTGAGCGTCTTGAACGGCGAGACGGGCGACTACGTGAACACCGCGCTTTTGGACGACGTAGACCTGGGCGCGGCGAACCCCTGGGGCGTGACGGTGACGCCCGACGGCAAGCGCCTGCTCGTGGCGCACGCCGGCACGCGCGAGCTCAGCGTGATCGACCGCGAGGCCTTCCACGCACGGCTCGAGAAGGCCGCGAAAAACGAGAAGGTCACCGAGGTCACCAAGTCCGCGACGGACGTGCCGAACGACCTCTCGTTCCTCGTCACCATCCGCACCCGCGTCAAGGTCAACGCCGACGGCCCGCGCGGCCTCGCGGTGGCGGACGGGCGCGTGTTCGCGGCGTGCTACTTCGCGGACGCGCTGGCGGAGGTCAAGCTGGCCGACGCGGTGCTGAAGTCGGCCCTGCTGCCGCTGGGCCCCGCGGTGGATCTGGGCAAGGACCGCGTGCGCCGGGGCGAGATGCTGTGGAACGACGGCTCGATGTGCTTCCAGCAGTGGCAGAGCTGCGCGAGCTGCCACCCGGACGGCCGCACCGACGGGCTGAACTGGGACCTGGTCAATGACGGCATCGGCAACCCGAAGCAGACCAAGAACATGATCTACGCGCACCTGACGCCGCCCGCGATGGTGACGGGCATTCGCGCCGACATGCAGACCGGCAACCGCAAGGGCATGACGCATATCCAGTTCGTGGTCAGGCCCGAGGAGGACGCGGTGTGCATCGACCAATATGTGATGTCGCTCAAGCCCGTGCCGAGCCCCTATCTGGCCGACGGCTCGCTCTCCAAGAACGCGAAAAAGGGCGAGAAGCTGTTCAAAAAAGTGGGCTGCGCCGAGTGTCATCCGTCCGGCAAGGACGGGCCCAAGGGCGAGCGCCTGTTCACGAACTTGAAGAAATACGACCTCGGGCTCGGCGTGGGCAATGAGGAGAACCGCGAATTTGATACGACGGCTCTGGTCGAGACCTGGCGCACGGCACCTTACCTGTACGACGGGCGCGCGCTGACGATGGAGGAAGTCCTGACGACCTGCAATCCGAAGGACACCCACGGGGCGACAAAAGGCCTGTCGGTGGACGATGTCAAGGCGCTGGCGGAGTATATCCTGTCGTTCTGAAAAGAGGACTCGCAGGGCGTATAGGACTTATTCGGGGGTTGAACAAGGGGGAACTGCTAATGGGAGTCACGCATGTAGTGCACGGGGGCGTCACGCGGCGTCAGGATATGGGGCGGCTCGACGTCGCGAGAGGCGTGCCGCCGTTGGCGGATGGCCGCGCGTTCTCGCAGACGGGCTGGGGCAGCTGCGAGGAGCTGGCGCGGGCGGCCGTGGGCGCCAAAGGAACCGACGTGCCGCAGCTCTGGCTGTGCGGCGGCTCCGGCGAGCTGCCGCCGGTCTACCAGCGTCTGGTCGTGGCGGGCGCGGAGCCGCGCCTGATCCGCCGCAACGGCTGCTCCGTGGGCGTGCGCTACGAGGATGAGCACGCCGAGTACTGCCTCCTGACGGGGGTGCTGCCGCACGATCTGAGCGCGTCACGCGTCGACCAGACGACCTCGGTCTTCGAGGGCATCGAGGACGCGCTTGCGGACGCGGGCATGACCTTTGCGAACGTGGCCCGCACCTGGCTCTACATGGACAAGATTCTGGAGTGGTACGACCCGTTCAACCGGGCGCGCGACGCCTTCTTCCACTCGCGTAAGGTGTACGACGGGCTCGTGCCGGCGAGCACCGGCATCGGCAGCGCCAACCTGTGCGGCTCGGCCATTACGGCCTGCGCGATCGCGTTGAAGCCGAAGGGCGAGCGCGTGACGGTGCAGACGGTCGAATCGCCGCTGCAGTGCTCGGCGCTGAGCTACCGCAGCTCGTTCAGCCGCGCCGTGGAGATCGGAACGCCGGAGTATAGGACGCTGATGGTGTCCGGCACGGCGAGCATCGAGCCCGGCGGCAAGACGGCGTACGTGGACGACCCGGAAAAGCAGATCCAGCTCACCATGGACGTGGTCGAGGCGATCCTCGTCTCGCGCGGCATGGGCTGGAAGGACGCCACGCGCGCGGTGATGTATCTGAAGAAGGCCTCGTACATGGGCCTGTGGCAGGCGTGGCTCAAGGCCCGCGGGCTGGAGAAGATGCCGCTGGTGACGGTGGAGGCGGACGTCTGCCGCGACGACCTGCTGGTCGAGCTCGAGGTCGACACGGTCAAGAAGGCCTGATGCGGATTCTCAACACATGGCTGAGCCCGGGTGTTGCGGTATGGCTGTGCGGCGCGATGGCCGTCGGCTCCGTCGCGCTGGCCTTTCTCGGCCCGGAGCGGTCAGGCGACCTGATGTCGCGGCCGACCCTGCTGGCCTACACGGTGCTTCTGGCGTGCGGGCTGGCGGTCTCCGGCGCGCGGGCGGCCACGCGCCGCCGCTTCGACTCCGCCCTCCTGCACATCGGCTGCGCGTGCGTCCTCGCGGGGTGGCTCGCCGGGCGCATCGCGGTGCGTTCAAGCTCGCCGGACAAGCCGGCTAGCGGCTACATGGCGCTGGCCGACGGCTTCGTCTCCAGCGAGCTTTCGGACGGGCGGCAGGCGATCGGCGAAGTGCCCTTCTCTGTCCGCCTGATGAAGTTCACGATCGAGCACTACGAGCCCAGCCCAGCCGACCGCGACGCGGGGCGCACGCCGCCTGTGAAGGAGTACTGCAGCCTCGTGCTCATCACCGAGCCGGGGCAGAAGCCGTATGCGAAGAAGATCCGCGTCAACCATCCGGCTTACGTGCGCGGGTACGCCATTTACCAGAACAGCTACCGCGAGACGGTCGACGACTACAACCGCCCCGTGCTGGTCACGACCCTGCAGTTCATCCGAGACCCGGGCGTGTCGGCCGTTTACGCGGGGTTTGTCGTGCTGCTCGCGGGGGTGCTGCTGTTTGCCGCACGCGTGAGCAGGGGCCTCAAGCGGCCCGCCGGCAAGGAGGCGTCGCCATGATGGTGAAGGACACCCTCCAAGGCGGCCTGATCTACCTGACCATGGCCCTCTTCTTCGCGGCGGCGGTGCTGCTGCGCGGCAAGTTCCGTGCGGCGGGGCGCAACCTCTGGTTCTTCGGCTTCGCGGCCGCCGTGGCTTCGGTGGTGTGGCGCGGCGCGCATACGGGGCACCCGCCCATGCAGAACCTCTTCGAGTTCTTCCTCTGCATGGCGGCGTTCCTCTGGCCGCTGTCGCGGCTGACCCGGCGGCAGACGGGCACGGACACGGATTTTCAGGACGCGCTGCTGGGGCTGGTCATCCTGTTCCCCGCGGGGTTCGTCTTCAGCGAGGAGGTTCGGCGGCTGCCGCCCGCGCTGCAGAGCCCGCTCTTCATCCCGCACGTGGGCAGCTACGTGGCGGGCTACGTGATGCTGGCGCGGGCCGCGCTGATGGCGCTGCCGCTCTTCCGCGCGGACACGGATGAGGCGCGGGTGCGCCAGGCGGACGCGGCGTCGCGCCAGACGGCGGCGGCGGGCTTCGTGCTGCTGACGGTCGGCCTGCTGCTCGGCTCGCTCTGGGGCAAAATCTGCTGGGGCCACTATTGGCAGTGGGACCCCAAGGAGATGTGGTCCCTGGCGACCTGGTTCGCGTACGGCGCCTATTTCCACTTCCGGCTGAAGAACGGCCTGCGCGACCCGCGGGCGCTGGCGGTGCTGCTGTGGATCGGGCTGCTCTTCGTGGTCTTGACCCTCACCTGGATCAACGTCGCGAGAATCTTCTCCGGCATGCACTCCTACGCGTGATTGCGCAGCTTGAGCTCCGCCGGGTGCGGGTAGAGGTAGTGCTGCTGCATCAGGTAGGAGGACTGATACTTGTAGATGTAGTGCCGGAACAGCGTGACGGGCACGATCAGCGGCACCTGTTCGCGGGCGTACTCGTCGACCACGTAGCCCAGCTCCTCGCGCTCCGCGGGCGTGAGCTGCTCCGAGAAATACCCCTGCATGTGCTGGAGCACGTTCACGTGCCGGCCCACGGTGGCGCGCGCGGCCATCGCTGCGAGGAAGCGCGTCTCGTACGCGCTGACCGTCTCCGCCAGGTTGGCCGGCGCGGCGGCTGCCGCCAGGCGTCCGAGCTCCTGCGCGCCCTCCGGCGAGTGGGCCATCAGCAGATACTTGGAGCTGGCGTGGAACTCCTGCAGCAGCCGCACGGAGGGCCGGGCGGCGACCTCGTCGCGGAAGCGCTTGAGGGCGAAGACCCGCTCGATGAAGTTCTCGCGCAGGGCCGGGTCGTGCAGGCGGCCGTCCTCCTCGCACGGCAGGCTGGGGAAGGCCCGCGTGAAGGCGCGGGCGAAGAGGCCCGAGGTGTGCTGGGTCGTGGGGTTGCCGTCGGGCGTGTAGAGCGTCACGCGGAAGAGGCCGGAGGAGGGCGACTTGGCCTTGAAGATAAAGCCGTGCAGGTTCTTTCCGCGGAGCCCCTCGGTCGTGCGGTCGCTAAAGGCCAGCATCTGCTCCGTGTAGTCGGTGCCCGTCTTGTTGCCGATGAGGCGGTTGTTCTCGGGCGTGCCCACGAGGTGCATCGACTCGCGCGGCACGGAGAGGCCGCAGCCGACCTCCGGGCAGACGGGCACATACTCGAAATACGGCCCGAGCGTCTCGGTCAGGTAGGGGTCGTGCTTGTGCTGTCCGTCAAAGCGCACCTTCTCGCCCAGCAGGCAGGAGGAGATGCCGATCGGGATCTTGGTGAAGGGCTCGGCCGGTGTTATGTTCATGCCGATAGTCTACCGCAAATGCGCCGCGCAGGCAATCGCCCGTCGGAAAGGGTTGAAGCGTTCGGGCGTTCGGTTTATACTGCGGTCAATAGTCGGTTTTAAGAGTGGACACCAAGGAGGATCGTATGCAGGCGAATCGGCGCGGGTTTATGCAGCTGTCGGCGGCCGCGGGGCTGACCGTTCTCGGGGGGCGCCAGGCGCTGTTCGGCCAGGGCGCGCCGTCCAACGCGTTGCGCGTGGCCGTGATGGGCTGCCACGAGAAGGGGCGCGGGTACTCGCTGATGAAGACCATCGCGGCCGTTCCGGGCGTCGAGGTGGTGACGGTCTGCGACGTGGACGCGCGGGCCCGCGATGCGGCGGCGGCCGAGATCCTGAAGCGGACGCAGAAGGAGCCGAAGAAAGAGGTCGATATCCGCAAGGTGCTGGAGGACAAGGGCGTCGACGGCGTGATCTGCGCCGCTCCCGACCACTGGCACGCGCCGGCCGCGCTGCTGACCATGAAGGCGGGCAAGGCGATCTATGTGGAGAAGCCGATCTCCCACAACCCGCGCGAGGGCGAGATTCTGGTGGCGGCCGCGGCCAAGACCGGCATGGTCTTCCAGATGGGCAGCCAGCGCCGCTCCTCCGTGGTCTACCAGAACGCGATCAAGGAGATCAAGGAAGGCGTCATCGGCGAGCCGCGCTTCGCCCGCACGTGGTACGCCAACATGCGCGACCCGATCGGCAAGGGACAGAAGGTGCCGGCGCCGGAGTGGCTGAACTGGGATCTGTGGCAGGGCCCGGCGCCGCGCCGCGACTACCAGGACAACGTCGTTCACTACCACTGGCACTGGTTCCACCACTGGGGCACGGGCGAGTGCGGCAACAACGCGACGCACTACGTGGACGTGGCCCGCTGGGCGCTGGGCGTCACCTTCCCCACGCGCGTGACGAGCGGGGGCGGGCGGTTTTTCCACGAGGGCGACGACTGGCAGTGGTCCGACACGCAGCAGGCGACGTTCGAGTTTCCCGAGAACAAGTTCATGACCTGGGAGGGGATGTCGTCCACGAAGGCGAAGCCCTACGCGGACGCGAGCACGGGCGCCATGGTCTACGGCTTGAAGGGGGCGGTGCTTTTCACCCCCGACAACGTCTGCACGCTCTTCGACAAGGCGGGCAAGAAGGTGAAGGAGTGGAACGCCAAGGACGCGGCGGCAGACCCGACGAACCGCACCAACCCGACCGCGAACCTCGACACGGCGCACCTGTCGAACTGGGCAACGTGCGTCCGCGCCAAGGACGTCAAGACGCCGTCGCCAGCCGACGTGGCCCACACCAGCACGCTGCTGACCCATCTGGCGAACATCGCGCAGCGCACGGGCGAGACGGTAAGGGTCGACCCTGCGACCGGCGGCCTGGCCAAGGGCAGCCCGGGCGCGAACCTGTGGGCGCGCGAGTACGAGAAGGGCTGGGAAATGGGAGTCTGAAGGCGCCGATTCAAAATGAATCGTGCCCGAAGGCGGTTTTTCATCGACTTTGAGCCCCAAATATTCGATTATAGCGGTTCGGAACAGGGTGTCGTGTGCCCGCAGGGGGTCTGCGGGGCTCGGTCGTTTTCCTTTGCCCCTGTGACGGACTGACATGAAAACCTTCGAATGTGTAGAGGGCGGCGTAACGGCGGCGCGCGGATTCCGCGCGTGCGGCGTGGCGGCCGGCATCAAGTACCAGAACCGCAAGGACATGGCGCTGCTGGCTGCGGATGCGCCGGCGGCCGTTGCGGCGGTCTACACCACGAACAAGGTGGCGGCCGCGCCGGTGCAGATCGACCGCGAGCGGACGCGCTCGGGCCAGGCGCAGGCGGTGGTCGTCAACAGCGGGTGCGCGAACGCCTGCACGGGCGAGACCGGGCTCCACAACGCCCGCGAGATGGCGCGGCTGACGGCCGAGGCGCTGGGCATCGACGAGCGGCTGGTTCTGGTGTGCTCGACGGGCGTCATCGGCGTGAACCTGCCGATGGACCGCATCGCGGCGGGCGCCACGCTGGCGGCAGCGTCCCTGTGCCGCACGGGCGGGCACGACGCGGCCTGCGCGATCATGACCACCGACACGGTGGACAAGCAGGTGGCTGTGGAGCTGGAGATCGACG
>CAYLUN010000028.1:0-62265 GCA_964386865.1 uncultured Lentisphaeraceae bacterium | reverse complement strand
CGCGGCGGCGCAGACGACGCCACGCGGACGGCAGGGGCTGCCGTCCCTACCGGGGAAACCGTCACCCGTCCGCCGGCCCGCACCGGGTAGGGACGGCAGCCCCCTGCCGTCCGCCGGTCCCGGCCGCGAGACCCCCGCGCGGCGGCGCAGACGACGCCACGCGGACGGCAGGGGCTGCCGTCCCTACCGGGGAAACCGTCACCCGTCCGCCGGCCCGCACCGGGTAGGGACGGCAGCCCCCTGCCGTCCGCCGGTCCCGGCCGCGAGACCCCCGCGCGGCGGCGCAGACGACGCCACGCGGACGGCAGGGGCTGCCGTCCCTACCGGGGGAACCGTCACACGTCCGCCGTCCCTACCGGGGAACCGTCAACCGTCCGCCCGCCGCACCGGGTAGGGACGGCAGCCCCCTGCCGTCCGCCGGTCCCAGCCGCGAAACCCCCGGGGCGGCGGCCTCGCCGCCCGACTCTCCGGTGTGGCGCGCACGCACGAAAACCGCTAAGATAGTGGGAATTTGAGCAGAGGAGCCTTCATGGATACGAAGAATCGGAGAATCGTTGTTACGGCGGCCCTGCCGTACGCGAACGGCGACATACACCTCGGACACCTGGTCGAGTATTTGCAGACCGACTTCTGGGTACGCTTTCAGAAGATGCGCGGACACGAGGCGCTGTACATCTGTGCGGACGACACCCACGGCACGCCCGTCATGGTGCGGGCGCGCGCGGAGGGCATCACGCCCGAGACGCTGATCGCGCGCAGCCTCACACAGCACACGCAGGATTTTTCCGACTTCGAAATCCGGTTCGACCACTACTACTCGACCAACAGCGAGGAGAACCGGGCCTTCTGCAACGCGATCTACCAGGCGATGCAGAAGAGCGGCGCCATCGACGCGCGCAGTCTGCCTCAGCTCTACTGCGAGCACGACGCGATGTTCCTGCCGGATCGCTTCGTCAAGGGCGCCTGCCCCAAGTGCGGCGCGGAGGGCCAGTACGGCGACGCCTGCGATATCTGCGGGCAGACTTATGCCGCCGAGGAGCTGAAAGACGCCCGCTGCGTGCTGTGCGGCAAGCCGCCAGTCATGCGCGACAGCGACCACCTCTTCTTCGAGCTGGAGCCGTTCCGCGATTTTCTCCAGACGTGGATTCCCCAGCACACCGCCCCTGATGTGGCCCACAAGCTGCTCGAATGGTTCAGCGAGCCGCTGCGCGGCTGGTGCATCTCGCGCGACGCCCCGTACTTCGGCTTTGAGATTCCCGGCCATCCCGGCAAGTTCTTCTACGTCTGGGTGGACGCGCCGATCGGCTACATGGCCTCGCTCCAGAAGTGGTGTGCCGACAAGGGCGAGTCGTTCGACGCCTGGTGGCAGAACCCCGAGGCCGAGCTGGTCCACTTCATCGGCAAGGACATCGTGCGCTTCCACTGCCTCTTCTGGCCGGCCATGCTGAAGGTCGCGGGCTACAAGACCCCCAACCAGGTCTTCGTCCACGGCTTCCTCACGGTCAACGGCGAGAAGATGAGCAAGTCCAAGGGCACCTTCGTCAAGGCGCGCACCTACCTCGACCACCTGAAGCCGCAGGACCTGCGCTTCTACTACGCCTGCAAGCTGAACGGCACGACCGACGACCTCGACCTCAACCTGGGCGACTTCCTGAACCGCGTCAACTCCGACCTCGTCGGCAAGATCACCAACCTCGCCTCGCGCGGCGCGCAGATGCTCCACAAGAGCCTCGGCGGCGCGACCGGCGCGATGGACGCCGACGGCCGCGCGCTGTGGGAGCGGGCGAAGGGCCTCGCCGAAACCGTCGCCGCCCACTACGAGGCGCGCGACTTCAGCAAGGTCATGGTTGAGATCCGCGACCTCGCGGACGCGGCGAACCAGTACTTCGACTCCAAGGCACCATGGGCGCTGGTCAAGACCGACCCCGAGGCCGCCCGCCAGGTGATGACCTCGGTCCTCAACATCTTCCGCGTGCTGGCGATCTACCTCCAGCCGGTTCTGCCCGCCTACGCGGCCAAGGTGGCGGCGCTCTTCAACGAGGCGCCCTATGTGTGGGCCGACGTCTCGAAGTGCGTCGAAAACGTCCCGATCAAGCCATACGAATACCTCGCCACGCGCGTCGAGCAAGCCGCCGTGGACAAGATGGTCGAGGCCAGCAGGGCCGGGGCTCCATGTCCGCCCCCTCCTCCCACACCTCCCACACCTCCCACACCTCCCACACTTCCCACACCTCCCACGCCTCCCACACTTCCCACACCGGCCCCCGCCGACCCCGTCAAGGAGACCATCGACTACGACACCTTCGCGAAGGCGGACCTGCGCGTGGCCCGGGTGGTCTCGGCTGAGCTGGTCGAGGGCGCGGACAAGCTGCTGAAGGTCATGCTCGACATCGGTGAGGCCAAGCCGCGCCAGGTCTTCGCGGGCATCCGCAAGGCGTACGACCCCTCCGCGCTGGTCGGCCGGCAGGTCGTGATGGTCGCGAACCTCGCCCCGCGCAAAATGCGCTTCGGCCTGTCCGAGGGCATGATCCTCGCGGCGGGCAACCCCGACGGCGCGCTCTTCGTGGTCTCGCCAGACGCCGGCGCGCTTCCCGGAGCAACCGTGAAGTGAGAATCAACCCTTGGCTCGGCGTCCTGCGCCTCTGGTCGCTCACCGCCTCGACCGTGCCCGTACTGCTCGGCGCGGCGCTGGCCGCGCGCGACGGCCATTTCTCATGGGCGATGCTCGCCCTGACGCTGGTCTGCGGCTGGCTGCTCCAGCTCGCGACCAACCTGCTCAACACCTACGGCGATTTCCGCTCCGGCGTGGACACCGCCGAGCAGATGCCGACCGCGCCGCAGCTGGTGACGGGCGCGCTCGCGCCGCGCGCGGTCTTCGCGGCGGGCGTCGCCGCGCTGCTGCTCGCCGCCGGGCTCGGCGTCGCGGCCGCCGCGCTGAGCGACTGGCGGCTCCTGCTCTTCGCCGCGGCCGGCGTGGCGGGCGCGGGCGGCTACACCACCGGCGTGCGCTACAAGTACCTGGGGCTGGGCGTGCCGCTGGTCTTCTTCCTGATGGGCGTGCTGATGGTCGGCGCGAGCTACTTCGCGCAAACCCGCGCGCTGGCGTGGACGCCGTTCGTTGCCTCGCTGCCCGTCTCTTGTCTGGTGGCCGCGATCCTGCACGGCAACGACCTGCGCGACACCGCGACGGATCGCGCGGCCGAGATCCGCACGACGGCGCTCATCGTCGGCGACCGCAACATGCGCGCGCTCTTCTACGCGCTGCACGTCGCCCCGCACCTGATTGTGCTCGCGAGCGTCGCCTTTGGCCTGCTGCCCGCATGGACGCTCATCACGCTCCTGGCGCTGCCGCTCACCGCCGGCGCCGTCAAAACCTGCGCGGCCGGCTTCGCCGCGCGCGACGCGTCGCGCATCGCCAAGCTCGAGGGGATGTCGGCGGGCACGCACTTCATCTTCGGCGCGCTCCTCGTCCTCGGCCTCGTGCTCGCGCAGCTGCTCTGAGCGCGCTTAGAAATGGGCGTTGATCAGCGGGAGCATCGAGCAGGAGCTGTTGCCGATGATGTTGAGCAGCCCGATCTGCACGCCGCTCATTCGCACGGCCCTGTTCACGAGCCCGATCTGCACGCCGCTCACGTCCGCGGCCCTGTTATAGAGCAGGCTGATTTGAAGCCCCTGCACCTCTTTCTGAGCTGCACTGCAAAGCAATCCGGCCTGGAGGCCCGTCAGGTCATGTGCGAAGACTCCGACTCCTCCGACCTGTATCCCGGCACCGACTTCCGCGCCTGAAAAAATGCTGCCGACCTGTATGCCAGTGAACTGATTAGTACTCAACACGAAGCCGCCGACCTGCACACCGGTCATCCTTCGAGCAATGCACCCGAAACCACCGAACTGTATGCCGCTCACATCTTCTGCCAAGCACACTAAACCGCCAGCCTGTATGCCGCTCGCATCTTTTGCTTCGCATGCAAGTCCGCCGATCTGCACACCCTTCATCGCGTCTACTCCGCAACCCAGTCCGCCGACCTGTATACCGGTCACGGTCACGTTGTTTGAAGGACAAATAAACCCGCTGACCTGCACTCCGGTCAGATTGGTTGCGAGGCAGCCTAGTCCCGCAATCTGCACACCGGTATAGTCTTCGGCTTCGTTAATAAGTCCAATCTGAATACCCGCTCCACTGCTTGGGCCGTTTACATTCCCTAGGCCCGCTTGCAGGCCTGTGCCTTCGATGTCATTGTAAAGCCCCACTTGCAGGCCTGTGCCTCCGATCGCATTACCACCCCCCACTTGGATCGCATTTCCTTCGCACACGTGGTTCTTACAGCCGAGCTCCGCCAGGAACCACGTTTTCCGAGTCCAGTGGCTCAGCCCGATGTCGAGCCCGTTAGCCTGATCGTTGGACGCCTTGGGCAATCCCAGGCGCAGCCCCCAGACGTCCCACGTCTTGGGCACCAGCTGGTGCTTTTCCGTCAAGCCGATCTGCAGGGGCGTGGCCCGGAAAGGCGCGTCCTCTTCGCCCAGCGACACGCGACCATGAAGCAAACAGGCGGCGACCGAGAACAGCACCAACACTCGTTTCATCTTGAGTTACCTTTCATGAGGAACCGACAGGCGGAACGGACAATTCCGTCTACCATGATCTTTTGTATTATGCAGAGGAAGGTGAAGAGAGTCAATTCAGAAGGCGCGAGTAAACGGGCTTGAAATGTGACAGGGCATGTGACCGTTCTTAATTCATAAACGCAGAAGGTTCAATGTAGAAAACGCAGGCGATTGATTGACGCATCGGCAGAGAGATGTCCGAGGTGTGGATCAACGACACACGTTAATCGTCAGTTCGCAGCACCTGGTGGCCTATTGGCGCAAGCTTTGCATCGTACGCGAAAGTCAACGGGGGCGGGTCATTGGCTGTCCCCTCAAGGATTCTCATGCTCTCGCTTTTCTGCGCTGGCCTTTCTGGACGCCATGTAATTGACAAAATCTTCCGCAAACAGTAATGCCCGGCTCTCCCCTGCGATCAGGTTGCGCTGCAGAACCAAGCTGGCGTTCCGCGTCTTCAGTCTTACCTCCGTCTCCGTTAGTTTTTCCACCGCCCCTTCCATGACGCTCCCGCTGTTCATGTGGAGGCGCACGTGCGAGCCCAGCGCCGGCTGTTTGAACTGTCCCTTATAGACCTCGCACCAGTACCCATAACGGCCCTTCCAATCGAAAGGCGGAATGTCTTTTGTCACGGGGGCCGTCTGCTGATTGCGCGTTTGGGAGTGGCCCGGCTGAATAGACAGCGGCATGTTGATTCTAGGCACCTCAAACCTCGGCATCTCGATTTTCGGCATTTCGAATTTGGGCGCAGGCAGCTCTATAGTCTTGAACTGCGTCTCCTCTTCGGTTGGGGCACAACAACTTTAAATGGCACGCTGACCTGCGGATAGTGGTCCAGCTGAACGGAAAATGGTTTTTCGATATCCGCAGGGGAGACGTCCCAGCCAACCAGCCATTTCTCTGTTGCGTCGGGCTTGAATTCGGCCTTGGTAATGAAGGAGCCGCTAAGTGTTGTTTTTGATCTTCGGTCTTTTGAGATGGCAATGAAGTATTTTCCTTCGACTCGTTGTCCGTCCTCTAGGATGAGGGTGAAGCGCTTGGTGTCAAACTGCCGAATCCGCTCCCTTGTCTCAGTCGAGAAATCTTTAAATCTGTTCGTAATTTCGGAATATTGCGCCTCGGAAGGATTCAGAAGACGCGACGGGATATCCACTACGATTCCGAGGCGGACCTTCTGGTCTTTCCCCTCGTCCAAGAAATACCCGCTAGGAATTACGCCAGCCGGTTTGACTGGTATGTTGGGCACAACACGCGCCTGCTGCTTGGCTGGAGCCTCCTGAACGGCCTGTTCGTGGCTCTGCCTCTCTCCCCGTTGTTCGTCGATGCGGTTCGTATCTGAATTTGCGCTAGCCGGCGCCTGATGCGCTTGCTGGGCATCAGGCGGTGGCGCCTTGAGCAACAAGTAGATCACGACCGACAGCAAGACGACGACGACCACAAAGAGGCTGACCAGAGTGGCAAGAAGCCTGTTGCTCTTTGAGCGGGTCCGAGGGCGGCGCGGGCTGCCGTCCCTACCCTGGCTGCGCCCGTTACGCCCTTCGCCGCAATATACGGCAAGACAAGGCCGACTATCCTGCGCTATACTCATGGTTCAAGGCTCTCAACTGACCTGTTGTGGCCGAACCGGGTGGTGGCATGAAACAAAGACAACAGACGCTGATACTGGCGGGCGTGTGCCTGTCCGGTCTTCTGGTTTTCTTCTGGCTCGCGGCGCGCACGCCGGCGGCCCGCTCGGGCTCGCCCCGAGCCGGTGACGCCGCCTCGCCGCTCGCCGCCCGCGTGGACTCGCGGCCCAAGCCGGCGCTCGCGCGGCTGCCGCAGCTTGCGGCCGCGCAGCCGCCCGCCGCCCCCTCGAATGCCGTCGGGCGGACGCAAACGCTCACCGAGGTGCAGCTCGCGCCGCTGCGCCGCTCCTTCTCACCCCCCCGCATCGTCCCGCGCACCGACCTGCCGCCTGCGCGCCAGATCCTGCTCGCGAACCGGCTGCTCGTCTCACCCGCGGCGCGCGCCCTGCCGGCCGCCCCCTCTGGACTGCAAACGCCCACGCGGCGCGCCACCACGCCTTTTGTGATCCAGTTCGACGGCCCGGTCACGGACGCCTCGCGCCAGGCGCTGGCCGCGGTCGGCGCCACCGTGCGCGGCTACTTCCCGAACCAGGCCCTGCTCGCCGAACTCACGCCGGAGGCCCTCGCTCGCCTGCCCGGCGTCGCCTCCGTCCGCGCGGCCGCAGAGTACCTGCCCGCCGACAAAGTCCAGCCCTTCCTGAACTCGCTGTCCGGCTCGTTCCCGGCCGACTCGCGCGTAGCGGCGACCCTCCAGACCTTCGCACCCGAAGACGCCGAGCGCGTAGCCGCCGCCATTTCCGCCGCCGGCGGCGAGGTCACCGCTACGGCGGCCGGCACCCGCTGGGGCACAGTGCGCGCCACCGTCCCGCTCGCCAGCCTCGCCGGCCTCGCGTCCCGCGCCGAGATCCAGTGGATCGAGGAGCGCCCGCTGATCGCCAAGCGCAACGACCAAGGCGCGGCCGCCTCGCACCTCAACGCCACCAACGCGTGGACCGGCTGGACGCTGACCGGCAAAGGCCAGATCGTCGGCCACGCCGACACCGGCCTCGACACCGGCAATCCCGCCTCGCTCCACCCGGACTTCCTGGGCAACGTGCTCGCGCTGATCGGCCGCGGCCGCCCCGGCGACCCCTCGGACCCCGACGGTCACGGAACCCACACCGCCGGCTCGATCCTCGGCAACGGCACAGCCAGCTCCGGCAAATACCGCGGCACCGCGCCGGACGCGGCGCTCGTCCACCAGTCGGTCGTCGACGCGAGCGGCTCTTTCACGGGCCTCGGCGCCGACCTCTACGACCTGTACGCGGAGAGCCGGGGCTACGGCGCCTGCATTCATTCGGACAGCTGGGGCGCGGACAACTACGGCGCCTACGACAGCGATTGCCGCTCCACCGACCTTTTCGCGTGGGACCACCCCGAGCACCTGGCCGTCTTCGCGAGCGGCAACGCAGGCATTGACGCCAACCGCAACGGCGTGATCGACACCGGCAGCGTGGGTTCGCCCGCCACCGCCAAGAACGTGCTCGCCGTCGGCGCGGCCGAGAACGACCGCCCCTCCGGCAGCGGCGGCTACTCGTCGTCCCGGTGGGGTTACGGCTGGCCCAGCCGGTTCCCCGTCTCCCCCATCTACTACGACTACATCTCCTACAGCTACACGACCTCGCCCTACCGCCAAGGCATGGCCGCCTTCTCCAGCCGCGGCCCCGCCTCGGACGGGCGCGTCAAGCCGGACCTCGTCGCGCCCGGCACGGACGTCATCTCCACCAAGTCGTCGATCGGCGAGGCGGTCTGGGACGACCTCGCCTCGAACCCCCGCTACTGCTTCGGCGGCGGCACCAGCATGGCCACCCCGCAGATCGCCGGCGCGGCCGCGCTCATGCGGCAGTACGCCGTGGAACGCGGCGGCGTCACAAACCCCTCGGCCGCGCTGCTCAAAGCCATGCTGATCGGAGGCGCGCGCTCCCTCACGCCCGGCCAGTACGGCACCGGCACCACCCGCGAAATCCCGGCCGCCTCGCCCAACAACGTCGAAGGCTGGGGCCAGCCCGACCTCGCCGCCACGGTCCACCCCTCCAACCGCATGGTGCGCCTGCTTGACCGGCTCAGCCCGGCCCACGGAGAGACCAACACCTTCGCGGTCACCGTGCTGGTTCCCAACACGCCCCTCGACGTCGCCCTGGTCTGGATCGACTATCCAGCCACAGCGGGCGCAGCCGCCACGCAAGTGGATGATCTCGACCTGCTTGTGACGTCCCCCGGCGGCGCCACGCTCTATCCCAACGGCGGCGTCACGCGCGACGACCTCAATACCGTCGAAACCGTGCGTGTGGCGGCCGCGCAGCCTGGCACCTACACCGTCCGCGTCATCGGCCAGACCGTGCCCTACGCTGGCCTCACCGCCGCCCTCTACGTGCGAGGCGCGATCGACGCCCCGCCCGTCCTCGTCCACGCCCCGGTTGTCGCCGGCTTCACGGGTCCGGCTCCCTACGCGGTCGACTTCCTCGTCCAAAGCCTCACCCCCCTGACCAACGGCGAGGTTCGCGTGCTCTGGGCCGCCGGCACCGAGTCGGCCGTCACCGGCGCGTGGCAGACCGCCGCCGCCGCCTGGCTCGGCGGGGCCGCCTACCGGGCGCAGATTCCCGGGCAGGCGGAGATCGGCCACCTCCACTATTACCTTCAGGCGCAAACGGGCAGCCACGACGCGCGCCTGCCCGCGAACGCCCCGACCGAGGCGCCCTACCCATTCTACGTCGGGCGGCCTGTGCCGCTGACCGTCGAAGGCGACCCGGGGCGCTACGGCGCTGCGGTGCCCGCTTATGGCTCCAACACGCTGGTGGCCGACATCTCCTATCTGGCGACCGCCAGCGCTGACGTCACGCTCTCGAACGGCGCGCGCCGCGTCTGCGCGGGCTGGACGGGCGCGGGCGACGTGCCGGCATCGGGCACGAGCAACCGCGTGACTTTCGTCCTCGGACAGGCCAGCGCCCTCACCTGGCTGTGGCCCGCCGAGTTCGCCCTCACCAACCGCTACCGGCTGGCCGACACGGGGCAGCTTTTCGACGAGCACGTCGCCTGGTTCCCCGCCGATGCGCTGGCCGCGACCGACACCGCCCTCGAGCTCGGCTTCGTCGGCTCCGCCCCCTACGCGTTCTGCGGCTGGTACGTGGACGGCAGCCGCTGGCCGGACGCCACATCCGCCGCCCCCAACCCCGCGACCGGCATCCTCATGAGCCGACCGCGCCTCGCCCAAGGCGACTACCTGCCGTTCTGGCAGGACTCGGACAGCAACGGCCTCAGCGACTGGTGGGAGCTGCGCTACTTCGGCCGCGCCGCCGCCGGCGTCGCGGCGGGCGACGATCCTGACGGGGATTTCTGGACGAACCTCGCCGAGTTCCTCGACAGCACCGACCCGAACGACCCGGCCAGCCAGCCCGCGCCGCCGGCGATTGCGGTGTACGCGCTGGAGCCTTTCCAGCCCGAGCACCCGCCGTGGACGGTTTTGGCCACCGTCACCGATAACTTGACCGTCGAGCAGGTGCTCCTCGTCTGGCGCGAGCGCGGCAGCGTGATGTGGCAGACCAACGCCATGTCGTGGGTCAGCAACGCCGTCTATCAGGCGCAGCTCGACCCGCCCTCGCACGGCGCCAAGCGCGTCGACTACTACGTCTGGGCCTGCGACCTGCTCGGGTACTACGACGCTCAGTTCGGCAGCGCCAGCCCCACGTACAGCGTGCTGGGCGACTACGCGTACGCGTGGATGACCGTCTCCCCCGCGTCCTTTGGCGTTGTTGAGCTGAGCGTCGCGCCGACAAACCTCTCGCTCACCGTCTCGAACTTCGCGGGGCCCGACCTGCTGTGGACGGGCCGCGTCGCGGCCGCCGAGACGACCTATGCGGCCACGAATGCCGGCTGGGCGCACAGCGGCGCCAACGACGTCTGGTGTGTCACCACCAACCGCACGTGGAACGGTGACCCCGTCTGGTACTGCGGCAATCCGGCCACGCGCCGCTACCCGGACGGCTGCCACGCCACGCTCGACACCCCGTCCTTCCGGGTCGGTGCCGGGGGCGGGCTGCTGTGGCGGCAGTGGATCAAGACCGAGTTCGACAGCGGCATCCACTACTGGGACGGCGCGGTCATCCGCGTTTCGACCGACGGCGGCGCGACCTTCGAGCTCGTGGCGCCCACGGACGGCTACCCCTTCCTGATCACGCCGAACGTTGAGTCGCCTTTCCCCGCCAACCAGCCCTGCCTCGCCGGCGGCGGCAGCGGCTGGCAGACGCTGCTTCTCGACCTGCAGGCCTACGCCGGGCAGAGCGTAATCGTCCGTTTCGAGTTTGGCTCGGACCTCGCTTTCGTTGAAGAGGGCTGGTACGTGGCGGGCGTGACCCCCGTCTCCTGCGACGCGGCGACGCCCGCCTGGCTCAAGGCCCTGGGCGCCTGGGGCGGCCTGCTGCCGGATCTGTGGAGCGCCACAGCCACCCTACGCGCCGACCCGTCACCGCTCGCCTACGACGCGGAGGTTGTCGCCTGCGTGCGCGTGCAGGGCGACGACCCTGAGAACCGGCCGCTCGTGCCGCTGACCGTTCGCCGGGGGCATGCCCTGACCGTCTCCGCCGAGGGCCCCGGAACGGCGACGGCCGACCGCACGTTCCTTTTCCGCGGCAATCAGGCGACCGTCACGCTTCGGGCGCAGGCCGGCGCTTACCTGTACGCGGTCACCGTCAACGGGATTCCGCAGCCCGGCTTCTACGACTATAGCACCGTTTCGAGGACCCTGTCCTTCGCCAACGTGTCCGAAGACAAAGACGTGCGCGCGTGGTTCGCCTACCGGACGTGGACGCTGTCGGTTTACTCCGACTTCGGCGCTGCGACGCCTGCGGTCGGAACGCACACCTACACGCACGGCACGCCGATCGCCGCTTCCGTGACCTCGCCCATCCTGCTGCCGAGCGGGCTCTCCCGCAACGCCTGCTCCGGCTGGATCCTTTCGGGGCACAGCCCCAAGATCGGCTCCGGCAGCCAGATGTCGTTCGCGCTGACCAACGACGCCACGCTGGTGTGGCGTTGGGAAACGAACCATTGGCTGATGGCCCTCTCGCAGGCGAACGGCAGCGTGAGCCCCTCCGGCGGCTGGTACGTGGCGGGCCAGTCGGCCAGCGTCACGGCCTACCCTGCGGCCTACTATCATCTGGTGCTGTGGCAGGGCGACACCGACAGTTCGGTCCGCGACGGTGACCGCCTATCGTTACCGATGACGCGGCCGCGCACGGTCGTGGCCCTGTTCACGCCCAACCTCACGGACACGCACCGCGTTCCGGAGCTGTGGCTGGCCGGCTACGGCTGGACGCAGGACTTCGAGACCGCCGCCGAGGGCGACGCCGACGCCGACGGCATGGCGACGTGGAAAGAGTGGCGCACCGACACCGACCCGACCAACGCCCTCTCGGTGCTGAAGATGACCGGGCTCGCGTGGTCCCTCAAGGGCCTGCCGCTTATAAGCTGGAGCGGGGGCGTAACGAAGACCCAGGTCGTGGAGCGTGCGGCCGCTGCGGCCGGCCCGTGGCTCCCGATCTGCACCAACCTGCCGCCCACCCCCCGCGCGAACGTCATGGCCCCGGCCACGGCCGGCCCCTCCGCCTTTTTCCGTGTTACGGTGCCCTGAGTATTCGTCCTCCGTCCGCTCGTCGAGACCGTCGAGAAATCGTCGAAATAATCCTTGACCCACCCCGTAGAAGAGGCCAGAATTCGCGTTATGAACTCTAGTCAGCAGCTCCAGTTGCGGCGTATCCGCCCGCTCCTTCCCTCGGTCACCGGCCTCGCGCTGGCGATCCTCACGCTTATGGGCTCGCCGGAGGCGCTCCGGGCGGGCACGCTCGGCGACGCCCTCGACAGTCCCGCGTTGACCTGGACCACCGGCGGCGACGCCGAGTGGTTTTACCAGACCGCCACCAACCATGACGGCGTGGACGCCGCGCAGTGCGGTAACCTGACCGCCAGCGGCCAGACAAGTTGGCTGGAGACCACCGTCACGGGCCGCGTCAGCGTGGTCTATTGGTGGAAGCTGTCGTCTGATCCCAGGTATTACACGTTGTATGTTCAGACGAATGGCTCCTGGTGGAGCCCGGAGGGGTATGGGGAACGCGACTGGCAGATGAAAGCGTTTTCTTTCGAGGGGGGCACCAACACGATCAGATGGATCTACAGCGCGCCCTCCTCCGATCCAACCAACTGGGCCGGGAACGCGCTCTGGCTGGACCAGGTGCTGGTCACCAATATCGCGGACATCGCCCCGGTGTTCCTGTTGCAGCCGCCCTCCACGCTCGACGTGCCTGAGAACGGCTACCACGCGGTGAGTCTCAGCGCCCAGGCGGTGGGTGACATTCCCATGACCCTGCAGTGGCAGCGCGACGGGGCGGATCTCCCGGAGGGCTGGCCCTTCTACTCCGTCACTTCGCCGTCACTGACCATCTACCCGCTCACTCAGGCGGAATGCGGGGGTGACTTCCGGCTCGTGGCCAGCAACCAGTGGGGTGTCGCCACCAGTGCCGTATGCACGGTCACCGTCGTGCCTTCGCCGCCTTTTGTGCCGCCTGGCCACCCCGCCGACAAACTGATCGCACGGGACGAATATTATTACATGTATGCGCAGCTCTACGGTTCGCCGCCGTTCGCCTTCCAGTGGTACACGAATGGAACGCCCGTTCCGGGGGCCACGAACCAGGTCTATTATTTTTACCCGGCCACAACCGCCGACAACGGCGCCTACCACTTTGTCGTGACCAACCCCCAAGGCACCGTCACGAGCCGCGTGGCGCAAGTCACCGTTAGCGCTGATCCGCCCACCATCGCCAGCGAGCCGTCGCCCGCGTACCAAGAGGTTGCTTCAGGCGACAGCGCCAGCGTTTACGCCCAAGCCGCCGGCCCGGAATGGCTGTATTACAGTTGGCGCAGAGTGGGGGAAGCCGACGAGCTGGGAAACTGGCAAGGGCTCAACCTCGGCAACCTGGACCCCACGAACTCCGGCCTCTACCGCGTCACCGCCTATAACCTCAACGGCGCGGTCACCAGCCGCGTCAGCGTGCTCGCGGTGGCTCCGGTGACGGCGCTGGGCGTGGCGCTGGATGCGCCCGGCCTCGTTGTCACCAACCACAACGACTGGTGGCCCCAGTGGACGCCGGACGTAGCCGGCGCCACCGCCCACGACGGCCTGTGCGCCGCGCGCAGCCCCGAGATCGGCGACTACGAAGCCTACACCTTCGGCGCCAGCGTGGCCGGACCGACGAATGTCTCCTTCTGGTGGCGCATCTCCGCCGGCACGCAGGCGTTTCTGGAGGTCTCGGTGGACGGCTCCGTCAGCAACTCCATTTCCGGCGAGACGGCGTGGCAACAGCAGACGCTGAGCCTGCCCGCCGGGGACCATCACGTGGCGTGGACGTTCCGTAAAGAGGAGGCCGGCCAGGTGGGGCAGGACGCCGCGTGGGTGGATCAGCTGGCCCTCGGCGGCGACGCCCCGCCCCCGAGCAGCGAGATCACCAACTTCCTGACCGGCGGCGCCACCGAGTGGTATCTGCAAAGCGCCAACACGCACGACGGCGTTGACGCGTGGCAGAGCGGCCTGCTGAACGACAGCGAGGAAAACTGGATCGAGACCACCGTCGTGGGCCCTGGCTCGCTCACGTTCTGGTGGATGGTGGAATCTGAGGAGGGTTGCGACACGCTCACGTTCTCCATCGAAGGCGTGGCACAAACGAACCTGTCGGGCGTCATCGACTGGCGGCAGGAAGCATTCCTGGTGCCGGACGGCAACCACACGTTGCGCTGGACGTATTCCAAGGATGGCTCGGCGGCCGTGTCGCCCGACGCGGGCTGGCTGGACGAGGTGTGCTACGTGGCCAGCAATCCGCCGCCGCCGTTCACGTTGGAGCAGGCGCTCAACGCCACCAACCTAACCTTCACCACGGGCGGGGAGGCGCCGTGGTACCCCCAGACCGCCGCCAGCCACGACGGCGTTGCCGCCGCCCAGAGCGGGGCCGCCGGCGATTACGGCGAGAGCTGGTTCGAAACGGGCGTCACTGGGCCTGGCACGCTTTCCTTCTGGTGGAAGGTCTCCAGCGAACAGGACGCGGACTCGCTCCAGCTTTGGGCTGATAACGCGCTGGCGCGCGAGCTTACGGGCGAGCGGGATTGGGAACAGGTCACGCTCGAACTGGGTTCCGGCTGGCATCCCCTGCGTTGGCGGTACACAAAGGACGGCTCCAACACGAACGGCGCCGATGCCGGCTGGGTGGATCAGGTACAGTTTGTGCAACCGGCCACCGCCACCCTCAACCTGAAAATCATTAGGGAAACCAACGAAGATGTCAGGGAATGGTTCTACCTTTTCCCCGAACTCATCTCGGTGACACCCGACGTCATCACGAAACACCTGGTGCAATCGCCCAACGCCTTCTTCCAGGGGGCAATCAATGGCGAGTGGGGTTCCAGCTCCCGGGTACTGTACACCCTTGATTCGCTGATCGACGAGTGTACCAACGGCGTGTGGACCCTCTTCATCAACCAAGGCGACCCGTCCGAGAAGCGCTACACGTTCGCGGTTTCGATCAGCGGGCTAGACACCATCGCCTTGTGTGCGACCACCATCCACTCGCCCGCCCAGGGCGCCACGAACGTGCCGCCCAACCCCTCCTTCCTCTGGAGCGGGCCGACTAATCTGCCCACCCTGTGGGCCGCCGTCCGGTCGCTGGAGGGAGGGGCGTCAAGCGGCGTCTACCTGCCCAGCACAGCCACAAACTGGCCTTCCGCGCCCACGCTCAGCACCGGGACGAACCAGTTTGAGATTTCCTACACTCTGTGGAGCGCGCCCGACGTGGTGAGTTTCACCCTGCCGGAAGACGAGGCGCATCAGCCGCTGGAAGCCTGGAACGCGATCTCCAGCCTGCACTCCGCCGCTAAGTCGACGTTCGTGGTCAGTCCGGTGCCCGTCGCGGTCTTGCTCAATATTCAGCCCGCTGCGGATGGCTTGTTGTTCAGCTTCCAGACCCAAGCGGGGCGCACGCACACCATCGAGGCGCGGACGAACCTCACCTACGGAACCTGGGAGCCCCTGACGAATTTTCCCGGCGACGGCTCGCTGTGGCACTTCGCCTTCCCCGTGACGAATCCGCCGGCGCGGTTCTTCCGGGCCCAGACCGAGTGACGGCGCGGTCGCGGACGTGCGGACGTGCGGCGCAGGCGCAGGCGCCGCACGCGCCTGCGCGTCCCCCCCCCGGGCCTGTTTCCGCATGTGGCGCCTGAAAAACATCCGTTTTGCGCAAGCGGAGAGTCCGGGGTTCAGGGGCCGTTTCCGGCCTGAACCCCGGTTTCCTGAGCATTGACGCTTGCACGGGGTTTGCGCGCGCCTCTCATGCCTGGCGCGACCTGACTGAGGCGGCTCGCTCCGCGCAACGCCTCGGCTCTTGGTGTCGCATAATCTCTTGTTTGTAATCGGTTGTCGCGAATGGCCAAAACGAATGGCCGCGTGTGTTGCTGGTGCGTTCAGAGGTGTCCGCGCTTGATGATGAGCGACAGCACGGCGATATCGGCGGGGTTCACGCCCGTGATGCGCGCCGCCTGCCCCAGATTCTCAGGAAGCACCCGGCTCAGTTTCTCCCGGCTTTCGTAGCGCAGCGAAGCGACCTTCCAGTAGTCCAGCCATTCAGGGATCTGAACCGACTCATCCCCTTTGCTGCGGACCGCCGCGCGCTCCTCCTGCGCGATGTATCCGCGATACTTAACCCGTATCTCTACCTGCTCGACCACGTCGGCTGGCAAATCTCCCCGCGACTCCGGCAAATCCGCATACCGCATCTCCGGGCGAGCCAGCACGCTCGACAGCATCTGGCCACACGCGCGCGTGGCGTCCAGCCGCTCCAACTCGCCAGCCGCGAGCGCCTCATAGGTCCGCGTCTGTTCGCGGCAGCACGCCGCCGCAACCGACAGGTAGTCCGCCGCCGCCAACAGCCGATATCGGGCGTTGTCTTGGCGAAGAATCAGGCGCCGCTCGGCCCGCGACGTGAACATGCGGTACGGCTCGTTCGTCCCCTTGGTGACCAGATCGTCGATCAGCACACCGATATACGCATCCTGGCGGCTCAACGTCAGAGGCGGGCGCTCCTGCACGCGCAGCGCCGCGTTCGCCCCCGCCATGAATCCCTGGGCCGCGGCCTCCTCGTAGCCGGTCGTGCCGTTCACCTGGCCGGCAAAATACAGCCCCTCGATGCGCTTGCTCTCCAGCGTATGCCGAAGCTCACGCGCATCGATCGCGTCGTACTCGATGGCATACGCGTAGGCCGCAAAGCGCGCGTGCTCCAGGCCCGGCACGCTGCGCACCATCTGCTCCTGCACGTCCCGCGGCAGGCTGTTCGACAGCCCATTCGGATAGATCCAGTCCGTAGCGCGGCCCTCCGGTTCCAAAAAGACGTGGTGCCGCTCGGCTGCGGTGAACTTGACCACCTTGTCCTCGATCGACGGGCAGTAACGCACACCGGTTCCTGTGATCGATCCTCCATATAGGGCGCTGTTCTGAAGGTTCGCGCGGATAATGTCATGCGTTTCTTCCGTTGTGTGCGTCAGCCAGCAGGGCATTTGATCCTGGCCGGGCCACCATGGTGGACGAATGTTCCACGTGGAACATATTCCAGGCTCTCCAAACTCCGCGTAGGCCCACGCCGAGCCCTCTAGCCCCCCTGAATGTTCCACGTGGAACATCTTGGCCGTGATTGAAAACAGCGGAGGAGGCGACTCGCCCGGCTGGATCTCCGTCTTCTTCCACTCGATGCTATCCGCATGAATGCGGGGGGGCGTGCCTGTCTTCAGCCTGATCAGCTCAAACCCGGCTTCGCGGAGTGACCCGGACAGGTCATCGGCCGCCGGCCGGCCGTCTCCACCTCCCGGCACGCACTCGTTGCCGATATGGATGCGCCCCGTCAGGGCCGTCCCGGTCGTCAGCACCACCGTGCGTGCAGTCAGAACGTGAGCCTTGGCCGCGCACACGCCCACGACGCGGCCATTCTCTACGCGCAACGCGCTCACCAGATCCTCACAAACAGTCAGATTTGGCGTAGCCGCAATGACCTGCCGCATGCGCCCTGCGTACTGACGCTTATCGCACTGCGCCCGCGTGGCCCTCACGGCCGGCCCTCGGCTGGCGTTGAGCGTTCTGAACTGAATTCCACACAGATCCGCATTCAGCCCCATTTCTCCGCCCAGCGCATCCAACTCGTAGACGAGGTGAGACTTTGCCAGGCCGCCGATAGAGGGGTTGCAGGGCATGCGTGCGAGTGCGTCCGCGGCGCCAGTGACCAGGAGCGTGCGGCATCCCATGCGCGCCGCGACAAGCGCCGCCTCGCACCCTGCGTGTCCTCCGCCCACCACAAGGACATCCCACGCGCCCGCGTCCTTTGCGCCGATCTCGCCGTCTGCTTGCGTGCCCATCACTCGTCTCCGTTACCTGCCCGTCCATCCGCCGCACCGTTCTGTGACCCATCGTGCGTAAGTGTAGCACGCAGCCTCGGCTCGTGAAAAACAAAATGGTCTCGCGTGTTCCGAACCCGGGCGAATCCCCGTTTCATTGACGTGTGGCTTAACTTGGAAAGAGCAGTTGAATCAACTCCTCGACGCTTACACGTATTCCCACACGTCGTCGGGTGCGCTTAGTCCAACTGCTTACTCGCTGCTACACAGGCAGCTGCCGACTAAGATCACCGACGGAGCGTAACCGACGACGTGTTGAATCACGTGTGAGATCACGTGTGGCGACGGAGCATGCTATACACCCAATGGGTGCGATTAGAATGGTGAACCAGCGGAGGGGGAGCGTAGCCCGGATCGGGCGGGCGCGTGAGTTTCGGGGGAGGTGCGAGTTTCAGGCCCAGACCGTCCGACTGCTCTCTGCGGAGGCGTCAGTCGTGCGCGTGGAGGGGCGCCATGTGTGCGGCTGTGCCACCCGCTTCACCAGGCCACAGGCTGTGTGTTTAGGCGGCGGGCGCGCCCGCGTAACGGGACTCTTTGTAACTGGGGTGGCGGACGGCAGAGTGTCGCTTTGGGGGGCCTTTTGGTCGTGGATAAAGCACCGTGCAGGAGGGCTGAAGGGCAAAGCTATCGACAGGCTAGAAATTCACTAATCGATATTTGAATATCGTATAATTGGCCCCACAAATAGACTGTAACGTGTTGCACAAGAACGACTAATGTTATTGAGCATCGTGTTAGCAACTCCAGAGCAAGAAAAATTGATCGACACTTATCGACGAGTTATTAACAGGGTGTCAAGGCCGGTTCTGAGTGCAAGCAATTTGTGTGCAATTCGAGTACGACTTTCGTCACATCCCAGCTTCGGCAAACGAAAGGCGGCGCCCCAACGGGGAGCGCCGCCTAAAACCCACACGCGGGATCCGGGGCTGGATCTACAGCCGGAGGTCAGCGGGAGGCTCCGAAGGGGCCTCCGGCGATACGGAGATCGTGACCGTCTCCTCGCTGCCACCGAACAGCGTGTCGTACGCGGCGACCATGCTGCAGCAGGCGATCGGCCCCGTGAAGAAGCCGCCCACGCAGCACAAGAGGCCGCCCAGCGACGAAATCAGGCCCGCAATCACGGCCATCACAAGGGGAACCGTGAACTCGCCCGTCTTCACGAGCGCGATCACCTTCTTGACCGCGTCCAGAGCCGACAGCCGCTCGAACACCACAAACATCAGGCACCAGGAGCCGACCGCGCCGACCGCGATACCGGCCAAGACGTTCAAGACCGGGATCACGGAGAGCACAGCGATGGCGACCGCGCCCAGAATGAACAGGATCAGCGCCTGCACGAAGAAGTCAAAGCCTTTGAACACGTCGCCTGAGACGGGTTTGACCGGATCCTTTTGAACCAGCCGCTTGATCACCATCATTAGGCCCGCAGCCATCGCGCCGCCCAAGATGCCGCAAGTGACCACCGACACCAAGGATGCGATGATTCCCGCGACCACCAGAAGCCCCATGTTCTCTTTGAACAGCTCCCAGCCTTTTCCCAGCTCTGCTCCAATATCCAGCGTCTTCAGTGCCATAGCCAGTCTCCTTTCTATGTTTCCAGAACTAACGCCCGCGCGACACCCACATTCAAACCTTGCTCTTACTGTAGCGATTTCGCCAGCGGATAGCCAACAGAAAAATCAGCGTTCGGGCTGCGCGCGCGTGCGGCAGACGGCGGCGCCTCTATTTTCCGACGCAGAACCGGCTAAAGATGGCGTCGAGCAAATCCGCCGAGTAGACCCGGCCCACGATCCTGCCCAGCGACTCGGCTGCCTCGCGCAGATGGTTGGCGGCGATCACCAGCCTCTCCGACCCGCCCGCCAAGGCCGCGCCGGCCAACTGCGCCTGTTCCAAGGCCGTCCGCAATTCGGTCACATGCCGCAAGGCCACAGCGGGCTCGCCCGAGCCCTCGGCGGCAAGCCCCAGCTTCGCCAGCACGGCCGCGCGCAGCTCCGGCAGCCCTTCTCCCGTCTTGGACGAAAAGCGCACGGCGGTCACGCCGTCCCGCACGGCAGGGCAGCTCGCCCAGGGCAAATCGCACTTCGCTAGGCCCAGCACGGTGCGCGCCGGGTCAAGTGCCTCCTCCGCCAGCTCGGCCTGGGCCGAGGGGTCCACCAGGTGGATGATGACGTCCGCCAGCCGCATCCTTGCGCGAGCGCGGGAAATGCCCTCGGCCTCAACCGCGTCGGCCGTCTCGCGCAGGCCCGCAGTGTCGACCAGCCGCAGCGGAACGCCGCCGATCGCGCACCCCTCCTCGATGGCGTCGCGCGTCGTGCCCGGCTCGTGGTGTACGATGGCCCGGTCCCGCCCCAGCAGCGCGTTGAGCAGCGATGACTTGCCCGCGTTGGGCCTGCCGCTGATGACAACCAGCGCGCCGTCCCGCAGCAGGTGGCCCTCGCGCCAGGTGCCGATCAGCGCCTCCAGCTCGCCCTTCAGGGCGGACAAGCGCTCGCCAGACTCGTCAAAAAATCTGCGGGGCAGCTCGCCCTCGTCGAAATCCAGCAGGTGCTCCACGTCGGCGCAGAGCGCCGTGAGCCTCTCGTACAGCGCGCCGACGCGCAGCCCG
This sequence comes from uncultured Lentisphaeraceae bacterium, assembly GCA_964386865.1. Taxonomy (GTDB): domain Bacteria; phylum Verrucomicrobiota; class Kiritimatiellia; order RFP12; family UBA1067; genus CAYLUN01. The sequence continues at coordinate 41,979 of CAYLUN010000028.1, read as the reverse complement.
AGGGCGCCGTCGAGCTGAGCCCGCGCCGCATGAGCGGCCCGCTCGGTGCGGGCCTGAATCAGGTCACACACGGCCTCGGCTTGCGTCAGGTCGATCCGGCCGTTCAGGAACGCGCGCTTGGTGAACTCGCCCGGCTCGGCCACGCGCGCGCCGGCGGAGAGGGCCGCCTCCAGCAGAAGCCGAGCGGTGAGGGCGCCTCCGTGGCCCTGAATCTCGAGCGTGTCCTCGCCCGTGTAGCTGTGCGGCGCCCGATAGACGAGGAGCACCGCATCGTCCACGGCCCCGCCCGTGAGCGGGTCGAACACGCGCGCGTGGAAGAACGTCCCGCCCGGTCGCCGCGAGGGCTTGGACGCCGCCGCACAGGCGAGGCGGTCTCCGAGCTCAAGCGCGCCAGGCCCAGACACGCGCACGACGCACACGCCCGCCGGCCCGGTTGCGGTGGCGACCGCGGCGATAGGCGGGGCTGTGTGCGCAGCGTCCATGGCATCAAAGCCCAGAGAAGGGGTTCGCCGAGAAGCCGCCGCGGGGCGGCCGCTCCTCGCGCGGGCGCGGCGGCTGGAGGCCGACGCCTGCAGGCCGCTGGACCGTCCTGGCGTCACCGTGGTGGTGCGGCGCGCCGCCGGCCGCCGGCCGCGCCGCGCCAGCCGCGGCCTGGGACTTCGCGCTGAGCGCGATCCGGCGCCGCGCCTTGTCCACGCTCAGCACGCGCACCTTCAGGCGGTCGCCGGTCTTGACCACTTCCGACGGCTCGCGGATGAACCGGTCCGAGAGCTCCGAGACGTGCACGAGCCCGTCCTGGTGCACGCCGATGTCCACGAACGCGCCGAAGGCCGTCACGTTCGTCACCACGCCTTCGAGCACCATGCCCTCCTTGACGTGCTCGAACTCCGTCACGTCGTCGCGGAACGCCGGCTTCTCGAAGGTCGCGCGCGGGTCGCGCCCCGGCTTCTTGAGCTCCGCGATGATGTCCCGCAGCGTCGGCTCGCCGACCGCATCCGACACGTACGTGGCGAGCGGGATCCGGTCGACCAGCGCCGCGCTGCCGATCAAGGCCGGCAGCTCCACGCCCAAATCCTTGGCCATCCGCTCAACCAGCTCATAGCGCTCGGGATGCACGGCCGAGGCGTCCAGCGGATGCTGCGCGCCTCGGATGCGCAGGAATCCGGCCGCCTGCTCAAAGGTCTTGGGGCCCAGCCCCGGAACCTTCGCCAGCTGCCTGCGGCTCGCGAAGGCGCCGTTCTCGTTGCGGTACGAGACGATTCTTCGGGCCATCGTGGCGCCAATGCCGGAGACGCGCGTGAGCAGGGGGGCGCTGGCCGTGTTCAGCTCCACGCCGACGTGGTTGACGCAGCTCTCCACCACCTCGTCCAGCTTATCGGCCAGCAGCTGCTGGTGGACGTCGTGCTGGTACTGCCCGACGCCGATCGCCTTGGGGTCGATCTTGACCAGCTCCGCCAGCGGATCCTGCAGGCGCCGCCCGATCGAAATCGCCCCGCGGATGGTCAGGTCGAGGTCCGGAAACTCTTCGCGGGCGACCTCCGACGCGCTGTAGACGGACGCGCCCGACTCGTTCACCGAGATCACGATCACGTCTTTGACGTTGGCCTCTTTGAGCACGCCGCGCACGAAGGACTCGGTCTCGCGGCCCGCCGTGCCGTTGCCGATCGCGATGGCGTACGGGCGGTACTTCGAAACCAGCTTGCAGACATCGACCTTGGCTTCGATCTCTTTTCGCTCGCCCTGCGTCGGATAGATCGTACACGTCTCGAGAAACTTGCCGGTTGAATCCAGCGCCACGCACTTGCACCCCGTCCGGAGTCCGGGGTCGATCCCGACCACCTTCTTTTCGCCGAGCGGCGCCTGGAGCAAGAGATTGCGGAGGTTCTGCGCGAAGATCTCGACGGCCGCCCGGTCCGACCTCATCTTCATCTCGACGCTCACATCGATCTCGACGCTCGGCGCGATCAGGCGCTTGTAGCCGTCCTCGATCGCCGCCTTCAGCTGAGCGCCGAAGGGCCTGGCCTCATTCAGGCGGTAGATCTCCGCGATGCGCCTGAGGGAAGGCTCGGGCTCACAGGTCAAGCGCACGCGCAGAATCTTCTCCTCCTGGCCGCGGCGGATCGCCAGAAAGCGGTGCGACGGAATCGTCGCGACCTTCTCCTTGAAGTCGTAGTACTGCTCGAACTTGGTCGGCTCCGCCGGCTTGGGCTCGACGACCTCGGAGACGACCGCGCCCTCCGAGAAGAACGCCTGCCTCACGAGGCCGCGCACGTCCGCATTCTCGGAGACCATCTCCGCCACGATGTCTCGGGCGCCGCCGAGCGCCGCGGCTGCGTCCTCGACTCCTTTCTCAGCATCCACAAACGCCAGCGCCTCGGTCTCGGGAAGCGCCGCCGTCTGCTCGATGATCATCAGCGCCAGCGGCTCGAGCCCCTTCTCGCGCGCAATCATCGCACGCGTGCGGCGCTTCGGCTTGTACGGCAGGTAGAGGTCTTCCAGCGCCGTCTTGGACAAGCACCCTTGTATCTTCGCCTTCAGCTCATCGGTCAGCTTGCCCTGCTCCTCGATCGACCTCAGGATGGTCGAGCGGCGCTCTTCCATCTCCCGGTGGTACGTGAGGCGCTCCTGGATTTTCGCGATCTGCACCTCGTCCAGATTGCCGTGAACCTCTTTGCGGTACCGCGCGATGAAGGGAATCGTGTTGCCCTCGGACAGCAGACGCGCGACGGCTGCGATCTGACGCGGCGTGATCGACAGCTCCTCCACCAGACGCGGCAGCGCGTCGAGGCCCAAATCCTGCTCACCTCCCGCTAAAGACATGACGTGCAACTCCCCCTTGTGAAAACGAAAAGTACAAAAAAAAAGACCCGAAAACCTTGTGCGTGCTCGGTTCTTCGGGTCTATGAAAGTGGTTGCCTCATTAGGATTTGAACCTAAACAAGCAGATCCAGAGTCTGCTGTGCTACCGTTACACCATGAGGCAAAAGCTGTTTTCTCTCAAAAACGGATTGGTATCTTACCGGAAACCTGCTCTCCAACGCAATCCCGTTTTGTCTGTTCTTTTCAACTGATGCGCAGAGGCATCAGCACGTACAGGAACGGAATGCTGCACTTCAGCAGCGCCGGGCTGTGCCCGTCGTTCATCTCGATGAACACCTCGTCGTCATCGATGTTGCGCAGAGGGTCCATCACATACTCGGGGTTGAAGATGATCGATATCTCCTTGCCTGCGTACTTGACCGGCACCGTGTCGCGCCCTTCGCCGACGTCGGGCGTGTTTGTCGAAATCGTCAGCTGATTTGCGGAGAACGTCAGCCGCGTGGCGTTCGATTTATCCGTGGTGACAACGGAGACGCGCCGCAGCGCCGAGAGCAGCAGCTCACGCTCAATCGTCACGCGCTCGTCGCACCCGCTCGGTATGACCTGCCGGTAGTTGGGATACACGCCATCGATCAGCTTGCTGCTCAGCATGGTGCTGCCCAGCTCAAAGATGACCTGGTTCTTTTGCGCGTAGATCTTCAGATCTCCGTCATTGCTCAAAATGCGCATCAGCTCGCTGACCGCTTTGGTCGGGAGAATCATCTCCGTCTCGGCTTCTGGCGGAAACTCGATCTCATGCTCCACGAGCGCGAGGCGGCGGCCGTCCGTGGCGACCATCGTCAGCTTATTTTCCTTGAAAGCCAGCAGCACTCCATTCAGCACGCGGCGCGTCTCATCCAGCGACGCCGCATAGCTCGTCTTCCTCAGCATCTCGCGAAACGCTCCCTGGTCAATGCGATAGCAGAACTTGCCGTCTGCGGAGGGAACCGGCGGAAAATCGCGCGTCGGCAGCCCGATGATCTTGAAGAACGAAGAACCGCACTGCACCGTTGCCACATCGTCGTCGTTGACGTCGACCAAAATCCGCCCTTCATCGAGCTCCCGGATGATGCTCGCGACGCGCCGAATCGGCAGCGTCGTGCTGCCCGGACGCTCAACCTCACACTCCACGAAACACCTCACGGCGATATCCAAGTCGGTCGTCGTGATACACATCTGGTTATCGTCCACATGGATCAAAGCATTCGACAGGATCTGAAGTGACCCTTTCGCTGACACCACGTTCTGAACCGTCTGCAAGCCTTCAAGAAACTTCGAGCGAACGATGGTAAACTTCATATCCGCAACTCCTCTGTGGATGATGTCAATCTCAGCCTCTGATACCAAAAGTGAAAGCCTAAGTTTAGCCTATTACAGGTATTAAAGTAAAGAGTGATTAGTGGTAACAGTAGGGACGTACAAACCTGTGAACAAGTATGTAACTCGTTTATGTTTAAACTCTTATGTGATCTAATCAGGAACATACAAGGTGTTGATAACTCAGTGAAGGTGGATGATAGATGAGGCGAGAGATCGTGCGGGTGTCGATAACTGAGTGTGTTGTGATAAGAAATGAACAGGCTATCCTCAGGCTATCGACAAGCGATTGAAGGCTCCTCACAGGTTGAAAGACAGCGGGTCTCGGCCGAGTTTACGGGTGATATCGCGCACGGAATCGCGGAGTTCCGGCTCGACCTGAATGCGGTCTTGAACCGTTTTGCACGCGTGGACCACGGTCGCGTGAGTCTTGCCGAACGAGTTGGCAATCTCGGGAAGAGACGACCGCGTCAGCTTGCGGCAGAGAAACATGGCTACCTGGCGCGGAGCGGAGAGAGCGCGCGGGCGCCGCTTGCTCGACATGTCGGTCATTCGCAGGTCGAAGTAATCAGCCACCATGCGCTGGATGTCGTCGAAGGACAGGTCTTTCTGTCGCTCGTCGGTCAGCTGATCTTTGAGGAGATTGCGCAGCATCTCGAGCGTAAGCGGGGCTTGGCTGTTGAGAGACGCGAACGAAATGGTTCGCGTCAGGGCGCCCTCCAAGCTGCGCACGTTAGACTTGATGTTGTCGGCGATAAAGGTCAGCAGCTCATCCGGCAAGCGGACTTTGGTCAGCGTCTGCTTGTAGCGGAGAATGGCGAGGCGGGTTTCAAAATCCGGCGACTCGATCTCCGTCACGAGGCCCCACTCGAAGCGTGACACCAGCCGCGGCTCCAGCCCTTTCAGGTCGCGCGGCGGCAGGTCGCTCGTCATGATGATCTGCTTGTGGGCGTCATACAGCGCGTTGAACGTGTGAAAGAACTCCTCCTGCAGGCTGTCTTTGCCGGCGAGGAACTGGATGTCGTCGACCAGCAGCACGTCGGTGCTGCGGTACCGGTTTCGGAACTCCATGGTCGTCCGGTTCTTAAGAGACTCGACGTACTCGTTCAGCAGCGTTTCGGACGAGACGTACGTGATCGTCATGCCCGGCGACTGCAGGATGCGGTGGCCGACAGCCTGCATCAAGTGCGTCTTGCCAATGCCCGTCTGCCCGTAGATGAAAAGCGGGTTGTAGGCCCGCCCCGGCGACTGGGAGACGCCCAGCGCGGCGGCATGGGCAAAACTGTTCGAAGGCCCGGTGACGAAATTCTCGAAGGTGAAGCTGGGGTTGAGCAGGCCGATCGAGCCCACGCCGTTCGCCTTCTGACGTCTCTTGGGAGGGGCGGGCCGAACCTCCGCTTTCGCGGGCGGGGCCTCGCCTGCGTGCCGGTCGGCTGGCGCGTCAAAGGTTTTCACGACGAAGCGGATACCCAGCTCACCGGGGGCCCCCGCTGAACGCAGGGCGTCGACGATGAAATCGTGGTAATTGTCTTCTAGCCAAGTCTGGCAGAAGTCGTTGTCGACGTGCAAGACAAAGCGGCTGTCTTGAATCGCGACGGGCTTGATGATCTCAATCCAGCGTGCGTAAACATCGCTGTTCAAAACGCTTTTGAGATGCTCGCATGCCTTGATCCACAACTCTGGAGCATTCATAGAATTCACAAAATAAATCCCCGGAAAAACAAGCAGGAGAAAGGTCGCTTTCTTCTGTTACGTGACACTACAGTTGAACCACATTTGGAAACCCCGTACAAGGAAAAAAAATAATCAATCTATGAACAGGTTATGAACAGGGTGTGGCTTTGTCAGTAACCTTCCCGCGCCTAAGCATTTACGCCAATCCGAGGCCCTCCTGCCGGACGCGCAAGCGAGGGCGGGGCGGACAGTTGTTGACAGCGGCCCGTTCGAGGGAGTGGGAGCAAGAACCTGTAAAGAAGATTCGCACATTTATTGTAAGATGTTATTGTTCAACACATTATATAGTTTAGGCCTCGTCGCTTCAGCCGTGCTACGCGGAAGAGGAGAGACGCAAAAAAATGCGGTTTAGCGAGGCCGCGAGCGCGGATTCGTGCCCGGCGAGAGGCGCCTGGCTGAGGAACGGTGGGCGTCCTCAGGCCGCAAACAGCCATTTCTCACCCAAATTATGAACATTGAGCAATAAACGACGATTCGAGACGTTCAGAAACACGGTGGCTCCAAAGGCAAGCGAGGGGAGAAAGCAAATGAAGCAGCAGATCATCGTTACGTTCCTGACCCTGTCTCTGACGGGGCTGGGCGCATGGGGCCAGCAGAACGAGCACGAGCAGTTCCGCAAAGCGCGGACAGCGATGGTCGGACGGGGGAACTGGATCGGGCGGCGGATCGCCTCCCAAGAGTTCATGGATCAGGTGGGGATACAGGGCGAGCAGGCGGTGAAGCTGAAGGGTGAGCTGGACGCGCTCGACAAACAGGCGCAGAAGCTTGACGAGGACATCGACAAAGCCGCGCTCGAGCAGGCGGAGGTCGCCAAGAAGGTCTTGGCGGAGCCCGGAGCGAACGACAACGAGCTGATGCAGCACGTCGAGCGCATCGGCAAGCTGCGGACGGAGCAAGCGAAGCTGGCTACGAAACGGCTCATCGTGTTCCGAGACAACCTGACGCCCGCCCAGCGGGAAAAGGTGTCGGCCCTTTTGGGCGAAGAGCAGAAGCGCTGGCGCGAGGAGCGCGAAACGCGCGAGAAGAATGCGCCGCCCAACAAGCCGGCCGGCCAGATCAACAACCGGCCTACTGCGCCCAAAGGGTGGTAAGGGCTGGGCGGCCGCGCGGTAACCGCCGAAAAGGGAGAGCGTGCCGAGGAGGCCGTTCTTCTTTTTTATTCTAACCGCTGTTGCAGACGGCAAGAAGCCGCTATAATGGGCGGTTGGCCATGATTATTCTCCACACATGTTGGCACGGCTGCGGCCTTTGCGCCTGGGGCGAGGCAGATTCCGTCGGCGAGGCCGTGCCGCTCGCGCGCGCAACGGAGACAAACGATGTGTCGCCCTTCGATCCCGGCGGCGAAGCGCTCTGCGAGACCCTCGCGAGGGTCATGCGGGGCGTCGAGGCTCCGCCTGCAGAGGCCTTTGCCCTGAGGCTTGATTTCCCGACCCGGCTCACCGCGCAAGGGCCGCTGCCGCTGCCGTCACAGCCGTTCCTGTGCAGCGAGGAGATGCTCGCCCGCGCGTCAGACGCGACCCGCGTCGAGCGCCGCGCGTGGCGAGTCAGCGCGCTGCGGCTTCCGTGGCGGGCGGCCTTCACGCTGCTCGGTCTGTGCAAAGACCGCCGCCTCGGCCCGGAGGTTTTCGCAGGCGAAGACCTGCTGGGGTATGCCGAGCTGTTTCACTATGCGGGCGCGATGGTGGCGCGCGGACGCTTTCTGCCCGACCTCCGGCGCTCGGCGGACGACCGGTACGAGGCCCGCTGGCGGCCGTGCGTCGACCGCGAAGAGGCCGGCCGCGTGTCCCGCCTCACCGCGAGGCTGCCCGGCTGCGCGGCGAGCGGCCAGGCGATCGCCGCCGCGGCCGAGGACTTTTTGGACGAAACCGTCGACCGGCTCGTGCGCGTCAGCGTGATGACCACGCTCTCCCGCGCCCAGGCCGAGCGCGGCAAGCATTACAGCGCGCACGACGCGTGGTTCTCGGCCCTGCGCGGCGACGAGCGCGGCGTCCGCTGGGACGCGGCGGACGAGCTGGGCGCGCTGGCCGACCAGCTTGAGGGGTGGCGGCGCCCGGTCGAAGGCGGATGCTCGCGGGACGAACAAGTCGCGCTCCACCTGCACGAGCCGGACGACCCCGCTCAGCCGTGGCGCCTGCGCGCGACGTTTCCGCTGCCGGCAGGGCCGTCTTCGCCGACCGAAGGCATGCTGCTCTCGCTCGGGCAGGCGATCCTGCTCTTTCCGCCGCTCGGCGGAGCAGAGCCCGGCCCGGACGGGCCCGTCTGCCTGCTATCCGCGCTCGAGGCGCATGCGTTTCTGACATCGTCGAGCGCGCTCCTCTCCGCGGCCGGATTCAAGGTGGATCTGCCTGCGTGGTGGAAGCCCGACAACCTGCAGGCGCTGACGCTCGAGGCCGAGGCCTCTCCGCACACCGCCTCCGACGACATGCCGGACAACGCGCTCGCGGAGCGCGTGGACGTCCGGTGGTCCGTGCTGCTCAACGGCGCGCCGGTCTCGCCCGAGGAGCTGGTGGCGCTCTTGCGCTCCGACTCGCCGCTGGTCTATTTCCGCGGGCAGTGGATACACCTCGACGTTCGCCAGCTCCAGAACGCGCTCCGCGTCGGGAGGGGACACGCCGTCGATTCGCACTCGGCGCTGGAGGTTGTCCGGCTGGCGCTCGGCACGGGCGGCGGACACGGCGGGCTGAGCGTGTCGGCGGTGCGCAGCGCCGGCTGGCTGGACCCGTTCCTCAAGCGCCTCTGCGGCGAGCAGACCTTCGAAACCCTGCCCCCGCCGACCGGGTTCCACGGCGAGCTCCGGCCCTACCAGCAGCGAGGGTTCAGCTGGCTGGTCCGCCTCAGGGAGTGGGGCTTCGGCGCCTGCCTGGCTGACGATATGGGGCTCGGCAAGACGATTCAGGCGCTGGCCTTCTTGCTGCACCAGCGCGAGGTGGGCGAGAAGAGGCCGGCCCTGCTGGTGGGCCCCATGTCGGTGCTCGGCAACTGGCTGAAGGAGGCCGGCCGCTTCGCGCCCGGCCTGCGCTGCCTGCTCCACCACGGCGCCCAGCGGGCGCACGGCGACACGTTCGCCCGCGAGGTCGCGGAGCACGACGTCGTGATCACCAGCTACAACTTGCTCTACCGGGACTACACAGACCTGCGCAAAGTGCCGTGGTCGGGCGTCCTTCTGGACGAGGCGCAGAACATCAAGAACCCGGACACCCAGCAGGCTCAGGCCGCTCGCGCGCTGCAGGCCGACTACCGCATCGCGCTTACCGGCACGCCGATGGAGAACCACGTCGGCGACGTCTGGTCGCTGATGGATTTTCTCAACCCGGGCATGCTGGGGCGGCGCACGGCGTTCCGCGACACCTTCTTCCGCCCGATCCAGACGGGCACCGAGCCGGGGGCTCGCGCCCGATTGAGGCGCGTCACCACGCCGTTCATCTTGCGGCGCCTCAAGACCGACAAGCAGATCATCGCGGACCTGCCCGAGAAGGTGGAGGGCAAAGTCTACTGCCCGCTGACGGTCGAGCAGGCGCGCCTGTACGAGGAGGTGCTGGAGGCGTTCCACCGCGACCTCGAAGGGTTGGACGGCGTGGCGCGGCGCGGTCGCATCCTCGCCGTGCTCACGCGCCTCAAGCAGGTGTGCAACCATCCGGCGCACTACCTGGGGGAGGCTCAGGCGTCGGCCGTCCGCTCCGGCAAGCTCACGCGCCTCGAGGAGATGCTGGAGGAGGTTTTCGCGCGCGGCGAGAGCGCGCTGGTCTTCACGCAGTACGCCGCGATGGGAACCCTGCTCAAGCGCCGGCTGTGCCACGCGTTTGCCAGCGACATGCCCTTCCTGCACGGCGGCGTGCCGCGCAAGGAGCGCGACCGGCTCGTGCAGGCCTACCAGGCGTCCACGCAGCCGCTGGCCTTCATCCTGTCGCTCAAAGCAGGCGGAACCGGCCTGAACCTGACCCGCGCGACCCACGTGTTCCACTACGACCGCTGGTGGAACCCCGCCGTGGAGAATCAGGCCACGGACCGCGCGTTCCGAATCGGGCAGACGCACAACGTGATGGTGCACAAGTTTCTCTGCGGCGGCACGCTGGAGGAGCGGATCGACGCGATGATCGAAAGCAAGACCGCGCTCGCCGACGAGATCGTCTCCAGCGGCGAGAGCTTCCTGACTGAGCTTTCGAACACCGAGCTTCACGACGTCCTGCGGCTGGATGCGGCCCAGGGCTACTGGAATGACGGAATGGTGGAAGGATGAGCAAGAAGAAGAAATTCGCGCCGCGGTCGCCCCTGAGCGTCAGGGGCGGCATCCGCGCGCAGACCGCGCACGGCTGGCACGCCCGCGTCTGGTGGAGCCGGCGCTGGACGGAGGTCATGGAGAACTTTCGGCTGGGCGCGCGCCTCGGCCGCGGCCGCAACTACGCGGTCTCCGGTCAGGTCTCGGCGCTGACGGTGGAAGCCGGGCGCGTCGCGGCCCGCGTGCAGGGCTCGTCGCACGAGCCCTACGAGAGCTCGATCCGCTTCCTCTGCCTGGAGGGCGCGGCGAAAGCGCGCGTCGTCCGCGCGCTGCGGGAGCGCGCGGTCGTCATGGCCCGGCTGCTGGTGGGCGACCTGCCGCTCGAGGTGGAGGGCCTGTTTCAGGCCGAGGGCTGCCCGCTCTTTCCTCGGCGCTCGCACGATGTCGAGAGCCGGTGCTCGTGCCCGGACTGGGCCAACCCCTGCAAGCACTTGGCGGCCGTCTATTTCCTGCTGGGCGAGGCCATCGCCAGAAACCCGCTGCTCCTGCTCACCCTGCGCGGCGTCGGCCGGGAGGACCTGGTCGGGGAGTCTCGGCCGCCCGCGCCCGCACAGGCCGTCGCAGGCGCGGCCTCGGACGGGGACGCCCTCACGGCGGAGGCGTTCTACGGCACGCCCAAGCCGGCCTTCGAGGACTTTGGCTCGGCGCCGAAAACAGCCGCGCCCGCGCCCCTGATTCAGCGCCTCGGCCCGCTGCCCTTCTGGCGCGGGCAGGAGCGCTTCGCCGACACCCTCGAACACCTCTACGTCCGGGCCGCCGCACGCGGCTGGATCGTGTGGACCGGCGAGCCGCTCGACCTGCGGCGCGAGGACGAGAAGGTCATCATCACCGGAGCCAACCTGCACCTCAAGCACCGCAAAATGCGCGTCGACGCCTCGTGGATGTAAGGCGCGGCGGAGGCGTACGGAAATAAGAAGAGCCGCCCCGCGTGGAGCGGCCCGCGCCTCAGCCCGCACGGCGCTCAGCCGTTCAGGGCGGCGTAGACGTTGCCGACCAGCTTCTCGGACGGCGTCAGCGTTTTGTGGCCTTTCTCCCAGCGGGCCGGGCAGGCCTCCGCGGGATTCGCCAGCAGGTAGACGTTGGCCTGCATCTTGCGCAGCAGCTCCTGCGCGTTGCGGCCCACGTTGAAGAAGTTGACCTCGGAGCCGACCAGCACGCCCTGCGGGTTGATGATGAAGGTGCCGCGCAGCGGCAGGCCGGCCCCGTCGTCGTAGATGCCGAAGTAGCGCGACAGCGTGCCGTTGGTGTCGGACGCCATCGTGTAGCTCACGTCCGCGAGCAGCCGCTCGGAGCCGCGCCACGCGAGGTGCGCGAACTTGGTGTCGGTGGAGACGGAGATCACCTCCACGCCCAGGCCCTTGAGCGCCTTGTGCTGCTCGGCCAGATCCGCCAGCTCCGTCGGGCACACAAAGGTGAAGTCCGCCGGATAAAAGAAGAGCACGACCCACTTGCCAGCCTCGCGCAGCTTGGCGAGCGAAACCTCGCCGAACTCCCCGGCGGCCGGGTTGTAGGTGGGGAGCGTGAAATCGGATACGGTCTGGCCGACCTTGGCGGAAGCGGCTGTACAGATGGTGTTCGACATGGTAAACCTCCTTGGTTTGATTGAAAGACAACAGTCTAGCTAGAGTATTGGCCACTGTCAAGGGGGCCGCGCAAAAAAGCACCTAGGAGGTTCACTGGTAGTACACGCAAATGCTTTGTGTTTCTTCGTGCTTGTGGTGTCTTCGTGGCGTAAACCACAAGTCATTGACTCTCTTGAAGATGTCAATGTCTTGCAGCGAGGGCTTGACCCCGTTTCGCTCTTCAGTGTACGCGTGTACGCGTATCGGCTTCATTCTTGGCGCCTCTGGATTGTAGGGAGGCTCGGGCTTGCAAGTGCAGCTGCATACGTAAAGACGAGGCATCCAACCATGAACAAAGTGGTGGAGAGGAACGTCGCTAACGCGCCGAGCCTCACCACCGACAGTTGGAACCGACATGAAATGATCACGGAAGGTTCTGGGTTTGTAGACCACACTGGTCATGCGAACGCGATTCCACACCTTGCAAAGTGTGGAATTGATAACCGGGGCGCGCGCCAGGCAGAGGCCCGAAGCCCCTCGACAGACCGGATGAAAAGAGAGAGACTGATTCCAACTTGGCACCCACCGAACCCCCGGTCGCCTTCGGCGTCAGAAGGCCGATGGTCGCTGACGTTCGGAACTGGAGGTCAGAGTGCGCGTTCCCGGCAGCGCCGCGCGCTGGAGGGCGAAGCGGTGCTGAGCCGTCCCAGATCGTCAGCGCTCGACCCTCTCTCGCCTTGAGCCGCTGATTTTCGCTCGAAGCGGTCGGGGTGTATGTGGTTTAATAGCCACACTATGAAACCCTTTATTCACGACGATTTCCTTTTACAGAACCCCGCCGCCCGCGAGCTGTACCACGGCTACGCCGCCCCCATGCCGATCATCGACTACCACTGCCACCTGCCGCCCGCCGAGGTCGCGGAGGACAAGCGCTGGGAAAACATGACCCGCGTCTGGCTCGGCGGCGACCACTACAAGTGGCGCGCCCTGCGCTCCAACGGCCTCGACGAGCGCTTCATCACGGGCGACGCGCCCGACCGCGAGAAGTTCCAGAAGTTCGCGGAGACCATGCCGTACCTGCTGCGCAACCCGCTGTTCGACTGGTCGCAGCTCGAGCTGGCCCGCTACTTCGGCATCTACGACCTGCTCTCGCCCGCCACCGCCGACAAGATCTGGCAGTCCACGGCTGAGCAGCTGGCGCAGCCGGGCTTCAGCGCCCGCGGCTTCATGACGCGCAGCAACGTCAAGCTGGTCTGCACCACGGATGACCCCGCCGACACGCTCGAGCACCACGCGGCGGTCAAAGCCTCGGGCTTCGCCGCGCAGGTGCTGCCCACGTGGCGGCCCGACAAGGCCATGGCCCTCGACCGGCCCGCCTTCTGGAACGGCTGGCTCGACCGGCTCGCCGCCGCCGCCGGGCAGGAGGTGAAGACCTGGGACGACCTGCTCGCCGCCCTCGACAAGCGCCACGCCTTCTTCGCCCAGAGCGGCTGCCGCCTCTCCGACTACGGCTTGGACACGCTCTACGCCGAGCCCTACACCGAGGCCGAGATCCGCGCCGTCTTCGCCCGCGTGCGCCAAGGCGGTGTCGCGACGGCGGAGGAGGTCGCCAAGTTCCGCTCGGCCGTGCTCTTCACCTGCATGGCCCTCGACGCCAAGACCGACTGGAGCGTCCAGCTCCACTACGGCGCGATGCGCAACAACAACACCAAGATGTTCCAGCGGCTCGGCCCCGACACCGGCTTCGACTCCATCGGCGACTGGTCCGTGGCGCAGCCCATGTCGCGCCTCTTCGACCGGCTGGAGCAGGCGGACGCGCTGCCGCGCGTCGTGATCTACACGCTCAACCCGTGCGACAACGAGATGATCGGCACCATGCTCGGCAACTTCCAGCGCGGGCCCGAGGCCGGCCGCATGCAGTTCGGCAGCGGCTGGTGGTTCAACGACCAGAAGGACGGCATGCTGCGCCAGCTCGAGGCGCTCTCGCAGCTCGGCCTGCTGAGCCGCTTCGTGGGCATGCTCACCGACAGCCGCTCGTTCCTCAGCTACACGCGCCACGAGTACTTCCGCCGCATCCTCTGCAACCTGCTGGGCACCGACATCACCGAGGGCAAGATCCCCAACGACATCGCCTGGACCGGCGAGGTTGTGAAGGATATCTGCTACCGCAACGCCGTGCGGTACTTCGGGTTCGACGTGAAATGAGAGTTCTCTCATGATCCACTCACCCACCTATCTTGCCTGCGTCGTCGCCGCCGCGGTCGCGGGGCTGCTGTTTCTGATCATCAAGTGGAAGCAGCAGCCCTTCGTCTCGCTGATCCTCGTGAGCATGGTCACGGCGCTGGCGGCGGGCATGCCGCCCGAGAAGGTCATGTCCTGCATCGAGCAGGGCATGGGCAAAACGCTCGGGTTCATCGCGGTGGTGGTGGGCCTCGGCGCGATGTTCGGCCAGCTGCTCGAGGTCTCCGGCGGCGCGGAGCGGCTGACGCTCACGCTGCTGCGGGTCTTCGGCAAGCGGCGCGCGCCGTGGGCCATGTCGCTGGCGGGCTTCCTCGTGGCGATCCCGGTTTTCTTCGACGTCGGCTTCATCATTCTCGTGCCGCTGGTCTACGCGATGTCGCGCGAGACCAAGAAGTCGCTGCTCTACTACGGCATCCCGCTGCTCGCGGGCCTCGCCGTGACGCACGCCTTTGTGCCTCCCACGCCCGGCCCGATAGCGGTCGCCCAGCTCGTCGGAGCGGATCTCGGCCGCGTGATCTTCTACGGCATCCTGCTCGGCCTGCCCTGCACGATCCTCGCGGGGCCGGTTTTCGGCACGTGGATCGCAGGCCGCATCCACGCGGAGATCCCCGCGTACATGGAGAGTGAAACCGCCCAGAAACAGTGGGACGAGAAGGCCCTGCCCGGCTTCGGCATGGTCTTCGGCATCCTGCTGCTGCCGCTGGCGCTGATCCTGCTGAACACGGTCACCAACGCGGCGCTGACCGGCGAGGAGTACGCGGCGGTGCGGCAGCTCTTCGCCTTTATCGGCCACCCCTTCTTCGCGCTGACGGCCGCGACGCTGATCGCCTTCACCGCGCTCGGCACCTGCCGCGGGCTCTCGCGGGAAAAGGTCAACGAAGTCGCCACCTCGGCCCTGGCCCCAGCCGGGCTGATCATCCTCGTCACCGGAGCGGGCGGCGTTTTCAAGCAGGTGCTGGTCGACAGCGGCGCGGGCAAGGCGCTGGCGGAGGGGCTCTCCGGCTCGGGCCTGCATCCGGTCTGGGCGGCCTTTCTGATCGCGCTGGTGGTGCGGGCGGTCGCGGGCTCGGCCACGGTCGCGATGCTCACCGCCGGCGGTATCATGGCGCCGCTGCTCGAAGGGTGCCGCATCGAGCCCGCCCTCATCGTGATCGCCATCGCCTCCGGCGCGACCGCGGTCTCGCACGTGAACGACAGCGGCTTCTGGCTCGTGAACCGCTACTTCGGCCTCAGCACCAAGGACACGCTCAAGTCCTGGACCGTCATGGAAACCATCATCGGCGTCACCGGCGCCACCCTCGCCTGGCTCGCGAGCTACGTCGTGTGAGACCGACGAAAAGAGCGGAGGCCTCATGGAGCGTTCAAGTCTGCGGAAGAAACCCCTGTCTGAGGAGCTCGCAGACGTCGACAAGCCTGCGTGGGTGTTCAAGCTCGTTGGCGCGTTCATTTCCCTTCTTGCACTGCTGGCCTTTTTTTGTCAGGAACTCGAGTGGGAATGGCTTTATTATCTCATATTTGCGCTTGCGCCAAGCTACGTGCTGGCATGTTTCGGACTCGCGCATATTTCGGAGCTCTTGTCGGAGAAGGTCGCGTGGATTGCCTATGCGGTGCCCGCACTCGTCGTGATCGGCTACGCGCTCGCGCTGGCAGCCGCTAGGAAGCGAGGCAAGCTGCCAAGTGCGCTCGTTTTGATCCTGCTTGTCCACGGCCTGCAAGTGGTCGGCGCGTTCTGCCTGATGTGACTTCCGTGCGACCACTAGAGCGGTTTCAAAAATGTATAGACGACCTGCGGCTCGCGAGCCGTATCGCATGGCGAAGTCGGCTACAGATCAGATGAAAAAGCTCTAACGAGAGGGAACACTATGAAGAAGGACCGGTTGCGCTTCCTGCCCGCTGCTCTCTCGGTGGCGGCCTTCGCTACCATGCTGATACAAGGCTCACGCTACTGGCCGCCGCTGAACGCGAAAAGTCAGACCGCCACCTGCGCCGTTCACCGTGTTGCGCTCACGAACGGGCTCGTTCGCGTCTCACGGTACGCCAGCCCTCAGTCCACCAACGCGCCGTGGGCGAATTTGAATTACTGTCCACCGTCGGCCTCAATCTGGAAGCGACTGGCTGACGTCTCCTACTGCCCCGAGTGCCGCACCTGGGAACCACCGGGGAGCACGGGCTTCAGAGCGATCCTCAATTAGAGTGCGTCGAAGCGGCGAGGGCTCAAACACCGCGCGCTCCTCCTCTCAAGCAGGCGCCTCACGCCGCTCCTTCACCCGAAGACTACTTCTCACACCTCCGGAGGTGTGAGAATTTGCCTGAACCGCATCAGATCTCAGCCTGATGAAGAGAATGAAGAGGATTCAGGTTAGGTTCAGTGATAATCGATGAGTTCAACGTCAAACGCACGGCCGTTTAGCCGGACAAAACAGACACGCAAGATACTGCCCGGTCTCCGCTGCGTCAGAGCGTCGCGCGTATGGCGAAGTAGCCGATGAGCGCGAGGGCGATCACGTACATGGCGGGCGCGACCTCGCGGCCGCGGCCGGCGAACAGCTTGATCAGCGGGTACGAAATGAACCCGAGCGCCAGCCCGTCGGAAATCGAGTAGCACAGCGGGATGCCGATCATGACGAGGAACGCCGGCGCCAGCTCGCTGAAATCGCTCCAGTCGATCTTATGGACGTTGCGCACCATCATCGCGCCCACCACGACCAGCGCCGGCGCGGTGATGGGCGGGTAGCTGCCGACCGTGGCGATCAGCGGGGCGAAGAACGGCGCGACGAGGAAACACGCGGCCGTCGTCACCGCCGTGAGCCCGGTGCGGCCGCCGGCTTCGACGCCGGCCGCGCTCTCGATGTAACTCGTCACCGTGCTCGTGCCGAACAGCGAGCCCACGAGCGTCCCCGCCTGATCCGCCAGCATCGCCTGCCGCGCGCGCGGCAGCTTGTTGTCCTTGATGAACCCGGCCTGCTCGCCGACCCCCACCAGCGTGCCGACCGTGTCGAACACGTCCATGAACAGGATGATGAGGATGAAGGGCCACATGACCGGCAGCACGGCGTGGACCAGATCCATTTTGAAAAATGTCGGCGCGAGCGACGGCGGCAGCGAGACCAGGGCGGCGGACGGGGCGAACTGCGTCATCAGCTTCGACTCCGCCACGGCCTTGAGGCCGGCCACGAGCGGCACGTGGGGTAGGAGCCACCGAGCGAAGACGGCGACCACGGTGACGGTCAGGAGGCCCCACAGGATCGCCCCGCGCACGCGGCGGGCCAGCAGGGCCAGCGTGAGCAAAAGGCCTAGCCCGAACAGGATCAAATCCGGCGACCCGAAGCGCGTGTTGAGCGTCACCAGGGTTCCCGGCGAATGCACGATCACCCCGGCGTTCTGCAGGCCGATGAAGGCGATGAAGAGCCCGATCCCGGCCGCGATGCCGTTCTTGAGGCTGGGGCTGAGCGCGTCGAAGATCTTCTCGCGGATGCCGAGCGCGTAGAGCAGGAAGAACAAGAGGCCGGAGATGAAGACCACGCCCAAGGCCACCCGCCAGGGTTCCGGAAAGCCGGCGGCGGCGGCCGCGCCGCACACGGTGAACACGAAGAAAAAGTTCTCGCCCATGCCGGGCGCCAGGGCGATCGGATACCGCGCGTAGAGCCCCATGATCGCGGTGGCGAGGGCCGCGGAGAGGCAGGTGGCGACCGTCACGGCCCCGAGGTCCATGCCGGTCTTCATGCCGAACATCTGACCCGACAGCACCGCCGGCTGCACGAAGATGATATACGCCATAGTCAGGAAGGTCGTGACCCCCGCCAGCACCTCCACCCGCACGGTGGTCCCGTTTTCGCTCAACCGAAAATAGCGATCCATCCAGCGCATGACCAACCTCCTTCAGCCGAACCCCATAAGACGTAGAATGCCCGCCCGCGAATGAACGCGAACGGCCGCGAATCGTACCGCGCTAGTTCTTCTTTTTGCGTTCGGCCTTTTTCGGCTCTTCCGGCGCAGCTCCGTAAAAGGGAACCGCGTGGCCGACCGCCGCAGCCAGTTTCTGGCGGACGACGGCCTCGGCCCGCTCCGCGATTTCGTCTTGTTTACGCTCTTCCCGGACTTGGCTCTTCTTTTCGGCGACAGCCGCCCGATGGGCTCGTCCGCGAGCCACGCTCTTGGCGCTGAGGATACGCTCCTCCGAGGACTCTTCTTTGGCCAGCGACCGCTCCTCGCGAATCTTAGCTTGGGCGAGCAGCTTCCCGGCCTCTTCGCGGTCGATGGCTGTGTTCATCACCTTGAGGGTGCGCGCGTTGATCCGGGTCGTAGGAAAGGACGCCTCGCTGTGGGTCAGGTTCCACTCGGTCTTCGCGGCCTCGATCACCTTCGGGAGCCCACGGGCCTCTTCTTTCAGCTCGGCCTCGATCGTGCGCTTCTCTTCTTCCGTGCAAATTTGAAAATTCGCGTTACCGCTCAAGTCCGTAATTCTCACTACCTGAAAAATCTCCGCAACAAGCGGCTCCGTCGTGACCACCAGCAGAAGTACTGCAAGGGCTAAAATCGGTGACCGGCTCATGGAGTGCCTCCCTTAACAGACGACGTTTTCACGTTTATAGAACGTATTCATGTAATGATTATTGACAATTTCACTCACCAGAAGCAAAGCAATTCGCAGGCGTTTCAATCGTGCCCGTTTACTCGGGCACGCTGCAACGGGGGTATGCGAAATAGGGCGCGTTTCAGGTGAAAGCGTCGTGCAAGGCTGAGAGGGCGGGCGCCCCCGCCCGCCAAAGCGGCGTTTACACGACAGCCTGCAAGCGGTTGCTCCACGGTTGGCTGCGCGTCCCTTGCGCAGACTTTCGCACGGCGGACGAGGGCGCCCGCACTCCCAGTGGCTCCACACACGACACGCACGAAACTCGCACCCCGGCCACCAACCGATTGCGCGCCGCCTGCTCCTGACACTGGCGTCAGGCGCGCGGGCGTGGTAAACTTACAGCATGAAAGCACACACCACGTTGTCCGCGTATCTGCTTCTTTTCCTGACAGCTCTTGTCGGCCTGGGCTGGGCTGCTGAGTCGCGGGGCCAGAACGTCCTCGTCGAAGCCGAGCAGTTCGCCGACCTCGGCGGGTGGGACATCGACCAGCAGTCCATGGATCAGATGGGCTCGCCTTACCTGCTCGCGCACGGGCTCGGCGTGCCGGTGCGCGACGCGGTCACAGCGGCCCGCTTCGCCGAGCCGGGCCTGCGCCGCGTCTGGGTGCGTACGCGCAACTGGGTCGCGCCCTGGAAAGTGGTCGGCGCGCCCGGCAAGTTTCAGGTGACCGTGGACGGCAAGCCGCTCGGCAAGACCTTCGGCGCGGCTGGCGAGTCCTGGCAGTGGGAGGACGGCGGGCTGGTCAAGGTCGGGGCCGAGGCCCGCGTCGCGCTGCATGATCTGACCGGCTTCGAGGGCCGCTGCGACGCGGTGCTCTTTTGCGCCGATGTCGCGTTCCAGCCGCCCAGCGACGGCCCCGCGCTGGCGTCGTTCCGCTGGACCGCGCTCGGATTGCCGGAGAAGCCGGACGACGGCGGCACCTACGATCTGGTGGTGGTCGGCGGCGGCATTGCGGGCGCGGCGGCCGCGCTCTCGGCGGCCCGCAACGGGCTGACCGTCGCGCTGGTTCAGGACCGCCCTGTGCTGGGCGGCAACGGCAGCTCCGAGGTGCGCGTGTGGCCCCAGGGCAAGACGCGGCAGAAGCCGTATCGCACCATCGGCGACATCGTGGAGGAGCTGGTGCCGCCCGGCGGCCCGGGGTGCGAGAACGCGGGCTACGGGTCGTGCTTCGACGACGCCCGCAAGCTGGCGCTGGTCAAGGCCGAGACGCGCATCACGCTGCTGCTGGAGCAGCGCGTCAACGCGGTCGAGGCGCGCGGCGGGCGCATTTCGGCGGTGGTCGCGCAGCACATCCGCAGCGCGCGGCGCACGCGCGTTGCGGGCGCGCTTTTCGCGGACTGCACCGGCGACGGCACGGTCGGCTTTCTCGCGGGCGCGGACTACGAGAGCGCCGACGAGGGGCGCATGGGCGCGAGCAACTTGTGGCGGCCGCTGGACACGGCGGACCCGAAGCAGATTCTCCACTGCGAGTGCAAGGATAAGGACGCGCTCACCTCCGCCGTCCAGGCGGGCGCGACCGCGTCCCCGTTCCCGCCTTGCCCGTGGGCCGTGGATCTGACGGACAAGCCGTTTCCGGGCCGCGACAGCAAGAACGGGCAGTGGGCGCACACGCCGCTCAGCAACCTCGGCGGCTGGTTCTGGGAGAGTGGATTCGACAAGGACTCGGCGAACGACATCGAGCGCATCCGCGACTTGAACCTGCGGGCGATGTACGGCGCGTGGGACGCGCTGAAGAACGTGGACAAGCTCTACCCGAACCACCGCCTCGGCTGGTCGGCCTTCATCGCTGGCAAGCGCGAGTCGCGCCGCCTGCTGGGCGACGTGGTCCTGACCGGCGACGACTTCCGGCAGGGCGTCGTCTATCCGGACGGCTGCTTTCCCTGCACGTGGCACATCGACCTGCACATGCCGCACCCGGCCTACTCGAAAGGTCACGAGGGCAACGAGTTCATCTCCTACTGCACGACCGGCAAGAACTACAGCTACAAGGGCCCGTACTGGGCGCCTTACCGCTGCCTCTACAGCCGCACCATCGGCAACCTCTTCATGGCGGGCCGCGACATCAGCGTCAACCGCGAGGCGCTCGGCCCGGTGCGCGTGATGAAGACCTGCGGCATGATGGGCGAGGTCGTGGGCAAGGCCGCGTGGATATGCGTGCGCCACCAGACCACGCCGCGCGGCGTGTACGAGCGGCACCTCGACCTGCTCAAGGAGCTGCTGGCGCAGCCCGGCGCGATGCGTCGCGAGTCGCTGGAGGGCGCGCTCGCGCTGCCGCCCGGCGCGAAGGCCGCGGCCTTCAGCGGGCGCGGGCTCGACCCCGCTGCGCTGCCCGGCATCGTGGTCGACGACGCGGCCGCGGAGCTGGCGGGCGACTGGAGTGACTCCGGAACGCTGGCTGGCTTTGTCGGCGACGGCTACCTCTACACGGGCGACGCCAAGGCGACGGCTCGCTATCCCTTCACGGTGAAGGAGAGCGGCCGCTACGAGGTGCGCGTGTCGTGGGCAGCGCACGAGAACCGGGCCAAAGCCGCGCGCGTGACAGTATTCAGCGCCGAGGGAGAGCAGGCTCTCACGCTCGACCAGACCCAGCCGCCCGACAGCGAAAGCCTCTTCCGTGCGCTCGGCACGTTCCGCTTCGAGGCCGGCAAGCCCGCGTCGGTGCTCTTCACGGTCGCCGGCTCGCGCGGCACGGTCCACATCGATGCCGTGCAGGCCGTGCCAGCGAAGCCTTAGTGTAGTGTCCCTAAAAACGCTCTGTGCAGACTCTCCGCGACTGCCGACTCGTCCGGCTTCCTTTTTCCTGCGTTCAGATTTCTCTCCTCAGTCAGCTTTTCTCGGTCACCAACGTCGCACACCTCTCTCATCTAGAATTCCACACTTCTGGAAGTGAGAAATGCAATCGCACGACCTTCACGATCTAGGGAGTCGGGATCTTTCGCTAGTATCTTCTTCCTCGCTCCCAACGTTAGCGGCCATCGGCACCCTGAGCCGAAGGCGAATGGGGGCTCGATGCGCCGCTTTGTTGTGCCGTCTCCAATTCACGATCCATTCGAGTTTCGCGTTGATGCGTCCGATAGTACTTGGCCACAAAATAGAGAGCCAAATGAGGAAAGAAAACTGAACAAACGGCGAGTGAAATAAGATATTCAGTCAACTCAATAGAGTCGTAAAAATGCTGGACATATAATCCCCACAAAACAAGAGAAACTGGAAATGCAAGCAAGACTAAACCGTATAGCCATTGGTGCAACTTTCTCACACCCAGTAGAGCGAAACATGTCCCTAATGCTAGGATAGTCGATGCAAGGACAATCTGTCTGATGCTGACCTTGTCGAGATCAGTGAATAGACAGAACATGGTAGCCGATGCCAAGACTAATACAAGGCCTGGAATCCCGCAAAAAAGGAATAGAAGTACACTATGGAAT
Source organism: uncultured Lentisphaeraceae bacterium (assembly GCA_964386865.1). Taxonomy (GTDB): domain Bacteria; phylum Verrucomicrobiota; class Kiritimatiellia; order RFP12; family UBA1067; genus CAYLUN01. Next base: position 19,928 of record CAYLUN010000028.1, on the reverse strand, counting down.
TTACGACTCAAGGGCTCTTTCATTATTTGCACAACCTGATATTGATCGTCACGCATATTTCTGGAGCGACACCCGCCGACCTGTCATACCACCGCCAAAAAGTATTTGGCCTGAATCAATGGACGACACGGAAGTCGTCCCTCCTGCGCGAGGTACTTCGTCACGGCTAATCTCGCGTTGGAGGGCCCGCCTCCGTGCGGGCCGAACGTTGATGGACAGTGACATTTTAGTCACAGGACTTTTCGGCGGTGGTATCATATGCGTCCAGAGAATCGTCATAACTGGCATGGCGGCAACAAAAGAAGGTTCTAATCTTGACGCATATGAAGGGGTCGATGTGGAGGTGTAATATGCGTCAACCGCAGTTACATAAACCGCAGTTACATACGTGTGAAAGTCTACGTGCAACAAGGCCCTGCCGTCAAACAGCAATTCTAATTATGGCCAAGAAGCGCCTCACGGCGCCACAAACATAAGCAAACGTGGGCGAATTCGCTTGTAGCCCGTAAGGGCCTTCCCGCACCACGCGGCTTGTCATAATTACAATTGCTGGCCGTCAAGTGTGTTTCCGCACCCGTCGAGACGCTGATTCCCGCCGCGCGCCGCCGGGCTACCGGAGCAGCAGCACCGTCGCTGGCGAGCAAACCAGAGTCACCTGACCTGCCGCCGGCTCGACGCGTACCATCCACGGGCGGACAACGGTCGTCTCACGGAACGTGCCCGCGAGGCCGCCGGCCGGGGCAGCGACTACCAGGTGCGGCCGGCTCGGATCCAGCCTGCCGAGCCCGCCGACGTCCAGCCGCAGCGGCGCGAGCGACAGCGCCGACGACACGGTCAGGCATCCGCACGCAGACCCCGTGGCCGAAACGGCGACGCGCACCGTGCCCGTGCCCGAGAGGCCGGCCAGCGACTGCGAGGTCTCGCCGACGTCGAACACCGCGTTCGACGCCACGCTTACGGTGACGTTCGTGGCGAAGCCGCGTGAGGAGGCGAGGCGCAGCGTACCGGACTCAATGTGCGCCTGGCCGCGGAAGGTGTTTGTGCCCGCAAGGGCCAGCCCGCCCGCGCCCGCTTTCACAACCGCGCCGGTGCCGGCGACAGTCCCGCCGTAGGTGAACATGGCCGCAGCGGCCGTCCAGAGCGTGCCGGTTCCGGCTAGCGCGATGCCGCGCGTGCTGGCGAGCGACCAGGTGGACGTCGTTTCGAGCGTGCCGCCCGCGAAAACGAGCATGCCGGGCGAGGCCGCGCCGGGGACGGCGCCAAACGCGCGGTCCGACGCGGCTACAAGCCGCCCGCCCCGCAGGGTCATTGCGCCCGTGTGGCTGTTCGTGCCCGCGAGCGTCCACACGCCGGTGCCGGTTTTTTGCACCGCGGTCTTGTTGCCAGGCGCGTTGTCGACCAGCGCGCCCGCCAGCACGCCTGCGCCCTTTGACGAGCCTCGGAGCGTGAGGGTCTTCGTGCCTGCTCCCGTGGCCGTGAAGTCGTGCGTGAACGTCAGCGTGCCGGAGCCCGACTGGTCGATCACCGCGCCGCCCGTCGCGCCGGCGAGGTTCACGCGGCGGTCGGTCGTCTCATCGCCCCCGCCCGCGTAGATGAGCGTGCCGGTCAGCTCGTTGACGCCCAGGTGGATGAACCCGTTCGTCTCCGTCACGGGCGCGCCGAGGCTGCTGAAGGCGCTGCCGCCGCTGACGCGGTTCAGCGAGGAGACGGTCAGCGGTCCGCTGTAAACGCGCGTCGCGCCGCGGTAGGTGTTCGTGCCGCTGAGGACGGTCGCGCCGCTGTTGTTGCGCACGATCAGCCCCAGGCCCGCGCCGCCGTCGCCGATCCCGCCGCTGATCGTCAGCTGGCCTGCGTCCGCGCCGACGCGCGTCGCGTCTGCTCCGATCAGGACAGGTCCGGCCCAGGCGTTCGTGCCGCTGACGGTCTGCAGCGCGCCGTAGAAATTGCCCGCGCCGTGGAGCGTGGCGCTCTCGCCCATGACGGTGATGTTCCCCGTCAGTGCGAGCAGGGCCCCGTTGGAGACCGTGGTGCCGCCCGCTGCGGTGCCGAGCGCCGTCGCGTGCGCGACGAGGAGCACGCCCGTGGCCACCGTGGTCGGGCCGCTGTAAGCGTTGCCGACGGTCATCGCGAGGGTGCCGCCACCTGTCTTGATGAGCCCGCCGCCGCCGTTCATAGAGCCCGCAAGCGTGGTGGTGTTCGCGCTGATTTCGAATGTCGCCGCCTGGCTTAGCGCAAGCTGGTTGGAGACCGTGTGCGCGTAGTTCTGCAAGGCGGCTACAGCGGGCGCGGCGCCGTCGAGCGTGAGCATTCCGCCGGAGAGCAGGACGGAGCGGTTCGCGAAGCACAGCTGATTGAGGGTGAACGAGCCCAGATCGTTGACGCTGGCGACGGCTGAACCGTTGTTGAACACATTGACCGTCGTGTTGCCGGAGACGGTCATGCCCGGCGGCACGGGCTCCCACGGAGCGGTGCTCCAGTTGCCCGCCGCCGAATTGGTGAAGGTCGTGGCTGGCGCCTCGACGCTGACGGCGTCGAACACCGCCTCGGCCAGCAGGGACTCGTCGTGCGAGCACGCGGCGAGGCCGACGGACACAGCCGAGGGCATGGAGAGGGTCACGGCTGAGCCGAGCCGGAACCAGGTGGTGCGGTTCGGCGACCAATAGGCGGAGAAGCTGTTGCCGCGGCGGAGCAGGCTCAGCCAAACCGGCGCGGCGATGCCGTTTGTCGCGGTGCTGACGCACGCGCCGCCGCTGGCGGAGCGGCGGATGAACTCGAGCGTACCGCCCGGCGTCCAGTTGAGCAGCGCGCTGGGCAGGCTGCTGGTGAGGCCCTGCCGGATCATCACGCCCGCTTTGGCGGACGCGTGGGTGTTTTCGAGCGCCAGCACGCGGGCGGTGACCTGCACGTCGCCCGTGGCGGCGCGGTGTACGAAGTGGAACTTGTCAGAGGTGCTCCAGATGTCCGCGCCCGAGGCGCGGAGCACAAACTTGTCGCCGAGGCCGCCGGCTGCGCCCGCCAGCGGGATGGACGAGACGTCCTGGTTCGTCCAGGCCGCGGGCAGCGGCTCGCCGAGGAAGAAGGCGTCCGCGTACGCGTTCGCTGTGCTGCTTGACCGCCAGGCGAAGGCGGTCGCGGTCGTGGAGGAGGCGCCGGTCCGGAACGCGACCGTGCCGCGCGACCACGCCGTGGACACGACGGTCGTGGAGACCTGCGTGCCCGCGCCCGCGTAGTTCTTCACGCCGATGTTGAGGCCCTGTCCGCCGTTCTTGGTCCACGCGCTGAAGCGGTAGTCGGTGTTCGGCAGGAGGCCGACGATCTCCTGCTCGGCGCCGGCCGACGAGGAGCCCGACGCGATCTTCAGCGACCAGTCGCCGCCGTACGTGTTGCCGTCGCGCGCGGCCGACACGTCGCCGTAGTAGGTCCAGGGCGCAAGCGAGCCGGACTCGAGCTGGGGGTTGCTGACCGAGGCCGCGCGTCGCAGCACGAGGTCGTCGGCGTAGGCCACCGAGCCCGACGCGCTCGCGTAGGCGAACACCGTGGCGTCGGCGTCCGCCTCGCCCGTGGTGAACGCGAGGGTCGCCTTCGCGTAGTTGGTGCCGCTGAAGCTCTGCGTGCGCTGGCTGCCGCCGTAGTTCTTGACGCCGAGGCTGAAGCCCGCGTAGCCGTTTGCGTCGCCCCAGCCGGTCAGCACGTAGTCTGTGGCGGGCACGAGGCCGCAGACGGTCTGCTCGGCGCCCGCGCCCGCGGTGGTGGGCGCGAACCGCAGCGCGGCGCCGCTGCGGCCGCCGCTGTCCGACCACGCCGCGCCGCCGTAGACGCCGAACGGCGCGGCCCGCCCCTCGAGGTCGCCGTTGGCCACAGTCTCGGCCCGCTGGTAGACGCGCACGTAATCGATGATCATCTTGGCCGTGGTGTTCGTCAGCGCCCCGTAGCCGCCGACAGGAATCGAGCCGGCCCACGAGGCGTCCTCGACCTCGCTGCTGAGGATGATGAACTCGCTGCGCTGGGAGACCGGCGAGCTGATGGCGTCGTTGACGGTCCAGGTGAGCGTGCCGTCGATGTAGAAGCGCTGCACGGAAGGCGTCCACTCGAAGCCGTAGACGTGGTAACCGGAGGCGAGCCCGCGGTCGCCGGAGTTGTAGCCGGTGCTCTTATGGTCAGCGCCGTAGCCGTCCCAGTGGAGGTTGCCCACGATCAAGTCGCTGATGTCGCTGCCCGAGCCGTCGACCTTGCGGTGTTCGCAGACATCGATCTCGGTGCCGGCGGTCTGGGGGTCTCCGACGGGGTTGCCCATGGTGGGAGACTGCAGCCAGAAGGCCGACCACATGCCCGGCGCGCCGTCGTAGTCGATGCGGGCCTCGAGATAGCCGTAGGCGGGCAGGAACTTCGTGCTGGTGGAGATCATGCCGGTGTAGTGCGTGCCGCCGCTGGTGTAGGTCGAGATCCGCGCCGTGCCGTTCGAAACGGCGACGGCGCTGGCCGTGTTGACCGCGTCGCGCCGGGTGCCGGGCAGCCAGTGGATCCACTTGGAGGTGTCGAGTGACGAGCCGGAGAACTCGTCGTTCCAGACCAGGGTCCAGCCGTTGGGCGACGGCGAGGCAACGGCGCTTGCAAGACTGCACGCACCCCAAAGCGCCATGAGTAACTGGCCCGCCCGTATGTTCATACACCCGCCCTCGAGCAACCACACGTGTCAAGTAGAACAAAAAAAAGGTGGCTGGGTCAATGAGGCTTTCGCCGTGGCACACGCGCGGGTGTGTGTCAGAAAAGTGACACGGGCTTTAAGACCGCTCCAGTTACACGGGCGAGGGCGCCCGTGCTTCCAGTGCTGTCGCTTTTCTGACACACCCACAAGCGTCAGTGGATCTCGTCGGTGACGGGCGGGATGTAGTCGAGGCCCTCGCGGTGCTCGATCACGCGGATCGCCTTCCAGGCGCCCGTCTGCCAGCGCCACCAGAAGCCGACCGCCAGCAGGCAGACGTAAATCGCGAGCCAGGCCCAGAGCCCGATGATGCCGGTGCCCCGGTGCAGCAGCAGCAGCGTGCCCGGCACCAGCACCAGCCAGCCGCCGAGAATCATGTAGATCATGACAAAGCGCGTGTCGCCCGCGCCCTTCAACGCGCCGCTGAGGATGATCGTGACGGTGTCGAGCAGGCCCCACGCGGTCATCAGCCACAGCATGGTGCGGCCGAGCGCCAGCAGCTCGTCGGCCGTGAAGGCCGCGTTCGCCGGCCGGAACAGCTCGAAGTAGCCGCGCGGAAAGAGCACGAACGTCGCGCCGATCACGCACATGTAGAGCAGCCCCATCTTGAGGCCCGTGTAGCCCGCGCGCATCGCGGCTTCGGGGTTGCGCGCGCCCTGGTGGTGTCCGACGACGGTCGAGGCTGCCATGCCGAATCCCAGCAGCGGCGCGAAGGCGAGGTTGTTGATGCTGAAGGCGATATTGCTCGCGGCCAGCGACACCTCGCCCAGCCGGCCGGTGAGCATGATGAACAGCGCGAACGAGCCGATGTCCATCAGAAGCTGCAGGCCCGAGGGCGTGCCGAAGCGCACGATGCGGGAGAGCAGACGGAAATCGGGCCGCCAGAGGGAAGAAGCGCCTGACGGCGCCACTACGAACGGTTGCGCGTTATCGGGCTTGGAGGCACCCGTTTGTCGTGTGCCCGTGAGGGCGTTGTTGCGGAAGAACAGCACGAGCTGGATGAGGCAGGTGACAAGACCGGAGATGATGGTGGCGTAGGCCGCGCCCGCGATGCCCATTTCCGGGACGCCCCAGCGCCCAAAGATCATCACGTAGTTGAGCACGATGTTGAGCGAGCAGCCCAGCGCATTGGCGATCATGTTCACGTGGGTCTGGCCGATGCCCATGAAGTAGCCGCCGATGGCGGCGTTAAACGGCACCATGATGCCGCCCGCCATCAGGATCACGAAGTAGGAGCGCTCGGCCGCATACACGTCGGGCGCATGCGCGCTGAGCAGCATGAGCCAGTTGCCGAGCGGGATCAGCAGCAGAATCAGCGGCCACGACGCAAGCGCCAGCCAGAGGCCCTGCACCGTCGCCCGCACGCACTGGGCCGGGTCCTTCGCGCCGTGGTAGTGCGCCGTAAAGGTGCCCGCGTAGCCCGCGAGCGCCTGGAAGAAGCAGATCAGCGTGTGCGCCAGGATGCCGGCGGGCAGCGCGGCTTGGATCGACACGCTGCTGTAGCGCGAGAGGAAGACGCGGTCACAAAACTGCATGATGGTGTACGACGCCATGCTGAGGATCAGCGGGGCGGCGATCTTCCACATCTCGCGATAGCCGCCGGGATAAGGCGGCCGCGGCTCTGTGCGGGGGGTGTTCAATGAGTGCTCGCTAAGAAAAGAGACAGTGTACCAGCGGCGGCCGACTGGCACAAGGTGCGGGTTTACGCGAGCGGTCACTCTTCCAACAGCACGCGGAAACCGACGTCGTAGACGCGCTGCCACGCCTCGTACGGCAGGCGCGCCGCGAAGGTGGCGAGCGCGGGCCGCGTCCACCACGAGCCGCCGCGCGCGACCGCGCGGCCGTCGGGAAGCCGCTCCGCCGTCCACTCCCACACGTTGCCGTGCACGCCCCGCAGGCCCCACGCGTTGGCGGCGAAGGCGCCGGCAGGCGCGGAGACGCGGAAGCCGTCCGTGCGGTTGGTGTCGGCGGGCCGCCACTCGGGCACGGCCGCGCCCGGCATGTTCGCGCGGAAGCGGTCCATGCGCCGGAACGCCGCGTCGGCCAGGTTCGCGAACGGCGCGAAATCGTCGCCGGGGCCGCCGAAGAAGAGCGGCGCCGCCGCGCCGGCCCGCGCGGCCCACTCCCACTCGTCGCCGCCGGGCAGGCGGCCGCGCGCGCCGCCCTTTTCGCCCGCAAAGCGGCAGAAGGCCGCGGCCGCCTCGCACGAGACGCGGCACACCGGCTGCGTGGGCGCGTTGAGCGGGTAGCCGCGCTCTTGGGGCGTGAACTGGAGGAACTCGCCGCGCTCCAGCCAGCTGTCGTGCGCTGCGTCGAAGCGGGCGAACTGCGCGTTGCTGACTTCGTCGACGCTGATCCAGAACGGCTGTTTGACCTCGGCCGCGCGGCCGTCCGCAGCCGCGTAGCGCCCGGCGGGGATGCGGGCGAAGGCGAGCGTCACGCCGCCGCCGAGGTCGACGAAACGGCGCGCCTCCCCGAGCGCCTGCTGCTTGGCGCGGGCGGCTGCGGCGTCGAAGGGCCAGCCCGCCACCGCGGGCGGCTGCGGGCGCGCGGGCTCCGGCGCGGTCGGCTCCGCCGGCGCGGCGAGCGCGGCGGGGCCGCAGACGGCCTCGTGCTGCTCCTCGACGTTCGCATAGCGGCGCTGCAGGTCGCGCCGGCGGGCCGGGGAGTCCGCCATGCGCTTCTCGCCGACGACCTCGGTCCACGTGCCGTGCGCGGGCGTGTTGAGGTCGATCCACGTCGTGAGCCGGCTCCACGACTCCTCGTCCAGCCGCACGCCGTGGTGGCCGGCCTCCAGCAGCTGCACGAGCGCGGTCGTCGACGCGTGGTAATCGCAGGGCGAGAGCAGGCGCAGGTCGCCCTCCTGCGTGTGGCCGCGCACAAAGGCGCGCAAGGCCAAGTAGGCGGGCGGGAAGCGCACGTCCTTGTTGATGTAGTAGACTTCCTTGGAGAAGAAGGACACGCCGGGCCGGAGCGTGAGGTCGGGCCGCCCCGCGCGCCCGTCGTGGCAGCGCACGCACGAGCGGTCGAGCACGGGCTGGACCTCGCGGTTGAACGAGAAGCCGCGCTCCGGCCCATACCACGGCGCGATGACCGAGGGCGGCCGCTCCATGGCCTGCAGGCGGGTGAGCGGCCCCGACCCGCTGTTTTGCGGCTCGTGGCAGCCGGAGCAGGACTGGAGTTCGCCGGGCATGACGGTGATCCAGCTCCGCATGAGCTGGAGCGCGCGGCCCCGCGCGTCCAGCGGCTGGAACGCGACGGGCGTGTTGGCGGGCACCTCGAAGAAGGCCGAGCCGTCCGCCTCGACGGGCACGGTGCCGAGCACGCGCTTGACGTCCCACGGGCCGTCGAAGCCGACGCGGTCGCGCTCCGCCCCCATGTTGCGGTAGCCGAAGGAGTAAGTGATGACGCGCAGGCTCTTGGCCGTACCGCGCGGCACGCCCGCGAGGCCGGGGCCGGCGTAGAGGTCGGTGACCTTGACGCGGCCGGTCTTGGCGGAGGCGTCGATCTGGTCCGGCGGCTGGCGCGGGCGGCGCTGCGGCTGGAGCGGCACGGGCTCGAGGAGCGCAAAGCCAGGCTCCTCGCGAATGAGCGTGAGGTTGTCGAAGGTGTCGGCCAGATAGAGGCCCCAGAGCGCGTTGGCGTCAGGCTTGCAGGCGGTGAGAAAGTAGGGGCCGCCCAGCGGCCACGGGTGGAGGAACTTCGGCCACGCGTCGTCGACCAGCTCATCTTTGACGAGGGCCTGCACGGGCTTGCCGCGGCCGGGGATGCGCTGGAGAGCGCCCTGCGCCTCGCGGCGGCCGAGCGTGGGGTCGAAGAGCGTGAGCTCGCCCATGCGCGGGACCCCGTGGTGCCCGGAGACGACCGCCGCGAAGCGGTGCGGGTCGTCAGGGATGGGGCGCGCGTAGAACAGCGCGTTGGGCCAGTAGGAGCCGCTGCCGTAGAGCTCGCGCTGGCCGGTGCCATCCGGGTTCATCGTGAAAAGGATTCGCGAGACGTAGTGAGCGAGGTCGCTGTACTCCCAGCGCAGGTACATCACGCGGCCGTCGGCGAGCTGGGTCGGGCACCAGTTGTGGTCCTGGTCGAAGGTCAGGCGGCGGATGCGGCCGTCCCGCGGATACCAGCGGTAAAGGCTGGCGACGTAGGAGGAGCCGACCACGCAGGGCACGCCGATGAACGAGGCGTTGGAGAGGAAGAGAACCGAATCGTCGGCCAGCCAGCACCCCGCGTAGTTGTCCACGTCGGCGTCGGGGATCAGCGGCAGCTCGCGAACGGCCGCGGGCGCAGCGACGTCCAGCTCGTAGACGCGGTGGAGGCCCTGGGCGTTCTGCGCGGTGAACATCAGGCGGCGGCCCTCCCAGTGGAGCTGGAGGTCGCCCGCGAATGTGCCGGGCGCGGGGCGGTGGAGCGTGCGCGAGGCCGCGCCGCCGCGCAGGCCGGAGAGCAGGGCGATCTCGTTGGTCAGGCCGCGCCGGCTGAGGTCGCGCGGCTGCTGCCAGTTTTGAGGCAGTCCGAGGTTGCCGGCCGTCCGGCGCACGGCGAGCAGGCGGTCGAAGCTCAGCAGCGGGTTGGCGAGCAGGGCGGAGCGCGTCTGGCGGAGCAGCTCGTCGGCCTCGGCCTGGGCGGCGGGCTCGCCCGCCAGCAGGCGCTTCAAGAGCGCGTCGCGCCGCGGGCCGAGCGCATCGAGCCACGCGCGGTCCGGCCGCGTACAGGCCTCGGGCCAGCGGGCGGCGTGGTCTTCCAATGCGAGCCGGACGGCAGCGGGCTGAAGCAGAGTAAGCTCGCGTGCGAGCGCCGCGCGGTCCGCACGCGCCGCACCGACGAGGCAGGCGAAGGCGGCGAGGCAAAATAACGACCCTTTCATGGCAAGCTCCCCTCCTTCCGTATCTCCCGTACCAACATGGCACAAACCGCAACGCATTGGAAGTCTGAAAGCCAACCGTTGAACCTTGAACCGCGGACCCCCAACCCTGTATCATACCGGCTATGCACGTGGTACAGATCCTGCCGGCCCTCGACGAGGGCGGCGTCGAGCGCGGCACGGTCGAGCTCAGCCGCGAGTTCGTCCGGCGCGGCGTGACCAGCACGGTCATCTCCAGCGGCGGACGGCTGGCGGAGACGGTCGTCCGCGACGGCGGCCGCCACCTCTGCCTGGACGTGAAGTCTAAGAACCTGCTCACGGTGCTGCCGCGCGCGGCCCAGCTGAGGCGGGCGCTGGCGGAGATCGGGCCCGACGTGGTGCACATCCGCAGCCGTGTGCCGGGCTGGCTCTTCACCCTGGCGAACCAGCGGCTCCGGCTGCCGTTCGTGTCCACGGTCCACGGCTTCAACAGCGTGAGCGCGTATAGCCGCGTCATGACGACGGGCCAGCGCGTCATCTGCCCCAGCTCGTCGGTGGCCGCTTTCATCCGCGAGCACTACGGGACGCCGGAGGAGAAGATCCGGATCATCCACCGCGGCATCGACCCGCAGCCGTTCGACCCGGCGCGCCTGGACGCGGAGTTCATGGCGTCGTTCCGGCGCGAGCTCGCGCTGGAGGGGCGCTTTGTTGCGCTGGGGGTCGGCCGGATCACGCCGCTCAAGGGCTACGACGTGCTGATCCGCGCCACCTCGCTGGCGCGCGGGCGGCTGCCGAGCCTCAAGACGGTGATCGTGGGCGGAGCCGAGGCGGGGCGCGAGGCGACGCTGCTGGAGCTGCGGCGGCTGGCGGACGCGCTGGGGCTTCAGCAGCACGTGGCGTTCGCGGGCAGCCGGCGGCAGATCGCCGAGGTCTACGCGTGCGGAAACGTGCTGGTGTCGTGCAACAAGGCCAAGCCGGAATCGTTCGGCCGGTCGATGGCCGAGGCCCTGGCGATGGGCTGCCCCGTGATCGCGACGCGCTTCGGCGGGGCGCTGGACATCGTGCGCGAGGGCGAGGACGGGTGGCTGGTCGGGCCGGATGACGCCGAGGCGCTCGCCGACCGGCTTGTGCAGGCGTCGCAGACGCGCTTCAGCGGGCTGCGCGACGGCGCGATCACGCGCTTCTCGCTCGAGCAGATGGTGGAGAAGACGCTGGCCGTGTACGACGAGGTGCTGGGGGAGAAGGTTGTTTAGGCTGTAGGCTATTAGGCTGTTCGCTCGACAAGAAAACGAGTCGCAGCACGGGTCTCACCCGAATAGGCTAACAGCCTTCAGCCTAACAGCCTATTGCGTCACCCGCACGCGGTAGAAGAGGCGCGGCGCCGTCGCGGGCACGGTGCGCTCGGTCACACCCGCCGCGCCGGTCACCGGCAGACACGTCGCCCAGCCGTTCGTCACCGCGGGCGCGGCGTTCGTGAGGATCGCGTAGGCCTGGTTCACGACCGAGGTGAAGCTCAGCGAGCAGGCGTTCGTGCCCGCGAGCGGGGCGAAGGCGAGAATGTCTGGCGGCGGGACAGGCACCGGCGCCGCTATTACCAGGACGCTGTCGCCGAAGATGGGCTCGATACCGGCGGCCGTGACTTGTCCCTCGCCGGACAGGGTATACGTGCCCGGAGCGCCGGTGACTTGATACGTGAGCGTCTGGCCGACGCTTCTCTTGTACCAATCAAGGGTCATTAAGTCTGGATCCCAGTAGGCATTGGGCCCCGTCACGTTCGTCGGAGTCAGGCCTGCGGGGATATATTCGATCACCGACCAGACGAACGTCGGGATCGGTTGGTACATGGTGATCGTGACCAGCGTCCCGGTGATCGTGCGGATGAGGTTGCCTTTGATGATCTGCGTGTGGCCGGTCACAGCGACCGGTTGGTTGGCGGGCTGGGGCGTGACGGTTCCGCTGACCGAATAGACGCCCGAGGTGATGCAGAGAACCGTGTAGGAAACCGTCCCCGTGTACGCGTCGGCGCCGGTGAAGGTCAGCGTACGTGCGGCGCTGCTCCAGACGCCGCCAGCCGTGATATTGGTGGGCGTCAGGCCGGCTTGCAGCGTCTCGACGAGGGCCCACGTGGAGAGGCCCGCGGGCGCCCACACGGTCACCGAGACGTTGGTTCCGGAAATGGTGCGCGAGGCCGAGGGGAGGACGGCCGTATAGACGCCCGACGTCGCCGAGGCTCGGCCTTCGCCGAGGACGAGGTTGGTGAGGGCGGCGGGGGCCAGCCAGCCGGTGAGGTTGGTGAAGGTCACGCCGTAGGCGCCGGGCGCGAGGTTGGTGCTGCCGCCGCTGGCCAGCCAGGCGGTGCCGCCCGTGAGGCGCCAGCGCGCGCCCTGCGCCACGGCGGCGGCGGGCGAAAGGGTTACGGTCAGCGTGGCGTTCGAGATGACGGTCAGCCTCGCCCCCGGGCTGGTGGCCGTGCCGAAGAGGTTGGAGACCAGGCAGGTGTAAACGTCTTGGTTATTCGTGAGCCCCGCCGCCGCGATCGCATAGCTGTTCGACGTCGAACCTCCGGTGACGGGCGCGCCGTTGCGGAACCAGCGGTAGAACATCGGCGTGTAGCCCGTGGCGGCGACGGCGAAGGAGGCGGGCGCGCCTTCGTTGACCGTCAGGTCGTCAGGCGGGTCGGTGATGTCGGGCGGGTCGCCCTGCTCGGTGGTCCACTTGGCCGCCAAGCCGTAGGATAAGTTCACGTCGTCGTAATTCGGCTCGAAATCCCAGTCCGTGTCTTTGGTCCAGTCCGGCCAGAAGCCGCCGCTGACCCAGTCTGTGACGTTGTCGGGCGAATAGGTGACGCCGCCGGCCAGCAGGGCGCCCGGCGGGGCGGCGAGCGCGCGCACCTCGTCGCCTTTGGCGCCGCCGACGTAGGAGGACCAGAGCGGGGCGCCGCCAGAGGTGAGGCGCAGGAGGAAGCCGTCCTGGGTGCCGCCGCGGTAGGTGTTGTCGGCGGAGGGCAGCCACGCGCTCGAGGCGGTGGCGCCGCCGGCCGAGAGCTTGCCGTCGGGCTGCAGGGCCAGCGCGTTGACGCGGTCGGCGCCACTTCCGCCCGCAAAGCGGCACCAGTTAGTCTGGAAGGACGAGCCGAGGTCGGTCAGCTGCAGCACGAAGCCGTCGGTGCCGCCGGCCGGCGAGTTGAGGTAGGCGGCTCCCGTGACGAAGTTGCCCGAGGCCGTGCCTCCGCCGAGATACAGGGCCGCCGACGAGGGGTCGCGGGTGAGCGCGCTCACCGCGTCGGCCGCGCTGCCGCCGATGAAGGCCGACCAGACGTTCGTGCCGAAGGCGGAGAGCTTGACGACAAAGCCGTCGGGATTCGAGGGGGTGGGCGAGCCGGAGGCGACGGTGGCCCAGCCGGGGGAGCGCGTCTCGCCGCCCACGTAGACCGCGCCGTCGGGGCCGAGCGCGCAGCAGGTCGCGGCGTCGGCGTTGGTGCCGCCGAGGTAGTGCAGCCAGAGCCGGGTGCCGTTCGGCGCGTACTTGGCGACGAACGCGTCGGTGTTGCCTTTGAGCGCCTTGCCGTAGGTGACGCCGTCCACCTGGTAGCCGGGGACGTTACTCGAGAGATTCGCGACCGTCGTGTAGCCTGCCGCGTAGATGTAGCCGTTGGAGTCGACGGCCACGGCGCTGTAGCCGTTCGTGCCTCCGGTGTTGCCGATGGCCGCCGACGTCCACCGGTTGCTGCCGGTCGTGGCGGAGAGGGCTGTGAGCCGGGCCTCAGTTCCGACCGAGTCTCCAGAGGCGGTTCGGGTCAGGAGCCCTGCGGCGTATACGACGCCGCTCGTGTGAACCGCCAAGCCGTTGATCTGATCGTTCCCCATGTCGCCCAGGCAGACGTACCAAGCCAGCCCGCCCGCGCTGTTGATCTTGGCCACGAAGCCGTCTATCGCACCGCAGGAATAGGTGTAGGGGGGCTGAGAGACGCCTCGGTTGGCAGGGTTACGGATGGTCAAACCGTTGAGGAACCCGGCGACGTAGGTGTTGGTCGTGCTGTCTGCGGCCACAGCGTGGATGCCGTCGGAAGCGTAATCGCCACCGATGTAACTCGACCAGGTGGGGTAGTAGCTCTGCCCAGACACCGAGCCCGTCGCGACGACAAGGCCGAAGCAGAATACCCGCCAGTCTCCAGTGCGCCAATATTTCATCTAACCCAAACTCCACTTCCGGTCAGTAAAAAGAGTAGCAAGAAACCGGCTGGTACAACAAGTGCAATAGTCGCACGGCAAGGGCGCAGGGCCCAGCGTCGTGTCAGTAGCCCCCGCGGGGAACAGGGGCGCCCTCGCCCCTGATGCTGACGGGCGCCAGGCGACGCATACACGGGGACGAGGGCGTCCCCGCTCCCAGTCGATCAACCGCACTACCATCAGCAAGCGGTCTACCGAGAGGCGCGCTCGATTCGGTCGCTTGCGCCGGCACAACCGGCGCTCACGGCGGGCGAAAGCGCTTGCACGTACACCTCTGAACACGGCATAATGAAAGTCAAGAGTGCTTGAAGGTCACGTATTAAGGGTTGCCCCCAAGGTAAGGAGTGCGTCATGAGAAGCAAGAAACCCGTTATCCCGCATGCACATGTCCTGTCCCTGCTTGTGGCAGCGGTTGTCCTCGTCCACTCCGTCGCCTTTGCCGCCAACGGCAACTGGAACGTTGACGCGGGCGGGAATTGGAGCGACACCAGTAAATGGAGCCCCGCCGCCGTTCCCGGCACCGCCACCGGCGACGTCGTGAGCCTGACCTACAACATCGGAGCCGCGCGCACGGTGACCATCGACGGAGGCTCGCGGCTGCTCGGCACCTTGAACATTGGCGACGCGACCACCCCGTTCGCTGCGTATACGCTCGCGGCCAACGGCGGCGGGAACGTGAGTTTCAACAACGCCGGCCTCGGCGCGAGCCTGGTGCAGCTCACCACGACCGCCGCTGATACCATTTCCGCGCCCATCGGTCTGGCGGACAACCTGAGCGTCACCAACGTGTCCGGCTCCACCGTGACGATCTCGGGAGCGATCAGCGGGGCGGGCAAGAGCGTCACCAAGGTCGGCACCGGCACGCTGGCCTTGAACGGCGCGAACCTCTTCTCCGGCGGCGTGAATCTCAACGTCGGCAAAATCATTGTGGGCAACGCCGCCGCGCTGGGCTCTGCGGCGAGCACGTTCACGCTGGAAGGCGGAACGACGCTGGACTGCTCCATCGCCAACCTGGCCGTCGCCAACAAGAACCCCGTGGCCCTGAACGGCAACTTCACCTTCACCGGCACGCAGAACCTGAACCTCGGCGCCGGCCCCGTCTCCCTCGGCTCCGCGGCGGGCAGCCGCACGGTCACCGTCAGCGCCAACACCCTGACGCTTGGCGGCAACATCGCGAACGGTGTGGCAACGAACCTCACCAAAGCGGGCTCGGCCGGCGTGCTGGCCCTCTCCGGCACGAACTCCTACAGCGGCGGCACGACCGTCAGCGCGGGCGCGCTGAGCTTCCTGAACAGGGCCTCCCAGCCCAGCACGGGCACGACCACCGTGGCGGCCGACGCCACGCTCGGACTCGGCGTCAGCGGCCCCGGCGCGTTCGGCCCGGCCGACCTTGACGCCCTGTTCGCCAACACCTTCGCCGGCGTATCCATGAACGCAACCGCCCGTGTCGGCATCGACACGACGGGGGGCGCCTTTACGTACAGTACCCCCAAGTCGGGCACCCGAGGGCTCGCGAAACTCGGCTTCAACACCCTGTACCTCCCCGTCGCGAACACCTATTCCGGCGCGACCGCGCTCTACGCCGGCGTGCTCCAGCTCGACCACGCGGACGCCCTGCCCGGCGGAATCGGGGCTGCGGGCGGCACGAGCGCCCTCATTTTCTACGGCGGCGTCCTCGGCCTGGGCGCGGGCGACTTCACCCGCAGCCTGGGGTCGGCGACCACGCCCTCCGCCGCCACCTTCGCCGGCAACGGCGGCTGGGCCGCCTACAGCGCCGACCGCGCCGTGAACCTCGGCGGAAACGCCTCGCCGTCCATGATCTACTGGGCCGCGGCCAACACCGGGCTCAACGCGCGGGTGCTGATCCTTGGTGCCCCCACTGCGACCCATACCGTGGATCTGAAAAATCCCCTCGACCTCGGCACGAACACCACGCGCATCGTCCAGGTGGAGGACGGCGCCGCCGCCATCGACGCGCGCCTGAGCGGCGTGCTCTCGGGTTTTAACAACGGCCACCTGAGCAAGACCGGCCAAGGCACGCTGGAACTCACCGCGGCGAACACCTACCTCGGCAACACCACGGTCCAGGGCGGCGGCACCCTGCTGGTGACCGGCGCGGGCAGCCTCGGCAGCGCCGGCGCCTACGCGCTCGTCGTGGGCGCCAGCAACACGTCGGGCACGCTGTACTACGCCAGCGGCGCCGCCAGCCGATTCTCGAACGTCACGATCGGCCAGACGAGCGCCAACGGCACGCTCAGCCAGACCTCGGGCACGATCAACGTGACCGGAAACATCAACATGTCGATATCGGCCAACAGCCTGAGCGTCCTCAACCTCAGCGGCGGCACCCTGGCCGTGGCCGGCGCGCTCAACGCCGCCCAGCGCGGCGGCTTGCCGGCCATCGTGACGCTCAGCGGCACGGGCGTCCTGACGGCCGGCTCGCTGGTGGTGGCCGACTTCAGCACCGGCGCCGCCTCCAGCGGACAGTACACTCAGAACGGGGGCGCCGCCACGGTGGGCTCGCTCCTGCTCGCCAAGAGCGCCTCGGACAACACCCACAGCGGAACGGTCGACCTCAACGGCGGCACCCTCAGCGCCGGCTCCGTCGCCGGCGGCGTCGCCACCGGCTCGGCGACCAACACCAGCACCTTCAACTTCAACGGCGGCACGCTCAAGCCCACGGCCAGCAGCCCCGCCTTCCTGCAGGGCCTGACGGCCGCCAACGTGAAAGACGGCGGCGCCGTGCTCGATACCGACGGCTTCGATATCACCGTCGCCCAGGCGCTGCTGCACGGCGTCCTCGCGACCACCGACTCGCTCACTAAAAACGGCGCGGGCACGTTGACCCTCACCGGCACGAACACCTTCACCGGGCCGCTCACGGTCAACGGCGGCACGCTGGCCCTCGGCGGCACCGGCACGCTGGGCGGCGGCGCCTACGCCGCCGCCATCACGAACAACGGCGCGCTCGTCTGCGCGAGCGGCGCGAACCAGCTTCTCAGCGGCGTCCTCAGCGGCACCGGCACGCTGACCAAGTCCGGCGCGGGCACGCTGACCCTCACCGGCGCCAGCACCTCGGCCGGCGCGACCGCCGTAACGGCCGGCAAGCTCGCCGTGGTGACGGGCGGCGCCCTCGCCAACAGCGACGTGGCCCTCTCGTCCGGCACGACGCTCGGCGTGCGCGTACACGCCAGCGACGGCCAGTGGAGCTGCAAAACGCTGACGCTGGGCAGCGGCACCACCTCGGCCGAGTTCAATTTCTATGCGGTGACGCCTAGCTCCGCCACCGCTCCGGTGCAAATCAACGGCGACCTCGTCAACAGCGGCACGCTGAACGTGTCGATCGCCAGCGGCGTGTTCGCCGTCGGCTCCTATCCGCTCTTCCACTGCACCGGCACGCTGACCGCAGGCACCTTGGGTGCCGTCACGCTGCCGAACGGCGGCGTCGCCACCCTCTCCAGCAACGCGGGCGCAGGCACCATCGACCTGAACGTCACCACCGCCAATCCGGCCCTCGTATGGGCCGGCGACACCGGGGATTGGGACATCGACACGACCGCCAACTGGTCCGGCGGCCTGAAGTACCTCGACGGCGACGCCGTACGCTTCGACGACGCCTCGAGCGGCACAGGGCCGTTCACCGTCACGCTCCCCGCCACGGTCAGCCCGGGCCATGTGCTCGTCGACAATCCGGTCAAGAACTACACCCTGGCCGGGCCTGGCGCGCTCGCCGGCGAGGCCGCGCTGACCAAGCGCGGCGCGGGCACGCTGACCCTTTCAGGCCCGAACACCTACAGCGGCGGCACCACGCTCGACAGCAACGGCGGCACCGTGTATGCGACGGTGAGCACCACCCAGAGCACGCTCGGCACCGGCCCGGCCGCGCTCGGCACCGGCGCCACGCTGGTCTTGGACAACGTCAACACCGCGGCCGCCACGGTTTCGAAAGCGAACGCGGTCACCGGCACCGGCGTGCTGAAGCTCAGCCTCGCGGCGAATGCGACGCCCCGCGCCACCGCCTTGCCCGGACTGTCGGGTTTCGCCGGCACGGTGCACGTGGCCAGCGACAGCGGCGCGACCGGAGACAAGCTGGACGCGAGCGGGGTTTACGCCCCTGCCGCCGCCGTGCAAATCGACGCCGGCAACACGCTGACCATCGGCAACGCGGCCGCCACGTTCGGCAGCCTGTCGGTCAGGGGTGCCGGTAACGCGGAGGGCCGCGGCGCCATCCGCCTCGGCACCGGCGCAGGCACGCTCGCCGGCCCGATCACGCTGCTGGGCGACACCACGATCGCCAGCGACACCGCCAGCGCGACCCTCAGCGGCCCCATCGCCGGTACGGCCTTGGCCGGCGCGACCAACGTGCTGACCCAGGGCACCGCCGCCTCCGCCGCAGGCTGCGTCTTCAGCGGCGCGCTCGGCGACGGCGCAGGCGGCGGCCGGCTGGCGCTGCTTCAGAGCAAAGGCGTCCTGACCCTCACCGGCGCGAACACCCACAGCGGCGGCACCCTCGTCAACGGCGGCGGCACCCTCGTCCTCGGCGCGGCCGACACCCTGCCCGTGAGCGGCACCCTCGTCCTCGGCGGCACCAACGGCGCGGGCAACCTCACCCTGAACAGCTTTAGCCAGACCGTCCCCAGCCTGGTGGTCGCCAGCACGAACATCAACTGGCTGAACACCGTCACCCTCGGCGCCAACCAGACGCTGACCGTGAACGGGGCCGGCGGCCTCACAGTCGGCATGGATACGGGAACCAACAATGCGGCGAATTGCCGGATGGCGGGCGCCGGCGCGCTCGTGGTCGCCCAGGCCGCAGCGAACGTCACGATCGGCCGCGCCCCGGCCAACCAGTACTACACCGGCTCCGGCACGCTCGACCTCTCCGGGCTCGCCAGCGCGACGTTCGGCAGTAGCGAAACCCCGGTTAACGAAATCCGCGTCGGCTTCGGCTCGACGTGCCTGGGAACGCTGACGCTCGCCAGCGCCAGCAACAGCCTCGTCGCCACGACGCTGCAGATCGGCCACTCCAACAGTGGCAATCCCGGCGCGCAAACCGGCAACAGCGGCACGGTCACCCTCGGCGCGGGCGTCAACGCGCTGGCCGTAAACACGATCAATATCGGCTGCTCCAAGGCGGGCGGCACGCTCAAGTTCGCTTCGCAGGCCGCCGGCAGCCCCGGCACCGTGACCATCGGCGGCAGGACGCGCGCGACGACCGAATTCCTCATCGGCGGCAAGACCGGCACCGGCACCGGCTATTCGATTGTCGGCAACCTCGATCTCCGCGGCCATGTCGCCGACGTCGCGGCCGGCACGGTGGCGCTCGGCAAAGAGGATGGAACGATCACCTTCACGAGCGGCTCCACCGGCAACCTCTATTTCGACGCCGGAACCTTCTCCGCGACCAACCTCGATTTCGCGGCTAAGAGCGGGTTCAGCACAGGCGCGGCTGCCGCCACGCTGACGGTTAGCGGCGGCGTCTTCACCGTCACCGAGGGCGGCCTTTGCACGCTCGCATCGCAGACCGGCTGGGGCACCGCCAGCGGCACGATCAACCTGCTCGGCGGCACCTTCCAGTGCAACGCCGATATCCGCAGCGGCCCCAGCAACTGCACCAGCACAATCACGCTCAACGGCGGCACGCTGGACATGGCCGGCCATGCCATTGGCCTCGGCTCTCAGACGGTGCGGGTCTTCAACGCGCAGTCCGGCACGCTGCTGAACCTCGGCGAGTTCAACAACGGCGCGCCGCTGGTCAAGACCGGCTCCGGCACGCTCACGCTCGCCGGAACGAACACCTACACCGGCGCGACCGTCGTGAGCAACGGCACGCTCCAGGTGACGGGCACGGCCTGCCTGTCGCCGGCGGCCGACGTCTACCTGGTCACTGGCGCCGCCTGCCAGCTCGACTACGACGGCACGCTCACGGTGCACGCCCTCTACCTCGACGGCGCGCTCCAGAAGATCGGCGTCTACGGCGCGGGCAACCTTCCTGCGTACCTGTCCGGCACCGGCCTGCTGCAAACCACCTGGCCGCCGCCGAGGGGCTCGGTTCTGCAGATGAGGTAGGGGCTTCTGGCGGTAGTTTTACTCAGGGGCCCGCCTCCGCGCCGGGCGCTCAACCGCTCCGCTTGCCTGGACGTGTTACGCTCGTCGC
>CAYLUN010000027.1:0-63147 GCA_964386865.1 uncultured Lentisphaeraceae bacterium | reverse complement strand
AGACCGGCGAGCTGAACATCATGTTGAGGAAGTTGGCGCAGTACTTCAGGTCGTGGCGCGGGTAGACGAACGGCTCGCCGATCGACTTCTTGTACGAGAAGGCCGCGATCGTGCGCAGCTTGCTCATCAGGCGCGTCGCTGCGATGGTGATCGCCTCTTCCGGCTCGTCCGGGCGGTGCTGCGACAGCTCGGGGTAGAAGGTCGAGAGCGAGACGACCATCGCCGATAGGATGGCCATGGGGTGGGCGTGCTCCGGGTAGCTGTAGAAGAAGTGGCGCATGTCCTCGTGCATCATCGAGTGCTGGTTGAGCAGGCTCGACCACTGCACGCGCTCCTTCGGGTTCGGCAGGTGGCCGTTGATCAGCAGGTAGGCCACCTCGACGAAGCGCGAGCGCTCGGCCAGTTCCTCCACCGGGTAGCCGCGGTAGCGCAGGATACCCTTCTCGCCGTCGAGAAAGGTGATCGCGCTTTCACAGGCGCCCGTGTTGAGGTAGCCGTAGTCGAGGGTTGTGGCGCCCGTCTTCTTGCGCAGCGTGGAGAGGTCGATGCCCACCTCGCTCTCCGAGCCCTCGACGACCGGAAGCTCGATCGTCTTTCCCCGGAAGGTGAGCGTCGCGACCTCGTTCTCGGTACAGTGCGTGTTTCGTTGCATGGTGTGCCTCAGCCTTGCTTCAGCTCGTTGATCGCGGCATGGATGTTGGCGAAGAGCGCGTCGAGCCGGTCGTAGGGCACGGCGGAGAACGCCAGGCGGATCAGGCCGGAAAGCACGATGACGCCGGTCCCCTTGGTGGCCAGGAGCCGCTTGCGCAGGGCCTCGGGGTCGACGCCCAGCGGCTTGACGCACATGAAGTAGCCGGAGTTGAACGGCATGGGCACGAAGGAGCCCGCGTATTCGGGGTGCGCGGCCAAGATCGCCTTGATGCGCTGGTAGCGGTGCTGCAGGATCGCGAACTTCGCCTGCTTCTGCTCGGCGTAGGCCGGCTGGCCGTAGGCCTTGAGCAGCAGGTGCTGGCCGATGCTGGAGGCGCTGGAGATCGAGCCGCGCACCGCGCCTGCGGTCTTGGCTTCGAGCGCCTTGTACTGGGCGGCCGTCGCGCCCTTGCAGCCGAACGTCATGAAGCCCGTGCGGAAGCCCCAGACATAGTCCTCCTTGGTCGGGCCGTCGAGCTTGACGGCGAGGACGTTGCGGTGCATGTCCGCCAGTTCCGTGAAGAGCGACTCCCTGCTGACGCCCGGCTCGTACACGAGGCCGAAGTAGGCGTCGTCGAGGATCACGACCACCTTCTTGCCCGCCTCGGCCGCGCGCCGGAGGGCGGCGCAGATCGCGTCGGTGTCCGCGTGCGTGGCGGTGTAGCCGGTGGGGTTGTTCGGGAAGTTGAGGATCACGATCTTCTTCTCGCCGGGCGCGAGCAGCAGGCGCTCCATGGCCGGCACGTTGAACCCGCCGTCCGCGAACATCGGGAAGGTCGTGAGCACGCCGCCGTAGGCCTCCTCGAACAGCAGCTCGTAGTTGTCCCAGTAGAGATCGGGCAGGATGATGGCTTCGCCGGGGTCGACGAAGAGGTGCCCCGCGACGCTAAGCCCGTGCGTGAGCGCGTGGGTGACCACCGGCAGGCTGAACGACTTGCCCGCGAGGGAGGGGTTCTTGGCGGTCAACATGGCGAGCCACATCTCGCGAAGGCCCGGCAGCCCGAAGCTCGGCGCGTAGAGGAAGGCGGTCGACGGCAGCTTGACCAGCTCCTCGAGGCACTCGAGGCAGAGCGGCGAGCCGTCCTCTTCGAACGCGGTGCCGATGGTGGCGTTGATCGCGGCGTCCTTGGCCTCGGCGCTCTGTCCGAGGATGCCTTTGGACGGGAAGAAGGCGCGCTGCCCCTTCTGCGAGAGCATCTCGAGCAACGGGCTGTCGGCGTTCATCAGATCGGCGTTCAGGGCTGTGGCCAGCGGGTGCATCGGTCGGGGCATGGGCGTCTCCTTCGCTTGTCGTTCAGGCGAATAACGGGGCGTCGCACGCAATATTCGCGGTAGGCGCGTGACTATACAGAATCGCGGGGGGTATCGTCAAGCCGCGGTGATAAAAAAACGCAGCTCGCATTCTCACGCATTCTTACACCCTCATTATGAGCAAATAGGTGCAAGAGCGGCGAGGGCGCTGCTTCTACGCGCTGACCTGCCGACAGCGACGTCCTTAACTTGAAGTGACACCACCTATACGCGAGCGCCACGTGTCAGCCGCGCAGCCACTCCGGCACGCACCGCTTGTACTTCATGTCCTCTTCCAGGATGTGGTGCAAGAGCCAGCCGCGCAGAAACGCGATGATTTCCGTGCCGATGCGCGGATCGGACAGGTCTTTCTTCGAGAACTCGACGGCCTTGTCCAGAAACGCCTTGTGCTCGGCCTCCTGCGTCGCGAGCTGGGAGTAGCCGGCCTGACGCAAAACGTCCTCCTCCGCGCGGAAATGCACGGACGCGTAGTCGAACATGCCCATGATGGTGTCGAACGCGATGCCCACGTCATCGGACGCGCGCAGCGTGTTGATCAGGTCGATCAGCCGCTTGTGCTGCTCGTCCATCGTCCTCACGCCGACACTGAAGCGGTCATTCCACAGGATTCCTTGCATGCGCGATAGTTTGCCTTTTTCGCGCGCGCCCGTCAATCCGAACCGAGCCGCCTTCGGCTATTTTGCGGGCGGCGGGAACTTGAGGTCGAAGCGCCGGATCTTCTGGGTTTCGGCGTCGACCAGCAGCAGGACGCGCGACACGTAGTCGGGCGGGCTCTGCACCTCCCAGTAGGTCTCGCCGTCCTCCTCGACCTGCTTGACCACGACCGGGTCGGGCATGGTGAGCATGAACTTGTCGCGAACCATCTGCACCGCCTCGCGCAGCTCCACCGGCAGCTGGGGCAGGAAGGTCATCTCTTTGACCTTGCCCTTCTTGTCGTTCTTGGTCAGGTAGCAGTCGGCGCTGACGTAGGTCCAGCCGTACATGGACATGGCGTCGCGCTGGAGGAAGGCCAGCGTCTTGTCGCCGCGGTCGTTGTCGGTGAGCGTCGTGTAGCTCTTGATAAACAGGCGTCGCACCTTGCGGTGCTCCTCCATCTTGTTCTTTTCAAGCTGTGTGGCCAGCACGAACGAGAGCGTCTTGACCGTGTTGCTCGGGGCGGTCGCGCCGTCGATCCACGCGAGGTCCAGGGGCGAGAGCTTCTCGCGGGTGGTGCCGATCAGCTTGCCGTCCTGAAGCTGGATGTAGACCTTGCCTCCCTCTTCTCGGACAAAAGCGCCGTCGAGGGTGTTGCCGTTGACCGACGTCCAGGTGCGCGCAGGGTGCGTGGGCTTCTCCTGGGCATTGGCCGCGCACCCCCACGAGGCGACAAGCGCGAACAGGCACCGAAAAATGAAACAAGCAGGTTGGTTCATGGGAAGTAAGATAGCGGTTCAGCGGAGGGCGCGCAACGGCGAAATGCACGCAAAATGAGCGAAATCAGGCGGGGCCTGCGAAGAGGGCGTTCTGAGATTCGAAGAGGCGGAGGCGGTTCCGGCGGGCGAGCCCGTCGAGAAGGGCGAGCATGTCGGGCTCGGACTTGTGAAAGGTGGCGGAGAGCGCCGCGAGCGAGACGGGGTGGCGGCTGACGAGCGCGACGAGGGCCTCTTCGCTGAGCGCCGCAGGGGCTGTGGCGGGCTCCGCGCCGCCCTCGTGAGCCGCCGGGCCGAAGAGCGCGGAGAGGGCTTGCAGCCGCTCAGGCGGGCAGGCGGTGACGTCGGCGTCGGCGGGCGGGCGCACGGCGGTGTTGAGCGTGATGATGTCGGGGCTGAACGAGCGGGCGAGGTCGGCGATGCGCTGCGCCTGCTCCGGCGCGTCGTTCAGGCCGGGGAGGATGAAGACCTCGAGGTCGAGCCGACCTGCGAACGCCTGCCGGAAGGCGCGGTAGCCGTCGAGGATGGCGTCGAAGCGCAGCGAGGGGTGCGGCCGCACGGCGCGCTCGAACGAGGCTTGGTCCCACGCGTGCAGCGAGACCTTGACCACGTCGGCGAGGGCTGCGTCCTGGCGCACCTCGGGCAGCGTGAAAAGCGTGCCGTTGGAGAGCAGCAGCGAGCGGCAGGGCGTCTCGCCGCGGACGAAGCGGAAAAGGTCGCCGAAGCGCGCGTGCAGCGTGGGCTCGCCTGAGCCGCTGGCCGTGATGAAATCGGCGGGCTGGCCCGTCGCGAGCCACGCGCGCAGCTCGGCCAGAACCTCCTCAATCGGCGGCTCGTCGGTGCGGGATACCGTGGTTCGCGCCGTGGGCCCGAGCTGGCAGAAGCGGCAGTCGAGCGTGCAGGTCTTGGGCACGGAGAGGTCGACGCCGAGCGAGCGGCCATAGCGGCGGGAGGGGACTGGCCCGAAGAGGTAGCGCATAGGTGCGGGGTTACGTGTCCTTGGCGATGTCGTTGATCTGCTTGTCCTCGCCGAAGATCAGGAGCTTGTCGTCCGGCTGGATGACCTCTTGGGCCGTGGGGATGATGACTGTGCGCGGGTCGGAGGGGTTGTCGGCGAGGCGGCGGACGCAGAGCACGGTGACGCCGAAGCTCTTGCGCACCTCGGCCTCGGCGAGGGTCTTGTTCTTGAGCGACTCCGGCACGTCGATCTCGGCGACGCTGAAGCCGTCTGAGATCTCGAAGAGGTCGACGGCGCCTTTGGAGAGGAGGGTGCGGGCGATGCGCTTGGCGCAGTCGCGGTTGGGGTAGACCACCACGTCGGCTCCGACGCGCTTGAGGATTTTGCCGTGCAGGTCAGAGTTGGCCTTGGCCACCACCGTGGGCACGCCGAGCTCCTTGCAGTTCACGGTAGCCATGATGCTGCCCTCGAGGTTGGAGCCGATGGCGATGACCACCACGTCGCACTCCTGGAAGCCGGCGTCCTCGAGCGTGCGCACGTTGGTGACGTCGCCTTCGACCGCCTTGGTCACGAACTCCGAGAACTCTTGGATGAGCTCGCGGTTCTGGTCGATAAGCAAGACTTCCGCGCCGTGCTCCGCGAGGCTTTCCGCGAGTGAGGCGCCGAAGCGGCCTGCGCCGATGATGCCGATGCGTTTCATGGTGGTTCCGAGGTTGTAGGGGCAGGCCCCTGCGCCCGCCCCCCTTGTTTATCCGACGACGACTTCCTCCTCCGGGAAGCGGATGCGGAGGCTTTCTTCGCGGTTTCCGATCAGGAGCGCCACGGCTAGAGGGCCCAGGCGCCCGATGAACATGCAGACAATGATAACGAGCCTGCCCGCCATGGACAAGAGCGGCGTGTGGTTGATCGAGAGGCCGACTGTGGCCGCGGCGGAGATGGTCTCAAAAATCAGCTTTGAGGCGTCGTCGGGCTTGAGCGGAGACTCGGTCCAGAGCAGCGCGCCGAAGGCCGTGAGAATGACGCCGATGGCCAAGAGGAAGATGACGAGGGCCTCGCGCACGACGGTGTTGGGGACAGTCCGGGTGAAGATGACGGTTTCGCTCCGCCCTCGGCAGATGGCGAAGATCGTCATGACGAGGACAAACAGGGTGGTCGTCTTGACCCCGCCCGCCGCGGAGCCGGGCGAGCCGCCGATCAGCATCAGCAGGTTCGTGGTGTAGCGCGTCGACTCGTGGATTTGATCCATGGGCACGGCGTTGAAGCCGCAGGTGCGCGGGGTGATCGACTGAAAAAGGGAGACGAGCGCCTTGTTGGGAAGCGAGAGATCCTTCAGCGTGCCCGACCACTCTTGCGCCAGAAAGGCGAGCGTGCCGGCTACGATCAGGAGGAGCGTGGCCGAGAGCGCGATCTTGCTGTGGAGCGTGACGCGCCCGCGCATTTTGAGGTTGCGCCGCCAGAACTTGATTGTGATCAGGTTATACAGGACTAGAAAGCCGAGGCCGCCCAAGACGATCAGAAGGTCGATGACGCCCAGGTAGAGCGCGTTCGTTTGGAAGGGGACGAGGTTGTCGCGGTGCAAGGAGAAGCCCGCGTTGCAGAACGCGCTGATGGCGTGGAAGGCCGCGTAGTAGAGGGCGGTCCACGGGTCGCTCGGAGCCACGGAGCCGGCCGGCATTTGCAGGTAGCACAGCCAGAGGAGGAGCGTGCCGATGCCTTCGATGAGAACCGTGAGGCCGATCGTCCAGCGCAGCAGCGAGCGCAGCCCGTTGACCTCGTCGATGCCATAAGAGCTCATCAGGACGAACTCGTTCTGCACGCTGAGTCGGCGGCCGACGAGCACCAGCAGGAAGGTTCCGAAGGTCGTGATGCCCAGCCCGCCGAGCTGGATGAGCGCCAGGACAACGAGCTGTCCGAACAGGGTGAGTTCCGTGCCGATGTCGATGACGGAGAGCCCCGTGACGCAGGTCGCGCTGGTCGCGGTGAACAGCGCGGTCACCGGCCCCATCCGTCCGCCGCTGGTGTTCGACTCCGGCAGCATCAGCAGCCCGGCGCCGATCAGGATCGCCGCCGCAAAGCCGAGCGTCATCAGCCATTGCGGGCTTAAGCGGCGAAAAAACGGCTCTTTCTTTGCGGTCTTGGGCATGAACACACGCCATCCGGTCTCTTGCGCGGGATACGAGCAGGCGGCCAGTATCTTCGCACACTCCCACGAAAAGGGTCAATTCTAACCTTGCAGGCGGGCGGCGCGCTCCTCGAGCTCGGCCCAGCGGGCGAAGGCCTTCTCGAGCTCGGCCTCGGCCTGCGGCAAGCGCAGCTTGGCGGCTTCGACGGAGCTGGGGGACTTCTGGTGGAGCGCGACATCGCACAGCACGGCGTGCAGCGCGGCGATCTCGGCCTCGAGCCGCTCGATGACGCCGGGCAGCTCCTGCCGGCCCCGCTGCTCTTTGAAGCTGAGCCTGGCGGGGGCGCGCTGCAAGGCGGTGAGGCGGGCGGCGGCCGAGTCGGCGCGCTTGGGCGCGCCCGCCTCCGGGGCCGGCCGCTGCTGCAGCCAGTCGGCGTAGCCGCCGGGGTAGAGTCCGACGCGGCCCTCGCCCTCCAAGACAAAGGTGCTGGTGACCACGTTGTCGAGGAACGTGCGGTCGTGACTGACAAGCAGGAGCGTGCCCGTGTAGCTGAGCAGCTGCTCCTCCAGCAGTTCGAGCGTCTCGATGTCGAGGTCGTTGGTGGGCTCGTCCATCACGAGCACGTTGCCGGGCTGGAGGAAGAGCTTGGCCAGCAGGAGCCGCGCGCGCTCGCCGCCCGAGAGGGCTTTGACGGGCGTGCGTGCGCGATCCGACGAGAAGAGGAAGTCCTCGAGGTAGCCGTAGACGTGCTTGCGGACGCCGCTGATCACGACCTCGTCCTTGTCATCCGCGAGGTTGTGGAGCACCGTGGCGTCGAGGTCGAGCTGCGCGCGGAGCTGGTCGAAAAAGGCGATCTGCACGCGCGCGCCTTCCGAGACGCTGCCGGAGGTCGGCGCCAGGCGGCCGCACAAGAGGTTGAGCAGGGTGGTCTTGCCCGAGCCGTTTGGGCCGATGATGCCGATACGCTCGCCGCGCAGGACCTTGGCGGTGAAGTCGCGGACGATCGGCTTGCCGCCGGGGTAGGCGAAGCTCAGGTCGCGGATCTTGAGCACCTGCTCGCCGGAGGACTCGCCCGCGTCGAGCTGAAGCTTGCTGATGCCCGACTGCGTGCGGCGCCGCTTGAACTCTTCGCGTAGCTTGAGAAGAGCCACGACGCGGCCTTCGTTGCGGCAGGTGCGGGCCTTGACGCCTCGCCTGATCCACGCCTCTTCCTGGGCGAGCTTCTTGGTTTTGCGCTCCCAAAAAACGGTTTCGTCGCTGAGCAGATCCTGCTTGCGCTGGACAAAGGTGGCGTAGTCGCAGTCCCAGCCTGCGAGCTGGCCGCGGTCGAGATCCAGCACCTTGATGGCCACGCGTTTGAGGAAGGCGCGGTCATGCGTCACGAACAGGCAGGCGCAGCGGCTCTTCTGCAGGAAGGTCTCCAGCCACTCGATCGAGTCGATGTCGAGGTGGTTGGTGGGCTCGTCGAGCAGGAGGATGTGCGGCTCGGATATCAGGGCGTGGGCAAGCAGGGCGCGGCGGCGCATGCCGCCGGAAAGGGCGTTGAAAGGCATGTCGCCGTCTAGCCCGAGCTGCGTAAGAAAGAGCGCCGCGCCCGGGTGGTGGGCGTCGTGGACGTCGTGGGCAAGGCCTTGCTCGACGATGTCGGCGACCGTTCCGTCGAGGTCGCCCGGCACATCCTGCGTGAGATACGCCACGCGCAGGCCGGGCTGGCGGATGATCTCGCCCGAGTCGGGGCGCACGAGGCCGGCCACGATCTTGAGCAGCGTGGACTTGCCCTCGCCGTTGCGGCCCGTGATGCAGGCGCGGTCGCCGGGCTCGATGCTGAAGCTGACGGCGTCAAGGACAGCCGGGCCGCCATACTGGATGCTGACTTCGCGAAGTGAGATAAGGGCCATAAAAAACAGTCAAAAAATAGGGGTTAGAGCTGAAGGGTGACGGATGGGGCGTGAAAAAGCGCTGAAGTTTAGCACAAAGGCGTCTGGACACGAAGGAGAGAAAGTTGGTAATCGCGGGTTCCGGGCGGCTTGACACGGTAGTCTTATTAGTGTAACGTCGTTACATGATAAAAAAAGAGACGGCGTATGACGTGCCCGGTCTCCGGGCAGGGGTCGACGTGCTGACGGCTTTGTGCGAGTCAGCGGACGGGCTGGGGGTGGCCGAGCTGGCCGAGCTGACGGGGGCCAACAAGCACATGGTCTTCCGGTGCTTGAAGACGCTGGTCGCCAAGGGGTGGGTGACGGAGATTGGCGAAGGCCCCAAGTATGCGGTGTCGCTGGTGCCTTTCCGCTACGCCTCGATGCCGGTCAGCCGCATGGATGTGGTCACGGCAGCGCAGGGGCCGCTGCGAGAACAGTGGAAACGCTTTGGCGAATGTGTCTACCTCGGGGTCATGCACGAGGACATGGTCCTGTACCTGATCCACCACGAAGGCACGCGTAACGTCCATCTCGGGGGGCGTGTGGGTGAGCATTACTGGCCTCACGCGGCGGCGCCGGGCAAGGTGCTCGTGGCTTACGGCGATCCTGATTTGCGTGAGCGCTGTGCCGCCCGCGGCCTAAAAAAGCTGACCGACAAGACGCACACGGAACGGAAGAGTTTCTTTGCGGACTTGGAGCGCATACGCAAACAGGGCTATGCGCTGGATGAGGAGGAGTACATG
Organism: uncultured Lentisphaeraceae bacterium; assembly: GCA_964386865.1. GTDB lineage: Bacteria > Verrucomicrobiota > Kiritimatiellia > RFP12 > UBA1067 > CAYLUN01. The sequence continues at coordinate 53,994 of CAYLUN010000027.1, read as the reverse complement.
GAGGGCGGGCTCTGCTACGCCGCTCCGGTCTACGACTACACCGGCCGCGTGATCGCCGCGATCGGCACGACGGTGCTGACGGTGCATTACCGCCAGCGGGACATCAAGAACGTTTTGGGCGAGCCGCTGCAGGAAACAGCCAGAAAGATCTCGGCTGCGCTGGGGTGGAAGGCGTAGCGGAGAAAAGTTGGCGAGGTTCATGGTTCAAGGTTCAACGGTTGGAAGCACTAAGGCGGGACTGTCATGGACGATAGAAGTGTGGTCGAGGCTCACGTAACGAAGGCCGTCAGTCGATGGGGCACGGGCCTTTTGTCCGCATCTCACAGGCAAGAAGCCCCTGTCACGACAGATTTTGTGCGCGTAGCTGTTCTGCTGTGGCTGTGCGCCCTGTCTGCGCAGGGGGGTGCCCTGCGGGTCGCTTCGGTTTCCAACGTGCCCTATCAGCCGGTCGTGGGTGCCGACGGGCGGACGACGACGGTCTACACGGCGGAGATGATGCTGGACGGCAAGCCGGACACCTATGCGTGTCTGCTGGACGACACGCCGACCGGCGCGAACCCGGCCGCCAAACCTGCGAACGGGAGCGCGCCGGTCACCGGGACGCTGACCGTTGACTTGGGAGGCGAGTTCGAGGTCGACGGTGTCGAACTGCTGTCGCGGGCAGGCGGGGGCAGTTACCTGCCGCGAGAGGTTGAAGTTCTGGGAATGAAAGTGGGCATACCCACTGTGCCGGCAGGCAAGAGTTACGTCATCCGTTTCGCGCCGCGGAGGCTCAAGACCCTTGAACTGAAGATCCTCTCCAGTTATGAAGAGGGCTCGATCCATTTCAATTACCAGATCGCCGAATTGCGGGTGGCCGTCAAGGACGGCTCGGGCGCGCGCAAGCTGTTGACGGGAACGGGCGAAGTGCCGTCCACGCTGCCTGACGAGGACCGCTTTGTCATGGCCGAGCGGGAGTTCGCGCAAAGCGGGCGAAACCGGACGGGCCCCTATCCCGACGCGCGCCGGCTGAAGGATTGGATCTATCAGGATTACGGTCTGGCGTACACGAATTGCTTCGCCAGCACGACCTCCTGCGAGGCTGAAAGCCGGATGGTCGCCAAGGCGCTTGCGGAGTGCGCCGACAGCGCGCTCGAGAAGGAGCGAAACGCGCTGCGAAGTGTGCCAGGGCGTGACCCGCGCTGGGAGAAGCTGTATTCCGCTGCCTGTGAGAAGCGGCGTGTCCAGCGCCTGTCCACGCTGGCCAAGCGGACGGGGCAGATCATTTTCACGAAGCACTATTTTCTGAGCGGCGTGGTGCATTACGCGTGGACTGAGGATCTGACGGACGAGCAGTACCGCGAGCGGAACCCGGACTACCGCATGGGAGCGAGCCTCAACCTGCTGAGCGTGGGCGCGGCGGGCAATGTGAGGACGGAAACGCTGCTGGACATGCCGACCGGCATCATTCGTGACCCTGCGGTTTCGTACGACGGCGCCCGTGTTCTTTTCTCCATGCGCCGCAACGATACAGAAGATGATTTCCACTTGTACGTGATGGACATGGCCACGCGGGGCGTCAGGCAGATTACCTTCGGCTTGGGCGTGTCGGACATCGAGCCGTGCTGGCTGCCGAACGGCGACATCGTGTTCGTTTCGTCGCGCTGCATCCAGAACACCGACTGCTGGCGGCAGTATGTCTCCAACCTCTACACCTGCGACAGCGAGGGCCGCTTCCTGCGGCGGCTGGGCTACGACCAGGTCCACACCAACTATCCGCAGACGCTGGACGACGGGCGGGTGACGTATACGCGCTGGGAGTACAACGACCGGGGGCAGATCTTCCCGCAGCCGCTGATGGTGATGAACTTCGACGGCACGGCACAAGCCGAATTCTATGGCGGCAACTCGTGGTTTCCGACCTCGATTCTGCACGCGCGTGGCATTCCCGGCACGCAGAAGGTCATCGCCATCGCGTCGGGCCATCACACGATGCAGAAGGGCAAGTTGATCGTGGTGGACAGGAGCAAGGGGACACAGGAAGAGGTCGGCATCGAGTATCTCGCGCCGCGCAGGCAGGCCGTGGCCGAACGCAATGATTTCTCCGGCGGTGTCGGCGAGGCGTTCCAATATCCGTACGCCTTCGACGAGAGGCACTATCTGGTGACCTATTGCCCGGAAGGTACGCCGCACCACCAGCGGGCACACGTCCCGGTGCCGTTCGGCGTCTACTTCATGACCGAGGACGGCCGGCGCGAGCTGCTCGCCTACGACCCGGCGACCCAGTGCGCCCAGGCTGTGCCGGTGCTCGCGCGCACGGCTCCGCCGCTGAAACCGTCGCAGGTGGACTACACGAAGACACTGGGCACCTATTACGTGCAGGACGTGCATGTCGGGCAGGCGATGGAGGGCGTGGCGCGCGGGACCGTGAAGGCGCTGCGGGTCGTGGCGCTGGAGTACCGTGCGGCCGACGCGTATTACAACTCCAACGTCGGCGAGGCCGGCGCTTCGCACTGCCGCACGCCGCCCTCGATCAACAACGGGAGCTGGGACGTCAAGCACGTGCTGGGCACCGTGCCGGTCGAGGCGGACGGTTCGGCCTACTTCCAAGTTCCCGCGCGCACGCCGGTCTACTTCCAACTGCTGGACGCGAAAGGCTACGTGGTTCAGACCATGCGGAGCTGGTCCACGCTCCAGCCGGGCGAAGCGCAGGCCTGCGTGGGCTGCCACGAGAGCAAGAACGCCTCGCCCCCGCCTGCGCCCGCCGCAGCGATGCGTAATGGGGTGCGCAAGCTGGCGCCGTTCGGCCGGTTTGCCGAACAATACGGCAAGAAAAATCCGATCACTGACACGGCGATGTCAGGCCGTCCGGCGATCAAGGCGTTCCTGACGGTGAACAGCCCGGATGGCTTTGGCGAGCCGGAAGGGTTCAGCTATGTCCGCGAGATCCAGCCGATCCTCGACGCCCATTGCGTCAAATGTCACACGGGAGAGAAATCAGAGGTCGGAGGTCAGAGGTCGGAGGTCGGCTCCAATCCTGCCGAAAAGAAACCCTTCAGCCTGATGGGGGATGTGCTGCCGTATTCGTACACGCAGTGCCCGAAAAACGGCGACACGACGCAAGACGCGCACCGCGCCTTCACGGCCTCCTATCTGAACCTGACGAAGTTCGGCCACGGCGGCCCGGTGGTCAACTGGATCAGCGCCCAGAGCCGGCCGTCGCTGCTGCCGCCGTACTTCGCGGGCGCGGCCAAGAGCGCGCTTATGCGGCAACTGGAGCCGGAGCACAACAAGGTCAACGTGTCGCAGGCCGAGAAAGAGCGGGTGGCCTGCTGGATTGACCTCTGCGTGCCGTTCTGCGGCTCCTATACCGAGGCGAACACCTGGGAGCCGCAGGTCAAGGCGACCTACCTGTACTTCGAGGCCAAGCGGGCGCGGCTGGCGGAGATCGAGATCGACAACATCCGTAAATTATTGGCGGCGAAAACCGAAGGCAAGACCTTCGCTTTGACAGATTTTCAGGCGTTTGACCAAGGCGGGCCCGAGGCTCGTCGGCAGTTTGAAAAGGCAGTGGGCAGTAGGCAGTGGGCAGTGGGCAGTGGGCAGTAGGGGCGAACCTGCGCGTTCGCCCGGTTGATGGAAATAAAAGGAGTGAGCGTATGAAGCGTCTGCATGTGGGAGCAGTCATGTTGTTGGCCGCGGCGTTCCGGACAGTTGCCGCGCTGCCGTCGGACGGGCTTGTGCCGCCGTACGGGTATGCGGAGGTCACGGTGACGGGCCAAACCAACGTGACCGGCCTCGCGGTTTCGGGCACGCTGGAGAAACGCGGCGCGGGCGGGCTTACGCTGACGAACCTTCTCTCTTTGCCAGGTACCGTCATTGTGCGCGAGGGCACGGTGACGCTGGCGGAGGCGGGCCTCCCGACCTCGTTGCCGGCCGCGCTCCAGAACGGCTTGGCGTTCTGGGTGGATGCGAACACCAACACGGTGCTGAACGGCGCGGGGACAGTTGAAAAATGGCTGGATGCGCGCGAACCCTCCACGAACGCGCCGTACGCGTATATGCGGGCCGAACACGATTTCGCGTACTATGTCGACGGGCCGCGTTCGCGGAGGCCGGCGCGCGTGCAGGGAATGTCGGACGTGAACGGCAAGGTGATGTTGGACTTCGGGACGTTCGGCGCGATCGACGCCACGGCGGCCTGGCTGCCCTGGCGTAACGCGGACGGAACGCGCGGGGTTCTCTCAAACATCCGCGCGGTGTTCGCAGTGGCCGCCTTCCCCGACAGCAACGGCTTTTTTGTGGAGGACTGGGATTACACGCTCCCCGGCAATGTCGGAGCCGACCATTTCTGGCTGGGACTCGCTGTTACTAACCCGAGGTACTTCCGCTTATTCGGCAGTTCCTTTGAGGCGTATAAGGGCGCGACTTATGTGAACGGCGTGCGGGTGGATGGCGGAGAACGGGTGCCGGATAAGTTGGGCCAAGTGATCGAGGTGATGGCGGCCCGTACGCTCACGGCAGCTAACTTTTTCAACGGAAGAGATTATGGCCATGATGGTGCGTTCGCTCATATCGGCGGTGGCCGGCTGGGCGAGGTGCTAGTCTACACCAATGTGCTGACCGAGGCGGAGCGGCTGGGAGTCGAAAGTTATCTTCAGCGTAAGTGGAAGGGCCGGGGGCAGGTCGGCGTGCAGCGCGTCGAGGCGGGCGCGACCCTGGTGACGGAGACGCAGACAGGCGCCACGCTGAAACTCGGCGGGGTCGAGGGGGCTGGGCTCTGGCGCAAAACGGGAGCGGGGTCAGCCAGCCTGTCAGATGATTTCGACCTCATGCAGGGCGCGATTCAATTAGAAGCGGGCGCGGTGGTCGATGACGGGCGTGTGCGCAGGCCCAACCGTCTTTTCGCTGTTCCGGCGCAGGGCTTGGCCGTACTGGCCGAGCCTGATCGCTGGGCGGCTGCATCGTCCGCACCCGCGAACGCGCTGATCAAGACCGGCGCTGGCGAGCTGACCGTGACCGGTTTCCCTCAAAGCGTCACAGGCGTCACTGTCGCGGCCGGCACGCTGCGGCTGACGCAGGCTCTCCGGGACACGGCACAGGTCGAGCCGGTTACCCTCTACAACAACAGCTTCGAGATCTTCGACGGCACCGTCAACCATGGCCCTTGGGGCGGCTATTACGAGCACCTGTGGTGCCTGATGCCCACTGGAACGGGGTGGCTGGTGCTCGGTTCGGCCACACCCGCGGACGCGACGAACACGGGCGGCCTCTATAAGCCGAATAATGGCACCGTCGAAATCTGGGGGGTAATGCAGCCAGCGCCTGCCGGCGACTGGGTGGCGTTCATCAAGCAAGGCGGCGGTTGGGAAAAGACATTTACAGCGCCGTCCGCAGGACGCTATCGCCTGACGTTCTATACCGCCGGCCGTGCGAATACCGGCTATATGCATCGGTACAACATCCTGATCGACGGTCAGGTGATCGCGAATGTCCGCACGACGCAGCCCCTTTTTGAGCGCTACGCGTTCGCGCTGCCGGACCTTTCGGCCGGGAGCCATACGCTGACGTTCCAGGGGATCAATGATAATGCTGACCGGACGTCGCTGCTGGACGACGTGCGGATCGAGCGGATCGGGGACTCGCAGGTGATGGCGACAGTCCCGAACGGGATGTTTGAGGTTTCTGACCCATTTTTTGCTAGTCAAGCGCTGGTTCCCTCCGATCGCGGGTGTTTCTCATGGGGTGTGCTGGGGAACTCGGGCTGGACCTTTAACAACGACAGTGGCATCAGCGAAGGGTTTACGCCGTGGGTATCCCAGCGCAAAGTGGCAGAGGGTTCGCGGACAGCCTACATTCATGAGACGCGAGGGGTTCTGTCGACTACGGTTGCCTTCCCGACGAACGGCGTGTACGAACTCTCGTTCCAGACGGCAGCCCGGCCTTACTGGAACAATGGCGCTGCTGACTATCACAATCTGTACGATTTCCAGGTTCGTTTCGACGGTACGGTGGTGGCCTATCGGTTCAACTACAAGACCGAGTTTGAGTCGGTGACGGTCCTGCTGCCCGCGATCACCAACGCGCCGGTCTCGAAAACGCTGAGCTTCGAGGGCATCAACTCCTTAGGCAGCACGCTCGGCGGCGACCGGTCGGCCCTGATCGACGACGTGCACGTGACACGGTTGGACGACAACCCGGTTGCGGACGGCGGTTTTGAAGTTCCGGCCGGCACGCTTCCCAACGGGGACACGTGGGGGGAAGGCGTCACAGGCACGGGCTGGACGTTCGACACCGACTGGGCGTCGAGCGGCATCACCCGTAACGGGTCGGCATGGAATGGCCCGAACGCACCCGAGGGAACGGCCGCGGCGTTTCTACGGATGGGATACAAGATGTCGCAGCCTATCACGTTCGACGAGGACGGGTACTATACGCTGTCGTTCATGGCCGCCGGGCGCATGCGTCCGCAGCCCGTGTACTGCCTGCATGATTTCCGAGTGCTCTTCAACGGCGAGCAGGTGGGTTACGTGCAGACCGTTGACGAGACCTGGCGGCGCTACACCTTCCGCTTGCCGTATGTGAGGCACGGCGTGGCATACAGCCTCCTGTTCGAGGGCCTCAACAGCATGCTCAATCAACTGGGGATGGGCGCTGATCACGACTCCTTTATCGACGACGTGCGGATCACGCGGCAGGCGCCTGTCCTGGAGACCGGCACGCCGGGTGAGTACAAGAACGTGGACGTCCGTCTGGACGCGGGTAGCAGGCTGGCGCTCGACTTCCCCGGGCTGGTGGTGTTCCACGAGCTTTGGTACGACGGACACCTTTATTCGGGCACGCTCGACGCGTCGAACGCGCCGTTCCTGACCGGCACGGGGTCGGTGTATGTGTCGCCCAAGGGGACGCTGATCCAGATCCAGTGAGGGGCTTTGCGGGAGCCTCCGGCGGCTAGTCACCGCTCCCGCACGGTCTGCGGTACGGGAGCGACTAAGCAGGTCGATTAAGCGTACCCGACGAAGTGTGGGACTAAGAGGGCAGAACGCACGAACACCTATTATGACAGAACTCTTTGTTCAATGGCTGTTTCCCATGGCACGTGTGTCGGGCGCATTTGCGTTGTCGTGTGAACGGCTCAGCACAGCTTCGCCCTCCATTTGCAACGCAACTCCTCGGCGTGGAGGGCGAGGCTGCGCCGAGCCGTCGCTTATCTTAGCGCCATTGCCCCGGGTGACGCCTGCCGAACGAAGGTGGCGCTGGCGCTCCAAGAACGCCATGCGGACACCTCGGGGAGCCTGCCTGGGTGCGCAACGTAAGGAGTTAGGCATGTTTCGGAGTCTATTGACGCTTTCAATTTGTTCGCTGTGCGTAGCCCTCGGCGCCGAGCCGCCGCATCCGGTCGTGCGGCAGCACAAGCTCGTTTACGTGATGCGTCAGCAGTACGCGCCCGACCACCACAATACCGGCACGGATTACGCGCTGGGCGAGGTCAGCGCGGGCAACGTGCGCCTGGGCGCCGCGATCCGCACAATCGATTTCGCTGACAACAACAAGACAGCCACGCTTCTCGATCTGCCGCAGGGCCTGATCCGCGATCTGGAGGTCTCGCACGACGCCACGCGCTTGCTTTTCGCGATGCGGCGGAAAGCGGAAGAGAATTTTCACATTTTCGAGATGGCCTCGGACGGCACAGGCCTGAAGCAGCTCACGTTTTTGCCGGACGCCGCGGACATGGATCCGGCCTATCTGCCGGACGGTAGCGTCGTGTTCTCGTCCACCCGCGATCAGAAGTATTGCGGCTGTAACCAGCACGTCCAGGCTAATCTGTTCAAGATGAACGCCGACGGCACCAACATCCGGCAGCTCGGCCGCAACACGCTGTACGAGTCCCGGCCTTCGGTGCTGCCGGACGGGCGCATCCTGTATGACCGTTGGGAGTATGTGGACCGCCACTTCGGCCCGTCGTTCGGTCTGTGGACCATGCAGCCGGACGGGCGAACGCCGACGCTGTTCTACGGCAACAACGCGTGGTCACCCGGCGCGATCTTCGACGCGCGGGCGCTGCCGAAAGCGGAGGGCGGCTTTTACGCCGACCGCGTGGTATGTACGTTCGGCGCGTGCCACGACCGGCCGTGGGGCGCGATCGCGATCATTGACCGCAGGCGCGGTCTCGACGGCACCGAGCCGCTGCTGCACACGTGGCCCAAGGATCTCGCGCCTTATCTGGCGAACCGGACGGACTATGGTGCGGGCCGCGACCTGCGCCATCCGGTGGTGGGGCAGATCGACAGCTTCGTCCGGCTGTCGCTCAAATACGAGGACCCGTACCCGCTGGACGAGACGCATGTCCTGTGCTCGCGCCGGGTGGATACGGCGAGTGAGCGGACGGGAATCTACCTGCTGAACGCCGGGGACGGCAGCGAGGCGCTGCTGCACACGGACGGTCCGGGGTGCTTCGATCCGCAGCCGTTGAGGCCGCGCCCGCGCCCGCCCGTTATTCCGGAGCAGGTCGAGCCTGCTGCGAAAACGGGGACGTTCTATGTGACTGACATCTACCGGGGCACGGGCATGGAGCGCGTGCCGCGCGGCACGATCAAGACCTTGCGGGTCGTCGAAGCGCCGGCCAAGCGATACTGGACCGGGCCGATCTGGGAGGCGGACACCTTTCAGCGGCCGGCCATGAACTACAACTGTACCAGCAGCAAGCGTATTTTGGGCGACGCGCCGGTGGAGGCCGACGGGTCGGTCTATTTCGAGATGCCGTCAGAGAGGTTCGTCTTCTTTCAGGCGCTGGACGCGGACGGCATGATGGTGCAGGCCATGCGCAGCGGCACGTCCTTGCAGCCGGGCGAACGGGCGGGGTGCACGGGCTGCCACGAGAGCCGCTATGATTCGCCGCCGCCACAGTCCGGGCCGCCGCCGCTCGCTTTGCGGCGCGCGCCCAGCCAGCTTAAGCCTTGGTATGGGCCGGAGCGCGACTTCAGCTACCTGGCCGAGGTGCAGCCCGTGTTCGACGCGCACTGCGTGAAGTGCCACGACTACGGGAAGGAAGGCGTGAAGGCGCTCAACCTCAGTGGCGATCTGGGCCTGGCGTTCAACGTGTCGTTTTTGGAAATCAGGAAGCGCTCGCCGTTGCGCTGGTATCCCGACAAGCCTGAGCAAAAGAAGGAGTTGGTCAAGCCGGTGGACGACGGGCCGCCCGAGGTGCTGCCGCCCTACGCGTGGGGCGCGTGCCGCAGCCGGCTCGTGGACGTGCTCCGCAGCGGCCATAAAGGCGTCAAGCTGCCGACGGAGGCGATGGACCGGATCATCACGTGGATCGATCTGAACACCTCTTATTACGGGACCTACGCCTGCAACTTCCCGAACAACCCGTACGGGCGGTGTCCGCTGACCTTTGCGCAGGTCGACCGGCTGGCGGCTCTCACGGGGGCGGGCGTGGCTGTGAAATCCAAAGGCGCGGTGGATGGCCCCGAGGCAGGGACGGGCGTCAACTTCACGCGTCCCGAATTCAGCCCTTGTCTGGCGGGCTTCACGAACATGCTCGATCCAATATATGTGGAAGCGCTGGCCCTGATTAAAGAGGGCCGCCGCGTGCTCTACGAAACGACGCGGGCGGACATGCCGAACTTTGTCCTGCGCAACCCGGTTGACCTTGCAAGAGAACAGGGCCACGTTCGCCTGCGGGCGGCGCAAGAGCAGTCGAAAGCGGCGATCGTTGAGGGGCGAAAGGCAGTTGACGCCAAGTGAGACGGGGGAGACCCTCTTCGCGCCGTTGCGGTGCCCTTTGCCCCGGGCTTGACGCGGTGGGCCGTTGGGGTTACCCTCTTCGCACAAAGAGTCACATGAGGGGGAATTATGGATCGACGTGCGTGGTTTTGGGGCGCTGTCGCGCTGTGCGCGGTTGGTGCTGCGGGCGCCGCAACAGTCTCAGTGGCGCCAGACGGTAAGGACGGGGCCGCGGGGACGAAGAAAGAGCCGCTCGCGTCGCTGGACGGCGCGCGCGAGCGGGTTCGGCAGCTGCGGCGGGAGAAGCCGGGGGAGCCCGTGGTCGTCGAGTTCGCGGACGGCGAGTACGCGCTTGCGAGGCCCGTCGTGTTCGGGCCGGAGGACTCGGGCTCCGCCGAGGCCCCTGTGACCTACACGGCCGCGAAAGGCGCGAAGCCGGTCTTCTGCGGCGGCCGCAGGCTGCCGAGTTTCGAGGCCGGGCCGGACGGCGTGTGGCGCGCGAAGGTCGAGCCGTCCTTCCGGTTCGAGCAGCTCACTGTCAACGGGCGTCGTGCCGTGCGGGCGCGCTCGCCGAACCAGTTCTATTTCTACATGCAGGCGCCCGCGCCTTACGGGCTCGACCCGCTGACAGGCAAGTCCGCCGACCTGAGCCGCCGCGCGTTTATCGCAACTAAGGCCGACCTCGCGCCGCTCGCGGGCAAAAGCCGCGCGGCGCTCTCCAACGTCGTGGTCACGGTCTACCACTCGTGGGAGGCGAGTCATGCGCGGGTTCAGGCGGTCGAGGCGGAAACAGGGCGCGTGGTCGTGACCGGCAGTTCGCCGTGGTCGTTCTTCTACTGGGGCCCGTACCAGCCGCGCTATCACCTCGAGAATTTCAAGGAGGCGCTGGACGCGCCGGGCGAGTGGTTCCTCGATGCGGACGGGACGCTGAGCTACCTGCCGCTGCCGGGAGAGAAGCCGGGCAAGACCGTGGCGGTCGCTCCGGTGACGGACGCGTTCCTGCGGTTCGAGGGCGACGCGCTCAAGGGGCAGTGGATCTCGAATCTGGCCTTTAGCGGGCTGACCTTTAAGCACGCGGGGCATCAATTGCCTGAGCGCGGACAGGGCGACGGGCAGGCCGCGGTGACACAGCCTGCGGCGGTGGAGTTGGACGGTGTGCGGCAGGTGGCGCTTCGCGACTGCGTGTTCGCGCACATCGGCGCGCACGGCGTCTGGTTCCGCAAGGGCTGCCGTGAGAGCGCGCTGGAGCGCTGCCATGTCTACGATATCGGCGGCGGCGCGGTGCGGATCGGCGATTCCAAGTGGAGCAAGGAAGAGCTGCCGGAGCGGCTGACCGGGAAGATCACGGTCGACAACAACATCCTGCAAGAGGGCGGGCGCTTCTTCCGCGGCGCGACCGGCGTATGGATCGGCCACGCGAGCGACGTGCAGGTGACGCACAATGACATCGGCGATTTCTTCTACACCGGGATCTCGATGGGCTGGACCTGGGGCTACAACGAGACGGCGACGCACCGCAATACGCTGGCCTTCAATCACATTCACCACCTCGGCTGGGGCGTGCTGAGCGACATGGGCGGCATCTACACGCTGGGGCGTTCCGACGGTACGGCTGTGACGAACAATCACATTCACGATGTCTACTCCTACGACTACATGGGGCGTGGCGGCTGGGGCCTCTACACCGATGAGGGCAGCGCGCAGATGGTGTTCGAAAACAACCTGATCCACCAAACCAAAACGGGCAACGTCCACCAGCACTACGGCCGCGAGAACGTCTTCCGCAACAACATCCTGGCCTGTAGTACGCACGGCCAGATTCAGCGCTCGCGCATCGAGGCGCACACGGCATTCTTCTTCACGAACAACATCGTCTACTGGGACAACGACTCGGCCGCGTTCTGGCGCGGCCACGCGGGCGCGTACGGCACGGTCACGGACGTGGTGGTGAACGCCAACACCTACTGGAACCCGGGCGGCCTCGCGACCAACGCCTTCAACGGAGCGTCGTGGGAGGCGTGGCGCGCGCTGGGCCAGGACGCGCGCTCGCAGATCGCCGACCCGAAGTTCAAGGATCCGGCTGCCGGCGACTTCCGCTTCCGGTGGGGCTCGCCCGCCGCGAAGGCCGGCTTCAAGCCGTTCGACTACGAGTCGGCCGGCGTGTACGGCTCGCGCGCGTGGCGGAAGCTGGCGGCCAAAGCCGAGTACCCGGCCGTGCGGTTCGCGCCCGTTCCCGAGCGCTACGTGGTTCGGAGGCTCAGCGAAGACTTCGACGGACTGCCGCCGAAAGCGCCGTTTCCGAACGTGACGTCGCACGTCGAGAAGAAAGGCGACGGCGTCTTCGTGACGGATGAGGCCGCCTGCTCGGGCAAGCAGTCGCTGAAAGTTCAGGACGCGCCTGGCCTGACCTACGCATACAACCCGCATTTCACCTTCTCCTGCGCGTTCACCAACGCGTTGGTCGAGAGCAGGTTCGCGGTGCGGATGCAGGCGGACGCGGAGTTCTTCACCGAGTGGCGCGACTATCCCGAGGGCGGCGGCAACGGCTACGCGACGGGCCCCTGCCTCTGGTTCCGCGGCGGCAAGGTTTTTGCGCGGACGCGTGTGGCTGACGGGAAGGGCGGACTGGTGCCCGGCGAACGCCCGGTGGCCGAGATCCCGGCTGACGCGTGGGCGCGCGTGACGGTGCGTGCGGGCGTCGGATCTCGCGACACGCGGACTTGGTCCGTGACGATCGAGCGCGACGGGGCGTCGGCTGTGACCGCGTCGGACCTGCCCCTCGCGAGCGACGCGTTCCGCGCGATGGAGTGGCTGGGCTTCTGTTCGACAGCCACGCGAAACACGGCTTACTACCTCGATGATTTCGCGTTCGGCGCGAAAGAGTGAGCGGCTGATCACGTGCGGACGTTGCTGGGGCGAGTGTTCTCACGAGCCGAGGAGGCGACACTATGAGAATGGCTGTGCTGGGCTTGACGTTGGCCGCTGCGGGTGCCTCTGCCGCTGACCCCGCGTGGTACGCGCGGCGGCCCACGCTGCGTGAGACGTTTGAAGCCTCCTATGAGGCCGCCGAGCGGGCGGCGCGGGAGCACGCACCCACGTATGGGGCCTGGCACGTGATCGCGCCGTTTCCGAATGCCGACGGCAAGGGGTTCGAGACCGCTTATCCGCCGGAGCAGGAGATCCGGCTCGACGCGGAGTGCGCGGGCGTGGACGGCAAGCCCGTTCGCTGGTCGCGCAAGGACGCCTTCAAAGACGGCGTCGTTAACGACCTCAAGATCTTTGAGACGAACGACTACGTCTGCGCTTACCTCTACCGCGAGATCGAGTCGCCTGTCGCTCAGGAGGTGGCCGTGGACATGGGCAGCGACGACACGGTGACGGTGTGGCTGAACGGCGAGCGGCTGCTGGCCAAGAAGGTCGCGCGGCCGTGCAAGCTGGGCGACGAGCACCTGACGCTGCCGCTGCGAGCCGGGACGAACCGCTTCCTGATGAAGGTCTGCCAGGACAACCTCTGGTGGGCCTTCGCGTTCGCGGCCCAGCCGAGCCGTCCTCCGCTGGAGCAGGTGATGGCGCTCGCGCGGCGCGATTTCCCGACACAGGGGCGCGAGGCCGAGCTCCTGGAGGAAGCGCTGCGCCAAGCCGAGCGGCTGGAGGCGTTGCGCAGCGGACGGCAACCCGCGAGCCGCTTCGCGAAGCCCGAGTACGCGCAGCGGACGGAGGCGCTGATTCAGCCCGGCGACCGCGACGCGGCCGATATCGCGCTGCGGCGCGCGGAGGCGCTGCTGAAGGACGTGCAGGGGCTGAAGGGCGTGCGCGACTTGTCGGCCGAGGCGAGTGCGCTGGAGGCCTTGCGCGCGCGCTGCACGAAGACCGAGGTCGGCGATGCGTCCGCGCGGCGCTCGCTATATTTGGACTGCTGCGAGGTGCGGCGGCGGATCGCTTTCGCTAATCCGCTGTTGGATTTCGATTCTTTGCTTTTCATCAAGCACAAGAAGAACAACAGGGGCGAGTTGGCGGGCGATCACATGGCCGGCCAGTACTATGGTATCCACGCGACGAAAGGCGAAGGGCTGTTTGTGCTTGAGAAGCCCTTCGGCAAGCAGCCCGTCGCGCGGAACGCGCTGGCGGATGCGCGTTGTGAAAATGGGCGCTTCGCCGGAAAGGCGCTGCCGGATGGTGCGTTTCTGTCGCCCGATCTGTCGTTCGACGGACGGCGCGTGCTTTTCGCGTACACGGAGGCGGAGGGATATCTGCCCGAGCGGCGCGCGGCCGAGGACGTGGGCGACCTCTACAGCTACAGCGGCCTGAAGTGCACGTTCACGGAGCAGAACGGCTGGCACCTGTTCGGCGTCGATGCTGACGGGAGCGGGCTTAGGCAAATCACCGACGGCGCGTGGAACGATTTCGATCCCTGCTGGCTGCCGAGCGGCAAGATCGCCTTCATTTCAGACCGGCGCGGCGGCTTCGGGCGCTGCCACATGAGCGCGAACGGCGGCGCGCCGTGGTTCACCTACACGCTGCATGCGGTCGATGCGGACGGCGGCAACCTGGTGCGTCTCAGCCACCACGAGACCTGCGAGTGGCAGCCGAGTGTCGCGAACGACGGCATGATCGTCTACACGCGCTGGGACTATGTGGACCGCGGCTTCTTCCAGGCGCACCACCCGTGGACGACCACGCCGGACGGCCGCAACGCACTGGCGGTGCACGGCAACTACCCGCGCGACTGGCATGATCGGCCCTGCATGGAGATGGACATCCGGGCAATCCCGGGGTCGCGGCGCCTGATGGCCGTTGCGACGGCGCACCACGGCCAGACCTATGGCTCGCTGGTGCTGGTCGACCCCGAGGTCGAAGACGACGACGCCATGGCACCGGTCAAGGTGTTCACGCCCGACGAGCGCTTCCCCGAGTCCGAGTACGGCTACTTCTGCCGCGAGGCGTCTTACGCCACGCCGTGGCCGCTGAGCGAGAACTACGGCCTGTGCGTCTTCGGCTATCCGTCGGCGGCGGAGCCGGACTCGGTGGAGAACTACGGCATCTACCTGCTCGACGCGTTCGGTAACAAGGATCTGCTGTACCGCGACCCGGCCATCGCCTGCCTGAGCCCGATGCCGCTCAAGGCGCGCCCGGCGCCGCCGGTCATCCCGGAGACGGTCAAGCCGTTGCCCGTCGACCCCGCGCAGCCGCGGCTCAACCTCGACCGGCCGCGCCTGCTCGCGGCTTGCGCGACGCAGCCCGCGGGCGGGGGTGCCGCCGACGAGCCCGCCGTGGTCACGATCATGAACGTCTACGAGAGCCGCCACGCGTGGCCGGAAGGCACGGTGATCAAGGCGCTGCGCGTGGTTCAGATCCTGCCCAAAAGCACGCCGGGGCGCAACAACCCCGCGATCGGCTACGGCACGGAGAAGAACGCGCGGGCGGTGCTCGGCACGGTGCCGGTGGAGGCGGACGGCAGCGTCCGCTTCTACCTGAAGCCCTACGTGCCGGTCTACTTCCAAGTGCTGGACGAACAGGGACGCGCCGTGCAGTCGATGCGCACCGACGTGTACGCGGCGCCGCGCGAGAACCTGAGCTGCGTCGGCTGCCACGAGAAGCGCAAGACCGCGCCGCCGCCCGCGCAGCGCACCTCGCTCGCGATGCGTCGCGAGCCCTCGACGCTGACGCCGGAGCCGGAGGGCTCCAACCCCTTCAGCTTCGTGCGGCTGGTTCAGCCGGTGCTGGACACGCACTGCGCGGGCTGCCACGCGAAGCATCCGGGCCGCGCGCCCTCGCTGAGCGGCGCGGCAGACGGCAAGGCGTGGCTGCCGTCGTATCGCAGCTTGAAGCCGTACGCGTTCTACTACGACGGCGGAGGGTCGTTCACCGAGTCCAAGACCTACCCCGGCAAGTTCGGCGCGCGGGCGTCGAAGCTGACGGAAATGCTCAGCAAGGGCCACCATGACGTGAAGCTGACGACCGGCGAGTGGCGGCGCCTCTCGCTGTGGCTCGACTGCAACTCCGATTTTTACGGCACCTACGAGAACATCGCCGCGCAGGCGCGCGGCGAGACGGTGTGGCCAATTTTGGAGTAGGTGTTTACACCTTGACCCAGGCGCCGCTGGCGGCGGAGGCGAGCACGGCGTCGCAGACCTTGGAGGCTTCGAGCGCCTCGCGGAAGGTCGGCCCAGCCGGCTTGCCGCTTTCGAGCCCCTGGATGAAGTCGGCGATCTGGTGGACGAAGCTGTGCTCGTAGCCGATCGCCAGCCCCGGAACCCACCAGTTCTTCATGTAGGGGTGCTCGCCGTCGGTGACGTGGATCGAGCGCCAGCCGCGCAGCGGGCCTTCGTCGCGGTGGTCGAAGAACTGCAGCCGGTGCAGGTCGTGCAGATCCCACGCGATCGAGGCGTGTTCGCCGTTGATCTCGAAGGTGTACAGCGCCTTGTGCCCCCGGGCGTAGCGCGTGGACTCGAAGGTCGCGAGCGAGCCGTTCTTGAAGCGGGCCAGGAAGGCGCAGGCGTCGTCGATGCCGACCTTCTGCACCTTGCCGGTCAGCTGATGCTTGCGCTCCTTGATGAAGGTCTCGGTCATGGCGGAGACGCAGTCGATGCCGCCGTTGAGCCAGAGCGCGGTGTCGATGCAGTGCGCGAGCAAGTCGCCCGTGACGCCGCTGCCCGCCACCTTCACGTCGAGCCGCCACAGGCCGTCGCCGCCCTGAGGCAGGTCCTTCGAGATGGTCCAGTCCTGCAGGAACTTGGCGCGGTAATGGAAGATGCGGCCGAGCCGACCCGAGTCGATGAGCTGCTTGGCCATCGTGACGGCCGGGATGCGGCGGTAGTTGTACGAGACCAGATTCGGCACGCCGGCTTTCTCGACGGCCTTGACCATCTTGAGGCCTTCCTTGGCGTCGCGGGCGATCGGCTTCTCGCAGATGATCATCTTGCCGGCTTTGGCGGCGGCGACCGCCACCTCCATGTGAAGGTTGTTGGGCAGGCAGATGTCGACCAGGTCGATGTCCTTGCGGGCGAGCAGCTTCTTCCAGTCGGTCTCGACCGACTCATAGCCCCACTGCTTGGCGAAGGCGGCGGCTTTGTCCGCGTTGAAATCGCAGATCGCCTTGAGCACGGGCTGGCGGTCGATGGGGAAGAAGTTGCCGACTTTGCGGTAGGCGTTGGAGTGGGTGCGGCCCATGAAGCCGCAGCCGATGAGGCCGACGTTGAGTGTCTTAGGTGTTGCCATTGGTAAGTTCCTTTCGTCTATTCCGACCAGCCGTGGGCGTTGCGGACGTCCACCATGGCCTTGAGGATCGAGTTCCATGTTTCGGGCTTGAACATCACCTCGTTCGGGAACATGCAGCCGTCCCAGCAGAGGTGGCGGATTGCGCGGGTCGGCTGGCCGGCCTCGTCGCGCAGCCACTGTCCCGCGGCCCAGGTGATGTCGAGCTTGCCGTTCGCGTCGCTCGGCAAGCAGTGCCGGCCGGTCTTGTCGTGCGAGCCCTGGCCTTTGACGGTGGCGTCGTTCTGGGCGACGTGGAAGTCGATCGTCCACGGCCGCAGCAGGCCCGCCAGCCGGGTGTAGGCGGCGCAGAAGGCCAGGGAGTCGCTCCAGTCGAAGTTCGCAGGGACGAGCCGGTCTTCGGGCGCGTTGTAGCCGAGCAGGTAGAGGAGCGTGTGGGCCATGTCGGCTTGGAAGCCGAGCGTCTGCGGGCGGTTGACGCCTTCGAGCACGCTCAGCATGGTGCGCCACGAGTGCATCCCGCCCCAGCAGATCTCGCCCTCCGCCGCGAGCCGCTCGCCGGCCTCCTCGGCCACGTCGCAGGCGCGCGAGAAGGTGTCGATGAGCAGCCGCATGTTGCCGGCCGGGTCTTTCGCCCACTCGGCCGGCGAGCCCGCCGAGTCGATGCGGATGACGCCGGTCGGGCGGACGCCGAGCTCGCGCAGCCGCTTGCCGATGCGGCAAGACTTGCGCACCTGCACGACGAACTGGTCGCGCGCAGCCTGATCACCGAAGGCCGTGCCGCCGCCCGCGGGCGGCCACACGGGGGCGACGAGCGAGCCCGCCACGAGGCCGCGGCTCTTCAGCGTGTCCGCGAGCGTCTGGAGGTCGGCGTCCGTCGAGTCGATGTCGACGTGCGGGGCGCAGAGGAAGAGGTCCACGCCGTCGAACCGCACGCCGTCCACTTCGGCGGCGGCGGTGAGGTCAATCATGGTCTGCAGGTCGATCAGCGGCTCCGGCGTGCCGGGGCCCTTGCCGACCACGCCGGGCCAGGTTGCGTTGTGCAGCTTCGGGAAGGTGTTGCTCATTTCTTGCCTCCGACGTCGGGCGCATTGGGATTCACTTCGGGGCCGAAGTAGCGGAGCATGACCAGCGGCTCGGTCTTGGAGGTGTTCTCGAAGACCACGCCCGCCCGGGCCGCGCCGTCGACCACGAAGACCTCGTCGTCGGTCAGTTCGGTGAAGCGGATCAGGTTCGGGCTGCTGAGGAGCTGGCCGTTGATCTTGCCCTTGCCCTGCACGGTGATGAGGCCGTAGGCGCCGCCGTCCTTGATGGTGCAGGTCGCGCCAGGCAGCACGGTGAGCTCCTTGGCGGTGACGCACTGCCACCCCTTGATGCGGCCGTAGCAGATCCACTTGTCGAGGTAGCCGTCCTTCGCCGAGCCCCCCGCGAGCACGGGCTCGAGGTAGTGGTTCTTGTGGAAGTTCGGGTCGGTGTTCTGCTTCCAGTCGAGCTGCTCGACGATGTAGTCGAGGTCGAACTTCTTCTCGGCCGGCACGTCCTTGACCAGCAGCGACCACGGCACTTCGCGGCCTTCGACCAGGTTCTGGTACATGCCGAAGACGTCCGAGCCCCACTGCGGCTCGTAGGTGCAAAGCGAGCCGGGCGCGTGCAGCACGCAGGGCGGCACGAGCCAGCCGGTGCCCGGCTTGAGGCGGTAGGCCTGCGAGATGTCGAGGATGCCGTTGTCGCCCTTGTTCCAGTTCTCGAGGCAGCGGCGCACCTGGGCCTTGGTGGTGCCGGGCACGAGGCCGAAGAAGGTGTACGGGAAGTTGTTGCCGACGTTGTTGTTCTGCGGCGGGAAGTAGTAGGTCTCCGGCTTGCCCTCTTGGCCGATCAGCTTCGCCTGCTTCGCGTTCTGGTGGATGTGGTGGGGGATGGGCCCCATGTTGTCGAAGAACTTGCTGTACACCGGCCAGCGGCGGTACTTGGCCCAGATGTCCTTGCCGACGGCCGCGGCGCCGAGCTCGGAGACCGCGTCGCGCAGGAGGAAACGCTCGCCCTTGAAGACGACGTAGCTCAGGCCCTCGTCGGGCACGCGGCCCTCGTTGGCGGCCTCGGTGGTGGAGGCGAACCAGCGCTCGTCGATGCCGCCGCGGTTCAGCCCGTAGGCGTACAAGTCGTCCGGGTGCAGCTTGATGCGGCGCCCGGGGTGGAGGAAGGAGCGCGGAACCCAGTTCGGCGCGAGGCGCAGCACGCCCTTGCCCTGGTTGAGCGCCGCATCGGCCGCGGCCTTGACGTTGGTGGTGAGCGTCTTGAGATCGGTGACGGATCGAGTCTTCATGGGAACCCCCTGGCGTTGCGCGCGGCGTGCGACGGCCCGCCCCGCATTCAACCGAATTGTGTGGCCATGATAG
Source organism: uncultured Lentisphaeraceae bacterium (assembly GCA_964386865.1). GTDB lineage: Bacteria > Verrucomicrobiota > Kiritimatiellia > RFP12 > UBA1067 > CAYLUN01. Next base: position 34,675 of record CAYLUN010000027.1, on the reverse strand, counting down.
ACGCTTCGCCATTCCGCGTCTTGTAAACGGCGGCGCAAAATGTGTACGGAATCGGCACCGGTGCGGCCGCCCGTCCGGCACGCGGTGATAATCGGGTCAGTCTGGACACGGGGGTGGGCGGGCTGAAGCCCGGGCAACGAACGGGCACGGCACAGGAGAGATGGAGCGGCGGAACGCCTTTCCCCTCCGATAAACAGGCTTGAAGGCGGTTGCTCGGGTGTGTTACTTTCCCGTCAGCGTTGGGGCGTGTTCCACGTAGGGGGGCGGCATGGCAAGAGCGTTTGCGGGGTTGATCCTGGCTACGGTTATGGGTGCGGTGTTGTCGGCGCGATGCGCCGAAAGCCCGCAGCCCGACTGGTCGGGCGCGAAGTGGGTCTGGTGCGTGCAGCAGCCTGGCGTGCCGCTGTCGTCGCTGCCGGAAGGCGTCTGCTACTTCCGCGCGGGCGTCGCGGTGACGGAGCAGGCGCGCATCGTTGCGGCCGACCTGTTGGTCACGGCCGACAACCTCTACGAGGTCTCGATCAACGGAAAGCCCGTGGGCGCGAACCTCTCCGAGCCGAACGCGTGGAACCGTCCGAAGCGGTTCGATGTGGCCGCGCTGCTGACGGCGGGCGACAACGTGATCGCGGTTGAAGCCGCCAACACCATCCCCGGCGCGGCGGGCTTGCTCCTCAAGCTGCGCGTCGTGCTGAGCGACGGGCAGACCGTGGAGCGAGCGACCGATGCCTCGTGGCGCTGCATAGCCACTGAGGAGCCGAACTGGACGCAGCTCGATTTCAACGACCAGGCGTGGAAGGCGGCGTCGGAGATGGCGGTGTTCGGCGGGGGGCCCTGGGGGCGGCTGTCTGTGCCCGCCGCCGCCGAGCCGCCGAGCAAGAAGCGCGACGTCGCGGGCGAAAAACCCGCGCCCGAGGGCTACGTCTGGCCGCGCGGCATCGCGTTCGTGGGCGACGACTGCAGCCTGACCCGCTCGCACGCGCACGGCGGCACCGCCTACCAGAGCCTCAACGTGACGATCTTCAATCCGGGCCACACGCGAGCCTTTCCCGAGCACGACCTGCCCGGGCCGATGAAGGTCGGGCGCACGCTCCAGACGCTCGCGCCCGCGCGGCCCGGCACCGAGCCGCGCGTGCTGCTGGACGCCGGCGCCGGCGCGCTCGGCTCGCCGAGCGTGTCGTTTGACGGGCGCTGGATCTACTTCTCCATGGCCCGCGAAGGCGACGCGTTCTATCACATCTACCGCCTGACGTCGGACGGCGGCACGCCCGAGCGTCTGACGGAAGGGCCGTTCCACGACATCGACCCCGTCGAACTGGCCGATGGCCGCATCGTTTTCGTCTCCACGCGCTGCGGCTTCTTCGAGGAGTATCACAACACACCCTCGCGCTCGCTCTTCGCCATGCGGCCCGATGGCGGCGACATTCGCCGGATCACCTCCACCTTCATCTTCGACAACGAGCCGGAGGTGCTGGCCGACGGCCGCATCCTCTTCATCCGCTCCGACAACTTCTTCGACCGCGGCAAGGTGGAGACGCTGCTGCACGCCGTGCACCCGGACGGCACGGAGGGCTACACCGAGTTCGGGCTCGACCTCGGCCCGGCCTACGGCAGCCGCCTGCGGGCTTTCAACTGCGGCAGCCCCGCGCCGCTGCCCGACGGCCGCGTCGCCTACCTGACCGGCTCGGCCATCGCGGTCGGCCGCCCCGGCTGCGCGCAGCGCGACCTCGTCAACGTGCCGCTCGCCGCGGGCGACGTCTCGGCGTTGCCGGACGGGCGCTTGCTCTGCACCACGGGCACGCCGGTCGCGTCTCTGAAGCGCAACAAGCGGCAGAAGGCCGCCACGGCCGAAGGCTTTGAGCGGATCGGCCTCGTCGAGCCGGATCAGGCGGACGGCAAGATGGTGCTGGTGTACGCCTCGACCAACGGACCGCTGCACTCGCCGGTCTACCTCGGCCCGCGCGCCCGGCCCTCCGTGCTGCCCTCGCGGATGGACGAGCGCCGCACGACCGGCGTGCTCTACTGTCAGGACGCGCGGTTCACGCGCAACACGGCCGCGGGCTGGCCGCACGTGCGGGCCGTCCGCGTGCTGATGGGCCGCGGGCTGACCGTGCGCTCGTCACATTCGTACATCGTGCATGCAGGCAACGAGACGGTCGAGCTGGGCACGGTGCCGCTCGCGCCAGACGGCTCCTTCGCGGTCGAAGTGCCAGCCGACGTCGCGATCGCCTTCCAGGCGGTCGACGCCGAAGGCCGCTCGGAACTCAACGAGATGTCGTGGATCTTCGTTCGCCCCGGCGAGAGCCGCGGCTGCGTGGGCTGCCACGCGGTGCGCCAGACCGCGCCGCCGGTCGCGGGCACCGTCACCCTCGCCACGCGCGAGCGCCCGCTGCGGCTCACTGACGCAGGCGACCCGCACCGGTTTCGCGGCAACAACCCGGCGGTGACCGGCCTGACGGAGCTGCAGTTCGACCGCTTCCGCGAGGTGGCCTCCCTCAACCGCACCTCCGCAACGGTCGGCGACCTCAAGGCCCGCCTGCGCGACGCCGATCCGGCCGTGCGAGCCAAAGCCGCGAACCGCTTGGGGCTCGCCCGCGATCCGGCCGCGGCCGCGGCGCTGGCGGAGCGCCTGCCCGACAGCGCGCGGGAGGTGCGCGTCGCGGCGGCGCTTGCGCTCGCGGCGTGCGGCACCCGCGAATCGGTTCCGGCCTTGCTGGCCGTGGCGTCGGATCCCGATCCGGCCGTCCGCCAGGCCGCCGGCGTCGCGCTGGAGAACCTGACCGGCCACAGCGAAGCAGGAGACTGGGCGGCGTGGTTCCGGTCTACGGGGTGGGGAAAAATCGAGGGCGAGCTGGTCGCCCGGCTCGCGAGCGAAGACCGCGACGTCGTTCGCCGGGCGGCAGTGTCGCTCGGGCACACGGGCTCGGGCGAGGCCGCGCGTGCGGCGCTGCGCGAAACACTGAAGCGGCTGCGCGACGACGCGGCCTATGTCGCGTGGCGCAAGACGCACCACGGCGACAACGCCAAGTTTCTGGCGGCGGACCCCGTGAACCCGCGCTGCGTGCAGGAGGTGGCCCGCGCGCTCGGCCGCCTCAAGGACGCGGCCGCCGTGCCGCTGCTGGCCGAGACGCTGAAGCGCCACGCCGACCCCGACACGGGCAACCTGTTTCTGGCCGAGGCCGCGGCTGAAGCGCTGGGCCTGATCGGCACGCGCGAGGCCGAGACCGCGCTGATCGATACCTTTGCCGGCCTGAAGGACTATTCGAAGTTTACCAACTGGTACGGCGACCATCCGGCGCTGATGGCCTGCCACGCGTCGCCGGTGCACCTGCGGATCGTGGAGGCGCTCGACGCGCTGGGCACGGCCAACGCGGCCTCGCTGGTGCCGCACCTGATCCGCTGCGTGCCGACCGATTTCGACCGCGCGCTCTTCCCGGCGAATGACGACTGCGAGACGCTGCTGGGCCGCGTGATCCGGCGGCAAGGCGCTGAGGCCCGCGTGAGCGAGACCTGCCTGGCCGTGCTGGGCGACGCGCAGGCGGCGCGCGACGCGGAGGTCGCAGCCGCGCTCGGCCGCGTGATCGGCGCGTGGGGTGGCACGCCCGACCTCACCAACCGCGCGTCGCAAGTGCTCTCGCTGGTCTGCCGCGACCGGGCCTACGTGCCGCGCGTGCAGGCGGCGTACGCCCGCTTCATGGCGGTGACGAACGACATTCCGCGCGTGTTCGACAAGGGCATCCCGGTGGTGCTGAAGCTGCCGGTGCGGCACTGGGTGTGCTTCTATCTCGGCCGCGCGTTGGGCGAGATCGGCGACCCGCGCGCGACCGAGTCGCTGCTGGCCGCGCTGGCCGCGCCCGCCGAGTTCGCCGACGGCTCGCCCGACCCGCTCGGCCCCGGCATTCTTTTCCTGCACAACGACCTCACGCCCTGCTGGCGCGCGGCGGCGGCGTGGGCGCTGGGCCGCGTCGGGGATGCGAAGGTTGCGCCCGCGCTGCTGAAGGTGGCCGACGACTTCGCCAACGCGACCGACACGCGCCACGCGGCCGCCGAGGCGCTGGGGCGGATCAGCGATGCGTCGATGCGTGAGGCGATCGCGAAGCTGGCGGCGGGCTATCCGGAAGTCTCGACGCGCCAGGCGCTGCTGGCCGCTGAGCGGCGGCTGAGCCCGTAGGCGACGCGAGACTATGGAGGTTTGCGAATGAGTAGCGGCGTTCCACGGTAGGGACGCTGCCCCGTCGGCGTCCGCGGACGGCAGGGGGCTGCCGTCCCTACCGGGGGCCGCGGCTGACGGCAGGGGGCTGCCGTCCCTACCGGGGGCCGCGGCTGACGGCAGGGGACTGCCGTCCCTACTGGGGGCCGCGGACGCCGCTCGCCGTTCGGTGGCGGTGAATGTCAGGAATGTGCACGGGTGGGGTCAAGTGTGTCGTGGGGATGCTCGCTTGAAGAGGGTCGGGCCAGGCCTGCTCGTACAGTGGGATCAGCGCGGCTGCTGTTTGCGCCAGGCGGCGATGGCGGTCTTCAGGTTCTCTTCGATGTCGCCGGGGATGCTGTAGAACTGGTGGCCGACGGGGCCTGCGTAGCCGAGGCGCTTGAGTTCGGCCAAGAGCGCGGCGGTGTCGAAGGCGCCCTGCCCGAGCGGCAGGATGTAGCGCTTCTTGTCCGTGGGCTCGACACCGTTGAGCGAGACCAGCGCGGCCTCGGGCGCGACGAGCCGGAGCGTCTCCAAGGCCTTCTCGCCGTTGCCGGTCAGGAACTCGTGGCAGAGGTTGTAGGAGGGCTTGACCGCAGGATGGGCCGCTTTCTTGGCGATGCGCAGCGAGTCGATGGCCGAGGCCACATAAAAACCCGCGTGAGCATAGATCGCGACGCGCAGGCCGGACGACTGGGCGAGATCGCCGAGGTCGCGGGCGATCTTCACGCAGGCCTCGTCATAATCGCCCTTGACCTTGGCTTCGCGGAAGGTGATCCAGAGGATGGTCTCAGAGCCTTTCAGAAGGGTGACCGCCTCGCGCAAGGCGGGCGTCCACGGCTCATCCCTTTTCTCGGGGAACGTGTGAATGTAGAGCCCGAAGATCTTCAGCCCGGCTTCGCGATAGACGCGGCCCCACGTCTCGAGGTCCGCATTGTTCGTGTAGTTGTAGCTGATGCCGTCGTAGCCCAGCGCCTTGAGCGTGGCGGCCTGCTTTTCGGGCGGCCACTTGCCGCGGCCCACGCCGTTGTCGAAGGCGAAGAAGGGCCAGCGCGCTTGATCCTGCGCGCGGGCGTGTTGCGGCGCCAGGAGCGGCGCGGCCGCGCAGGCCGCGCAGGCTTTGAGAAACGAGCGGCGGGAGTGTCGGGGTGTCATGGTGGCTGTCTCCGGGTTAGTCGAGCGTCCACGGCGCGCGCAGCGGCGCGCGGTTGACAAGGGCGTTGGCTGCGCTGTTGCCGGGGAAGGTCTCTTTGTCGGGGTCCCAGGCGAGCTTGGCGCCGCCGAGCTTGACCGAGATATGGGCGAGGTGGCAGAGCGAGGTGGTGCGCTGGCCAACCTCCTCGTCCTCGAGCGTGCGGCCGCGGCTCTTGATGCAGTCGACGAAATCCTGCTTTTCGTGCTTGAGCGGGAAGTGGAGCTCTTCGGGGCCGATAACCTCTTTCAGAATCTTGGGGTCGCTGGCCATGAGGCGTTCGGGCGAGAGCTTGCTGGCGGCGTAGTTGACGTGGATCCAGCCCTTCTCGCCCTCGAAGCGCACGTGCGGCTCGCCCATCTGGTAGAACAGCTCCATGCCGTTGGCGAACTTGTACCAGGCGTCGAAGTGTTCGAGCACGTTCCAGACTTTTCCGTCGTGGAACTTGCCGGTGGCCTTGACCTCGACGGGCCCGGTGCGCTCGGTGCCGGCGCCCCACTGGCCGATGTCGTTGAGGTGCGTGCCCCAGTTGGTGATCATGCCGTCGCAGTAGTCGAGGTTGCGCATCCAGCCGGGGCGGGACTTGAGGTCGCGCGGCGTGTGGACGCGCTTCTGGATGTACTCCACTTTCGGCGCGGGGCCGAGCCAGAGGTCATAGTCGAGGTCGGCCGGGGGAGCGATGACGGTCTCCGGCTCGTCGGGGAAGACCTCCTTCGGCGAGCCGGTGCGGATGGCCAGCACCTTGCCGATGCGCCCGTTGCGCACGAGCTCGGCGGCGCGGTGCATCGGTTCGAGCGAGCGGAACTCGCTGTCGACTCGAAACACGCGCTTGTGCTTCGCCACAAGGTCAGCGAGGAGGCGTCCTTCGCCGATGGTGCGCGTGATGGGCTTCTCGAGCGAAACGTCCTTGCCGGCTTTGACGGCCGCGATGGCCATGGGCACGTGCCAGTGGTCGGGCGTGGAGATCATGACGGCGTCGACGTTGGGGTCGGCCAGTAGCTCGCGGAAGTCGCGGTAGCCCTTGGCCGTTCTCTTGCCGTAGTGTTTCTCGACGGCCTGCAACCCCTGCTCGAGCCGCCAGGCGTCCACGTCGCAGACGGCGGTGACGGCGCAGTCGGCGGACTTCAGAAACGGCTGCAGGTTGCTGTTGAACGCCTGCCGGCCCATGCCGATCATGCCGATGCCGATTTTCTTGCTCGGGGCGTCCGCGCCGAAGAGGCTGCGCGGCAGAATCAGAGGCGCGGCGCTCAGGCACGCCGTCGTGATGAAATGTCTGCGGTTCATGGTGTAGCTCCTTGTTGTAGTGATCGAAAGAAACGAGAGAAGCGACAGAATCGATAGAATCGAATCCGTTCAATCGAAGCGTTCGAGTCAATCGATTCTGCCGCTTCTGCCGTGAAACACTGCATAGTCAATACGCGCCCTCCTCTTCGGCGGCGCGAAGCATGGCTTTGACGTTTTCGACGGGGGTGCCTTTCTCAAGGAAGTCGGAGGCGGCGAAGAGGTAGCGCCCGCCGGGCTTGCCGACGCGGACGATCGCGCGGGCCTTGGCGGCGACCTCGGCGGGCGTGGCGACCTTGAGGAAGCGGAGCTGGTCCAGGTTGCCGAGCAGGCAGACGCGGTCGCCCATGGCGCGCTTGGCCTCGGCGAGGTCGTTGTCGCCCTGCGGCGGCTCGGAGACCGTTTCCCAGACCGTCATGCCCAGCTCGCGGTAGCAGGGATAGAAGGCGCGCGCGAACCCGCAATTGTGGTAGACGGTGAACGCGCCCTGGCTGTGGATCGCTTCGATCAGCCGCTTCTCGTAGGGGTAGACGTGCTCCATGAAGTAGTCGGGGCTCACGGAGCGCGCGTTGGCGATGTGGCCTTGCAGTCCGATCGCGTCCGCGCCGCCTTCGATGAGCGGCGCGTTGTACTCAATCATGCGCGCCGTGAGCGTGTCCATGAGGGCGTGGTAAAGCGACTCGTCGGTGTAGGGGGCCATCATCACGCTCTCGATGCTCCAGAGGTCGGCGGCGGCGTTGAAGACCCCGGCCCAGCCCCAGGGCGCGTTGATGCCGAGGTCGCCCACGCGCCGACGCCAGCCGGCGGCGGTTTCGCGCATCTCGCAGACCGACTCGGCGTCGGGGAAGGGCAGCCAGCGGATGAAGGACGCGATGTCGTCCGGCGACTCCAGCAGGTGTTTGCGCGTGGCTGACATCAGGCCCTGCGTGGCGGCGCCGGCGTCGGGCCGCGCGCTCTCCTGCGTGAGCGTGCGGTCGGGGGTGGCGATCTCCACGCGCGTGACCCACAGCTCGGCTTCGCGAACCGTCTCGCGCCGGACGCGCCAGTTCAGGTGGTCGCGCACCAGAAAGGCCGGCGTCATGTAGCGGTTGTGTTTGGCGATGACGTCGAACGAGAGGTCGCCGGCGAGCTCGACAACCGTGTCGACGCGGTCGAGCGCCTGGCGCCCCGGATAGACCCACGCCAGATACTCCTCCTGGATAAAGGGAACGACGGGCACACGGTCGGGCGTGCCGCCGCGCAGGACGGTCAGAATACGTTCGCGAGCGGTCATGCTTCAACCCCCTTCTTCGGCAACAGCAGCTGCACAACGAGCCAAGCCACCACATACGCCGAGGCAGACATGACGAACAGCAGCCAGTAGCTTCCCGTGGTGTCGAGCACCCAGCCGGCGAAGCGCGCCACGAAGATGCCGCCAAGCGCCCCGGCCATGGTGCCGATGCCGGTGACGGAGGCGACCGCGCGCTTGGGGAAGGAGTCGGAAACCAGCGAGAAGAGGTTGGCCATCCAGCCCGAGTGGCCGGCGGTCGCGAGCCCGATCAGGACGACGGCGAGCCACACGTACGGCGTGCTGGCTGCAAACAGCACCGGAACCGGCAGCAGCGCGCACAGCAGCATCACCGCCTGGCGCGCTCTGCGGACCGGCATGCCGCGGCTGGTCAGCCGCTTGGTCAGCCAGCCCGCGCCGACGCTGCCGATGATCGTGATGGTGTAGATGGTGACCAGCGGAGCGCCGAGCTGGGTCAGCTTCACGCCGTGCTTGTCGTGCAGGAACTTGGGCAGCCAGAACAGGAAGAACCACCAGACCGGGTCGCTGAGGAGCTTGCCAAAGAAGAACGCCCACGTGGCCCGGCAGCACAGCAGCTCGGCCAGCGGCAGGGGGGCGTCGGAAGCTCTAGAGTTCGGAAGTTCTAACGTTTGGGGCGTTGCGGAGGCGGGCGCGTCGGCCGCGGCGGGTGGGGTGCGGTAGAGCGTCAGCCACACGGCGCACCAGGCAAGGCCGACGAGCCCGAGGGCCGCGCAGGTGATGAGCCAGCCGCTCTGCGTATACAGGAGCAAGATCCCCAGCGGCGCGAGGATGGGCCCGACCATCGAGCCGCTGTTAAAAATGCCGGTGGCCAGCGCGCGCTCCTCCTTCGGAAACCACTCGGCCGTGGCTTTGATGGCGCACGGGAAGCACCCGGCCTGCGTGAGTCCGAGCGCGAAGCGCGCCGCGATGAAGGCCGGCACGGAAATGGCCCAGCCGTGCGCGGCGGTCACCAGGCTCCAGAGGGCGACGAAAAGCGCGAAGCCGAAACGGGTGCCCAGCCGGTCGATCAGCCAGCCGGCGGCGAACACGCCTGCCGCGTAGGCGAACTGGTAGGCGGCGACCATGTTGCCGTAGTCGGTCTCCGACCAGCCCTTGTCCTGGGTCAGCTGCGGGGCCAGAATCGAGAGCAGCTGGCGATCCATGTAGAGAATGGTGATCGCCAGAAAGAGGAGGCCGCACACAAGCCACTTGAAGCGATTAGCAGCGCGCATGGTTATAGAATCGCATAACGCCCATCCCTTCGAGAAGAGATGATATGCGCAAAGAGAGGTTGAAATGCGCAATTTGGCTTGCGGCGGGCAAGTCGCCTGTGGATAATAAGGTAAAAGGTAAAAGGTAAAAGGTAAAAGGTAAGAGGTAAGGAGGCGGTATTCAAAGCAAGAGGCCCCTGGTGGCTGTTGTCTATCCGGCTTCCGTGCCGTGGATGGCCGAGTGCCTGCGCGGAATCAAGGAGGTCGCCGACAGCCTCGGCGGCTGGAGTCTGGTGACGAGCCCGCCCTCGCTGCGCAGCGCGGGCGAGGAGGACGTCCACCTCCCCGCGCTGAAGGAGTGGCAGGGGAGCGGGGTGATCGCCTGCCTGACGACGCGGGCCGAGGAGCGTGCCGCCGCGAGACTGACGATGCCGGCCGTGAACCTCTCCGGGTGGCAGCCTCCCGGGCACGGCGTGCCGCGCGTGAACGCGGACCATCGGGCGATCGGACGCGTGGCCGCCGAGCATCTGCTCGCTCTGGGTTTGAGGCACTTCGCATACTACGGAATCGAGGGTCCGTGGTTTTCGGCGGAGCGCGAGCGGGGGTTCGCGGACAGGCTGGCCGAGGCCGGCCTCCCCTGCGCGGTCTACCGGCAGCGCGCGGGCGAGGGCGTCCGCCTGCCTTGGCACACGCGGTACGCGCGGCTGACGCGCTGGCTGTCCGGGCTGCCCAGGCCGCTCGGGCTTCTGGCGGTTCACGACTATCGCGCCCGAGTGGTGATGGAACTCTGCGCGCGCCTTGGGCTGTCCATTCCGGAAGAGGTGGCGGTGCTGGGCGTGGACAACGACCCGACCACCTGCGACTACTGCGTGCCCTCGCTCTCGAGCGTGTCGCGCGACCCCTTCGCTTGCGGCGTGGCCGCCGCCCGGCTGTTGGCGCGGCTGATGGACGGGGCGCCGCAGCCAGCGGGCGACACGCTGGTGTCGCCAGCGGGCGTGGTGCGGCGTCGCTCGACGGATCGTTTCTACGACGACGACCCCGTGGTGCGCAGGGTCGTGGACTACGCGGCCGCGCATCCGGGCGACGCGTTTACGGTGGCGGAGATGGCCAAGAGGCTGAAGATGTCGCGCCGCCTGATCGAACTCCGCTTCCACGAGCGGCTGAGCCTTTCTCCGCACGCGTACCTTCGGCAGCGGCGCGTGAGTCGCGCCAAGGGCCTGCTGCTCGACACAGACGAGCCTCGCTCGCTCGGGGAGGTGGCCGCAGCCAGCGGGTTCGGCTGCTTACGCGCGTTCCGCGAGGCGTTCCGCTCGGAGACGGGCGTCACGCCGGCCGTGTACCGCGTGCGGCATGCAGGCGCTCAGAGCCGCTCGACCGTGACGGTATAGCGGAAGCGCACGGAGGTGTCGGCTGGGACGGTCAGGGGCTCGTGGAAGATCATCGAGGGCCCGACCAGATAGTAGCCGCGGCCTTTGTGGTCGGCGGCACTGTGGCGGGCGAACCAGGGCGTCGGGTGGCGAGGGTTCTCGGGGTGGTCGCGGACCGTGATCTTGGCCTTCGCGCCAGAGCCTTTGGCGGTCGCGACGACCTCGATCCGCTCGCTCTTCTCGCCGCAGGTCATGACGTCCGCCTTGCCCTCGGCGTTGGCGAAGGCGTACGAGAAGCCGGGGCTGTCCGCGAACCGCAGCATCAGTCCCGCGTAGCCGCCGGTCGCCCAGCGCGCGCCCGCCTTGTCCTTCTTGACCGGCGTCGTGGAGAAGACGGCCTCGGCGCCTTGGGCCGTGAAGGTGCTGTCCCACTCGAATGTGTAGTTGCCGTTGGGCTGGGTGGTCACGCGGACGGTGCGCGTCTCGCGCACGGCCTCCCGGCCTTTGGCGAGGTAAGCGATCACGGCTTCGGCCGTGAGGGACTTGTCGTCGGCCGGCGTCACGGTCTGCGTGACGATGCGGGTGACGCCGTTGGTGTCGGGCTCCCAGAAGTTGCACCCGTTGATGTACTTCCAGGAGAACCAGAAGCCGAGGTGCCAGTTGTGGTCGGGCGGCCGGAACGAGGTGAAGACGTCGTCCGTGCCGGGGATCGCCAGCGGGTGGAAGTAGGGCTTGCCCTCCTTGCTCTGCGGCATGTAGGTCCAGCAGGTTTTGCCCGCGACCTGCATGGTCACCGCGCCGGTGTCCGTGTCGGTGAGAAGCCGGCGCGTCTCTTCTGCGCGCGCGTCCAATGCTGCTGTCGTTAAACCGATCAGGGCGGAAATCGCGGCGAATCGTTTCATGGCGTACCTCGGGTGGTTGGGCAACAGTTTACCCGGAAGAGCGGCAACAAGACGAGTGCATTCTTTGGGAGCCGGCGTGCGTCATTTACATGGCCCGAGCTGGGGCGGGCTGCAGGATCGCGTAGCGCTTGCGGTAGGCGCGAGGCGTCAGGGACTCGGCGCGACGGAACACATTGTTCAGGTGCTGCGCGTGGCAGAACCCGGTCTGGCGCGCGATGTCGGCGAGCACGAGGTCGGTGTGGGCGAGCAGGCGCTTGACGGCGGCGAGGCGCGCCCGTTGCACCTCGTCGTGAACCGAGCGGTTCAGGTGCTGCAGGAAGAGGCGGTCGAGCGTGCTGCGCGACACGCCGGCAGCAGCGGCGACCTCGGCGATGCCGAAACTGCGCGCCAGGTTCTCCTTGACGAAGCGAAAGGCGGCGCGGATCGCGGGCTGGCTGATGGCGGTGAGGTCGGTGCTTTGCCGCAGGGTCACGTCCGTCGGCGCGATCAGGATCGGCTGCGGGGGCGAAGCCTCGCCGTCGATGAGGCGGTCGAGCAGCGCGGCGCCCTCGTAGCCGACGCGCACAAGGTCGTGGGCGATGCTGGAGAGCGGGACGGGCTGGTTGAGGCAGATGAGCTCGTTGTCATCCACGCCGAGGATGGCGACCTCTTCCGGTACGGCGATACCCGCCGCACGGCAGACGTCTTCGACTTTGGAGGCGTCGTAGTCGTTGTGGGCGAACACGGCGAGCGGCTTCGAGGCGAGGCGCAGGAGCCGGCTGAGCCAGATCCGCATCCGCTTCCAGTCGTCAGGGGCGTCGGCGCAGGACTCCTCCCAGATCCACGTCAGCGGGGGGCGGAGCCCGTGTGCGGCACAGGCCGCGGTAAAGCCCCCGAGCCGAAGCGACTGAATCGGCGAGAGCGCCGTCGAGAACCAGGCGGTGTGGAGAAAGCCGCGGGCCGCGAAGTGCTCGGCCGCCAGGACGCCGATGCGCGCGTGGTCGCCGGCCACGCGCGGGAGCGGAATGTCGGGCCGGTAGAGCCCGAGGTCCACGACCGGGAGGTCCAGCCGCCGCACATACTGCACGATGTCCTGGCGCCGGTGGAAGACCGCGAGCACGCCGTCTCCCTCCCAGCCGCGCGGGATCAGGGCCCGCTCGGCGACCGTCAGGTGCCAGTTGTGCTCGCGCGCGTAGTGGCCGATTCCCTGGCGGATCCGGTGGTCGTACCACTCCATCAGAATCAAGATATTGCGCTGCGAGGCGGCTTTCATGGCGCGTTTCACAGTGAAATCTTGCACGATTGAAGGGGATTCATGCAATCTCAAAGTGTGGCGGCGCAAAAAAATGGTGCAATTCTTCCTATTTCCAATTGGCCGGGAATCGTGCATACTAAGGCCACCGTTGGATCAACGGGCTATGGATGGGACAGCCAAGGAGGATGACGCATGAACAAGGTCTTCATCGCGCCCCGGCGCTATGTGCAGGGGCGGAACGTGCTGAAAGAGGCGGGGACGCTGATCGGCGCGCTGGGTAAGCGCGTGCTGGTTCTCTGGGACGCGCAAGTGAAGGGGATCGTGGGCGAGACGCTGCTGGCAAGTTTGGCGCAAGCCGGAGTCAGCGTGGAGGAGGTTCTGTTCGCGGGCGACACGACAAAAGCCGAGGCCGCGCGGGTGGCCAGCCGCATCCGGGAGTGCCGGGCCGACGTGATCATGGGCGTGGGCGGCGGTAAGACGCTGGACACCGCCAAGGCCGCCGCCGCCGCCGCGGGCGCCAAAATGGTGACCTGCCCGACCGTGGCCTCGAACGATTCGCCCACCAGCTCGTATACCGTCTGGTATGACGAGCAGGGCAACTGCATCGGCTTCGAGAGCTGGGGCGTGAACCCCGACCTGGTGCTCGTGGATACCGAGGTCATCGCGCACGCGCCGATCCGGACGTTCGTGGCTGGCATGGGCGACGCGCTGGCCACGTGGCTGGAGGCCGAGGCGTGCTTCAAGGCGCGCGGGCCGAACCTGGCGGGCGGCACCGCCACGCTGGCCGCGCTGGCGCTCGCACGGCTCTGCTACGACATTCTGATGGAGTCCGGCGTGGACGCCAAGCGGGCCGTGGAGCGGAAGATCGTGACGCCCTCCGTCGAGAAGGTGGTCGAGGCGAACGTCCTGCTCTCCGGGCTGGGCTTCGAGAGCGGCGGCTGCTCGACGGCTCACATGGTGGCGAACTGCCTGCCGTCGTACCCGGAGTGCCACGGGCTCATGCACGGCCACGAGGTCGGCTTCGGCCTGATCACGCAGCTGTGCTTGGACGACGACCTGTCGGCCGAGCGCGTGCACCGGATCGTGGACTTCGAGATCGCCATCGGGCTGCCCGTGACCTTTTCGGACATCGGGCTTCCGGGCGTGAGCCGCGCGCGGCTCGCGCGCATCGGCGAGATCTGCGCCGGGCCGGGTTCGCTCTGCGAGAACCATCCGTTTGCGGTCACCGCTGACGATGTCGTCAACGCGATGATCGCGGCGGACGCGCTGGGAGAAGCGCGCAAGAAACTGCTGAGGGCCGGCTAACACGCGAAGTGCGTAACTGGTATGAAAACGAGAACTGAGGTTTGGGCCGGGATTCAGGCCGATCCGGCGTGCGATGTGCTGATCTTGGGCGGCGGCGTGAACGGGGCCGGCCTCTTGCGAGAGCTGGCGCTGCAGGGGGTGCGCTGCATCCTCGTGGACAAGGACGACTACGCGGCGGGCGCGAGCTCCAAGTCCTCGCGCATGATCCACGGCGGGTTGCGCTATCTGGAGAACGCGGAGTTCCGCTTGGTCGCGGAGTCTGTGCGTGAGCGGAACCAGCTGCTGAAATACGCGCCGCACTACGTGGCGCCGCTGCGCACGACCATCCCCATCATGGCCTGGCTCGACGGCATGATCAAAGCGCCGCTGATTTTCTTCGGTCTGCCCGTGAAGCCGGGGGGCCGCGGGGCCTGCATCGTAAAGCTGGGGCTGACGTTTTACGATATCCTGACCGAGAGGACGCGCCAGGCGCCGCATCACTTCTTCATGGGCAAGAAGCGGTCGCAGCAGGAAGTGCCCGGCCTCAAGCCCGACCTGGTCTGCACGGCCACGTACTGGGACGCCTGGGTCAGCCAGCCGGAGCGCCTGTGCGTGGACATGGCGCGGGAGGCCTGTCGGGTTATGCCCACCTGCGCGGCGCTGAACTACGTGACATCGGAGAAGTCGGGCCGAGAGGGGATGCTGTTGCGCGATTCGCTCACCGGCGAAACCCTGACCGTGCGGCCGAAGGTCGTCGTGAACGCGACGGGCGCATGGGTCGATTTCGCAAACCAGACGCTCGGGCTCAAGACGCACCTCATGGGCGGCACCAAAGGCTCGCATCTGGTCATCGACAACGCGGAACTCTACCGCGCGCTGGGCGACCGCATGATCTACTACGAGCACGAGGACGGGCGCATCTGCATCACCTTCCGGTTCATGGACAAAGTGATCATGGGCTCCACCGATATCCGCGTCGAGAATCCGGACGAAGCAGCCTGTGACGACGGGGAGATCGATTACATGCTGACGACGCTCAAAGGCGTCTTCCCGGCGATCAGCCTGTCGAGGAAAGACATTGTGCATATCTTCTGTGGCGTGCGGCCGCTGATGTCGTCTCATGCCAACACTACCGGCAAGGTTTCGCGATCGCACTTCTTGGCCGAGCAGGTGGCGGACAACGACCGCGCATTCCCGGTCTACAGCATGGTCGGCGGCAAGCTGACCACCTTCCGGGCGTTCGCCGAGCAGGCGGCCGACCGGGTTCTGGCGCGGCTGGGCAAGGCGCGCGCGGTTTCGACGCGCGACCGCGACTATCCGGGCGCCGAGGGGTATCCGAAGGGCGAGGAGGCGCGGCGTCAGTGGATCGGGCGCGTGGCGGCTGACAGCGGGCTCGCGGCGGCTCGCGTGTCCGCGCTGCTGGAGCGCTATGGGACGGCGGCCGAAGCGCTGGCGCAGCGGCGCGAGCCGGAGTGGCGCCAGCCGCTGAAGACCCTGCCGGACTACACCGCGGGCGAAATCCGGCTGATTGCGGAGAGCGAGCAGGTGCTGCACCTGTCGGACCTGGTGCGGAGGCGGAGCGTCATCACCCTGCTGGGGCAGTCTACCGGGGAGTCGCTGCGCGAATTGGCTGAAATCGTTGGCAACGCGCTGGGCTGGGACGTTGAACGCCGTGAGCGTGAAGTCGCTCTGGCGCTCAGTGAAGCGAGGGGCCGGAAGTAGAGGAGTGAACATGGCTGAAATGACTTCTGCAGAACGTGTGATGACGGTGTTGCGGCGCGGCGAGCCGGACCGGCTTCCGCACTTCGAGTGGATCATCGACAAGAAGGTGCGTAGCGCGCTGTGCCCGGGCGCGTCGACCGAGGAGTTCACCGTCCGCATGGGCCTCGATGCCATGCTGACCGCGCCGGACTTCAAGACCGAGCAAGTCGCGCCCAACCGGTTCCGCAACGAGTGGGGCATCGTGGTTGAGAAGGGCGAGGAGCAGCACTCCACCGTGGTGCAGCCCGTGATCCAGACGCTGGAGGACTTCGCGGCGTACCAGGCGCCGGACGCGTTTGCGCCCTACCGCTTCGACAGCCTGAAGCGGCTGGTCGCCAAGTATAAGGGCCAGTATGCGATCGGCGTGCACCTGAACGACGTGCTCTCCATCCCGCGCAACTTGATGGGCTTTCAGGAGCTGATGATGGCCTTCTGCCTCGAGCCTGAGCTGGTCACGAAACTGGTCGAGCTGTCCGTGAATCTCAATATCCAACTCGCGGGCGAGGCCGCGCGGTGCGGCGCGGACTTCGTGTTCACCGGCGACGACTACTCCTCCGGGCAGGCGCCGTTCATGTCGCCGGACACGTTCCGCGAACTGCTCTATCCGGGGCTGAAGCGCGTGGTCAAGGGCTTCCACGACCACGGGATGCCGGTGATCAAGCACACGGACGGCAACGTTATGCCGCTGATGGATATGATCCTCGACGCGGGCTTCGACTGCCTCGACCCGATCGACCCGCTGGGCGGCATGGACATGGCTTACATGAAGCGCACTTACAGCCGGCACTTCGCGCTTAAGGGCAACGTGAACTGCGCGACCACGCTGGTGGAGGGCACGGCGGAAGAGGTCGTGCGGGAGACGCTCGGCGTGATCCGCGCGGCGGCCGAGGGCGGCGGGCTGATCGTGTCGTCCAGCAACAGCATCCACTCGTCCGTCGCGCCGCTGAACTATCTGGCCATGCTGAGCACGATCAAAGCGTACGGGCGCTATCCGATCCGGCTGGACTTCGACGCGTCCGGCGCGGGCGAGGCGTTTTCGTAAGGCTGGGAGGTTCGTATGGGTTATCTGCTGGGCATCGATGTCGGCTCGACCAACCTGAAGGCGGTGCTTTTCGGCACGGACGGACGGCTGGTCGCGAAACGGGACGTGCCGACCGAGTGCGTTCACCCTGATCCCGCGCACCCCGATTGGGCCGTATGGCGGCCCGAGCAGATCTGGGGCGGCATCGCCGAGTCGGTGCGGGCCGTGACGGCGGCGGCAGCGGGCGGCGAGATCGTGGGTGTGGCCGTGACCGGCATGGGCATGGACGGCGTGCCAGTCGACAAGAACGGGAAATGGCTTTACCCGTTCATCAGCTGGCACTGTCCGCGAACCGCCCCGCAGCAGGCGTGGTGGCTGGAGCACATCGGCGCGGACGAGCAGTTCGCGCGCGGCGGCAACCAGGTGTGGACCTTCAACACCGCGCTGCGCCTGCTCTGGATGCGTGAGCACGAGCCGGCCATTCTGGCCAAGACGCACAAGTGGCTGCTGATCGAGGACTTCGTCAATTTCATGCTCTGCGGCGAGCTGGCCACCGACTACAGCATGGCTTCAACCACGCTGCTCTTCGACCAGCGGACGCAGGGCTGGAACAGCGATTTTCTGTCGCGAGCCCGGATCGACCGCGCGCTGCTCTGCGACCCGCATCCCGCCGGCACGGTGCTGGGCCGCGTGCACGCGGCGGCGGCCGAGGCGACGGGGCTCAAGCAGGGCACGCCCGTGGTGCTGGGCGGCCACGACTACTGCTGCGGCTGCCTGCCGACAGGCGCCTTCGACCCCGGCGTGCTGCTCGACGTGCTCGGCACGTGGGAGATGGTGGTGTCGGCCTTGCGCGAGCCGGTGCTCACGCCCGAGGTGCAGCGCATGGGCGTGCTGGTGGACTCGCACGTGGCGCGCGGCCGCTACGCCGTGATGGGCGCGACCGTGGCGGCGGACATGCTGGAGTGGTTCAAGCGCGAAATCGGCGTGCCCGCGCTGGGCGGCGAAGCGGAGGGCTCGGAGTGGGCGCGGCTCATCGACCTCGCGTCGCGCGCGCCGGCCGGCTGCAACGGCGTCTACTTTCTGCCGCACATGTCCGGCAGCTTCTGCCCGATCCTGGATCCCGCGTCGTCCGGCGCGTTCGTGGGGCTGCGCGGCATCGCGGGGCGGGGCGACCTCTTCCGCGCGGTGGTCGAGGGCCTCAACTACCAGTTTCTGGAGATCGTCCGCGGCTTCGAGCGCGGGCTGGGCGCCGCGAACGGCAAGATCGTGGCGATCGGCGGCCCGACCAAGAACAAGCTCTGGATGCAGGTCAAGGCGGACGTGACCGGGCTCGCGGTGGAGGTGCCCGACCTGGACGAGGCGGTGCCGCTCGGCGCGGCGCTGCTCGCGGGGATCGGCACGGGCGTCTACCGCGACGAGCGCGAGGCGTTCGAGCAGGTCTGGCGGCCCGGCGCGACCTATGTGCCCGACCCGCAGGCGCAGGCGCGCTACGCCGAACTCTACGCCCGTTACGAGTCGCTCTATCCCGCGCTTAAGGCGTTCGCGCAGCAGACGGCTGGAAAATAGGCTCACGCGGAGGCGTTATCCGCCGCTGGCGAGAGAAGGCTGTTAGGCTGAGGACTGCTAGGCTGTTAGGTGGGGCGCTGGCGGGAAAAGGGCGGGGTGTATGGTATGAAGGCGATTCCGAAGAAGACAGTTGAGGCGTTTGTGGCGGCCTGCCATGAGGCGGACGCGCGGGGGCTGCTGCGCTGCAGCAGCGGAAACCTGTCGTGGCGCGTGGGGGGCGGGCGGATGCTGGTGACGCGGACGCGCAGCTGGCTGGGGCGGCTGACGGCGGCTGATGTGGCCGTGTGCGCCATCGCGGACGGCGCGTCGCTGAACGGCGTGAAGCCCACGGTGGAGGTGCGCCTCCACGCGGGTATCCTGCGGGCGCGGCCTGACGTAGACGTGGTGTTCCACTACCAGTCGCCCTTCGCGACCGCGCTGGCGTGCAGCAAGCGGACGTCCACTGATTTCAACGTGATTCCCGAGATCCCCTTCTACATCGGGCCGGTGGGGTGGGTGCCGTACCTGCCGCCGGGCTCGCCGGAACTCGCCGACGCGGTGGTCGCGGAAATGGCGGCGCACGATCTGGCCGTGATGGCGAACCACGGGCAAGTGACCGTGGCGCAGGATTTCGACCATGCGGTGCAGAACGCCGAGTTTTTTGAGCTGGCGTGCCAGATCCTTCTCGCCCGTGATCGTGCCGTGAAGCCGCTCTCCGCAAAGTCCGTGCGGGCGCTGCGTGAGGCGGCGCAGGCGGAACCCGGCTGCGCCGGGGCTTAGCGGACGTGAGTCTAGGTCGGTCTCTTTAGGAATCGGCATCGGCGCCTAGACTCTGCTGACTCAGCCTACCGGCTCCACCCGCTGACCGCGCCCGGCGCTCACGGGCGCGTGCTGAGCAAGCGCTCCACCGCTTCCACGCCGTCGGCGGCGTGGGCCGGCCGGGGGTTCTGCGGGCCGAACGCGCGCATCTTCTCCTGCGGCTCGATCACGACGAAACTCTCGTCTACGGAGCCGTCCGCCCGGCGCAGGCCCGCGAACGAGAGGCCAAGGTGGCGCTCGAGGAAGTCGTACGCGCCCTTACGCTTGGAGGCGCCGTAGTCGTGCGCCTCGTCCGGCAGGTGCAGGTTCGCCACTTTCTCGGCCGCGCCAAATAGCGCGTACACGCTGCGGATGTAGGGATGTTCGACGGCCGGCGTGTTCTTGGTCCAGTCCTTGCCGTCCGAGATGAGGAGCTGTGGCCGCGGGGCTGCGAGCGCCGAAATCTCTGCGTTGTTGGTCTCGTGCTTCTCGCTGATATGGACAGGCAAGCCGCTCTCGCAGACGCAGCCGCCGAAGAAGTGGGCCGAGACCATGACCACCGGGATCGACACGGCGACGCGGTCGTCGACCGCCGCCAGCAGGAAGGTCTGGGTGCCGCCGCCGGACGCGCCGGTCACCGCGATGCGGGCTGGGTCGGTCTCGTCCAGCGACAGCAGGAAGTCGATGGCGCGGATGCCGTTCCAGAGCTGTAGCGCCAAGGCCTTTGGCGCCTTGTGGGGATACTGCTGCGACTCGCCCCAGCCGACCATGTCGTAAGCGAACACGACCGCGCCGGCGCGGGCCAAGGTGGCGCAGCGCAGTTGCATGTCGTTACGGAAGCGTCCGCCGCCGTTGGGCTCGGGAAAGTGGCCGTGCGGGCAGAGCACGGCCGCGTGGCGGCGTGGGCCGAGCGCGCGCAGCGGCCGGTAGAGGTTGCCTGTGACGAAAAAGCCCGGCAGGCTTTCAAAGGCCACGTTCTCGACGCGGTAGCCGTTGTGCTCGCGCCGGTCGCGGATGAGCGGATGAAGCGCGCATTTCGCGGGCGGCGGCGTCAGGCCAGCGCCTTGCAGGATGCCTTCGCGGATCGTCGCGGCCCTGCGCTTCCAGCCGTCGAGATCGGAGTACGTTTGCGAGAAGCGTGCGAGTTGCTGCCGGGCGGCTTCCTCGGTCTGGTACGCGCCTTGGCAGAGGCGTGGGGCTGGCGAGGGTGCAGGCTTATCCTCAGCGGAGAGCATGGCGAATGGCAGTGCAGACGCAACGGATAGTGCGACTGTCGCACGGCGGAACGGATTCGCAGTCGTGTTCATATCGCGTTAGGCTAGCAAAAAGGCAGCCGATGGGGTAGTCTAATGGACAGGCTACAACGAAACAGGGAGCGGATACGATGACTCACCCCACACGCAGATCTTTTCTCGCCGCTGCGGCGCTCGCCGCAACCGGTGCCGCGACAGCGTCGGCGCAAGCGACCGTCGAAAAGGTGCCGCCTGCGCGCCGCTCGCGCGTCGGGGTTTCGACCTACTCGTTCTACCAGTTCCGCTATGAGGCGCACAGGCCGGTCGAAGCCTGCATCGACCTCGCGGCTCGGCTCGGCTTCGACGGCGTGGAGATCCTGCGCCGCCAGGTCGGCGAGCCGACCGCGCAGCAGATGCGCGAGTACAAGCGCCGGGCGTTCTCGCTGGGGCTGGACCTGATGGGCTACTCGACGCATCAGACCTTTCTGCGGCCCGATCCGGCGGAGCGCAAGAAGAACCTCGACGACACGGTGCGCTTTATCGAAGAGGCCTACGCGATGGGCATTCCCACGGTGCGCGTGAACACAGGCCGCTGGGACACGAGCGCGAGCTTCGACGAGCTGATGAAGAACCGCGGCGTCGAGCCTGCCCTTGCCGGCCACACCGACGAGGAGGCGTTCGGCTGGGTGAAGGAGGCTTTTGAGGCGCTGGTGCCGCACGCGGAAAAGTGCGGCGTCACGCTCGGCCTGGAGAACCACTGGGGGCTGTGCCTCACGCCGGAGGGGGTGCTGCGGGTGCTGCGCGACGTGCCGTCGCCATGGCTGAAAGTCACGCTCGACACGGGCAACTTCCTCGAAGACCCCTATGACCGGATCGCCACGCTCGCGCCGCACGCCGTGCTGGTGCAGGCCAAGACCTACTTCGGCGGCGGGCGCTGGTATACGCTGGATCTAGACTACGAGAGGATCGCCGGCATTATCAATGTCGCCGGCTACCGTGGCTATGTTTCGCTGGAGTTTGAGGGCAACGAAGAGGTTGTTGCGGGCGTGGCCCGCAGCTTGGCTCTCCTGCGACAGCACTTCGGCTGACCGGTTGAGGCGAAGGGCCCTGCGGCCGCACGCCAGCAACAAGAAAGCGCACCTATTTGGAGAAAGAATGCACGCCGTTTTGCGTTGATTAGGGTTCGCGAACGGCTGAAAATAGGCCTGTATCCTAAAATAAGGAGCGTTATGAATAGGTGTCTGTCGTGCCGGCCGGACTTCGGGAGTCTGCTTGTGGTGAGCGCTCTGTTGTTGCCTGCCTCTCTGAAGGCGCAGGTTACCCGGACGTGGGTTGGCACCAGCGCGAGCATGAACGTGACGAACAACTGGTCGCCGGTCGGCGTGCCGGCCGCCACGAACGGCGACAACATCGTGTTCAGCGGCTCAAGCGCGCAGAATTCGCCCACGTTCCCTTACAACGTCTTCAACGGCAACAACGGCCTCGGCGACATCACCGTGACCTCTGCGCAGATCACGAACCTGACCATCAACAGCACCGGCGGCGCCGGCAGCGACGTGTTCCGGCTGCTCGGCAACAAGCGCGTGGCTGTGGAGCCGGGCGCCGGCGCGTTCTCGATGGGCACCTCCGGCAGCACGTTCTATCTCAACCTCGGTAACACCGGCTCCGGCAACGTTTTCGTCAACGACTCCGCCAGCCGCGCGACGCTCGGCTCGCGCATCACGATCAACGCCTCGGGCGGCTCCGGCGGCCGCGCCGTGTTTACGGGGACGGGCGACTGGCGCGTGGACGGCACCCTCTCGGCGGCGGTCAGCCGCGGCTTGGTGAAGGCCGGCGCGGGCGCCCTGACCTTGGCGGCGCAGAACCTGTATCTGGGCGGCACCAGCGTGTCGAACGGGACGCTGCGCATCGTGCAGGCCACGGCGCTCGCTGGAGGCGCCGTCGCGGTGGAGTCTGACGGGCTCTTGGATCTGACGCTGGTGCCGGACGGAGCTACAGTGACAAATGTGATCACGGGCGCGGGCAAGCTCCGGGTGCGCGGCGGACAGGCGGTCGTGCTCGACCGGCTGTCGCCGTCGGCCCTGGGGCTTCAGGTCGATGTGGCGGGGCTCTCCCTGGGCACCTACACGGTGCTGAAACGAGCCGGCACGACGTTCGGCGCCGGCACGTTCGCCACGGTGGAGCTGCTGAATGCGACAGGGGTGACGACGGCGTTCGACTACGGCACGGTGGGCGAACTCAGGCTACAGGTGCAGGCCCTCCCGGACGAGGTCGCGTGGGATGGCGAGTCGCCTGCGGACGGCAACTGGAGCACGGCTGTCAACTGGGCGGGCGACACGACGCCGGCGAGCTGGGCATCGTGGCGCGAAACGTGGACGGCAGCAAGGTTGTGGCGCACACCGGTGCGGCCGCTACAGACAATGCGTGGCACCACCTGGTTGGCGTGCGCGAGTCCGACAACACGCTGCGCATCTATCTCGACGGCGCCCTCTACGCTTCGGCGGCCGGCCCCGCCGGCGTTTGCAGGGATGACCGCCCGATCTGGATCTGCCGCCACTCGAGCTACGTCAACGCCGCCGTGGCGGGCGTGGGCGTGTGGGATCAGCCCCTGAGCGCGGCGCAAGTGCGCGCGCTCTACGTCTCCGAATCGGCAACGGCGCTGGGCGTCGCGCCGGGCGCGACCGTCCGGTTCGCCGGCGGCTCGCCGTCCATCGGCTCGCTGGGCGACCGCCCAGCTGGAGGCGGCTCGGTCGTTCTCGAGGGCGCCGTGCTGACGTTCGGACGGAACGGCACGAATAGCACGTTCTCGGGCGCGATCACCGGCTCGGGCGGCCTGACCAAAGTCGGCTCGGGCGCCTTCACCTTGGCCGGCGCGTGCAGCATCACCGGAACGTTGACGGTTGCGTCCGGCACGTTCGCCGTCGGGGCTGCGGGCTCGCTGGGCGCGCCCTGCACCAACATCGCGGTGAGCGGCGGCACGCTGTCTGTCGCGGGCTCGGCAGCGATCGACGACAACGCGGCGATTCGCGTCAGCGGCTCAGGCAAGGTGGATCTCGCGGCCGGCGTGACCGAGGTGATCGGCCTGCTGACGATCAACGGCGTGCGGCAGTCGGCCACGACCTACGGCTCCAGCGCAAGCGGAGCCACGGTGAAGAGCGACGTCTACTTTTCGGGCGCGGGCATGCTGAAGCTGATTCCGAACGGCTCGGTGATGCTGGTTCAGTGAGGCCGGGCTGCGGGCGGCGCGTCAGCCTGCAGAAAGCGCAGGCTGACGTCGAGCAGCTCGCGCGTCCACGCCTCGCTGTAGTAGCTGTGGCCCGCGTTCGGCACCGTGTGCAGCGCGTGCGGGATGCCGTGTCGCGCGCAGTACGCGGCGTAGGCGCGACTCGAGCCGGGCGTGTCGGGGTCGGAACCGCCGAACGCGAAGAAGACCGGGCCGCGGTATCCTCGGAACGTTTTGAGCACGCCGTCCTCCCAAGCGGCCTCCGTTGCGCTGCGGGTCTCGTGCTTGACGAGCGCCTTGGTGACCATCCCCGCCTGAACCTTGCCGCTGAGCAGCTTCTTCCACGTCTCGGGCCGCGCGAGCTTGCGGGCGTAGGTGGCGAGCGCGCTCAGCGTCTTGCGCAGGCCCGTGGCCAAGCTGCGCAGCGAGCCCATGGACTCGGCAGACCAGAGCAGGAGCCGGTCGATGTCCAGATTCTTTGAGGCGAGCGCGACGGCGACCTTGCAGCCCGAGCAGATCGCGACCACGGCGACGGGCGCGCCGTGGGGCAGCCGTCGCCGCAGGTCGCCGAGGGCCGCCTGCGCGGTGTCGGCCATGCGGGCGATGGAGGCGTCTGAGTCGGCTCCGTCGCTCAGGCCGCGCCCGATGAAGTCGGGGCGCAGGCAGAGCCAGCCGCTGGCGGCGAGCTGGCGCGCGGCCCGCACAAACAGGCGGTGCGGGCCGGTGCGGTCGCCCGACCAGCCGTGCAGGAAGAGCACGCCGCCGCGCGGCGCGCCGGCTGGCGCGTCGACAAACGCCCGTGCCGTCGGCGCGGGCGTCAGGTCAGCCAGCTCGCCGAAAGGGGAGGCTGAGCGCGGGTCAAGCGGCGGGGCGGGGACGGGCGTGCTCGCGGCGAAGCGGGCGGCGAGCCAGGCGGCGGTCTCGCCGACGAGCGTGGCCAGGTCGACGTGTCCGACCGTGTTCCAGAAGGGCGGGTAGCGGAGCTCGGAGCGCGGCGCAGCGGCGATGCACGCGGCGGCCTTTTCGTCGTGTCCGCCCGTGGCCAAGAAAGTGGGCGCGGCAGGCGGCTGCGGCGCGAGGCCCTGCGTCCAGGCGTAGAACGCGGCCGAGAATGGGTAGCCGTCGAGATCGACCGTCTCGCCGCTGCGCAGGCGGTTCTCCAGCGAGGCGCGGCTCTCCTGCGCTTTGCCGTAGGCGACCATGTCGTTCACCATGCGGCGCTGCAGAAGCTGGCGGAAGAAGTCGGCGCCGGAGACGGGCGACCAGAGCGCGAGCGCGGCAAGGCCGGCGTGGCGGGCCGCGAGGCGCGTGGCGAGCGTCGCGCCGGTGCGGGCGCCGAGCAGGGCCTGCGGCACGCCGGGGAAGGTCTGGCTGAGCCACGCCAGCGCGGCTTCCGCGTCCGCCTCGAACGCCTCGGGCGGCGCGGCGTCGAATTCGCCCGACGAGTCGCCGCAGCCGGTGAAGTCGAAGAGCAGGGAGGCGATGCCGCGCTCGGCGAGCGCGCGTGCGGCCTTGACGAACACGGGCAGCGCGCCCTTGCGCTCCTCGGCGAAGGGCGGCACGAACAGAACCGCCGC
Source organism: uncultured Lentisphaeraceae bacterium (assembly GCA_964386865.1). Taxonomy (GTDB): domain Bacteria; phylum Verrucomicrobiota; class Kiritimatiellia; order RFP12; family UBA1067; genus CAYLUN01. The sequence goes on along the minus strand of CAYLUN010000027.1, from coordinate 9,573 downwards.
GCAGACGCGCTCAGGCAACAGGCAGGTGGCCGACAAGCGAGAGGCCCCTCGTGCGATAAAAAATGCGTGTTGGGTGTAGGTGCGCACGGGGCTGTCTCTGAGTACGCTCAACGCACGTCACGCGGTGGAGGAGTGTGTCGCCGGAGCGATTTCGACATCTCTTCGAGCACGATCAGGTTCTCCTCGAATAGGGGCTCTTCGGAGATCAGGCCGAGCCTCAAGCTATACGAGCGATCCCCATGTGTAATAGCGTAGAGCGTAGTTTCACACTGAAAACGACCCCGCCTGTTCAGCTGGGTGAAATTGGCCTGCGCAAGAAACGTCGGCTCGTCTGTGATGGCACGCGGTGACACCGTATACGTGTAGTCCGAGACGGAGGAGGCCAAGGCCGCGGCATGCTTCTCGTAGGCGAAAGAGGACTGCAAATCGCTCCTAATCTCCGTTTGCGTCAACGTCCGAAGGTCGACTGCGAATTCGGTGACTTTCAGGAAGATCACCCCTGTGTCGTTGACGAAGACGGCGTCGCTGGAAAGGCCGAACCGCCAGATGAAGGGGTCAGCCGAGATGGAGGCGGGATATTTGTGTTTTCCGTCCAAGGGGGTTTGGGGAAGGGGGGCTCGCCTCTTTCTGCTCTCTGGCGCGAAGCGTAAAGGGAGTTCGCCAACCGGCTTCCAGTCCGCTGGGATCGCCATCTGAAAGGAGTGGAGGTCGTTGATATAGAGACCGTTCACGACTTTGACGGGCGGGTACGATACGCAGCCGGTGAGAATGGCGGCCGAGGCGGCGGCCAGGAGAATACGAAAACGCATGAGACACCTCTTCCTGTAGGGGAGCGCCCGCGAACGTGCTTGTCGGAAACGCCTGCGCTCTCGGCAACCCCACCGTCAACAGTGTACGCCGTCCTGTGCTCCAGCGTCCAGCGGATTTCCGGCAGTCGCTCTCGCTAGGGCGCACGCACGGTTTCTTTGCGTGCGGACTTTTGGCTGAAGATCGGCCGTCCCGTAGGTCCGGCCGTACTGGCATGGACCGGCCGGGTACGTCCGGCGCTACGAGCCGGACGTCTTCAGCGTTGCGCGTTTCCCCGGCCTGCTGCGCAAAAGAACAATCCGAAAATAAACCGTGCGTGCGCCGCCCCGCCAGCGTTCGTTTACGGATGGGACAAGCGACTGAAATCCGATATACTATTTACGTTCTTGGCTGAAGGGGGTTTTGACGATGCCGCTGTACGAGTTCTACTGTGAGCCGTGCCACACGATCTACACGTTTCGGTCGCCGCGCGTGGACACCTGCACCGTACCCGCGTGCCCGGCCTGCGGGGCGGGGCTGCGGCGGGAGGTGTCGTCCTTCGCGCACATCGCGGGCGGGGCGCGCGCGCCGGACGCGGCCGAAGACGGCGAGTCGGCCGGCCGCATGGAGCAGGTGATGGCCGAGATGGGGGAGCGCATTCAGGCGCTCGACGACGAGGACGCCGACCCGCGCGAGGCGGTCCGGGCGATGCACGAGATGGCTGCGGCGGGCGGGCTGAATTTCAACGCCGAGGTGCGCGAGGCGATGGCGCGGATCGAGGCCGGCGAAGACCCCGAGAAGATCGACGAGCAGTTCGCCGAGGTGTTCGAGGCCGACAGCCCGTTCGCGGAGCCGGACGGCGAGGCGGCTGGCCGGGCCTCGGACGTGTGGCGCCGGCTGCGCGGCCCGCAGCGCGACCCGACGTGGCACGACCTGCAGCCGGGCAGCGGAGGCGCCGATGGAAGCGCTCGCTAACCCGGCGCTGTGGGGGGTGGCGGCGGCCGTGCTGGCGCTCAACCTGCCGTTCGGCTACTGGCGGGCGGGCGTGAAGAAGTTCTCGCGGCCGTGGTTTCTGGCCGTGCACCTGCCGGTTCCGGCCGTGGTCGCGCTGCGCCTCTCGTTCCGCCTCGGCTGGCACCCGCTCACCTTCGTCGTGCTGGTCGCCGCGTTCTTCCTCGGGCAGTGGCTCGGCGGGGCGTTACGCAGTCTCGCCCGATAATGCGCGCGGTTTGTCCGCGGCGGCTCACGGGGACGTTCGCCCTGCAAGCTCGATGGAGCAGTGTCCCCGCGAGCAGCCGGGCCGGATGCGGCTTTGTGTGCGCGCCTAGCAGTCTGTCAGCCTACAGCCTATACGCCTAGTCTCCTCACCCGTGCTTCAGCGGGCGGAAGTGGACGCGGGTGGGGCGGTCGGCGGCCTCGCCCAGCAGCTTGCGGCGCTGCTCGTGGTAGTCGGCGTAGTTGCCTTCGAACCACGTGACTTTGCTGTCGCCCTCGAACGCGAGGATGTGCGTCGCGATGCGGTCGAGGAACCAGCGGTCGTGGCTGATCACCATGACGCAGCCGCCGAAGTCGGAGATGCCCTCTTCGAGCGAGCGCAGGGTCGCGATGTCGAGGTCGTTCGAGGGCTCGTCGAGCAGCAGCAGGTTGCCGCCGCTGCGCAGGAGCTTGGCAAGGTGCACGCGGTTGCGCTCGCCGCCCGAGAGGACGCCGACGCGCTTCTGCTGCTCCGAGCCCTTGAAGTTGAAGCGGCTGCAGTAGACGCGGCCGTACATCTGCACGTTGCCCGCGAGGGTCACGAACTCGGAGCCGCCGGTGATCTCCTCGTAGACCGTGTGGCTGTCGTCGAGCGACTCGCGCGTCTGATCCACGTAGGAGGGCACCACGGTGGAGCCGACGTTGAAGGTGCCCGAGAGCGGCTGGAGCTGGCCGGTGATGAGCTTGAAGAGGGTGGTCTTGCCCGCGCCGTTGCCGCCGATGACGCCGACGATGCCGCCGCGCGGCAGGTCGAAGCACATGTCCTCGAAGAGCAGGCGGTCGCCGAAGCCCATGGAGACCTTGTCGGCCTTGACTACGAGGTCGCCGAGGCGCGGCCCGGGCGGGATCTTGATGCTCAGCTCGTCCTCGCGCGTATTGACCTCCTGGGCCGCGAGCTCCTCGTAGCGGCGCACGCGGGCCTGGTTCTTGGCGCGGCGGCCCGAGGGGTTGGTGCGCACCCAGGCGAGCTCGTTCTCGATGAGCTTGCGGCGCGACTCGGCCTGCTTGGCCTCGCGCTGCATGTTGTCCTGCTTCTGCTGGAGCCAGGCCTCGTAGTTGCCCTTGTAGGGGTAGGCGCGGCCGTTGTCGAGCTCGAGGATCCACTCGGTGACGTTGCTGAGGAAGTAGCGGTCGTGGGTGACGACGATGAGGGTGCCCTTGAAGCCCTTGAGGTAGGTTTCGAGCCAGGCGACGGATTCGGCGTCGAGGTGGTTGGTGGGCTCGTCGAGCAGCAGCACGTCGGGGTTGGAGATGAGGATGCGGCACATCGCCACGCGGCGGCGTTCGCCGCCGGAGAGCGGGGCGACCGGCGCGTCGGAGGGTGGCAGGCGCAGGGCCTCCATGGCGAGTTCGATGTGGTGGTCGAGGCTCCAGAGGTCGTTGTGGTCGATGGTGTCCTGCAGGCGGCCAAGCTCGTCGTTCAGCTTTTCCGACTCCTCGTCGCTGATGTCCTCGCCGAGCTTTTCGCAGATCTCGTCGTAGCGGGCGAGGATCGCCTTGGAGCCGGCGACGCCCTCTTCCACGCACTGCATGACGGTCTTGGCGTTGTCGAGCAGGGGCTCCTGGGAGAGGTAGCCGATGCGGGTGTTCTTGGCGATCTGGCACTCGCCCATGAACTCCTTGTCGTGTCCCGCGAGGATGCGCAGGAGCGAGGATTTGCCGGAGCCGTTGGCGCCGATGACCCCGATGTGCGCGCCGTGAAAGAAGGAAAGGTTCACCTCCTCGAGGATGGTTTTCTTCTCGTGCTGCTTGGTGACGCTGATGAGGTTGAATGCGTATTCGCCGGCCATGGTTGCCCTTCGAGAAGGAGGAGTTGGGAGTTAGGAAGGAGGAGTTGAAGAAAGCTGTAGAAGTTGAACGGCCAGAAAGAATACCAGCGTCAGGCGGCAAAGTCTAGAGCGGCGTGAGCCTTCTGGAGCGACCGTCTGGCGCGACGCAAAAAGGCCGACCGCCCATTTGTCAGCGCCGGGGCGGGTGTGGTATAGTTCTCGCAGGGAAAGACAATGGGGGAAGGGCCGCTTGGGCATGAGTGATGTGAACGAACGACAGGAGACGACGCCGAAGACCGCGGCGTCGGTTGACCCGCTGGAGCTGTCGCACCGGCGTCCGGAGTGGAGCGCGTCGCAGCCCATGACGCGTGCGCAGAAGGGCGTGACCGTCGCGCTGCTGGCGGCGCTGGCCCTCTCGTTCGCCTGCTGCCCGCTGCGGACGGCGCAGGGGCTGATCGCGCTCTGCACCTTTTTCTACGTCATGCTGACGGCCTACAAGTTCATCGTGATCCGCGCCTCGCTCTCACCCTCCGCCAGCCTGCGGTTCTCGCCTGATGAGATCGCCGCCCAGGAGCCTCGCGACTGGCCGCTCTTCTCGATCCTCGTTCCGATGTACAAGGAGCCCGAGACGGTCCGGCAGATGGTCGCCTCGCTGGCGGCCATGGATTATCCGGCGGACCGCAAGGATGTGCAGATCCTGCTGGAGGCCGACGACGCCGTGACGCTGGCGGCGGCGAAGGCGCTGGAGCTGCCGCCGGGCTTCCGCGTGACGGAAATCCCCGAGTCGTTTCCGCGCACCAAGCCCAAGGCCTGCAACATCGGCCTGCAGCTGGCGCGGGGCGAGTACCTCGTGATCTACGACGCCGAGGATCTGCCGGAGAAGGACCAGCTCAAGAAGGCCGTGCTGGCGTTCGAGTCGTCGCCGGCGACTGTGGCGTGCGTGCAGTCGCGCCTGAACTACTACAACCCGCACCAGAACCTGCTGACGCGCTGGTTTACGGCCGAGTACTCGACGTGGTTCGACCTCCAGCTGCCGGGGCTGGCCGCGCTGAACGCCGTCATTCCGCTCGGCGGCACCTCGAACCACTTCAAGACCCGGATCTTGCAGGAGCTGATGGGCTGGGACGCCTACAACGTGACCGAGGACTGCGACCTCGGCGTGCGGCTGGCGCGGGCGGGCTACACGACGCGCATGCTGGAGACCACGACGTGGGAGGAGGCGTGCAGCGACCTCCGCTTCTGGATCAAGCAGCGCACGCGCTGGCAGAAGGGCTACATCCAGACGTGGTTCGTGCATATGCGCGACCCGCTGAAGCTTTTCCGCGAGCTGGGCTTCGTCAATTTCCTGCACTACCACCTGCTGATCGGCGGGGTGACCTTCTCAGCGCTTGTCAACCCCGTGTTCTGGCTCATGGCTCTGGTGTGGTTCGTGTTCCGTCCGGAAGGGGTGGCGCAGCTCTTCCCGGGGCCCGTGTTCGCGGCGGGCGCGGTCTGCCTCTTTCTGGGCAACTTCGTTTTCGTCTACGTCAACCTGCTCGGCTGCTGCAAGCGCCGGAACGACAGCCTGATGGGGTGGGCGCTGCTGACGCCCATCTACTGGATGATGATGAGCTACAGCGGGTGGCGGGCCTTTATCCAGTTCTTCCGCGACCCGTTCGTGTGGGAGAAGACGCAGCATGGGCTGGTGAAGAAGGGTTGAAGAGGTTGGAGAGGTTCAACGGTTCAGCGGTTGGAGAGGTTCACGGTTCAACGGTTGGGGAGTTTGAGGATGGAGCAGGATCGGAAACAGTATCGGCTGGTGCGGCTGCTGACCGGCGGGGTGACGCCGGTGGTGCTGGCCGCAGCGCTGCTGGCCTATGCGCGGTGGGCCGACCCCGCGTGGGAGGCGGCGCCGCAGGCCGCGGGCATCTGCCGCGAGCTGATCGCGGGCACGACCGAGGGCCGTCAGGCGCTGTTCGGCTCCTGCTGGGTCGCGCCGCTGCCGGTGCTGTTCTACCTGCCTTTCGCCTGGCTGCTGCCCGAGCCTGCGGCCGGCTGGGCGGCTTTCTTCGGGGCGTGGCTGTTCGTGTTCTGGGCCGTGCGGGAGGGCGTCAAGGCGACCGGGCAGTCGGGCTGGCGGATCGTGCTGGCTCAGGCCGCGATCGCCGCGCTGATGGCCGTCTCGGGCTGCCCGCAGGCGCTGCGGGTGACGACCGCCCTGACGGCGGGGCTGTCCGTGCTGGCGGCGGCGGGCCTCGCCGACTGGGCGGCCTACCGCCGGCTGCGCGACGTGGTGTCGACCGCCGCTGCCGGCGCGCTCCTGCTGCTGAGCGGGTTCCCTGTTTTCGGGCCCGCCGCTCTGGCGGTGTGCGCGCTGCCGCTCGCGGCGTGCGGCCACCGCGAGACGCGCTCGCGCGCGCCGGCGTGGCTGCTGCTCGGCGGCCTGCCGCTGGTCTACACGTTCGGCGTGTGGCTGCTGCTGAACCGGCTGATTTTGGGCGATCCGCTTTTCTTCGTGCGCTCGCTGGGGCACCTCGCGCCGCACGCGGGCCTGTTGCTGCTGGCGCTGGCGCTGCCGGCGCTGGCGCTGGTTCCGGCGCTGGCGGTCACGTGGCTCTGTGACGCGCGGGCCGCGAAGCCCGGCGCGGGCCCTGTCGGCGCGTCTGCGCTGCTGGTGGCCTTCGCGCTGGCGCTGCTCGCCACCAACGAGGTGCTGGCCCGCTTCGCGATCGGGTGGGGCGGGGTGACGCTGCGCGTGTGCGCCCTGGTCGTGCTGATGATTGCGATGGCGCGGCTGCGGCAGCCGATCTACCGTCTGGCGGTGTCGCTGGCGCTCTTCGTGTGGCTGAGCGCGTTCTGGTTTGGCTCGGAAACTCCGGCGGAGCGGACAGAGGCGGGGCGCGCCGAGATCTGCCGGAAGGTGGAGGCGTACGTCAACGGGCAAACGCCCTATGGCCGCGTGTTTGTGCTCGGCTACGCGGGGCTCGACCTGCTGCGTGGCTATGCGGGCGAGAAGCTTGTGCCGAACTTGGATCTGCACGTCGGCGCGCTCAGGCGGGCGTACAAGGGCCAGAACCTCTACGTGCTGGCGCCCGAGCCGGTCGGCGCGGCGCGGGCCGAGAGCGTGTTCTGGCGGTATCCGGACATTTACGCGCGGGGCTGCGAGCGGCTGCTGTTCGCGGAGTCCTTCGGCACCTGGCATCTGTTCGAGGTGGTGACGGCGCCGACGCAGGAGCAGCTGGACGAGTGGAAGCGCGCGCGCTGAGAGGGGAAGACTGTAGGCTGTTGACTGTAGGCTGTAGGGCGAGTTGTGGTTGAGCAGGAGTGGCCGATGGTGGTTGAGACGGACAGGCGGTTGGTGGCGGGGCACGTCGCGCCCTTTGCGGTGTGGGTCGGCGTGATCTTTCTGCTGCAGGCGTTGGAGGGCGCGGGGCTGTGCCCGCGCGCACTCGTTCCGTGGAGTTACGCGGCCAAAGCGGTTGTGTGCGCCGCGCTCTTTTTGTGGCTCAAGCCGTGGCGCGCGTACCCGTCATTGCGCCTGGCCAACCTGCCGCTGGCCCTCGGAGTCGGCGTGGCGGTGGCCGCCGTGTGGATCCTGCCGGAGATGCCGTGGGTCGGCCGGGCCGCGCCGGGCCTGCAGGAGGCCTACCACCGCTGGCTGATCATGATGCCCGGGTCGCTGCCCGACTACTTCAACCCCGACTATTATCCGTCGCTGCCGCCGGGGCACCCGTCGCTGGCCTACTCGCCGGCGGAGGCGGGGTGGGCGCTGACGCTGATGAAGATCGCGGGGTCGGCCGGGGTGATCGCCGTGATCGAGGAGTTCTTTTTCCGCGGCTTCTTCTACCGCTGGCTGCGGCGCGGGGATTTCTGGCGCCTGCCGCTGACGTCCTTTGACATGCAGGCCTTCTTGACCGTGGTGGCGGTGTTCGGGCTGGAGCACGACCGCTGGTTCGCGGGCATGCTGGCGGGTTTGGCGTACGGCTGGCTGACGGTGCGGACCGGCGACGTGTGGGCTGCGGCGGTGGCACACGGGCTGACGAACTTGCTGCTGGGCGCCTACGTGGTGGCGTCGGGGCAGTACGGGTTCTGGTGAGCGGGCGGCCGCGGAGGCTGTGCCCGCGTCAGGAGGACGGCATGATGGCTGAGGCGAAATTGAACAGGGAATACGCGCTACGGATCGCGGGCGTGGGTGCGATGATGGTCGGCATGTGCGTGTGGTCGCTCTACGACGGCAGGGTTGGCTGGCCGAACAAGAACCGTGCGCTGGAGACCGTCCGCCCGGCTCTGCTGGCGACGAACCTGGCGGCGGAGGTATGGATGGGCCGAGACGAGGATGCGGGGCCGACCCGGCTCGAGGCCGCGTTCCAGGCGAAGGGGCATGTGGTTCCCGCCAAGCTCGTGAAGAAGCTCGGCGAAATGAAGCTGCCCGACAAGTTCGCCAACGACACCGCGGCGCGCGAAGCGCAGACGCAGCGGATGCGCAAGCTGTTTGAGGGGCCGGTTTACTCGGCGCACGACCTGAAGACCCAGTTCGTGCAGGCCGCGGTCACGCTGGCGTTCGGGGTGCTGGCGTTCGCGTCGCTCGGGTTGAAGGCCCGCCGCCGGTATGTCGCGGACGAGGCGGGGCTTTCCGGCAGCGGCTTCGGGGGCACGCGTTTGGGGTATGCCGAACTGGACCGCATTGACTGGTCGAAATGGGACGAGAAGGGCATCGTGACCCTCGCGTTCAAATCCGGGCAGCGCTACACGTTGGACGGATGGCATTACGCGGGCGTAGGCGGCATCGTCGACGAGATCCGCCGCCAGCGGCCGGACCTTGATGCAGGCGGAGGGGCCGCCGCGTCTCCGGCATGACAAGGGACGGGCGGAGCGCCGGCTCAACCACAGGCGGCGGCCCAGCGGTGTTCCGCTGCTGGTGAGAATTCGCGCTTGGCTATTCTACTCCCCCGGCATAATGAGTGCCAACATTGGGCTTTGGAGTGCATCCATTTCATTAGCGCAGCAATAGAATATGGTTACGATGCCCGGTATCACGAGGGGACGGAGACGAAGCGTGACAACGCCGAGAAGGACTTCAGAAGGTATTATAATGAGGCAAAGAACAAACTGAAAAGTTGCGTAGGAGAACAATAATAATGAAGCCTCTTTTAATATGCGTCTGCCTGTTGTGCGGCTGTGTGGCGAGTGCGCCAGAACGGGTAATATGCACAAGCAGTCAGATACATCATTTCAATGAGAACGACAAAGGGACAGGTAGTTAGATAAAAAATGGCGTTGCGGTGGCGGGGCGGGTGTGGTAAGGTCGGGGGCGTCCGAAGGGAAAGAAGGGGAAGAAGTGAAAGGGGGCGGCTTATGAGGCACGCGCGTGTGAGGGCGGAGGGGTGCGGGTGCTACCACGTGGTGAGCCGGATCGTGGACCGGACGTTCCGGATGGACGATCAGGAGAAGGAGATCTTCCGGGGGATGATGCGGCGGGCGGAGGCGTTCTGCGGGGTGCGGGTGCTGACGTACGCGGTGCTGTCGAACCACTTCCACCTGCTGGTCGAGGTGCCGGAGCGGGGCGGGGTGGATGAGGCGGAGCTGGTGCGGCGCATGACGGCGCTTTACGGGCGGGCGCATGTTGCGCTCGTGCTGAAGCAGTGGGAGGAGTGGCGCCGGAACGGAGCGGCGTATCTCGTTGGGGAGGGAACGACAAAGGCGGAACGACAAAGGGACAGGTAGTTAGAGAAAAAATGGCGTTGCGGTGGCGGGGCGGGTGTGGTAAGGTCGGGGGCGTCCGAAG
>CAYLUN010000026.1:0-63477 GCA_964386865.1 uncultured Lentisphaeraceae bacterium | reverse complement strand
ACGCCGACGATCTTGCCGTCGAACATCTGCATCACCTGCTTGAGGGCGGGGTCGTCGTAGAGGTTCGTCGCGGGCGGCTTGGCCGCCGTGGCCGCCGCGGCCGCGGGCGGCGGCTCGGCCGTGCGGATCGCGTTGAGGCGCTTGATAACCTCCTCGAGCGAGACCGACCGCGCCACGCGGGCGCACCGGATGAGCGACATCTCGATCAGCGTGCGCACCGAGAGCGCGTAGCGCAGCTTCCCCTCCATCTCGCCCAGCTGGTCGGCGATCTGCAGCACGCGCGTGGGGTCGGCCAGCGCGGCCTGCGCCGCCAGCGCGCGGATCTGCTCGGGCGTGGCGTCCAAGTTCGCCATGTTCTCGCCCACATACTGGTAAATCAGCAGGTTGCGGAAGTGCTCCATCAGCTCCACCGTCAGCCGCCGCATGTCCTTGCCCGCGCTGTCGAACATGTCCACCAGCTTCAGGATCTCGCCCATGTCGCCCTTCAGGACGGCCGAAGCCAAGTTCTCCAGCGAGCGCCGCGACACGAGGCCGAACACCGCCAGCACGTCGTCCTCGGTCAGCTGGTCGCCCTTGAACGAGATGAGCTGGTCCAGCGCCGACAGCGCGTCGCGCATGCCCCCTTCGGCCCCGCGCGCGACCGCCAGCAGCGCGTCCTCGTCGATGGTGATGCGCTCGTACTCGCAGATCCGCCGCAGCCGCTCCACGATCAGCGGCGTCTGGATGCGGCGCAGGTCGAAGCGCTGGCAGCGCGAGATGATCGTCGGCAGCACCTTGTCGCCCTCGGTCGTGGCGAAGATGAACTTCACGTGGGGCGGCGGCTCCTCCAGCGTCTTGAGCAGCGCGTTGAACGCCGCCGTGGAGAGCATGTGCACTTCGTCGATGATGATGATCTTGTAGGTGCCGCGCGTCGGCGCGAACTGCACCTGGTCGCGCAGGTCGCGAACCTGGTCCACGCCGTTGTTCGACGCGCCGTCGATCTCCAGCACGTCCAGCGCGTTGCCCGCCGCGATCTCGCGGCACATGCTGCACTCGCAGCAGGGCAAAGGCGTCGGCCCCTTCTCGCAGTTGAGCGCCTTCGCGAAAATGCGCGCCAGCGAGGTCTTGCCGATGCCGCGCGGCCCCACGAACAGGTAGGCGTGCGCCACGCGGCCGACCTCGATCGCGTTCTTCAGCGTGCGCGTCACGTGCTCCTGCCCGACCACGTCCTCGAAATGCTTCGGGCGCCATTTGCGTGCTAAGACTTCATAAGCCATAATCGCAGGAGTTTACCCTTTGCCCCGGAGGAAGCAAAGGAAATCGTGCGAAAGAAAAACGCCGCGCAAGGCTTGCCAAGCTGCGGGTGCCGTGCTAAAGTAAAGCACCTTTTTTGAATAACTCAGGACGGAGAACTATGCCCAGTGATGACGCCATTGAAGTAATCGGAACCGTAGTGAAGGTTCTTCCCGCCACCATGTACAAGGTGAAGCTGGAGAACGGTCACGAAGTGCTGGCCCACATCTCCGGGAAGATGCGCAAGTTCTTCATCAAGATTGCAGCCGGCGACAAGGTGACGCTCGAAATCTCGCCCTACGACCTGACCAAGGGGCGCATCATCTACCGCCACAAAACCTGATTTGAGGCTCGGCCGCATCTCAGACGAAGATCGAAGCCCGCGCGGGATTCGGTCTTTTTTTGTGTCCGGCCGACGAACAAAAACGGCGTCCCTTGCGCCCTTACACCCTTGCGCCCCTGCGTTAAGAAGCGCTACGGCTTGCTCCCTTTGAAGGTCACCGTCACCGTCGAGCCTTTCGCCTCCGCCCCGTCCATCGGCACCAGCACAAACCGGTCGGTGACCACCGGTGCCACCGGCCGGTCGCACGTCACGTCACGGATGTCCGTCACCCGCTCGGGTAACAGCGTCAGGAAGGGCCTTGTGCCCCACTTCGGATCGCGCACGCCCCCCTCCTTCAGCACCGTCACGCGCAGCGTCCAGAGCCCGGCCTCCTCCTCCAGCCGGTAGCGGAACGCCGGGGCTTCGCAGGGGTAGCTCGCCACCCACGCCGGGTCGCCGTAGAACGCCACCGTGTCGCGGTCCCACAGCAGGCCGAGCGCGTCCCGGTCGCCTTTCGCGACACCTGACGCCAGCGCCGAAATATCCCGGCCTTCATACGCCTCCGGCACCGCCGCCAGCACGTCTGGAAAGCGCGTGGCGAGCTGGTGCACCAGCGCCTGGCTGTTGAGGAAGAACGCCTCGGCCAGCGACAGCCGCCCGTCCTCAAACAGCATTCCCGTGCCCCAGCCCATGTAGCCGTAGAACGTCACCACCGTGTAGCCGAGCATCTGCCCAACTCCGCCCGAGTGCAGCCACGCCGTGGCCATGCAGTCGCGCCGGTCGATGCGACCGATCAGGCAGTTGCCCACCGGCAGGTACACCTTGGCGTTGGTCGAGGCGACCGGATAGCGGCTGCCGTCGGTGCTCTGCGCGAACAGGTTGCCGTTCTCGTGCCGGAAGGATCCGCCCGGAATGTTGTAGGCGATCTGCCAGTCGCGCTCGGTCGCGTGGCCGCTGGTGGTGAACACGTCGACCGGGCGCGCGCAGAGAGCCTCGGCCAGCGCGCGGGCCGCGTCCGGGCTCACCGCCGCGTGGACGATCGCCGTGCTGCCGGCGTCCTTCGTCCAGAAGTCGCTCACCTTGTCCTCGTTGGAGGCGAACCCGCCCTCCAGCCGCGCCAGCGCGCCCGGCCCCAGGCTGGTCGCTCCGCGCCGGATCACGAGCGGCTCGCGCAGCCGCGCCACCCGCACCGCGTCCTCCGGCCCGTAGCCCGTCAGGATGCCCCACAGCGCGTCGCCGTACGGGTCGTCGTCGAGCTGCCGCATCAGGCGGTGGGCCGCCACCACGAACGGCCTCCCGCACTCCTCGGGCTGCCCTAAAAAACACACATAAGCAGGCATCCGCTTGCGGAGCCTCGGCAGGGCCTCCTGCGGCCGTCCCGCCGGATACGCGATCACCTCGGCGTCATATTTTTCCCGCAGCGCCTCAACCGCCTCGCGCCAGCCCGGCGCTGCCAAGCACGCCTCGCTCACGACCACCGCATAGTCGCCCGCCGGCTCCGGCCGCGCAGCCGCGCGGCCCGCGTCAACCTCGCACACGACCCGCGCGCGACCGCTCGGCGCGGCGGCCAGCAGGGCGGCCGACAGCACGCCAAAAACCGCCCGCCGCGTGCCGTTCGCCTTCATCGTGCGTCACCTTGCCGGCTCATGCCGATCAGCCTCCGAGCGGCCGCGATCTGCTCGTCGTCGCCCAGCAGCAGCAGCACGTCGCCGTCCTCCAGCGTTTCGGCCGCCGTGGGGTTCACGATGCCCGCTCCTCCGCGCTCGATGCCGATGACGCTCGCGCCCGTCCGCGCCCGCAGGTTGATCTCCCGCAGCGACCGTCCGCAGAGGCACGCCGAACCCCCGATCTTCAGCCGCTCCGTGTGGATGTCCAGCAGGTCGGCCGTCGAGTCCATCGGGTCGCTTTCGGTCTCCCTCGTCAGCACCCCCGTTAGCGTCTCGAGCGACTCGGCCCCCATACGCCGGAACCGGCGCCACCCCAGCACCCCCACCAGAAGCAAGGTCAGCCCCACCAGCGCACGCGCCCACCCCTGCTCCGGCATGATGGTTCCGCTCAGCATCGCCGTCTCGAAGAAAAGAACCCCGACCCCGGCCACCGAAAAAGCGACCGTCGTAAAGCGCCGAAACGACGACGCCCATGAGGTCTCCGAGGCCTTCTCCGGAATCAGCGCATCCGCCACCGCGCCGCCCAAGGCCCGCGCCCGAAGGAAGATGAAGATCGCGATCGGCACGGTCAGCAGACAGGCCAGCCCCCACAGCAGCGGCTTCTTGTTCGCCTCGGCGGCGAGCGACAGGTTGGCGTAGCTCAGCCGCGACATCATGTCCGCCGCGATGAAGAAAACGGCCACCAGCGCCAGCTGCACCAGCAGCAGCGCCACGTTGAAGCGGATCGCCCGAACCGTGTCGCCGGCGGCGCGCGCGTGCAGGAACCGCTCGGCCCAGTTCCCGTAGGTTTCAAGGCACTCCCGCCACCGCGTCGGCAGGCGCCGCTCCAGCCAGTCTGCGAAAGGGTCGGAGGCTCTCAGCAGAAAGGGGTTGAGCAGCGTGGTCGCAACCGAGACGCCCACCGCGATCTGGTAGAGGGAGTCGTCCACGACCTTCATGCTCACGCCGATCAGCGCGACCAGATAGGCGAACTCGCCGATCTGGGCCAGGCCGATGCCGGTCTGCAGCGCGTTCTTGAGGTCCTGCCCCGTCAGCAGCGACCCCACCGTGCAGTTCACGCTCTTGCCCACGACCACCACAAGCGTCAGGCCGAGAATCGCCCGCCAGTGCGCGGCCATCTGCGCCGGGTCAATCAGCAGGCCGATCGTCACGAAGAAGATCGCGCTGAACATCGTGCGCAAGGGAACGCTCTGCTGGTAGAGGCGCTTCACGGGCTCGGACTCCGCGCCCATCACGCCCACGAGGAACGCGCCAAGCGCCAGGCTGAAGTCCAGCTTGGCCGCGATGAATGACACGAAGAAGCAGAACCCGAGCATCGTCAGCAGGAGCGACTCGTCATCCTTCAGCCGGGACACGCGGTTCAGCGTCCGGGGGATCAGGAGAATGCCGAACACCGTCACCGCCGTCAGGAACAGCAGCAGCGCGCCCATGCTGTGCGCGATCGCGCCCAGGCGCATGCCGCCGGATTTCGCGAGGGCCGTCAGCACCGCAATCACGCCGATGCACAGGATGTCCTCCGTGATCGTGACGCCGTAGATGTACTTCGTGAACCGCCGGGAACTCCACCCCATATCCTGAATGGTCTTCGCCAGCAGCGTCGTGGCCGAATCGCTGATCGCCGCCCCCAAGAAGAGGCTCTGGATCTCGCCCCATCCCAGAATCTTGGTGCCCACGAAGTGCCCGGCCCACATCATCACGGCCATGTCCAGCAGCGCCGTGGGGAAGATCACGTGGCCGACCTTTTTTAGCTTGCGGAAGCTGAACTCCAGCCCCAGGGTGAACATGAGGAAGACGACGCCGATCTGGCCCAGGACCGCGATGCTGCCCTCATTGATGACGAGCGACCCGCCGAACGTGTACTTGCCCAGGACCGTCCCTGCCAGAATATAGCCGATGACCTTCGGCCAGCCCAGCCGCGTGAACACGGCCGAGACCGCGCCGACCGCCACCAGAATGACCGCCAGGTCCTGAAAGAATGAATTCGTGTCCACGCCGACTACAGCCCTTTTACATCAGCCCGCCCGCCCATCACGCGCCGAGTTCGACCTCGACGCGCCCGGCCAGCACCGCAAGGCGCCTAACCGGAGCCTCGAGCCGGATGCCCTTCGCCGCCAACAGCACCGCCGGCTCGAGCACAATCACGTCGCCCTCGACCGCCGCCCCGGGCACGCCTTGCAGCTTCTGGGCCAGCGCCCCCATCACCTGCCCGCTCACCGCGGCCGCGCTCATGCCGAAGAAGCCGACCGACACGTTCGACAGCTTCACGCCCAGCTTGCGCCCAGCCTCCAGCACCTCGACCGACCACTGGGTCTCAAACGGAACCGCCAGCCCGACCTGAAACGTGCCGCCGATCTTCACCGTGCCGGGCGCCAAGCCGAACGTCACGTCCCTGAGCTGGCTCACGCCCCCCAGCGCGTCTCTCACGCGGGCCGCCACCTCGGCCTCCTCCAGCACCACCTTCAACGCCTGAATGATCATCGTGCCCTCTCCTGACGGCGGCGCGGCGCGCCCGCCCGTGAACCGTTGAACCGTGAACCTCTTCAGCCTCTCGCAACTTCGGCTTCCAGGTCGTACCCGTTGCCGCCCGTGATCACGACGCGCACGAAATCGCCCATCCTCGCCGTCGTCGGCACGCCCTTCACGAGCGTCTCGCCGTCCACGTCCGGCGCCTGGCGCGGAAGCCGCGCCAGCCACGCCCCGGACGCGCCGCGCCGCAGCAGCAGCGCAGTGTCTGCCGACCCCTTGAGCGCCTTCGCGCGTTCCCGAACGATCTTCTTCTGCAGCGCCATCAGCCGCTGGCAGCGCGCCTCCGCGACCTCCGGCTCGGGCGCGTCCCTATCGAACGCGGGCGTGCCCTCTTCCGGCGAAAAAGCGAACACGCCGAGGTGGTCGAACGCCGACTCTTCCACGGCTGCCAGCAGGTGCTCGAAGTGCTCCTCGGTCTCTCCCGGAAAGCCCACCAGGCACGTCGTGCGCAACACGATTCCCGGCACCGCCTGACGGAGGCGCGCCGCCAGGCCCGCCGTGGCCTTCACGGCCGGCTCGCGGTTCATCGCCTTCAGGATTTCCGGATGGCTGTGCTGGATGGGCAAGTCGAGGTACTTGCAGACGTGGCGGGAGGTGCTCAGCGCAGACAGCACGTCGTCGGTCACGCCGGCGGGGTACCCGTAAAGCACGCGCAGCCAGAAGTCGCCGTCCAGCGCGTCCAGCCGGCGCAGCAGGGGCGCGAGCTGCGGGCCGCCCGCGCGGTCGGCGCCATACAGGAGCGAGTCCTGCGAGATCAGGTTGAGTTCCCGAACGCCCGCGCGAACCATGACCTCCGCCTCTTTCGCGATGTCGTCCGGCGCGCGGGACCGGAAGCGGCCGCGAATGTCGGGGATCGCGCAGTAGGCGCAGCGGTGGTCGCAGCCGTCCGCGATCTTCAGGTAGGCGAACGGCCCGCCCGTGAAGAGCAGCGTCGGATAGGCCGGGTTGTAGACCTTCCGGGCGCCGCCGCTCGCGGCGACCACGCCGCACCGCTTGCCTTCGGCCACGCGCGTGACGATCTCGCCGACCCGCTCCAGCTCGTCGATCCCGAGGAAGGCGTCCACGTCCGGGAACGCCTTTTCGAGGCGCTTCCGGTAGCGCTGAACCATGCACCCCGTGACGACCACCGCGCGACAAGCCCCGCTTTTCTTGTGCTCGCAGGCGCCCAGGATCGCCTCGGCCGCCTCCTCGCGCGCGGCTTCGATGAAGGAGCAGGTGTTCACGAGGATCACATCCGCGGTCTCGGGCGAGGCCGCGAGGCCGATGTGCCCGGCTTTGAGGTACCCCGCCATCACCTGCGAGTCGACGAGATTCTTGGAGCAGCCCAGACTGATGAACCCGACCGTAACCGACATACGCACTCTCCTCGGAAAAGTGAGCGTGACTATACCCAAACAAACGAGGCAAGTCGATACCGGGTTACTGCCCCCCGAAAACGGGCATGGCGCGATGCGGGCCTTTCTGCTATATTTTGTGCTCATTTTTGAAGGAACTGAGACTATGCACCTTTATCGCACCCACACGTGTAACCAACTGCGCGCGACGGACGCGGGCTCAACGGTCAAGCTCTCCGGCTGGCTCTTCCGCATGCGCGACCACGGCGGCATCCTTTTCATCGACCTGCGCGACCACTATGGCATCACGCAGGTGGTCGTCCACCCGAGCCGCTCGTTCTTCGAGACGTTGAGCAAGGCCAAGCTCGAGACGGTCATCACCGTAGTCGGCGAAGTCACCCTGCGCGAGGCCTCCACCGTCAACCCCGAGATCCCGACGGGCGCGGTCGAGCTGGTCGCGAACGAGTGCCTGATCGAAGCCGCCGCCGAGCAGACCCCGCTCTACCTGCCGGGCGACGAGGACGGCGCCGAAGACCTGCGCCTCAAGTACCGCTTTCTGGATCTGCGCCGCGGGCGCATCCACGGCAACATCGTGCTGCGCTCCAAGATCATCGCCTTCCTGCGCAAGGCGATGGAGGCGCACGGCTTCAACGAGTACCAGACGCCGATCCTGACGTGCAGCTCGCCCGAGGGCGCGCGTGACTACCTCGTGCCCAGCCGCGTGCACCACGGCAAGTTCTACGCGCTGCCGCAGGCCCCGCAGCTCTTCAAGCAGCTCCTGATGGTCGCGGGGTTCGACCGCTACTTCCAGATCGCGCCCTGCTTCCGCGACGAGGACGCGCGCGCCGACCGCTCGCCGGGCGAGTTCTACCAGCTCGACATGGAGATGTCCTTCGTAACGCAGGACGATATCTTCGCCGTCGTCGAGGACGTGGTCTCGAGCACCTTCAAGACCTTTTCCAAGAAGGCCGTCGACGCCACGCCCTGGATCCGCATCCCCTTCCGCGAGTCGATGCTCAAGTACGGCAGCGACAAGCCCGACCTGCGCATCCCGATCGAGATGTTCGACTGCTCCGAGGTCTTCAAGAGCTCCGGCTTTAACGCCTTCGCCGGCGCCGTCAAAGCCGGCTCGGTCGTGCGTGCGATTCCCGTCAAGGGCATCAAGGACAAGCCGCGCAGCTTCTTCGACAAGCTGGTCGAGCACGCCAAGACGCTGGGCTCCAAGGGCCTCGCCTACCTGGTCTGGGACGGCGACGCTGTCAAGGGGCCGATTCAGAAGTTCCTCACGCCGGACGAGCTGGCGGCGCTCGCGAAGATGGGCAGCGCCCAGGACGGAGACGTGATCTTCTTCCTCTGCGACGAGGCGGAGAAGGCCGCGAAGATGGGCGGCGACATCCGCATCAAGCTCGGCCGCGACCTGGACCTGATCGACAAGACGGTCTTCAAGTTTTGCTGGATCGTGGACTTCCCGATGTTCGAGAAGGATCCCGAGACCGGCGCCGTCATCTTCTCTCACAACCCCTTCTCGATGCCGCAGGGCGGCATGGACGCGCTGCTCAACAAGAACCCGCTCGACATCCTGGCCTACCAGTACGACGTGGTCTGCAACGGCATCGAGCTGTCGAGCGGCGCGATCCGCAACCACCTCCCGGAGATCATGTATAAGGCGTTCGAGATCGCCGGGTACGGCCCCGAGGTTGTGGAGGCGAAGTTCTCCTGCCTGCTGAACGCGTTCAAGTACGGCGCGCCTCCGCACGGCGGCATCGCCCCGGGCGTCGACCGCATGGTGATGCTGCTGGCGGGCGAGGACAACATCCGCGAGGTGATCGCCTTCCCGATGAACCAGAAGGCGCAGGACCTGATGATGAACGCGCCCTCGGACGTCACGGAGAAGCAGCTCCGAGAGCTGCACATCAAGATCCGGGGCAAAGACCATGCGCTGCCGCTCACGGGCGAAGTTCCCGTTGCGCACCAAGCGTAGCCGGCCCCGAAGAGAAGGCTTTCGCCGGCCTTCTCTTTTTCGTATCATTCCCTCGTCAACGTGAGGGGGAGAGCCATGTCTTCTGTGGTGAATGCGAAGGCTTTTGTCTGCGCGGGCTGCCAGAAAATGATCACCTACGGGCCGCATCAGGCGGGAGCCCAAATCGTGTGCCCGCGCTGCGGCGACAAGGCGATCCTGCCTCAGGCCGAGGGCCAGCCGCCCCTGCCGCTGGCGGTGCACGCCAGAAAGAAGCGCCGCTTCGCGTCATGCCTGTTCGCCGGGTGCGGCGGCTGCCTGGTCGTGCTGCTCCTGCTCGTCGCCGCGGCCGTGGTCGGCGCCTTCAAGGCGTTCTCCCTGAAGCTTCCCTCGCAGCTCCAGTCCGTGTGCGAGCCTCTAATCTCTCACGGCCTGCTTTCTGCGACGGCGCCCGCCTCGGCGACTTACGCCAGCAGCGACATCTCCATCGCCGTCACGCGCATCGCCAAGGAGTGCCCGCTGATCTACCAGGCGTCGCTCAGGCAGTCGGCCGCCACCGAAACGCCCGTGTACTGCGTCACCGTGACGATCAGCAACGGCGGGGAGTCTCCAGTCTTCTACCGCACTTGGCGCGACCTCGCAGACGCGGGCGACGCCGGGCAGGCGGCAACCTTGCTTGACGGCGGGGGCGGCCTTCTGGGCGTGGTCTCCTTCGGCCCCGGCACCTGGCCGCTCGGCGCGCAGCAGCACGCGCAGATTCCGCCCGGGTCAAGCGTCAAGGACGTCCTCTTGTTCCAGTGCGGGACAGATCCCGCAGGCGACTTCCTGATCACGCTGCCCGGCGCGAACCTGGGGCGCAGCGGCGCGCTGCGCTTCCGCATACCGCGCGCGATGCTGCAGCAGGCCGATCAGCAGCAGGGAGCAAGCAGTGTGCCGTTTCAGTAAGTAGTCGGCGGACGGAGACCGAGGCCTTCAGCCTGTTTGACCGCCCACTGCCGACTAGCCACTGCCGACCTCCGACCTCAGTACTCGAACCCCGGCAGCCGCTGGTCGGCATCCTGAACGGGCCGGAACGTATGCCGGTGTTCGGGACAGGAGCCGTGCCTGAAGAGGGCCGCCATGTGCGCGTTCACGCCGTAGCCCTTGTTCACGTCGAAGCCATAGTGCGGATATTTTTCGTGCAGGGCGACCATGTGCCGGTCGCGGGAGACCTTGGCCACGACGCTGGCGGCGGCGATCAGGAAGCTCTTGGCATCGCCCTGCACGATCGCGGTCGAAGGACACGGCAAGCCTTTCACGGGTAGACCGTCGACCAGTGCGTGCTCGGGCCGTAGGCGGAGCGCCTCCAGCGCCCGTCGCATGGCCAGGTGCGTGGCCGCGAGGATGTTGAGGTCGTCGACCTCCCGGGCCGAGCACCAGCCCGTGGCCCACGTCAGGCCGGGCGTGCTGGTGAGAACGCCGAAAAACGTCTCCCGCCGCGCGGCGCTGAGCTGTTTGGAGTCCGTGAGCTCGGCCAGCTCGCCCGCGTAGAGCCGCTCGGCGAGGTCAGGCGGCATGCTGACCGCGCCCGCCACGACCGGACCTGCGAGGCACCCGCGCCCGGCTTCATCCACGCCCGCGAGCACGGCGGGCGCCCCGTGCCCCCAGAAGTCTCTCTCGTACGTCAGCATCGACGGGCCACACTCCTCCCATCCGACCGTCCACCACGCCGCTAAACTAACAAAAAAAGACGGACACCTTGCGGCGTCCGTCTTTCGTGCGCGTGAGCGCGTCTCTGGCGTTACGCCTTCTTCGCGGGCGCCTCGGGCGCGGGCTCGGAGGCCGGGGCTTCCGCCTTGGCCGGGAGCACCACCCACTGCAGCAGGCACATTTCGGAGCCGTCGCTGCGGCGCTGGCAGAGCTTCATGATTCGCGTGTAGCCGCCGGCGCGGCCGGACATGGCCGGCACGACGCTGTCGAACAGCATCTGCACCGCCAGCGGGCTCTGAAGCCTCGAAGCCGCCAAGCGGCGGGCGGCCAGCGTGCCCTTGCGGGCCAGCGTGACCATCTTCTCGGCGTCGCGGCGAGCCTGCTTGGCCTTAGGCAGCGTGGTCTTGATGCTGCTCTGAAGGATCAGATTCGTCACGAGGCTGCTCATGAGCGCCTTGCGATGCGACGTCGAACGTCCGAATTTCTTGACAATTCTTTGATGACGCATGTCTTATAACCTCAAACAGTTTTACTTGTTGGCATCGAGCAGTTCGGGGTCGAACTTGTAGCCCAGGTAGAGGCCCAGCTCAGTCAACTTGTCCTTGATCTCGTTGAGCGACTTCTTGCCGAAGTTACGGTACTTCAGCATGTCGGCCTCGGTCTTCATCGCCAGCTCGCCAACGGTCGTGATGTTGGCGTTGTTCAGGCAGTTGGCGGCGCGGACGCTCAGCTCGATCTCGTTGACGCTCATGTTCAAGATGCGGCGCAGGCGGTCGCGCTCCTCGTCCACCTTCTTCTCGGCCTCCTCGAACTCCAGCACTTCCTCGCTGTAGTCGACGAAAACGTCGAGGTGGTGGCGCAGCACGGCGGCGGCGGTCTTGAGCGCCTCGTCGGGCGAGACGCGGCCGTCGGTCCAGACGTCGAGAATGAGCTTCTCGTAGTCGGTGCGCTGGCCGACGCGGGTGTTCTCCACGAGGAAGTTCACGCGCGTGACGGGCGAGAAGATGCTGTCGATCGGGATGCGCCCGATGACCTGCTCGTCGGTCTTGTTGCCCTCGGCCGGGCAGAACCCGCGGCCCGTGCGGATCTCCGCCTCGAGCTCCAGCACGCCGTCCGCATCGAGCGTCGCGATGTGCTGGGTGGGGTTCAGAACCTCGATCGAGTTGTCGTCGGCGAAATCGCCGGCCGTGACCTCGCAGGGCCCCTTCTTGTTCAGCTTGAGCCAAACGGGGTTGCGGCTGTAGCTCTTGAGGAGCACGCGTTTGAGGTTGAGGATGATGTCCGTGACATCTTCGCTCAAGCCCGGCAGGGCGCAGAACTCGTGGTTTGCGCCGCCGACCTTGACGGAGGTGATCGCGACACCTTCGATCGACGACAGCAGGACACGGCGCAGGGAGTTGCCGATGGTGCGGGCATAGCCCACCTCAAACGGCTCCGCAACGAACCGCGCGTAGGTGGCGGTTGCGGTGTTCTCTTCCTTTTGCACGCGCCGGGGCATTTCAAAACGACTCAAACGAATCGGCATGTTACCGTCCTTTCAGGCCGCATGCCCCCTTTGGAGGCTACGGCCATCAGTACTGACGCGCTTAGCGCGAATACAACTCGACAATGGCCTGCTCGTTCACGATCGGCGCGATCTGCTCGCGCGTCGGGAGACTCAACAGCTCGGCTCGGAACGCCTTTCTATCCAGCGCGAGCCACGTGGGCGTCTGCTGGGTAGTGGCGGCCTCGAGACTGCGTGTGGCGAGGTCGCGGCTGCGGGGGCGGTCGCGGACTTCAAGCACATCGCCGACGTTGAGGATCATGGACGGCACCGCGATCGTCTCGCCGTTGACCGCGACGTGGCCGTGCAGCACGAACTGACGGGCCGCGCGGCGGGACGAGGCGAAACCGAGGCGGTAAACGAGGTTGTCTGCGCGGGTCTCAAGCAACTGCAGCAGGATCTCGCCCGTGACGCCCTTGCGGCGCAGCGCCTCTTTGAAGAAGCGCTTGAACTGGAGCTCCTGCATGCCGAACTGGCGGCGCAGGCGCTGCTTCTGGCGCAGCTGCTCGCCGAACTCAGACATCTTGCGGCCGCGGCGGGCGCCGTGCTGGCCGGGAGCCGGCGTGCCCTGCTCGATGGCGCACTTGGCCATGTAGCACCGGGCGCCCTTGAGAAACAGCTTCTGCCCCTCGCGACGGCACAGCCGGCAAGCGGGACCTGTGTATCTGCCCATGTTAGACTCTCCTCCGTTTGCGCGGACGGCACCCGTTGTGGGGGATCGGCGTGCAATCCTTGATCAGCGAGACGTGGATGCCGGCGGACTGGATGGCCCGCACGGCGGACTCGCGTCCCGCGCCCGCGCCCTGAATCTTGACCTCGACCTCGTGCATGCCCTTGGCTATCGCCTGGCGGGCCGCGTCCTGCGCCACCATGGTCGCCGCGAACGCCGTGCATTTGCGCGACCCCTTGAAGCCAGCCTTGCCAGCCGAGCTCCAGGCGATCACGCCGCCGCGCGCGTCGGTGATGGAAACCAGGGTGTTGTTGAAGGACGAGCGGATGTAGCAGATTCCGGCTGGAATCGACTTGCCCTTGCCCTTTTTCTTCGCGGCGTCCGCAGCCTTGGCGGGCTCATCGCCCGCGGACATCACGGCGGCCGCCTCGCTCAGGACCGGCTGCTCGGGCGCAGCGGCCTGCTCTTCTTTTTTGACAGCTTCTTCGCTCATGCGTCTCAGCCTTTGAAATACTTGGCGGACGCGGCACCGCCCGGCCTGCACTCAGGACGGGAGCCGCCGCGCCGTCGCCGGGGTTAATTAGGTCTTCGCCTTGATGGCCGCGCGCGCCGTCTTATCGCGCACCGCGCCCACCGTCCGCTTGGCGCCCTTGCGGGTGCGGGCGTTGGTGCGCGTCCTCTGGCCCCTGACCGGCAGCCCGCGCTTGTGGCGCAGCCCGCGGTACGTGCCGATGCTGATCAGACGGCGGATGTTCTGCGACACCTCGCGGCGAAGGTCGCCCTCGACGCGGTAGTTGTCTTGGATGAACGCCACGATCTGCCGGATCTCGTCCGGCGTCAGATCGTCGGCTTTCTTGGCCGGGTCGACCTTGCAGTGCTCGACCACGTCACTGGCCCGCTTGGGACCGATTCCGTGAATGTACCGGAGCGCGTACTCCACGCGCTTCTTGCCCGGAATATCCACACCCATCAATCTCGGCATGGTTGTCCTCTCTACGTTAACCCTGGCGCTGCTTATGGCGGGGATTCGTACAAATAATGCGCACGACGCCCTTGCGACGTACCACTCGGCAACGCTCACAAATGCGCCGCACTGAACTGCGAACTTTCATGGTCTTCTTTCCTCGTTCAAAAAAGGTTTTGGATTTAACCAAAAGTCCGTCACCTTGTCTATCACAAAGTTTGGAAATTCTCTATGCCAGCGTCAGAACTTCCGCCCTTTCTTCAAGCACGGCCACTGTGTGCTCGAAGTGCGCGGACGGCTTCCCGTCACGCGTTACCACTGTCCACTTGTCGTCCAGCACGACCACCTCCGGACGCCCGAGGTTGACCATCGGCTCGATCGCCAACGTCATCCCGGGCTTCAGGACGGGGCCGCGCCCCGGCGCCCCGTAGTTCGGCACTTGCGGATCCTCGTGGAGGTGACGCCCCACGCCGTGGCCCACAAATTCCCTCACCACTGAGCAGCCGGACTCCCGCGCGATGCACTCCACCGCGTGGGACACATCCGAGAGACGACCGCCCGGCCTCACGGCCGCCACTGCGGCGGCCAGAGCCCGCTTGGTCGTCTCCACCAGCCGGATCACCTCGGGGTCCGTCACACCCACCATCACGGTGGTAGCCGAGTCCCCGTGGAACCCGTTGTAGTACACTCCCACGTCGAGGCTCACCACATCCCCCGGCAGGACAACCCTCCGTCCGGGAATGCCGTGGATCACCTCGTCGTTGACTGAAATACAAATCGCAGCCGGATATCCGCGGTAGCCGAGGAACGAGGGCTTGGCGCCCCTCTCTCCGATCAACTTCCTCGTCAGGGCGTCCAGCTCGCCCGTCGTCACGCCTGGCCGAACCGCCTCCGCAACTTGGCCCAGCACCTCCGCCGTCAGGCGGCAACTCTCCCGCATCGCCTCCAGTTCGGCGGCGCTCTTCAGCGGAATCTTCATGCGAGAACGCGCCTGACCCGCCCCGCGATCTCGTCGATCGGCCCCGTCCCGTCCACTTTCTGCAACAGGCCGCGGGAACCGTAGAACTCCACCAGCGGAACCGTCTGCGCACGAAACACGGCCAGCCGGTTCTTCACCGTCTCGAGGTTGTCGTCCTTGCGCACGGCCAGCTCCGTGCCGCACGCGTCGCAAAAGCCCGCCCGCTTCTTGGGCGCGATAAAAGTCACGTGGTAGCCGATGCCGCATTTCGGGCAGTGGCGCCGCCCGGCTATGCGCTCGATCAGCACCGGGTCGTCGACCTCCAGCAGAACGACGCTGCCCAGCTCCGCGCCGCAGCGGGTCGCCGTCTCGTCCAAGATCTTCGCCTGCGTCACCGTGCGGGGGAAGCCGTCCAGCAGCAGCGTGCACGGGCCGCTGATCCCCGCCATCAGATCCGCGATCATGCGCGCGATCAGCGCGTCGGGCACCAGCTCGCCCCGCTTCATGAAGCCGTCCGCCTCAAGACCGGCAGGCGTTTGCTGCCTGACCGCGTCACGCAGCAGATCCCCGCTCGACACGTGCCGAAACACGCCGTCAGAAGCGACCAAACGTCCCGCGATCGTACCCTTACCTGAGCCCGGCGCACCTAAGAGAATGACAAGTTTCATATGGAAGTTATTAAAATTAGCATACTTGCCGCCCCGGTGCAACCGCGAAAATCCGCGTTTTTTCTGCCGCCGCCGCCGACCGATTTTGCTATAGTGCCCGCCGTAATTTCCCAGCACCGGAGCCCCCTCATGCGATACGCCCTGACTTGCCTCTGCCTGTTCAGCCTCGCCGCCGCGGCCCAGACGGCCGAGCAGGCCCTCCCGGCCGACGCCGCGCGCCTGCGCGGAACCCTTCACGCCGAGCTCGTCAAGCAGGCGGAAGCCTACAACGCCGCCCTGCTGCCGCTGGCGGAGGGATACGTGCTCGCGCTGAAGCGCCTCTCCACACGCCTGAAGGAGTCCAAAGACCCGGCCGGCATCGAGGCCGTGCGCAAGGAGGCCTCGCGCTTCATGCAGGCGCTGGGCGGCGAGCCCGACCCGTTCGAAACCGTGCCGGAACTCACCAAAGAGTCCCTGAGCAGCTCGGTCGAGGCCCTCCGTTTGATACAAGACGAATACGCGGGCCAACGCGCGCTCGGCGACCTCACCCGCAGCGACCGCGCGCGCGGGCTTGCCGAAAAATATGTCGCCGCCCTCGACCAGCTCCAAAGCCGGCTCGCGGCAGACGACCAGGCCCAAGCGTCCGCGGCCGTGAAAAAGGAAGCCACCCGCGTGCGCGTCGTGCTGCAGCGCAAAGACGCCGCCAGCCGGCTCTTCGACGAGGCCGGCGCGCGCTGCCGACTCATGCCGCCCGTCCCGGATGTCGCCAACCTCAAGGAGCGGGCCGAGGCCCCCGCCCCCACCTCCCGCAACCTCGCCGCGCTCACGCTGGACGACCTGCCCGCCGCCGCGCAGGCCTACCTCGTCCGGCCGCTGGAGGTCGACAAAGACTGGCCGCCGGAAATCACCAAGTGGAAGTACGAGGGCACCGGCAGCTACTCGCACGACTTCTCGCTCTACAACCTGCCGGGGCTGCCGGACGAGCTGGGAATCTTTGCCTACCCCAAGACCATGCGGGCTTATGTGCGCGGCACCAAGAAGGCCGGCACGGTCAACTGCGAGGGCAAGGCCGTCACGTGGCTGGGCAAGGCCATGTCCTGGCGCCTCAACGACAGCCGCGACGTGGTCTGCAAGGTCGCCTTCTCAACCAGACGGCCCGCCCTGAAAGAGGACTCGGGGCCAGCCGCCTGCGTCGCCGTCTACAGCGTCGGCGAGAACAACCGGCTGATCGCCTCGATGTCTGTGCCCATGCTCGCCGAAACCACCGAAATCCGCATGGCCAAGCACTACTCCTACAACCGCATGAACATCGTCTGGGAGGGCAGCAAGCGCAAGCGCGGCTTCACCATCCCCGACCACATGCCCCTGCGCGTCGTGGTCGGCGTCGCCTGCTTCGCGGCCGGCGAAGAGGCCGAGGCGACCGTCGAGATCCTCCCCTGCGGCCCCCTCGGCGACATGTGGTGACCACGTCCTATGGCCAGAAAGGTTAAGACCGCTTACCGCCGCCTACGCAGGCCCTTCGAGTGGCTGCTGATCTGGATCGGGCTGGCAATCATTCCGCCGCTGTCGCTCAAAGGGCTACAGCAGCTCTCCCGTTTCATCGCCGACAGCACCTACCTGTTCGACGGCTTCGGGAAAGCCGTCGCGCGGGCTAACCTGCGCCTGATGTTCGGCTCGCGCATGACCCCGCGCCGCGAGCGCGCCCTCGTGCGAAGCGCCTACCGGAACATGGCGCGGGTGCTCGTCAACGTCTTCTGGATGTCGCGCGACACGCGCGCCCGCATCCTCGACCAGGTCTCCTTCGCGCCGGGCGTGCTCGAGTCGCTACGCGCCAGCCAGCCCTCCGTCTCGGTCAGCGCCCACTTCGGCAACTGGGAGATCCTCTCGCAGGCCTGCGTCGCCACAGGCATCCCCGTGATGTCCGTCGCCAAGACGATCGGCTCCGCCGAGATGACCGCCCGCCTCACGCAGTTGCGCTCGACCATCGGCCAGCAGATCGTGCCAGCCGACGGAGCCCTGCGCCACCTCATGCACGCGCTGAGGCGAGGCACCACCATCGGCCTGCTGATCGACCAGCACACGCACGTCTGGGAGGGGGGCGTCTGGGTCGACTTCTTCGGCGTCCCGGCGGGCCTCTCGGTCGCGCCGGCGACGCTGTCCAGACGCCTGCGCGTGCCGATCATCTTTGTCTGGTCGCGCCCGCTGAAGGACGGCCGCTACCGCATCGAGCCCGGCGAGATCTTCCCGCCGGACCCTGCGGTCGATGATCAAGCCCGCTCGCAGCAGATCGCCCACGCCTTCGAGCGCGTGATCCGCCGCTTTCCTTCGCTCTGGTGCCTCAACTACCGCCGCTGGCGCTACATCCGCCCCGGCGACACCCCCGCTCGCTACCCCGGCTACGCACGCGTGAAGTTCCCGCCCAAGTCCGCCTGACCCGTGGCCAGCCTCCACACACGCGCCATTGGCATTCGCTGTCTGTTTTGCTTTTCTCTTTTGCTTTTCTCTCGCCTGAACGTCTGCTATTCTTTCGCCAAATGAGACGACGAGCGCGAACGATAGGCAGGCAATTGCGCAGGCCCCTGGAGTGGTTCGGCATCTGGCTGGCCCAGACGGCGCTGCCGCGCCTTTCCGCCAGGCAGATCAACCGCCTCGCCGGCCTCATTGTCGCGCTCGGCCATGTGTTTGACCGCCGCGGCATGCGCATCTCGCGGGCCAACCTGCGCCTCATGTTCGGGCGGCGCATGACCGCCCCTCGCGAGCGCGTCATCATCCGGCGCTCCTACCACATCATGATACGCACGGTCCTCGACCTGTTCTGGCTGCTTCGGGACACGCGCGAACGCGTCCTCGCGCAAGTCGAGTTCGCCCCCGGCGTGCTGGAGCGCCTCCGCGAGCACCAGCCCACCGTGATGCTCGGCGCCCACTTGGGAAACTGGGAGCTCATCGCGCAGGCGAGCGTGCTGCGAGGCCTCCCGATCCTGTGCGTTGCGAAGCAGATCGGCTCCCTGGCCATGACCGCGCTCCTGACGCGCCAGCGCGCCCTGCTCGGCCTGGAGATCATCCCGGTTGAAGGCGCCGCCCGCCCGCTGATCCGGGCGCTCAGGAACGGCAAGCACGTCGGCCTGCTGATCGACCAGCACATGGCCATCGCCGACGGCGGAACCTGGTGCGACTTCTTCGGCGTGCCGGTCTGCGTCTCCATGACCCCGGCAACCCTCTCGCGCAAGCTTGGCGTGCCCATCCTCTTCGTGTGGGCGCGTCCGCTCAAGGACGGCCGCTACCGCATCGAGGGCAGCGACCTCTTCCTTCCGGATCCAGCCGTCGCCGATGCCGACCGCACCCAGCAGCTCTCCGACGCCATCGCGAAGGTCATTCGCCGACACCCCTCGCTCTGGTGCCTCAGCTACCGCCGCTGGCGCTACGTTCGCCCCGGCGAAGACCGCGCCCGCTACCCGTTCTACGCGCGAGAGACGCGCCGCGCCCCAGACGCCGCCGGCGCTACTGCATCATGATCAGCGTGCCGATTGCCGCCTTCAGCTGCACGCGCTTGTTCGGCCAGTCGTAGCACACGTACCACGGCCCCGGCAGCGTATCCGCCCCCACCTGACCGGTCAGCGCGGCGCCATACGTGGCGATCGTGTAGCTCTTGCTCGTGTCCAAATCCTCGGGGTTCGCGACGCCCACGACGATGCCGGACAGGGACAGGTCGCCGTCGCTGTGCAGCCGCCCGCCTTGATCGTCCGCCGCCACGCCGAACAGCACCTGCCCGCCGGCCGGCAGCGCGGTGGTCGTCACCGGCAGCGTGCGGCCCTGCAAGAGGCGGGTGGCGCCTGCGTACGTGTTCGTGCCCCGCAGCACCAGGTCTCCCGAGCCCGCCTTGTTCAGGCCGCCCGCGCCCGTCAGCTTGTTCGTCAGCGTCACCGTCCACGCCTGCGTGTCGAACGTGATCGCGCTCTCGCCCTCACCGTAGAGCGTCGCGCCGGCCGGTATCCAGAGGTTCGTCGCCGCGCGGATCGTGCCGCCCGCGCCGCCCAGCTCGACCAAGTAACGCGCGTACGCGTCAGCCATGATGCCGTTCGTGTAGGCGTTCTCCGCCCCGGTCAGCGTCCCGAGGTAAAGCACGCCGCCCGACACCGTCAGGCGGCCGAAGCCCCCGTCGGCGTTGCGCTCGTTGAGCATCACGCGCTTCGCGAACACCTCGCCGCCCGTCATGTTGAACCAGCCTGTGCCGTCCGTCGCGCAGCACAAATCCCAGTCCGCCCCGATCGTGAGCGTGCCGGCCTGCATGTTGTACACGCTATACGCTTGGGGGTAGTGGCCCAGGCGGATGCCGTTACCCTCGGCCGCCGCCCCCGTCGTCTTGAGGGTGCCCGCGTGATTGACGACGCTCGTCATGCCGCCGTTCACCACGTTCGTTCCGTTGCCGAACGTGATCGCCTGCGCGTACAGCGTGCACCCCGCCGGGATGTTCATAACCGCCGTCACGTTCGACGGGTCAGCCTGGTAGAGCAGGTTCAGCCGGTCGGCCACCTGCAGCTCGCGCGTGAAGCGGAAGAGCGCGCCGTTCGCAAGGGAGAAGCTGCCGAAGCCGATCCGCAGCTCGCCGTTGGTCGAGCAAGTGCCGTCCACCGTGACGCTGGCGTTGGAGCGAACGTAGATGAAGCCGGTTCCGGAGAAGGCGTTCGACAGCGCGAACGCGCCCCCGCGGTCGACGTACAGGGAGCCGTTGTTTAACACGCTGCCCGCCGCCGACAGCAGGCCGGTGCACAGGTACAGGTTGCCGCCGTTCACAATGTTCCCCTGACAGAGGCGGCTTGAATAGCCGAAGAGGTTGCCGGAGTTCGTGACCGTCCCGAAGCCCAGCACGCCCGCGTACAGGTTCGTGCGCCCGACGTACAGCGGGCAGCCGCCGTAGATCGTGGTGGGGCCCGTGTAGGCGTTGGTGGAGCCGGTCACGAAAAGCCAGCCGGAGCCGGACTGCGTGAAGCCGCCGGCCCCGTCCACGAACCCGCTGATCTCGACGCCGCGCGTGCCGCCCGAGGTGACGAAGACGTTGCTGTTCACGGTGAGCAGGCCCGACAGATAAAACATGTTGTTGACGTTGCCCTGCGCGATCGTGCCGCCGTTGAAGAAAATGCGCTCGGACACGGTCATCGTGTTCCACGCGTTCAGGGTGCCGCCGTGGACGGTGGTGTTGCCGGGCGTGGCCCCGCCGAGCGCGCGGTCGTCCGCAAGCAGGGTGTAAATGCCCTCGTGCATCACGATCTCGACGTTCGACACGTTCTTCATACACAGCTGGTGAGCACCCATCTTCGTCAGCGTCTTGCCGTTGCCGTTGCAGGCCGCGAAGTCCATCCGGCGCGGCCCGCCGACCACCGCGTCGGCCTGCAGGATCAGCTCGTTGATGTCGCGGTTGGTCATGTCCGGCCCCGTGTTCACAAGGGCGCCCTTGCCGTCCGTCCCCGCGCCGGAGATCGTGAGCTTCTCGCCCGTTGTCGCCAGCACATAGCAGCCGTTCAGGTCGAGCGTCGCGTTGGTCTCCACAACCGTGTAGCTGCCCGCGGCCGTAGAGCCCAGCGCCAGCGCGATGGAGTTCGCGAGGCGCAACGTGCCAGCCGCCACCGTCGTCGTCCCCGCGTACGAGTTCGTGACAGTGAGGTTGAGCACGCCGGCACCGGCCTTGGTGAAGCCCCCGTAGCCGCCGATCGCCGCGCTGACGGTTCCCGTGTCCGACGCGTTTACAACGGTGATTACGCTCGGGGTGCCCGCCACCGACAGCGCGCCGTCCTTGTTCGCGTCCGCGATCACGTAGCCGTTGGTCTGAAACGTCACGTTCGCCACGGTCACAGTCGCGGAAATGTCAACCGTCTCGCCGAAGAGCGTGCCCGCTCCGCCCGAAAAGATCGCGCTGTCGCCGTTCACCCAGACCGCGCCCGCGTCCCAGTTCGCCGCGTTCGTGCTCCAGACCTTGTCGCCTGTGCCGTCGATCCACGTCTGCACCTGAGCCTGCGCCGCAACCGCGAACGCAACGACCGACACCCAAACTCCGATCAACCGTCTGTTCATGACCAATCTCCTGTTACAGCTCGTCATTCACTACGATGCTAACACTCTACCAAATTGCTTCGGCCCCGTAAAAGTCAAAAGACCGTCCCGTCACGTTGGCCCGGTTCGCCGCTGGCCCAGCCCCTCAGGGCGCCGCGCGCAGATATTTCTCCGAGCCGTACGGGAAGTCCGACGGGCGGTAGTTCAGCACCCGCGCATTGCACAGGCTGTAGGCCTTTTGAAAGTGCAGGAAAACCCAGGGGCAATCCTCCCGCACGAGCGCCTGCGCCTCAGCCCAGAGCCGGTTCCGCTCGGCCTCGTCTGTCGCCGCGCAGGCCGCCTCGTACGCGCGGTCAAACGCCGGGTTCGCGTAGTTCGCGCGGTTCGGTCCGGGCGACGCGTTGGCGCTGGCAAAGATCTTGAGGAAGTTCTCGGCGTCCGGGTAGTCCCCTGTCCAGCCCATGCGGAACAGCTGGCTCTGCCGGCTCGAGACCCGCTTGAGAAAGGTCGGCCAGTTGTGGAACTGCGGCTTGAGCACGATGCCCACGCGCGCCCAAAACGAGACGATCAGCTCGGTCGTCTCGCGCATGTCCTGTGAGGTGCGCCCGAGGTCGAGCGTCAGCTCCAGCCGCCGGCCGGTCTTGGGGTCGACACCTTCCGGATACCCGGCCTCGCGCAGCAGGCGGCGGGCTCGGTCGAGGTCGAACGCGTACGGGAAGGGCTCGTCCAACCGGCCCGCCGTGCCCGGCGGCACCGGCCCGTCGCAGCGGATCACCCGCCCGTTGTAGAAGCGCTCCCACGCCGCGCCGTCGAACGCGCCGTTCAGCGCCTGCCGCAACGCGCGGTTTGGCCCCAGCACCGGATCGTCCATGTTGATGCCTATGTACGCCACCTCCAGCGTCGGGATGGAGTGCAGCGTGACGCCCTTGGCGCGCAGGCCCTCCGACAGCCCTCCGGACGGCTCGATCACCACGTCCCAGTTGTCGCGCGTGACCTCGCCGAGGAAGTCCAGCTCGCCCGACAGGAAGCACAGCCACTGCGTAGACACGTCGTCGATCAGCCGGTAGGTCACGCGATCAAATGGCGCCCCCCCTCCCGCGGCAAAGGCCGCAGGCCCCTCGCGCCACCCGCGCCACGACGGGTCCCGAACGTAATCCATCTGATGGTTGCGCCGCCACCGCGCCAGCCGATACGGACCCGTGCCCACCGCGCGACTGCCGAAGTCAGCCCCGTAGAGCCTCACCGCCTCGGGCGGCACGATCGAGCTGTACGCGATCGTGAGGTAGTACGGAAACACGTGCGTCGGCCGCGTGAGCGCGATGCGCACCGTCCGCGCGTCCGGCGCCGTCAGGCCGGCCACAGCCGCCGCGTAGTCGGTCGGCGCGGAGCCCGCCGAGCGGTCGGCGAAGGCCCGCATGCCCGCGACCGCGTCCTCGACCAGCCACGCGCCGGGCGAGGCGACCTTGCGGTCCGCCAGTCGCTTGAGCGAGAAGATCACGTCCTCGGCCGTCACCGCCCGCCCGCGCGGCGAGCCGTCCGCCGCCGTCCCGAAGCACGGGTCCGGCTGGAACCGCGCCTCGGGGTGGATTCTGAACACGTAGACGAGGCCGTTGGACTGGACCAGAGGAAGAGACTCGGCCAGCCCCGGAATCAGGCGGTAGGGACGCGCCGCATAGTCGTATTCCACAAGCGTTTCGTACACCATGCGCACGGCGCGAGCCGCGTAGATCGACGCCGACTCGGCCGGATCCATGCTCGCGACCCGGTCCATGCTGCGGCAGAAGACGCTCTCGCCGCACGCCGCCCCCGCCAGCGCGATCAACACAGCCGCGCTGCGCAACATCTTTACACCCGGGCATCCGCCTGTCACCGTGATGCCGTTCATACCTGACTAAACCTTCTCATGCCTTTTCCGCCACGGCCGGATGCAGGTAGATCGGCACGGGCTCCAGCACGCGCGCCGCGGGGTCGGACAGCGCAAGCGCGCCGAGGCCAGCCGCCGTCGGATACGTCTCCCGCGCAACCAGCCGCTCCGCCGGGAAGACCGCCCGCAGCACGGACTCCAGCCGCGCCCAGTCCGACGACACGATGCGCGATCCGTCCGGCACCGCGCCGGCGAGCGCGTCCGACGGCACCAGCTGGAAGTCGTCAGCCGTGTGCGTGGGCGCCGCGCCGCTGAGCAGGCGCACGCGCCGCGCCGCCGCGTCCACACGGTAGGTCACACACCACAGCCGGTTGCGCCGCGCGTCGCCGACCACGGTCACCGTCTCCGCCCCGTCCGCCTGGCCCAGCGCCAGCGCGGCCGAGCTGGCCACCCCATAGACGGGGCGCCCGCCCGGCAGGGCGAGGCCGCACAGCGCCGCGAGGCAGGCGCGGATGCCCGAGAACGACCCCGGGCCGAGCCCGCAGACGAACCCCGTCAGCGACTGAACGGCGATTCCGCGCGCGGCCAAACACGCCTCCACATCGGCCATCCACCCTGGCGCGTGAGTGGGAGCCCCGTCCCACGTGTGGCCGAATGCGAGCCGCCCCCCCTCGAAAACGGCCAGCCCGGGCTGGCTCGTGGACCGGTCGATCACCAAATAGCGCATAGCGTCGGTTTCCTGTATCGCGTTCACGAAGGCTATTACTATAGCGCATTCCGGCGCAGAAATCACAGGAAAGAACGCGGCCGTAAAGTGTCGGTCTTGTTGACAGGGAGCACGACAGCTCTGTTGAGGCCGGCGATTCGTAATCATAATCTTGCTCGTAATCATAGTCTGCAACACGCATTCATATCGGAGGTCACGAAGGCGATACGCCGCGAGGAAACCGGGCAGGAATCCACGCTTGACTTTAAGCCCCGTCCGGTTTACAAGTTATCTTATCAACCATGGAGACCCTTTTTATGACAACACGTCGTTCGTTCATGAAACAGACCGGCTTCGGGCTGGCTGCCGCAGCCTGCTCGCCCGCCCTGTTCGCCCGCGCCGCCGCAGATAACCCGCTCGACACCTTCCGCCTGGGCATCGCCGGCTACACCTTCAACAAATTCAAACTCGACAAGACCCTCGAGATGCTCAAGCAGGTCGACGTCCACTACCTGTGCATCAAGGACTTCCACCTGCCGCTCAAGAGCACGGACGAAGAGATCGCCGCGTTCCACGCGACGTGCAAGAGCTTCGGCGTGACCGGCTACGGCGTCGGGCCGATCTACATGGGCAGCGAGAAGGACGTGAACGACGCGTTCGCCTACGCCAAGCGCGTCGGTGTCAAGACCCTCGTGGGCGTGCCGCACAACATGATCGAGAAGCGCAAGGTCGCCTCGCCCGAACTGCTCAAGCTCGTCAACGCGAAGGTGCAGGAGTACGACATCAAGTACGCCATCCACAACCACGGGCCGGATATGCCGGAGCTCTTCCCGAGCGCCGAGAGCATCATCGAGATGGTCAAGGACCTGGACAAGCGCGTGGGGATGTGCCTGGATATCGGGCACCAGTTCCGCGACGGCAAGGATCCGGTCAAGGCCATCACGGACTTCGCCGACCGCATCCACGACGTGCACATCAAGAACGTCACGGAAGCCACCAAGAAGGGCAAGGGCGTCGAGATGCCGCGCGGCCTGATCGACATGCCCGCCGTCGTGCGCGCGCTCCGCAAGGTCAAGTACAGCGGCGTGTGCAGCCTGGAGTACGAGAAGGATATGGACAACCCGCTCGCCGGCATCACCGAGTCGATCAACTACTTCCGAAAAGTCATGGACGAGACGCGCTAAACGCGTCCGCCTGTAGAGCCGGAATCAGAAGGGCCGTGCGTCCAAGAGAACGCACGGCCTTTTCTATTTCTGCGAGGCCAAAAAAAGAGCCGCATGCGCCCCCCGGCGCATGCGGCCTCCTAGTATCCCAAACGGCCGTCGGCCTTAGAACGACGCCGCGAGGTTCAAGCCGCCCCACAGCAAGTCCTCGGCATAATAGGCCTCGGCGTCGCGGGCGTCACCGTCAATCAACGAGGTCCACATGACCTTGGCGCCGACCGACAGATTGTCCGTGAGTGCGTACGTCAGCGAGGCGCCGAGGTTGAAGTCCATCAGGCCTGCCCCGTCGACGCCGAAGTAGCCCATATAGTCCTCATCGCCAGCGCCCAGAGAGGCTGTCAGCCCGAGCGAAAGCTGATCCGTGAGGTCGATCGACTTGTTCAGCGCGGCCAGGCCATAGTAGCCGTCCATCAGCGCGTAATCGTAATACACGGCCAGCGAGGGGGTCACGATGTCGTTGTTATACGCCACCGAAGCGTAGACCTCACGCGTGCTGTTATAGTAGTCCTGTCCGCTCGCCTTCGGGAACGTGTACCAGATGTGGCCCGCGCCCAACGTGAAGTCGGAGATGTCTACCGAGTACGCCGCCGTGTAGTCGATCTCATTCAGCCCGGCGCCCGTGCGATGTCCGGCGTGATCCGACATGTCGGCGTTGGCCCACACATTGGCCGAGAGCGTGCCGAAGTCGCCCGTATCATACGACAGGGTCGCGCCCGGCTGGTAGACGGGCCGGTCTGTAATGACCATGCCGCGCCACACATATGCGGAATACAGGTCCAGAGTCGCGGCCACAGAGAACCCCGTGTCCGGAGTCTCTTCCTTCACCTCCACCGGAGCAGCAGCAGGAGCCGCCGTCGTCCCAGCCACCTGTGCCAGAACCGTCGTGGCAACTGCCATCATTGCCACCGCCATCACGAGTAGTCTCTTCATCATGTGTCTCCTTTGTTCCTTCTAACCGCGCGAGTCACGCAGGTTGACTGTGATTTAGCACGCTCCGTGCCAACCGCCGAACCGAAGCCAACAGTTGCTGAAAACAGCGGTTTTCGTCCGACTGGCGCACGCACGTTAGCACAAACCGCCTGAATCTGACAATCACGTACACCTACCCGAAACGTCAGAAGAGGCAGGACGCCGACAAAAACGTCGCTCTTTTGCCGTCCGGCGTCGTCTCTCAGCCACGATGCGCAATTCGTACACAATAACCGAGCCGTTTTACAAGACACACAGGCGCGTTTCCGCTTACACTTCTTAATAATAAAGGGAGTCGCTATGACGAACATGTCTTTCGGACGAAGGGGTTTCCTGTTTCGAGCGGCGGCGCTTGCGGCGGCTGCGGCCCACTCGCGAGGTCTCGCCCAGGCGACGCGTCCCTCGAACGCCGTGACCTTAGGCTTTGTCGGCTACGGCAGCCGCAGCACGCAGCTGTTGCCGGTCTTCCTCAACCTCGAGGGCGCGCGCGTGCTTGCGGTCTGCGACGCGGTCAAAGAGCGCCGCGACCGCGGCAAGGCCGCCGTCGACGCCCACTACGGCAACGCGGACTGTACCGCCTACCGCGATTTCCGCGACCTCCTCGCGCGCCCCGACATCGACGCGCTCTACATCGCAACGGGCGACCGCTGGCACGCCCAGCTCGCGATCCACGCCATGCGGGCCGGCAAGGACGTCTACTGCGAGAAGCCCATCTCCCTTTCCATGCGCGAGGGCGAGGCCGTAGCCGCCGTCGCGCGCCGATACCAGCGCGTCTATCAAGGTGGCGTCCAGCGCCGCAACGTAGGCAACTTCGTGACCGCCATGGCCCTCGCCACGAGCGGACGCCTCGGCCGCCTCCACACGCTTCACGCCGGCATGGCCGGCATGGGCCGCTCGGCCGCCAACCACCTCCTGCCGTCCGAAGCCGCTCCAGACCCGAACGTCCTCGACTGGGACATGTGGCTCGGCCCCGCGCCCTGGCGCCCCTTCAACGCCCAGTACGTCAAGCACGGCTGGCACACGGAGTACGACTTCCACGGCGACTTGACCGAGTGGGGCAGCCACACCGTCGACCTCTGCCAGCTCGTGCTCGGACGCACCGGCACGACGCCCACGCGCTATGTCCCCGTGGACGACAAGACGCTGACGGCGCACTATCCTGACGGCGTCGCGATCGTCCTGCGCCAGCCCGGCTTTCGCGGCACCTGCGCCGTCCGCTTCGAGGGCGACGAAGGCTGGGTCGAGACCGACGACTCCGGTGACATCGCGGTCTCCTCGCCGACCCTGCTCGAGAGCCGCAAGATCCAGACCGAAAGCTGGATGCGCCCGGTCGCCCACCCCGCGGAGTTTATCGCCTGCGTCAAATCGCGCCGGACGACCTCGGCGCCGCCCGACTCGCTCCACTTCACGCACGTCGCCTGCCACGCGGCGACCATCGCCTACCACCTGAACCGCGAGCTCACCTTCGACCCCGCCACGCTCGCCTTCGCCAGCGACGCCGAGGCCAACCGCCTCATCAGCCGCCCCTGCCGAGCCCCGTGGTCTCTCTAAACTCCAAACACCTGGTGACCTCCATGTTCAGCTCCTCCTCCCCCTCCGCGTCTCCGCGACTCCGCGTGCCCCGTCGCTCTCATTCTCAGTTCCGGTCTTCTCGTTTCCTCGCCCTCCTCCTCGCGCTCCCCCTCCTCGCGGATGAGACCGCCCTGCTCCGGCAGCTCGCCTCTGGCGACCCCGCCGAGCGCGACGCGGCCCGCCAGTCGCTGCTCGCGACCGCCACACCCGCCGCCATCCCCGGCCTCGCGGCCCAGCTCGACAAGCCCGACACCTTCGACAACGCCTGCTTCCTGCTCGAGTCCCTGAAGCTCCCCGAGGCCGATGCGGTTCTCGCCGCGGCGCTTGATCGCACCTCGGGGCGCGAGCAGGCCGGCCTCCTGTACGCGCTTGCGCACCGCACGTGCGCCACGGCAGCGGCGAAGGCCCGACCCTTAACCGCCGCACCGGAACCCGTGCGTTCCGCCGCCCTCTATTACGTGCTCACGACGAACCCCTCCGATCCAGGCAACCTTCCCAAACCCGACACCGCGAACGCCGACGCGTATCTGGCCGCAGCCGAAAAACTCGCCTCAGCGGACGCGCAGCGCGCGGCATCCGCCTACGCCTCGCTCTATCGCTCCGACCTGGCCGACCACCTCCGCCTGGCCGCCTTTTGCGGCCTTCTCCGCACCGACAGCGCCAACACGGTCGCGCTTCTCACCGAGGGCCTCTCGCACACCTCGCCCGTCTGGCGCGGCACCGCAGCCCGCCTCGCGGCCCAGCTCCCCGAGAAGACCCTCGCCAAACTCGGCTCGAAACTGATGGCTTCCCTTCCCGCCGAAGGCCGCCTCGCGCTTGTCAACGCGCTCGTCTCCGCCAAGAACCGCGTCGGCTCGCCGCTCGTGCGCGCCGCGCTCGCCAACGACGCCGAAGCACCCGCGCGCCTCGCCGCCGCCGCCGGCCTCGGCGACGTGGGCGACGCCGGCGACGCGGACGCGCTCATCGCCCTGCTCGGCCACGCCGATCTCGCACTCGCCGACGCCGCCCGCATGAGCCTCATCACGCTCGCCGACCCCAAGACCGACGCCCGCCTCGTCCGCGCGCTCGGCAAGCGCGGAGCGAGCGCCGACGCCTCCGTCCGCCTGCTCAGCGTCATCGCCTACCGCAAGCCGCCCAAGGCCGCCGCCACGCTCACGCCCTACTTGACTGATGCCGCCCCCGCCGTGCGCGCCGCCGCCTTCACCGCGCTCACCGAAGTGTCGGAGGCGGCCCAGGTTCCCGCCGTTTTCGCAGCCGCCTGCCAGGCCGCCGACGCCGCCGAGAAGCGCGCCGCCGAAAAGGCCCTCTCCGCCCTCTCTCGCAAGCACGCGGCGAGCGTTGCAGCCGCCGTCGGCCCCCTTTACGGCAAGGCCAGCCCCGAGTCCCGCAGCACCCTCCTGCGAGCCCTCGGCATCGCGGGCTCCGCCGCCGCCTTGCCGCTCGTCCAAGCGGCGCTTGCCGACAGCGACCCCGAGGTCGCCGACAACGCCCTGCGCGTGCTCGCCGACTGGCGCGACCCCGCCGCCGCCGACACCTTGCTGAAGCAGGCCAAGGTCCATCCCAAGAACTCCCTCCGCGTGATCGCGCTGCGCGGCTTCATCCGCCTGATCGAGAAGGCGCCCGACGCGCAAACACGCGCAGCCTTGTGCAAAGAGGCCGCCGCGCTCGCCGCGCGCAACGAGGAGAAGCTCCTGCTGGCCGCCGCGTGGTCGACTGTCCCAACGCCCGGCGCCGTCGCCGCGCTCACCGCCTATCTTTCGGACGATGCGCTCAAGGCCGAGGCTCTCAAGTCGCTTCGCGTGCTCGCCCTCGAAACGCCCGTCGATCTCCCGGACGTCGCGCCAGGCAGCCTGCTCACGCCCCTGAACTTCCTGCCCCGCCGCCTCAACAGCCATCGCTCCGAAGCGTGTGCGGTCGCGGACTTCAACGGCGACGGCAAGCCCGACATCGCCGCCGGCCCCTTCCTCTACCTCGCGCCCGACTGGAAGCCCGTGCAGATCCGCGAGGTCAGCACCACCGTCACCGACGACGGCAAAGGCTACGCCGACGACTTCTGCAACCTCGTCCTCGACGTGAACAAAGACGGCAAGCCCGACATCGTCTCGGGCGGCTGGTTCAACAAGACCTCCTTCTGGTTCGAGAACACCTGCGGCAAGCCGGGCCTCTGGCCGACGCACATGATCGACCCGCTGGGCAACCACGAGACCGGCACCCTCGAGGACATCGACGGCGACGGCAAGGCTCAAGAATTCCTGCCTCAGTCCCACATCACCGTCTGGTACGAGGTCGGCAAAGACACCAACGGCGCGCCCAACCTCGTGCGCCACACCGTCTCCGACAAGCGCAACAAGCTCGGCGCGGGCGCGGGCGACATCAACGGCGACGGCCGGCCCGACATCCTGCGGCCGGACGCCTGGTTCGAAGCGCCCAAGGACATCCGCGCCGGCACCTGGATCGAACATCCCATCGCGCTCGGCGGCACCAACGGCACCTCCGACCACTCGTCCAACATCCTCGTCTTCGACGTCAACAAGGACGGCCTCAACGACATCGTCGCCAGCATCGCCCACAAACACGGCATCTGGTGGTACGAGCAGCGGCGCGGCGCGGACGGCGCAATCGCGTGGACGCAGCACACCATCGACAGCACCTGGACGCAGCCGCACTACCTCGCCTTCGCCGACATCGACAACGACGGCAACAAGGAACTCATCAGCGGCAAGCGCTTCATGGCCCACAACGGCGGCGACCCCGACGAGTTCGGCACGCTCTGCGTCTTCTACTACCGCTTCACGCCCGGCCCGAACCCGGTCTTCCGCAAGCACGTGGTCTCCTACGACGAAGGAGTCAGCGCGGGACTCAACATCGTGCCCGTGGACATCGACGCGGACGGCGACCTCGACCTCATTACCACCGGCAAGTT
This sequence comes from uncultured Lentisphaeraceae bacterium, assembly GCA_964386865.1. GTDB lineage: Bacteria > Verrucomicrobiota > Kiritimatiellia > RFP12 > UBA1067 > CAYLUN01. The sequence goes on along the minus strand of CAYLUN010000026.1, from coordinate 32,626 downwards.
TGGCGGCCCCGTGCTCTACGAGAACCGCCTGACTGAGCCCGTCTCGGCCGAGGAGCGCCGCGCCGCGCTCAAGACGGCCGCTGCGCCTGCCGTCGAGCCGCCGCTCGGCGACAACCTGGCCCTCGCCTCGCGCGGCGCCAAGGCCGCCGCCGACAGCGAAATGGACAGCATCAAAGGCTGCACATCGAAACTCAACGACGGCGACCCCGGTAACACCGGCGCGCTCGCCCAGAAGCGCTGGCACTCCGCGCTCACACCCCTGCCCCACTGGGCTGAGATCCGCCTCGCCAAGCCCGCCAAAGTGGGCCGCGTGATCGCACGCTTCGCCGACCCCGCAGGCTACGCCACGTCCTATGACATCCAAGTGAGGAAAGGCGACGCCTACGCCAGCGTTTTCGCGACCGACGCCAACCGCAGCGCTCAGCCCGTCAACGTCACCTTTGCGCCCGTTGAAACCGACACGGTGCGCTTTGTGTTCCGCAAGAACGCGAACACCGGTTACCCGACCGCCGCCCAGCTCTGCGAGCTTGAGGTCTACGCGCGATGACGCTGTTTTTTCAGGCGAAGATCGTTCTTTTCGCCGTTTTCATTCTTTCGTCTTGAGTCTGCCGTCCCGATTCATCTAGAATACGGCGGCATGTCGATCAAAGACGCAGTGTGCCATCCCTGCTCACGTGCATTCAGGAATGCATCGGGGGCCGGGTTCTGCTGTGTGCTTATGGTGTACGCCTTGTACCCACGCATCCGTGCCGCCCCCCCCTCTCCCTACACGACCCTCCGCGTGGCTCGACGCGGCGAGTCGTTCTGACCTTTTCATGCTGCCGAAAATCACGTCCACTCACCCTCATTAAGGATCACCCGAATGAAGAACACAACCGCAGACCGCGAAGCTGTACTATCGTTCCATCAAGGCGGCAAAGTCGGCGTCCGCCTGACGAAGCCGCTGAAGACACAGAGCGACCTTTGCCTCGCCTACACGCCGGGCGTCGCGCACGCGGTGAAAGAGATCGCCGCGAAGCCCGAAACGGTTTTTGACTATACGGCCAAGCGCAGCCTGGTCGCCGTTGTCTCGGACGGCACGGCGATCCTGGGTCTCGGCGACCTCGGCGCGGCCGCCAGCATTCCGGTGATGGAGGGCAAGGCGGTGCTTTTCAAGGCGTTCGGCGACGTTGACGCCTGGCCTGTTCCGCTGAACCACTGCCGCAAGGGCGGTGCGAACACCGGCAAGACCGATCCGCAGCGCGTGATCGACGCGGTTCTCGCGCTGGCGCCGATGTACGGCGGCATCAACCTCGAGGACATCGCCGCGCCGGCCTGTTTCGAAATCGAAGACACGCTGGACGCCATGCTCGACATCCCGGTGTTTCATGACGACCAGTGGGGCACGGCGGTCATCACGCTGGCCGGGCTCATGAACTACGCGCGCCTCTGCGGGCGCAAGTTGGACGAGCTTCGCGTCGTGATGAACGGCGCCGGGGCGGCCGGCATCCGGATCGCCGACATGTGCAAAGCGGCGGGCGTGCGGGAGCTGGTGATGTGCGACACCAAGGGCGTCATTCACCCGGATCGCGACGACCTCACCGACCACAAGCGGCGCCACGCCTCAGCCACAAAAGCCCGCACGCTGCACGAGGCTTTCTGCGGCGCGCACGTGTTCGTCGGCGTGTCGGCGGCGGACTGCGTGACCGCCGACGACATTCGCGTGATGGCGGAGTACCCGGCCATCTTCGCGATGTCCAACCCCGACCCCGAAGTGCGGCCGGAGGTGGTCGCCGACGTTCTGGGATCCAAGCCCTACGTGATGGCGACGGGCCGCTCGGACTACCCCAACCAAGTGAACAACGTCCTCGGGTTCCCGTTCCTTTTCCGCGGGGCGCTGGACGTGCGCGCCCGCACGATCAGCACGGCCATGAAGGTCGCGGCCTCCGAAGCCCTCGCCGCCCTCGCCCGCGAGCCGGTTCCGGCGGACGTTCAGGCCCTGTACCCGAACGAGCAGCTCACCTTTGGCAACGGGTATATCATCCCGAAGCCCTTCGACCGCCGCCTCTTTGTGGAGATTTCGTTCGCCGTGGCCAAAGCCGCCGTCGAGTCGGGCGCGGCGCCCGCGGCCGACTTGGCGGCCGTAAAGGCCAGCCTGGTCGCGCGAAACGCGTCGCGCAGTTAACCCGAAACAATTGCCAGCAGGGGCGCGCGGGCTAACTCCGTCAGCGCGCCCCACCATTCCCAAAACGAGTCACCCTGCTATGCACCACCGCCACGACCCCCTTCCCGAAGAGGCGCACACGGGCCGCCTGCCCTACGTTTCGCATTGCAAGCCGCTGCGCGTCGCAGTCACTGGCGCGGCAGGACAGATTTGCTACAGCCTTCTGAAACGCATCGCGGCCGGCGAGATGTTTGGCCGGCAGACGCCCATCGTGCTTCAGCTCCTTGAGATTCCGACCGAGAAGGCCCAGAAGGCGCTCTCCGGCGTCGCCATGGAGCTGGAGGACTGCGCTTTCCCTCTGCTTCATGGCATCGTCTGCACGGGGGAGCCTGAAGTCGCGTTCAAGGACGCGAACTGGTGCCTCCTGATTGGCGCGAAGCCCCGCGGCCCCGGCATGGAGCGCGCCGACCTGTTGAAGGAGAACGCAAGCATCTTCGTCGGCCAAGGGCGAGCCATCGACCGCGTCGCGGCGGAGGACTGCCGCGTGGCCGTGGTCGGCAACCCCTGCAACACCAACTGCATGATCGCCGCCTCGCAGGCCAAGCGCTTGCCCAAGGACCGCTTCACCGCCATGATGCGGCTCGACCAGAATCGGGCCGTCACCCAGCTCGCCCTTAAAGCGCGCGTCCCCGTGTCCGCGATCGAGCGCCTCGCCGTTTTCGGCAACCACAGCACGACGCAGTTCCCCGATTTCTCCAACGCGACCATTTTCAGCTCGCCCGTGTCAGAGGTCATCACCGACGCCGCGTGGCTGCGGGAGACCTTCATCGAAACCGTGTCCCAGCGTGGCGCGAACATCATCGCCGCACGCGGCGTGTCGAGCGCCCTGTCGGCTGCGAACGCCATCATCGACCACGTTCGGTCGCTGAACACGCCGGGAACCGTCGTCCACTCCATCGCCGTGATGTCGCGCGGCGAGTACGGGTTCGCGCGAGGCGTGTGGGCGGGCCTGCCTGTCAAAACGCTGTCTCCGGGCTCGTTCGAGATTGTGCGGAGTTTCGTGCACGACGATTTCGCGCGCGGCAAGATCGCCGCCTCGAACGAGGAGCTGGTGGCCGAGCAAGCGCTCGTTGCCGATATGCTCACGTGACGCGCGCGCCCTTTCGGGGGCGGCCCTCACTCAACCCCGCCCGGCTTCGTCCAGAAACGCGCGCAGGTTCTCGGTCGGCACGCCAGGCGGCAGGCCTCCGCCGCAGGAGAAGACCACGCGCGTGTAGTCGCCGCCCAGCGCCTGCTTCATCGCGACCACGCACATGCGGACTTCCTCCGGCGTGCCCGCCGCGAGCACGTCGCGCGGCGGGATGTTGCCGAGCAGCGCGACCTCCGGCCCGACCAGCGCCCGCATCTCGTCGATGGGGTGGTCGAAGCCGAAGTTGAAGAGGTTGATTCCCGCGCCGGCCAGCTGCGGCGCGCAGCTCAGGCCGTTGGCGTCGTTGTGGAAGAAGCGCACGTCGCTGTCGATGCACCCGAACACGCGCTTCAGGTACGGCATCGCGAACGTCGCGACGTCGTCAGGCCCGATGAAGCCCACGATGTCGTCCAGCAGCAGCACGCCTCGGATCGACGGTATCGCGGCGGCCTGCAGCTTAATCCAGTCCTCCAGAAATGCGGTAATGACGCCCAGCATCGCGTGCGTCCCGGCCGGATCGACTTGCATGGCCATCAGAAACTCGGTGGTGCCCATCAGGAACGAGGCGATGTTGAGCGGCCCGCGAGCCACGGCGAAGCGGATCGCATGCCCGTGCGCCTCGATGGCCGGGCGCGCGTGCACCAGCCGCCGGAGCGCAAACGGCAGGAGCCCCGCCGAACGCACGTCCGGCTTCTCCAGCACCAGCGCCTGCTCGCTGCCCCGCGCGATCGGCTCCGCGAACGGCAGCTCGTTCTCATGCCAGACCAGGCGCGAGCCAAACGCGGACGGCTCGGTGCACATGCCGTACTCGGACCAGAAACCCGGCAGGAAGAGGGCGTCATGGAAGCTCCTGATCGCCGCGAAGTTGGTGTCAAGCCACACCTTCTCTGAGCTGAAATAGTCCAAGATCGAGGCTTTGCCTGTCCACCCCGGCAGCCACGGACTGTCCGCGATGAAACCGCACACGGGCGTGTCCAGCCGCTTCCCGTTCACCACCGCCACCAACGCGTCCCACTGTTGCTGTGTCATACGTCTATTCCTTGCGCCCTTGCATCCCAGCGCCCTGCGTTACAAATCCCGGCTCAGCTTGTACGCTTCCATGATCGTGCGGTACTTCTGCACCATGTTCGGAACCTCCCAGGCCGGCAGCGCGCCCGCGTCGACAAACCCGAAGTATTTCTCCGCAACCTGCCCGAAGTGTGCCTCGTGGCCCACGTGATACGACGGCGGAACGACGACCTCCCAGCCTGCCTCGGCCTTCTTCAGCGAGACGCCCGGCCACACCTGGGCCACACCCGCCACAGCCTTTTCGAGCGCGCCCTCCAGCCCGGCGGCCTCCACACCCGGGCGCGGCTCCAAATACAGCACCGGCTTGTAGCCCTGGGCCTCACCCTGCCGGATAATCGCCGACAGCTTCCTGCCGCGCATCAGCGAATAGTGCGTGTCCGCCGCACCTGCGGGAGCCTCGTAGTTCCAGACCACCGAAACCTTGCAGTGTATGCCGCGCAAGGCGTACGTGAACTCGCCGTTGCAGGGCAGCCGGAGGCTTCCCTCGGCAGTTTTGTACGCCAGCAGGTAGGCGGGATACTCCTGCACCGACGTCGCGCGGGTGAACTGCTCGTGCGTGATGGTCGTGGCGGACCGCCGCGCCTTGAGCATCTCCACATCCTTGTCCGCAATGACCTGCCCCGGAAAGAGCTCCCACTGGATCAGGTCAACCAAGTGCGTGGACACATCCACCATTCCCTCGCCCTGCTGCTTCACGTCGAAGAACCACGGCGGCCGCTGCAGGGGAGAGCCGGCGACCATCTTATACAGGTGGTGCACGCTCTCCTTGGTCACAGAGGGGTCGTCCGGCGAGCCGGGATCCATCGGCCCAAAGGCCTCCGCGCAGCCCGCGAAGTACCGCTGCAGCATGGTGGTGATCTCATACCGCTCGGTCATGATGTCGTAGAGCAGGAGCTTCTTCTCCGCCGCGAGCGCGAACGCCTGCTTCAGCAGCTCGAAGCCTGCCGGCGTAATGGCCATCGGCTTGTCGGACAGCACGTTGAAGCCAGCCTTGACGCTTTCGAGGATGTACTCCGTCTTCTTGGCGTTGTTTCCCGAGATCACGACCACGTTGCCCTTCTGCTCCTCCACCATCTTCTGAAGAAAGTCGCTTCCGCGATAGGTCTCGGCCTTCCACGCCGTCGGCTGTTCCGCTCGCGCGTTGAACCCCTCGATCCGCTTGAGGTGCAGCTCGACGTCTGGGCCCTCCGGCGCGTACACGCGAACTTCAGGCGCAAGCCGCGGATACATGCGCTTCTGAACCAAAGCGGCGTGAAAATGGCCGGGGTCCAGCGTCAGGAGGCGGATGGCCGGGAGCTGCGCATAGTCCGCGAAACGCTCGCCGATGGCGGCCTCTTTGGCGTCGCCCGAAAAAGCCAGCACGCGGTAGCGCATGGCCAGCTTATCGCCCTTCTTCACCACGGTCGACTTGCCGTCGGCCGGCCAGAACATCGGCGTTGGCGAGAAGAACCCGTAGTCTCGGGTGAACCACGGCGAGGGGTACCACGGGTTGGACGGGTGCTGAAGGATCGCCAGGCCCTCCGCCTGCCCGCCTCCGCGCACGCCGGTGCAGGCCATCCACGGCGAGGCGCTCCCGAAGGTGCCCTTCTCGCCCGAGTCACCCTGCGCGTTGACCATGTGGCCGCCCAGGCTGGCGCTCAGGTCCGGATCCATGCGCCCGCTGAAAAACGAGTGGTTGGTCTTCTCGATTGTGACGTCCTGCATCGCCTCAAGCGTCACGTCGAAATCGATCTGGCGCACCGCCTTCGTTGGCGCGGAGATCGTGATCCGGCGCGTGTCGCGAAACGGCTGCTCGGCGCCCGGGCGCTTCCAGCTGCAGGCGTCCGTAATGACGATCTCCTGTCCGGTCGCGCGCTCCACCACCGCCCCGTCGGACAGAATCTGTCCGCGCTCCAGGCCCTCTTGCCAGTAGTTGCCGCCGTTGACCCGGTCACAGCCGAAGAAGAGCGAGCTGTGGTGCGGATACTGACCGTTGCGCATCGAGGTCACCGACGCGCCGGAAGGCCCGTTTACCGGGAAAAAGAAGGGGTACTTCTCCTCGGCCGAAAACCGGTAGCTCGTGAAAAAAGCGCCGTCTACGGTCACGTCAATGCGCGAGCCGACCTTGACCGCCTTCAGCGTCTGCGCCTGCGCCACAGCACAGGCGCTCGCGGCGACCGCGAACGAAAGGAATAGAACGTTTTTCATGTGCTCCGTTACGCCTTCTTGCTCAGGCGCTCGTACGCCCGGCGCGTTCCGTATGGCGCGCGCTCCGCGCGGGCCAGCAGCGCGTTCGCCGCGTCATCGCCCTCGAACTTCTCGGCGGCCGCATCCCACGTCAGCTTCCGCCCGAGCTTCATGCCAATATGCGACAGCAGGCAGGCGCTGCACGACCGGTGCGCGGTCTCTGCGGGCACGATCGTCGGCGCCCGCGAACGGATGCAGTCGACCCAGTTCTGGTGATGGTTGCCGCTGTGCTTGTAGAGATGCACCTCGCTCGCGCCGATCTCGCCCTCCAGCAGTTTCGGGTCGCTCGCATCCAGCGCCTTGAGCGGCTTGCCCGGCGACGTCGGATCCGAGGCCGTCATCTTGGCCGCGCCGCGGCTCACGAAGATCCACCCCTTCTCGCCGATGAAGCGGATGCCGTTCGGGAACTTGTCCCAGACGCGCATCGGCGTGCCGTCCGCGTACGTCAGCGTCACGTCGTAGGCACCGTGCACATCCCACAGGCCTTCGGAGTGGAACTCGCCCTTGCCCTCGATCGTCCGCGGCCCCGTCGCCTCCCAGCCCATGGCCCAGTGGGCGATGTCGAGGTGGTGCGAGCCCCAGCCGGTGATCATCCCGGCCCCGAACTGCTCGCAGCGCAGCCAGCCCGGGCGCGAGCCGAGCGACGCGTCCTTCTGCGAGTGAACGCGGTCCTCGGTGTAGTAGACCTGCGGGGTCGAGCCTAGCCACATTTCGTAGTTCAGGTTGGCCGGCACCGGCATCTCGTCCTTCTTGCCGCCGGCAGGATCGCCCGGCAGGCCGATTTCGATCGACTTCACCTTGCCGATGCGGCCGTTGCGCACCAATTCGCACGCGCGGTGGAACTGATCGGTGGAGCGCTGCTGAGACCCCAGCAAGAAGACGCGCTTGTTTTCGCTCAGGGCGTTGCTGAAGAGGCGCCCCTCCGCGATCGTCAGCGCAGCCGGCTTCTGCATGTAGACGTCCTTGCCGGCAAACGCGGCCTCGACCGCAGGCTGGCTGTGCCAGTGGTCGGGCGTCGAGATCGCAACCGCGTCGATGTCCGCGCGGGCAATCAGCTCCCGGTAATCCTGATACACCTTCAGGTCGACGGAAGTCTGCTGCTTGGCGTAGTGCGCGTCAATGAACGCCTTGCCGAGCGCCATGCGTTTGGCGTCCAGGTCGGCCAGCGCGACATACCGCACGCCCTGGCACTTGAGAATGCCCGGCACGTCCATGCTCTTGCCGATGCGCCCGAAGCCGATCTGGCCAATCTGAATGGTCTTGCTCGGCGCTTCTTGCCCCAACACCTTGGCCGGAATGATCGCCGGAAACCCCGCCGCCGCCATCGCCCCCACAAATCCGCGTCGCGTCATCATTGCTTGCCTCCGTACAAATGTGCCGTTCACCAACCGTATGCCCATACTATATCGCCTTTGCCTCGCCCTGGCCATTGCATTTTATTCAACCCAACGTGCATGATCTAATCAGAAGCAATTCCCTTTTTTCCGCCTTGCTGAACCCCCCGTTAATCCTTATCCTTGTAGCTACACACAGACTGGAACCGGCATGGATTACCTACTGTTCGCTTTTAATGTCCTGATTCTCTTCTTTTGGGTGCGCCTGTGGTCTGCACCGGAGACCGAGTTTCACTTCAACCCCTTTCTCTTGGGAACCGTGCGGCTGACGGACACCGTCTTGTCTTTTCTGCGCCCCGCCCTCAACCTGCCGGAGAAGGTCGCCTGCCTTCTCCTCCTTTTCGTAGCGGTGTCGCTCAAGACGCTGGTCGTCGGCCGGCTGGGAGGCACGTGGTCCCTCTCCATCGGCGGAATCTACACCTTCGCCGCGCCGGCGGCGGGCGAAGCCTGGGCACCCCTCTTCCTGTACAGCGCGCTGCACACCACCGCCTTCCTGCTCCGGCTCTGGTCGGTCTTCTTCCTCGTGCGCCTCCTTTCAGCAGGCCAGCGCTGCACGCGCGCAGCCGAGGCGTTTGCCTATTTCTCTCGCCCGTTCTCCCGGCTGCCGCTCCTGCTGCAGCCCGTCGTGTTGCTCGCCTTGCACGCCGGCCTCGTCCTCACGCTCGCGCACACCGGCACGTTGAGCATGCTCCCCCAGCCGGGACAGGCCGGCGCGCTCGTCGCCGCCTCGCCCTTTCTAGCCGGCCCGCTTCTATCCCAGGTGCTCAAGACCGGCTGGCTGGCTGCCATGTCCTGCGCCGACGGGCTCGCGCTGCTCATGCACGCGCTCATCGTTTTCATCATCGGCAACTTCGCCTCGGCCATCCTGCAGGCCCGCGGAGCCATGATCATCTGCCACGAGGCGGTCGAGATGCTGCTGGGGCGCTTCGCGCGCAACCGCGGCACAACCGGCATGGGGCTCGACTTCACCCCTCTCATTTTCTTCTTCGTCGTAAACCTCCTGTATGGCAGCCTCCGCACGATCCTGCTCAAAATGATACAGGCCCCCCTCTTCAGCTGAGGCCTGCGCCGCCGCCCTCACCCCCAACCATGAATCGGCGAACGTTAAAACCCTCTCCCTCCCTGCCCGCCGCTCCTCTGAGCTGGCTCACGCAGACTGACGACGGGTGCGTGCTCACCGTCAAAGCGACCCCGCGCGCCAGCCGCTCGGAGATCTGCGGGGCCGACCCGGAGTGGCTGCGCGTCCGGCTGCAGGCCCCGCCCGTGGACGGCAAGGCCAATGCCGCATTGATCGAGCTTTTCGCCGGCGCGTTCGGGCTGCCGAAGCGCAGCATCGAGCTCGTTTCCGGCGACACCGCGCGCCTTAAGCGCATCAGGCTGCGAGGCGTCTCCCGCGAGACCGTCGCCTCGCGGCTGTCCCTCTGAAACCGGCACACCCTATGAAACGCACCTCACCCCTGCTTTTTTCCGTGATGTTGGCCTGCCTGCTCGGCCGCGCCGAGGTCGACGTCTTCGACAAGCCCGCCCGCAGCACGCGCCACCTTCAGCTCCTCGCGCTCATGGACGCCGCCCACCACCAGAAGGACTACGAGGCCATGGCAGACGCGAGCCGGCAGGGCCTCAAGCTAGGAACCGCCGACGAACTCTGGCACTACAACCTCGCTTGCGCCCACGCTCTGCTCGGGCAGGCGCAGCCCGCGCTGGAGGCGCTGAACAGGGCCATCGAGGCGGGCTTCCTCGACGCGGAGCACGTGGGCCTCGACCCCGACCTCGTCTCGCTGCGCGACGCCGACGGCTTCAGGGCGTGCCTCGCGCGCATCGCCGCGCTCCGCGACAAACAGCCGGCGAGCCGCGGCATGACGCCTATGCGCCCCGACCCTTCCATGACGGCGACTCAGACCTCGTCGAACACCCTGTGGAGCTTCGAGATGGGCCTGTTTCAAGCCTTCGTCTCCCTGCCGCCGGAGCCGCCGTCCACCCGCGCCTACACGGGCCCGGGGGCCTCGCTGATCAAGGGGTGGCTGGACGGCGGAACGGCCAGCGGGTTCGGAGGCCTCCTCTACGCAAACCGGGACAACGGGACGCAACCTCTGGACGTTGCCCGCTACCCGGGGCTCGTGCGCCTGGCTTGCGCTCCCGCAATGACCGCGCGCCGCCTTCACCTCGGGCTGCCGAACACGCTCTTCTCCTCCGAGACAGGCGCCGCCCTGCTCCCCGTCGTCGGGCACTCCTCGATGGGCTACCTCAACTCGCCCTATTGGCGCAGCCAGCCTCGAGCCGTGTGCGGGGATCCCCGTCAAATCGCGCTCCAATCCATCTTCCTTCTCGGGAACCAGCTCTTTTTCTACCCCGTCTATGGCGACTACGACCCGGCGGCGGGCGACCTCTTTCCCGCCAACGCGCCGTACGCCTTTGCCGTCGCGGGCTCAACCAGCGCAGAGCAGCCCTTCATCGAGGCCGCCCTCGCCGCCCTCGCCGCCTTCCGCCCAGAGGCCCGGGCGGAGCTCACTCGCACCGGGCTACTCATGCCCACGCTCCAGATGCTTCTCCGCGCCTCGCAGCGCACCCTCCGCTCGCCGCGCGACTACCTCAGCGGGGTCGCGCATCCGGCGGCGTTCAGCGCGGCGAACCTCGACGCCGAGCGGCTGGTGCGAATGGCTCACGCCCTGACGACCAACGACCTGCCGCCCATCGTCGTCTTGGGCGTCCTTCGGGAGACGGAGATGGTTCCCGACCGCGACTTCTTCGACGCCGTCCGCACCGAGCGCCAGTTCGACTCTCCGCTCGCCATCGCGCGCGTCTTCCGGGGCGTGCACCGCACGCGCACCCTGGATCTGAGCATCCAGTGCAAGCGCGCAGACGCCCGCCTGCACTGGGTCGTCCTCCAAGGCGACCCCGCAAAGGTCACCTTCAGCCCCTGTCCGACCAACAGCTCCCTCATGTCTCTCACCGTCGCCTACCACGAGCCGTTCGCAACGCCTATCGGCGGCGGCAAAACACTCCCGACCTCCCGCGTGGACATCGGCGTCATCGCGGAAACGCCCGCCGGGTTCTCGGCGCCGTCTATCGTCAGCTTCTACCTGCTCGGCAACGAGCGGCGCTCGTACACGAAAGACGGGCGCATCGAGTCGGTCGACTACACCCGCCGCACGGGCGGCTATGTCGACCCCCTCCTCAGCTACTCGCGAAACTGGAAAGACACCTACCACTATGACGGCCGTGGCACCCTCACGGGGTGGACTCGGCGGCGGGGGCTCGACGAGGAAGCGTTCACGGCCTACGGCCACAAGGTCATGGCGGCCGACGCCCAAGGCCGGGCCACGAAAGCGCACGTGGTCCGCTACGTGTCCCGCTCCGTCAAGACCGACGAGTCAACCCGCGGCGTGCCCGACCTCGCCCAGCTGGACGACAACATCGAGGTGCGCTACCACTATGCGTCTGACAGTGACTTCGTCGGGACGCCCGACCTCACGTCGCTCACGCAGGAGACGGAGCCGCCGGCATCCCGCCCCTAGTCGCGGACGTCGCCGCGCGCACAGGGCTGAGAGGCGCGTGCCGCGCGCGTGTTCGCCGGCGCCACGGCTACCGCTGCTGCGCCGCGCGCGCTTCAGCCACAAGGGCCTTCAGCTCATTCAGAAACGCCGCGCCCGGCAGCTCCTTTTCGGTCGCGCGCGCCACGTACTCGTCCATCAGAGGGGCGACCTTCTGCACCCAGGCGCCCTGCTCCGCCTCTGGCAACGCCACGATTTCGCGCTTCATCGCCGCCACATACGCGCGCCCGTCCTTGTCCGCGTCGTTCCACGCCTGGCCGTGCTTGCCCACCCACTCGCCGCTCACCGCCTTGATCGCCGCCTTCACCTCGCGCGGCAGCTTCGACCACTTGTGTTTATTCATCACCACGAAGAAGCCCGTCGAGTAGCCGATGCACTGCGACTCCGTCACGTGGGTGATGACCTCGCCCTGCTTCCAGCCCTTCAGGGCCTCGACCGGGCAGAACGTCGCGTCGACCACGTCTTTCTGCAGCGCGCCGTAGGTTTCGCCCTGCGGCATGCTGACCGGCGAGCCGCCGAGACATTCGACAATCTTTGCGCAGAAGCCGGTCGCGCGAACTCGGAGCCCCTTGAAGTCGGCCAGCGAAGCGACCGCTTTCTTGGAGGCGAGGATTCCGGGGCCGTGGGCGTGGACGTAGAGCACCTGGACGTCTTTGAGCTCGTCGGGGTTGTATTTGGCGACCAGCGCGTTCGCGATCCGCGTGGCCGAAGCGCCGTCCGGATACCCCACGGGCAGATCCAGCGCCTCGACCAGCGGGAAGCGCCCGCTCGTGTACGCGAACGCGCTCATGCCGATGTCCGAGATGCCGTCCAGCACACCTTGATAGCACTGGTCGGCTTTGGACAGGGCCCCTCCCGGAAACACCGTCACCTCAACCTGACCGCCCGTGCGCTTCTTGACCTCCTCGGCCCACTCGCCGGCCAGTCTGGCCTGCACGTGGGTCGGCGGAAAGAACACGCTGTAAGTTAGCCTCACGACAGCCCTCGGCGCCGCTCCTGCAGGGTGCGCCGACTCCTGCCTGCCGCAGCCGGCCACAAGAGCCGCAACCGCCGCAACACCTACCAGCACATTTGCTTTCATAGTTCCTTTACGCCCACACAAACCGGGCGGCTCAGCCTGCCCTTGAGGCGTGCTGCGCCACGCGCAGGCCTCGTCACGCTGACAAGAAAAAGTGCACCGCCAGCCAGACAAGCCCCGCCGCATAAAGCCCGCTAACCAGATCGTCCAGCAGTATTCCCCACGCGTCGTGCATCGTGCGGTCGATCTGACGGGCGGGCGGGAACTTGATGATGTCCAGCACGCGGAACAGCAGGAACCCGGCCAGCGCGATGAACCACAGCGGCCCCGTCTTGACCACCAGCGGCACGACAAGGTACCCCGCGACCTCATCGAGGACGAAGTTCCCCGGGTCGGAATCTCTCCAGTGCTTCTGCGCCCACGGCGTCAATGCGTAATGCGCCACACACACAGCGAACAGGCTCGCGAACAGCGCGAGCTGCTGGTGCCCTGCGGCTACGAAGCGGACAATCGCCAGATGTATGGCGACGCCCAACAGCGCCCCGAAGCTGCCCGGCGCAATCGGCATCAAGCCCAACCCGCACGCCGAAGCCAGAAACAAACAAACCGCGTCCTTGACCCTGCCCATCTCGCAACTCCTCCCCGTCGCCCGTGACCCGGGAACGACGCTCGTCTTCAGTGCATTTCGACCGCCACGCTGCCCAGCCCAGACCGCAAGTAGTGAAAGTGGACGTTCGGGTGGTCGGCCAGCAGCGACATCGGAACGCTGCTGTCCGGGATACGCTTCGCGATCATCAGCGCCGAGAGCCGCATTCCGAACGGGTTGTCGTGGCGCCCGGGGTGCCAGATCGAGACCTTCTCCGACTTCCACGTCTCCACCGGGCCCACGGTGGCCGCGCGCGTCGGCACCAGCGCGACGTTTCCGCCGCCCGACGTGCGCGCGTTCTGGATAATGGTCACGGGATGCAAGTCGACGATGCGCGCCGCCAGCTGGCGGTAGACGGCGGGCGGCGGCGGAGCGTCCGCGTACGCGCCGCCGCGCGCGGGCGGGTCGTTGAAGGCCCAGTGCTTGATCTCGCCCTGACCGCCTTGCATCAGCAGGCACTTCACCTGATCGTACGTCCGCGAGTACGCCCCCAGATCGCCGACGGGGAAGTGCAGGTTCGCCTCGGGCATTCTCAGCTCGCTCCGGATGCGGTCGAAGCACTGCTCCTTGTCGCACTTCGCGAACGACAGCGGGTGGGTCGGCGGGACCGCTTCGCCGTTCTCGACCCATTCGTCCATGCCCCAGAAGTGCGCGTCGCGCAACTTGAGGCCCATGGCGTTCACGATGCGGGCCACCAGCGGCAGCTGCTCGGTCGGCCCGATCGGCCCGCAGACGCCCGCCGGATTGTCCGGCGTGGCCTGGCGCCAGGCCACCACGTATTCCAGCGCCTCCGCCGCGTAGAACTCCTCCACCGTGTCATAGAAGCTCACGGTGAAACCCGGCCGCGACAGCTGCGACAGGTCTTTCGCCGTCAGTTTCGCCGCGTCGCCCAGAATCTCCGGGTCGAGCGTCGTGTAGTCCCACCAGCCCGGCGCCAGCTTGCTAATCGCACGTGCCATACGTTACCCCCTCTGTTCCGCCTTACCGTCCATCCAGCGCACCGCATCGCCGAGCAGCGTCTGCAGCGGAGCGAAGTCGGCGGCGCAATACCCCATGTGGCTGTGGCGGCGCCAGCCCTCCGCATAGGCGCACCCGCCGTAGCGCGTGCCGACCTCGCGAGCCGCGTCCGCCATGCTGTCCAGATACGAGTCCATGCCCTGCGTGGCGTCGAGCCATTCCTTCTGGCTCGCGTGCTGGGCCAGCATCTCCCGCTTGAGCGACATCATCTCGCCGACGTCCACCACGAACTCCGGCACCACCGGCGTGCGCTGCATATCCATCAGCGAGTGCGGCAACGCGTGGTAGATCGCCACGGGCTTGTTGATGCACTGCACGGGCGGCTCGGTGACGTAGCTGGGCAGGCACCGGTTGAACACCGCCGAACACGTCAGCCGGGAGGCGTACTCGTGGTCCTCCATGTAGTCGTACCGCGAGAGCGTCAGCACGATGTCGGGCTTGACGCGCCGGACGATGGCCGCCACCTTCGCCAGCGACGCGGCGTCATAGAAGATGCCGGCGTCGTCGAACAGCGACGGGTGCCAGGTCGCTCCGGCGATTCGCGCCGAGGCCTGCGCCTCCAGCGCGCGCACGCGGGCCGCCTCTTCCTTGCCGTAAACCTCCGAGCCGTAGCAGCCGTTCGCGAGGTTGCACATGTGGATCTCCGCGCCCGCCCGCTTCAGCAACAGCAGGGTGCCCGCCATCATGAACTCGATGTCGTCCGGGTGCGCGGCCATCGCCAGCGCGATCAGAGGCTCTGCCATATCTCGCTCCTTCAGCTTTTCGTCACAATCACCTGCTGCGGATCGACCCACAGCTCGGCCGTCTCTCCCGCGCGCTTCCGCCCGACCAGCGGGTTCAGCTCGCACGCCTTGACCGTCTCCACCCGCTGGCCGTCCCGGTGCAGCTCCACGGTGTGCTGGGCCAGCTCGCCCAGATAGACGCTCTCCAGATAGCGGCCGCAGAGCCGGTTCGGCTGGCCCGCCGGCAGCGGGTCGAAGCGGAACGACTCCGGCCGCACGCACAGGCTGACGGCGTCGCCCGCCGCCAAGCCCTTCTGCTTACGCGCCGACACGAACATCCCGCACGCCGTGTCCACCGTCACGCCCTGCGCCGACACCTCGGCCACGCGGCCGCTGAGGAAGTTGCCCTCCCCGATGAAGCCGGCCACGAAGCGGCTGGCCGGCTCGCGGTAGACCAGCTCCGGCGTGCCTATCTGCTCGATCACGCCGTCGCGCATCACGGCCAGCCGGTCAGCGATCGAAAGCGCCTCCTTCTGGTCGTGCGTCACGTAGATGGCCGTCAAGCCGACCTGCTTGCAGATGCGCCGGATCTCCAGCCGCATTTCGAGGCGCAGCTTCGCGTCGAGATTCGAGAGGGGCTCGTCAAGCAGCAGGCACTGCGGCTCGATCACCAGCGCGCGGGCTAGCGCCACGCGCTGCTGCTGCCCGCCTGAGAGCTGGTTCGGCCGGGCCTTCGCGCGGTCCGCCAGATGCACGCGCTCCAGCGCCTCCAGCACGCGGCGGCGGATCTCGGGCCTCGGCACCTTGCGCATCTCCAAGCCGAACGCCACGTTCTCGGCCAGCGTCAGGTGCGGCCACAGGGCGTAGCTCTGGAACATCATGCCCGTGTCGCGCTTGTACGGCGGCAGCGCGGTCACGTCCCGCTCGCCGATGAGGACGCGCCCCGACTCCGGCGTATGGAACCCCGCGATGCATCGCAGCAGCGTGGTCTTTCCGCAACCGCTCGGCCCGAGCAGAAAGAACAGCTCCCCGGGCCCGACCTCGACGCTGACCGACTTCAAGGCCGTGAAGGAGCCGAAAACCTTGACTACACGCTCGACACCGACGCTTACCGCCATCTTCCCTCCCTGATCGCCAGCAGGCTCACCTGAACGCACATTCCTTGCTTGTAAGTGTACCCCTTCTCACCTATTGGCGCAAGGCGGCAAACCACAAAACAAGGGGCCCGCGACTCGACAAGCGAATCGCAGGCCCCGCACACCTCGCGCCAGCTCAGGCTCGCTGGACGCGCGTCTAGCGCTGGACGCGGGCGTTGCCCTTCCAGACGCTCCAGACCTGCTCTTCGTCGGCAGGCAGCGCGTAGTCGACCAGCATCGTCGTGGCGAGCGCGCCGGTGGCCCAGCCGAACTGGATCCACTTCTCCGGCTCCCAGCCCTTGAGGATCGCGTAGAGCATGCCGCCCACGAAGCCGTCTCCGCCGCCGATGCGGTCCATGACCGTGATGTGGCGCGGCTCGACCACGTGCCACTCGTCGCCCGCGGCCATCAGCGCGCCCCACAGGTGGTTGTTCGAGTCCTCCACCTCGCGCAGCGTCGTGCCGTACGTCTGCGCGTTCGGGTAGGCTTTCTTCACGCGCTCGATCATGCCCTTGAACCCCTCGATCTTAGCCTTGATGTCCTTGCCCCCCGCTTCGGGGCCTTGCACGCCGAGGCAGAGCTGGAAGTCCTCCTCGTTGCCCACGAGGATGTCGGCGACGCTCGCGATCTCGGCGAAGATGGCCGAGAGCTCCTTCTCGCGGCCTTTCCAAAACGAGGCGCGGTAGTTCAGGTCGAACGAGATTTTGGTCCCGTACTTCTTGGCGGCGCGGGCCAGCTCCAGGCAGAACGCGCTGGTCTCAGACGACAGCGCGCCGATCAGCCCCGACAGGTGGACGATCTGCACGCCCTCCTGGCCGAAGATGCGGTCCAGGTCAAAATCCTTCACGTTCAGCGTGCGGCCGACCTCGCCGGCGCGGTCGTTCCACACGCGCGGCCCGCGCGACCCGAAGCCGCTGTCCGCGATATTGATCTGATGGCGGTAGCCCCACGGCCCACCCTGCGCGACCTCGGCGCCCTCGTAGTCCATGTGGCGGCTGCGCAGGTTGTCCTTGATGAGCTGGGCGATCGGGCTGCCCTTGACGAAAGTCGTGAGCACCTTGACCGGCAGGCCGAGGTACGCGGCCACGCTGGCCACATTCGTCTCGGCGCTCGTGGCCTGCATCATGAAGGCGCCGCCGCAGTGAACCGGCTGGCCATTCACCGGCGTAATGCGGATGCCCATGCTCGTCGGCACCAGCAGGGCGTACTTGCAGTTCGGTTTCAACTCGATCTTCATCTCATCTTCCTTTCGCTTACTTCTCAACCTCGAAAAAAAAGGGGCCGCGCGCTTTCAGGCCTCGTTCGCCGTGCTTATACCAGCCCGGTTGCGGAAAGTCAAGGCCGCCCCCCCTGCTTTACGGACGCCGCCAGACGCGCCCGCTTCGTCCTCCGCGAGACGGCGGCCGCCTCACCGTTTCGCCTCTGGCACGCCGGCCGCGCGCATGGCGCCCAGCAGGTGCGCGCGGGCGTCCAGATAGTCCTTCGGCCCTACGTATTCGAGGATCAGCGGCGCCGCGGGCGTGCGCTGCGCCGCCAGCGTCACGAACCGCGCGTAGTCAAGATCGCCCTTGCCCGCGGCCACGCCGCGGTCGGTGTGCAGCTTGCGATCCTTCGCGTGCAGGCAGTCGATCCAGGGCGCGAGTTGCTGGAACATCTCGTCGAGGTCATTCAGCTCAATCAGGTTCGCCGGATCGAGCAGCACGCGGACGCGGGGCGACCCGACCGCCTCGACAAATAGCCGCAGCCGCTTCGCGCTCGCCAGGAACCCGCGGTAGAACGGCTCCAGCAGCACCTGGGCGTCATGCTTCGCCGCCAGCTCCGCAAGCTTCTGCCCCGTGGCCACCATGCGCGGCCACACGGCGTCATGAAACTCGATTGGTATGGACGGCGCGGGCGCGCTCGCGTCGTGATAGTGCCCGGCCTCGTTGATGAAGGTGCGAACGCCCATGTGCCCGCCGATTTCCATCATCGCCTCGAAATAGGCCAGGTTCGCCTCCAGCTCCGCCTCGCCCGGGTGGATCAGGTTCGTGTAAACGCCGATACTGTGGAGGTCAAGGCCCGCGTCGCGGTACGCGGCGGAGATCGCCTTGCACCGCGCCGGCGTGAGGCTGGAGACGTCCGCCCGGCTGTTGTACTTCCAGAAATTGCTGTCGGTCTGCGTCAGAAAAAGCTGAACCGTCCCGAACCCCGCCGCCGCCAGCTCCTTGGCCAGTGACGCGTTGGTGTGGCCGGAGAACCCGAGCGTCGAGATGCCGACCGTGAGGCCCGCCGGCTTGGCCGCCTCAGCCGCCTTGACCCGGCCCACGGCCAACCCCGCGCCGCACACGGCAGCGGCCTGCGCGACACCCTGCAACATCCGACGGCGCGATAACCCCTTTTGCATGTTCAGCCCTCCTTGCCGCGCCTCACACGACTGCGGCTTGTCCATAACTTCAACGTTCTGCGTTCGACGTTCGCGTTGCCCCACCGTTAAATCCCGCTCTGCGGGTGGCGGGCTTGCCCGTAATTCTAGCACCGTCCGCTGACACAAGCAACGGCGCGGACGGCCTTGCCAGCCATTCTAATTAGGGCCAAGAAGCGCCTCACGGCGCCACTACAAACATAAGCAAACGTACTCGAATTCGTTTGTAGCGGACCCGTAAGGGCCTTCCCACAGCGCGCGCCTTGTCGTAATTAGAATTGCTGCGGCCTGACTTGTTTTCCTCGTTTGTGTTTGCGCCCGCCAGACGGGCGTGATATTTTTTCGTCGCTATATGCACCTCCCCCATTTTAGCCGCCCAGTTGCACTCCTGTGCGCGCTCGCGCCGGCCGCCCTCGCGCTCGCGCAGGCCGTCGCGAACGCGCCGGCGCCGCGCCCATTCGCACACCCCGGGCTGCTCCACACGCGGGCCGACCTCGACCGCATGCGGCAGCGCGTCGCCACTGGCCAGGAGCCGTGGAAGAGCGGCTTCGAGACGCTGCGGGCCGACCGCTGCTCGCAGGCCGACTGGAAACTGAACGGCCCGCTGGAGACCGTCACGCGAGGGCCGCTCAACGCCGCAGGCAATGGGCAGATGGTGCTGGACGGAAACGCCGCCTACCAAAACGCCCTGATGTGGTGCGTCACCGGCAACGACGCCCATGCCAAAAAGGCCGTCGAGATCCTCAACGCCTGGGCGGTCACGCTCAAGACGATGGATGGCCGCGACGTGCAGCTCAGCGCCGGGCTCAACGGTTTCAAATTCGCCAACGCCGCCGAGCTGATGCGCCACACCTATCCTGCGTGGCAGCGTGCCGACGTCGCCCGCTGCGAGCGCATGCTCACGGAAGCCGTCCTTCCTCCGATCCTGAACTTCGCCCTGCACGCCAACGGCAACTGGGACGCCGCGTGCATCAAAACCGTGATGGCCATCGGCGTTTTCTGCAATGATCGGACGCTCTTCGACCGCGCAGTCCGCTACTACCGCTTGGGCAAGGGAAACGGGCGGCTCATCAACTATGTCTTCAACGAGGACGGCCAGTGCCAGGAGAGCGGCCGCGACCAGCAGCACACCCAGCTCGGCCTCGCGCTGCTGGCAGAAGCCTGCGAGGTCGCGTGGAGCCAGGGGCTCGACCTCTACGGCGAGGCCGACAGCCGCTTGCTCAAAGGCTTCGAGTACACCGCCCGCTACAATCTTGGCGACGACAGCGTGCCGTTCGTCCCCCACACCGACACGACCGGCAAATACCGCCACAAGCAGGTGTCCGCCGACGGGCGCGGCAGCCTGCGCCCGGTTTACGAGATGGTCTGGAACCACTACCAGAACCGCCGTGGCATGCCCGCGCCCTTCACGCGCAAGGCCGCCGACAAGCTCCGCCCCGAGGGCGCGGCGCATGGCGCCGACCACCCCGGCTTCGGCACGCTCCTCTTCTCCCTGCCGCCACTGGCGTCCGCCGCGCGAGAACCCGCCGCTCAACCGTAGGGAGGCGCGGGCTGCGACGCGCGATCACGCCCGCGTCTTGCACGTGTGCGCGATGGTCTTGATGGCCTCGACCAGCATCAGCAGCGCAAGGACGATAAGCACCACGGCGACCCACGGCACGGGGTCGCCCCACCACCCGGCGAGAGCCAGCTTCGCGCGCAGGATCAGCCCTAGAGCCCACAAGCTCATCACGTACATGAAGGCGGTGGGCACTCCCATCACAAACCAGATCCACCGGGCGCGGTACCGATGAACCAGCCACACGGTGATCCCCAGCAGCGTCAGCGCGGCGAGCAGCTGGTTGCTCGCGCCGAACAGCGTCCAGAACGCCTTCCACGCCGGTATCGCAGCGCCCTTGCTGTCGGTCGCCGTCCGCATCACGAACAGAAGCGGCGTGGCTGCCATGATGGCGGTGGCCGCCCACTTGCCGCTCCGTCCCTTCCATCCGGTGAGCTCCTGGATGATGTACCGGCCCAGCCGCGTACAGATGTCCAGCGTGTCGTATACAAACGTCGCGAACGCGAGCAGGCCGAAGGAGATCCCGAACGACTTGGCCACGCCGAAGACCGCGAGAAACTCGCCGATGCCGTTGGCGTAGATGAAGTTCGGCGCCTTCTTGACCATCGGGTCGCCAACCGCCAGCATCATCACGCACGCCAGCGACACGGCGGCCACAAGGGCCTCAAGCAACATCGCGCCATACCCGATGACCCGCGCATCCGGCTCGCGCCGCAGCTGCTTGCTGCTCGTGCCGGAACAGACGATCGCGTGGAATCCGGAGCAGGCGCCGCAGGCAATGGTGATGAACAGGAACGGGAACAGCGTGTCTCCGTTCGCCGCCGTCCACGTGTTAAAGACCGGATACTGAACGGTTTTCCCGCCGATCACCAGCCCCGCGGCCGCGCCGAAGATGGCGACATACAGGAAACAGCCGCCGAGGTGCCCGCGCGGCTGCAGGAGCAGCCACATCGGAACCACGCCCGCGAGGCAGCAGTACGCCAGCAGCGCCACGTCCCAGATCCTGAGCGCGGTAACCTGATTCACATTGAACAAGGTCTCCACGTTGAACGGGATCTTCTGCCCCGCCCAGATCGCCACGCCAACCAGCGGCAGGAAGATGACCGTCGCCCACCCGATGGACAGCTTCGCGTAACGCATGAGCAGGCCCATGAACACCGGCAGCAACAGGTAGAGAAGCGAAGACGAAGCGATGCCGGCCCCGCTGACCACGCTGCCGTCCTCAAGCGTCACTTTCCCCACGAATGACTGGGCCGTGACGTCCGTGAACGCCACGATGATATACACGAGGGCGATCCAGATGAACCCGAGGAAAAGCAGGTACGCGCGGCGCGTCATGTTCAGCCGCACAACCTCGGTGATCGAGCAGGCCTGATGGCGAACCGACGCCACGAGCGCGCTGAAGTCGTGCACGCCGCCGATGAAGATCGCGCCAATGAGGATCCAGGCTAACGCCGGCCCCCACCCGAACGCAACCCCCGCCACGATCGGGCCGACGATCGGCCCCGCCGCAGCAATGGCCGAGAAGTGCTGGCCGAGCAAGAAATGCGGCGGGATCGGCACGTAGTCCACGTCGTCCCGCATCGTGACGGCAGGCGTCTTAGCCTCAGGGTCCAGCTTGAAGAGCCGCGCAAGCAATCCCCCGTAAAGCCAGTAGGCGATACCCAAGATAGCCGCAACCCCGCCGATCACAACGAGAAGACTCATGTCGCACCTCAACGATTCATCCGCCACTCAGACTCAAAAAGCCGCATAAGCATGCGCACCAGCCGCACGAAAGTCAAGCCGGCAAGCATGGACCTCCACCCCCCTAACGCCGCTTGATGTCGTCGGCGTCGCCGACGGCTGCTGCGGCCGCCACGGGCAGCTTGTCGAACTCCAGCTTGAGCACGGGAACCGTGTTGGCAAGCTCGTTGACCGGAATCCCGCGTATGCGCAGGAAGCTCTTCTGCTCCACGTGGTCGCGCGGCGTGAGCTCCGTCGAGCAGGCCAGCTCGTTGCCCGTGTTGAGCAGCGTCGCCCGGCGCGGCAGCGCGTCGAACGGCGGAAGCTTGATCGCGTCCGCGACCGCGTCTTTGTAGAGATGCGCGTAGAGCGTGTTGCCCTTGCGCGTCAGCAGCACGTCTCGGTTCTTGGTCAGGTCGGACGCGGGCACGACGCCGTCGAACGACTCCTTGACCGATTTGTACCACGCGCCGATGCGCTTCAGGATCGCGGCCGACTCCGCGCCGATCGTGCCGTCCGGCTTCGGGCCCACGTTCAGCAGGTAGTTCGCGTCGCGGGCCAGATACTTGTCGATGCTGCGGATCAGGTGCCGGTCGGCATAGTAGTCCTCGTCGCCGCGGTAGCCCCAGCTCTCGGTGCCCACGGCCTGGCAGGCCTCGGTGCGCTTGGTAAACGAGAGCAGCGCCTCGCCGTCTTTCGTGTAGTCGCGCTCGGGCGTGCCGAAGTCGCCCGCGTCATAGCCGCGGTCGTTGATCACCGCGTTCGGCTGCAGCTGGCGGATCATGGCGCTCATGGAGGGGTCTTCGAGCTTGTCCACGTTCATGTCCCACCAGAGGCCGTGGATCTCGCCGTAGTTCGTGCAGAGTTCGCGGATCTGCGCCCGCACGAATTCGGTGTAGGCCTTGAGGTCGGGCGTGTCGCCGGGCTGCGCCGGCAATTCGTGGTGGCGGCCTTGGTTCGGGTAATTCGGATGGTGCCAGTCCGCGATCGAGTAGTAGAGGCAAAGCGGGAACTTGCGTTTGTGGCAGGCGTCCGCGAGCAGGCGGATCACGTCCTTCTTGTACGGCGTGTTCACCGAGTGGTAGTCGGTCTGCTTGGACTCGAAGAGGCAGAAGCCGTCGTGGTGCTTGGTGGTCAGGCAGAGGTACCCCATGCCCGCCTCTTCGGCGAGGTCGAGCCACGCGTCGGGGTCGAACTTGACGGGGTTCCACTTCTGGGCGAGCTTCACGTACTCCGCGCGCGGGACGCGGCGGCGCCACTGCTCCTGCTCGTGCCAGCCGTTGATGGAGTAGAGCCCCCAGTGCACGAACATCCCGAAGCGCCGCTGGAACCACCAGTCCCGCCCGTCGCCGAAGCGCGGGGCCAGTCGCGGCTCCGCGCCGCCCGCCGCCCGCGCCGGCACGGCCGGCACCCCCGACACCGCAACAGCCGCCGGCACCGCGCCCGCCATCTTCAGGAACATCCGTCTGTTCATCAGCGTGACCCTCCCAGGTTCCGTATCGGGTAACGCGACCGCCGCACAAGGAGGCGCATCATCCGACTGTGGATAGCGTAGCAGAAAGACGGCTCAGTGGGTAGGCCTTCTCATGCGATGTGGTACAACCCCGGAAGCATCCACGGTGCAACAATTCTCCCCCACATCCCCCCCCTTTTCCCTCGCCCTTTACGCGCCCCGAGTGATAAACTTAAAGCATTTTTGTGGGTACGCCGCGTGCGCTACAATCTGTGAAAGAATGATCTATGGGGGAATCACCGGAACAAAAGGCCCGCCGCGCGACACGATTTCGACGAGCTCGCCACTTGTTGCGGCCCCGGTGCCCTCCCCCCGCCGCAAATTCTCGCCACCGAACTGGCCGACGAACTGGAGGCCGCCTGCGACCTCTTCGCCAAAATCGCCGCCAAACTCACGAAACTCCCCTAACCGTAGGGGCGAACCCGCCCCCTCTCCTCCCGCCACTCCCACGTTTCCCACATCCCTAATCCGACCATTTGCATAACGCAAGTGGTCGACCGAGAAAGAATCGACACCTATGAGAAATCTAATCGTAATACTGATGCCGGTTGTGCTCTTAAGCACGTTGGGATGCGCGACGTTTCCGGGTAATCAGCTGCCGAAACAAACTGCAAAACCTCAGATGATGAAAAATCCGTGTTTGGTCACGGAAACGGTGTCTTTTGACGGTACGTCGTCTATGGGAAATGTCGTGCCGTCGGACTTCTTTTCCCAGAATCTCAAGAAGGTTATAGCAGCCTCTGGCGGAATCTACCTGTCACAGCAACAAAATGAAGTTGAAAACTTGAAGGCGAGCCAGGAAGTGTTAAACAGGGTGGAGGCTAATATGGTCAAATATGAGCGCCTCATCCCGCAAATCAGGCAGCAAAAATTAGAAGGCATTTTCATGACCACATACTACGTGCCCGATTCAGCGAAGAAGGAAGAACTCTTTCAAAAGCTTCTCGACAAGGAGGCACACGTCGAATTCTGCAGAAAAATGCGAACCGACAGCGCCTTTCGTAGCCGCATCTTGCCCCCTGACGCAGTCTGGTTCGACTGCGAAACGTCGCTCAAGCAAGGCAATTGGACCTGGTTTCTGGAAGGTCTTGTGTGCAGTTGCTCCCTCACGTTGCTTCCCGCTCATCACAATAAAGTCCTCGCTGTTAGCATGACAACGTATGCGAACGGCAGGGTGCTCTCTCGGAAGAGCTATGAGGATTACTGGAACGCTTGGTTTTGGTTACCGCTTTTCCCTTTTACGTTCATCCAAGGCGACTGGCCCGACCCCGAGACAATAACGTCCGTCAAAGACAATATGGCAACCACCGCCGTTCTTGATTTTCAAAGGGTAAATCGTAAGTGACGTGTGCAGCCGGAGGCCTCGCCCGTACCCGATAGCGCATGACTTCTCTCCTTTGGGCGTTCGGGTCACCGCTTGGGCACGCCGGAGGGGTGGCAGTCGAGGCACTTCACCGTGTGGATATTGTGCTTGCTGGCCTTCGCGCGGTAGGTCGTGTCCATCGCCATCACGTCCAGGCCGCAGGAGGAGCGCGCGGGGTGGCACGCCGCGCACGAGCCGCGCGCGTTGTTCGAGTGCGGCTTGTGGCAGGCCGCGCAGCTAAGGCCCTCGTGAACGCCCGTCGGGGTACGGTCATCGCCCGTACCCGCCTGCCCGAACGCGTTGGGCGTGTGGCACTGCGTGCAGAGGCGCTGGCGCGGATCGTGCGAGACCTTGACCGGCCGGCCCTGGTCGACGATTTTGGGCACGCAGAGGTCGTCCATCGCGAAGTGCTCCTTCTCCTGCCGCACGTAAAAGGCGATCGTGTCGCGCCGGAACACGGGCGCGTTGGTCGCCGCCACCCCGCCCGCCACCGCGCAGCCGGGCTCTTTCGCAAACGGCTTGCCCGGCGCGTGCAGCTCGTGGCACGCCAGACACGGGATCACCGGGCGAGCGGCCAGCGCGGGGTCGCGGAAGCGCCAGGGGCCGCGCGTGTCGAGCGGCGTCACCGCGTCTGCCATCGCACCCTCGAAAAACATGCCGTGGCAGCGCAGACAGTCGTCGTTCAGCTGCTCGGCCTTGTTGTGCTTCTCATCCGCGAAGATCGCCGCGTAGTTCGTGCCGTGGCCGCCCTCGCGCCAGTGCGCGAACTCGCGCGGGTGGCAGTTCTGGCACGCGCCGACCATCCGCTCCGTCTGCTCCTCGCTGAGGCGCATGTCGCTGTGATCCGCCTCGGTCAGGTGGTAGAACACCCGCTTGGCGTTCTCGCGCAGCGCGTGAATTGAGTCGGCCGAGCCGCCGTGACACTTCTTGCATGAGACGCCGCGGTGTACAGAGTTGGTCCACCGCGTGTGCGACGCGCGGATCTCATGACACGACAAGCAGGTCTTTTCGGGCGGAGTGAACTCGAAATAGCCGATGCCGCCGAGCACCGTACACAGCAGGAACACCGCTGTCAGCGCCAGCGGCATCAGGAACCGCATACCTGTTCTCTGTTTGCTCATTTTCACCCACCATCCCACTCAACCAACACTCAGCAATTCCAATTATGACACGGTGCGCACGAAGGGAAGGCCCTTACGGGCCCACAAACGAATTCGCCCTCGTCTAGCGCGCCTGTAAGTGGCCCCGTGAGGCGTTCTTTGCCCATAATGAGACTTGCCGTCCAACATTCCAACGCTCCAGTCCGCCAATCAACCTCTGAACCTGCTGCCACCCTTCCACTCCCTCGCGATGTACTCGCCGACCCAGTAGCCGAGCGCCATGATCGTCAGCGCCGGATTGAACCCGCCGTTGGTCACGTTGAGGCTGCCGTCCGCGACGAACAGGTTGTCGATCTCGTGCACCTGGCCGTAGCGGTTGGCCACCGAGGTCTTGGGGTCGTTGCCCATGCGGCAGGTGCCCGCCTGGTGCTGGCCGCCGCTCGGCCCGCCAAGCCCTGGAACCCACGACCAAATGTCTGTGGCGCCCGCCTCGCGCAACAGGGCCGACACCTTGTCCACCATGAACTTGGCGATTTCGACGTCGTGCGGATGGCGGCGCCCAGACAAACGGACAACCGGGATACCCCAGTGGTCTTTCACGACGGGGTCGACGCGCACGCGTGACTCGAACACGGGCATCTCCTGAACGGGGCCCATCACGCGAATGATCCGC
Organism: uncultured Lentisphaeraceae bacterium; assembly: GCA_964386865.1. Classification (GTDB taxonomy): domain Bacteria; phylum Verrucomicrobiota; class Kiritimatiellia; order RFP12; family UBA1067; genus CAYLUN01. The sequence goes on along the minus strand of CAYLUN010000026.1, from coordinate 6,183 downwards.
TTGTACATGCCGCGCTGAAACGCCTTGTGGGCCAGCCCCCACGACGCCGAGCCCGGCGGGCGCGTACGCGTGAACGCATACGGCAGCGAAATGAACTCGTTAGCCATCATCGCGCCGCCGCACAGCCCTTTGTTACCGTGGCTGAAGTCGCAGAAAGCGACCGAGGATCCGGGGCCGGACTCCTCGTAGATCTCCTCGGACATAAACCCGTTCGCGCCGCAGTAGCAGTGCCCCTGCAGGTTGCGCCCCACCCAGTCGCTGTTGTTTCCCGCGCCGTTGGGGAAGAGCTTCGACTTCGAGTTGAGCAAGAGGCGGGGCGTTTCCGTGGCCGAACACGAGACCACCACCAGATCCGCCGTCTGCACCTGCTGCCGGTCTCTCGCGTCGAAATACTTGACGCCCCGGGCACGCCCTCGCTCGTCCACGATCACTTCGCTCGCGACGGCGTCCGTGCGCAGCTCGCAGTTTCCCGTGGCGAGCGCGACGGGTATCACCGTGTTCTGCGTGCCGCACTTGGCGTTGATCGGGCAGGCGAAGCCGCAGCAGGAGCGCATGTGTATGCACTTCGGGCGCCCGCCGTACGGAATGGAGTTGCGCAGCATCGGAACCGGAAAGGGATGCCAGCCGAGGCGCTTGGCCGCATCGTAGAGAATGCGTCCCTCTTTGTTATAGGGAAACGCGGGCATCGGGCGCGGCTTCTTGCGCGGCGGAGCGAAGGGGTTCCCCTCGTCGCTGCCCGCCACGCCGATCTCCCACTCGGCCCGCTCGTAACAAGGCTCAAGCTCGTCATACGAGATCGGCCAGTCGTCCAGCGTCGACCCTTCCGGGCAGCCGTAGATCGACTTCAGACGGAAGTCCTGAGGCATGAAGCGCCACGCCATGGCACCGTAGCTGAGGGTTCCGCTGCCCACACAGGCCGCGTTGTTGTTGTAACCGCCTTCGCTCGGCAGCACGATGCGCGTCGAGCCATCGGCATTCTCGATCACGCGGCGATGCCGCGCGTCGTCGGGCCCGTACGCGTTGCCCAACACAGTCGTGCGCTGGGAAGTCAGCTCGTCGTCGTCATGGTCGGCATAGGTCTGCCACTTGCCCCGCTCCAGCAGCACCACCGACAGGCCCGCCTCGGCGAGCACGTTGGCGACCACACCGCCGCCCGCGCCCGCACCGATCACCACCGCGTTCACATGTCTGTTGGCCACCACGCCCCCTTTTCCGCATTCCGCTCGCCAGCGCCCAGTCAACCGCCGCCAGCTTCAAGCCTCCAGATTCAGCCTCCCGCATACCGGTTCTGGCCGATTAGCCGCGGATACTCGAGCCCCATCATCTTGTAGCTCGCGTAGTTGCGGTTGCCGCCGTGGCGCGGGCTGCCGTAGAATCCCTGCATGGCGTGATCGCGGATCAGGCTGAAGAACTCCTTGGCGCCGGGGTCCGTCCAGATGTCTTTGGGAACCTTCCCCGACTCCAGCGCCTGCAGCACGCGCGTCTGGTCAGGCCAGGGCAACGCCTCAAAGTCTCTCTGGTGCAGGGCTTGGCTGGTCCGCTGCAGGCAGGAAAGGCCGGCGCGGTACTTCTCGGCGAAGCGCGCATACGTCCCGCCCAACTGCTTGTCGATGAAGTGAACGACGCCCGCCTCGCGCGCGCCGGGGTCTTTGTCCGCGGGGATGATCTGCTCGCAGACGGCCTCCACCAGCCGCGCCTGCTCCGGCGTCAGCACGCCGAACGGCCCTTTGGGCGCAGGGCCCATCTTGCCGACCAGCGCGGCCGTTCCGGCTCCCGCAGCCACGCCGCCCGCGGCGACAGCCATGAACTTTAGACAGGTGCGGCGCGACGAAACGACTTCAGGGCCTTTGGCCATACATGCTCCCTCGTACGCAGTTTTCAGCATCGTGGGGAGTGTATCGCCGCCCCTTGCCTCAGTCAATGGCAAACCGCGCGCAGATTACCCGCGGAGCGCACGCACGACTCACATGCAAAGCGGACGCGCAGACGCGCGTCCCTTCCCTTGACGGCCGTGTCAGCAGGGCGGGAGGGGCGAGCGTCTGCTCGCCCACGCTGCCCGTCGCCGACGCAAAGAAAGCGTGCGTTCCCCCCTACGCGGGAGACGTCGCCGCTTTCGTCGTCCAGCTTCTGACGCGGTACCCGAAATACGCATAGAAGACCAGATAGATATAGCACGGCATCAGCACCCAGTACGCAGCGTGAGTCCCAAAACGATCAGCAAAGAACCCGTAAATGAGCGGGAGGACCGCGCTTCCGCTCAGCCCCATCACCAGGATCGACCCCCCCATTTTGGTGAACCGGCCAAGCTCATGTAGCGCCAGCGGCCATATCGTGGAGTACATCAGCGAGTTGGAGAGCCCCAGTATGACCAGAACCCACAGCGACAGGTCGGCCGTATGACCGAGAAACGTGACCTGCCCGCGCACGACGAAAAACAGAAGCGTCAGAACGATAGCCGACGTGGTGCAGACGCGCAAGACCGTGAGGTGGCTGACGAACTTGGGAATAAGCACGATCCCCGACAGAAAGCCGAACATCGTCACCCCCAAAATATACGAAGGAAACACTTTGGCTTCAAGCAGCGGCAGATTCAGCGACTGCGCGTAGCCGATGATGGTGTTAATGCCAATCACCTGCGACCCCACATGCAGAAAGATTGCGACGGCGCCCAAAATAAGGTACGGGAAATGAAGGATGCTGGTCTTGCCTGAATTGGCGCCCGCCACCGCGGGGTTCTCAGAGTTGGTGTCGATTTCCGGCAAGATCGAAAAGCGCACGAACAGCCCGAAGCCAAACAGAAAAACGGCCATGCTCGCGTAGGGGATAATCACGCGCTGGATCAGCTCGTCCAACGCCGCGTTTCGCGCGGCCTCCGCCATGAGCGGCAGCTGCTTGAACAGCTCCGTGTCCGTGGGCCTGAGTATGGCCGCCGCCAGCAAGAGCGGCGCAATAATCCCCGCGGTCTTATTGCAGACGCCCATAATGCTCATCCGCTGCGCGGCCCGCGCTTTCGACCCGACCAGGGTGATGTAGGTGTTGGCGGCGGGCTGAAGAATGGCCAGGCCTGTACCGATCGAGAAAAGCCCCAAGAGGAAAATCCCATACGTTCGGGTCAGCGCAGCCGGCACAAAGATAAGCGCGCCCGCCGCCATGATCCAGAAGCCTATCATGATCCCCTTCTTAAACCCGACCTTCTCCAGCAGGTGCGCCGCAGGTATAGCCATCACGAAATAGGCGATGTAAAAGGCAAACGCGACCAGCAACGACTGGGCCGTATTCAGCTCGCACGCGATCTTAAAATACGGGATCAGAATCGCGTTGATCCAGGTGCAGAAGCCGAAAATGAAAAACAGGCAGGCGATGATCGCTATTGAAATAACCGTGTTTCGCAAGGACAGCGAACCTGCATGCACGACGTCTACGCTACTTTTTTTGTTTGTCATGTTCGAACAATACGTAATCGATTTTTTGTCGGCCCTGGCCTGCGCTCCGGCGCACACGACGTGGACAACTGAAGCACTCTTACAACGGTCTAACTGAACCAAAACAGGGGCGAAAAGTCAAGCGCGGCGCTCCATAACCCGTTGACACCTCAGCGTCCCTGTTGCATCATGCAGACATGCATCACCCACACTCCACGCCGAGTTCCTCTCGCCTTGAAGTCTCTCCCGCGCCGTGCGTGCTGGTTTTCTTTGGGGCGACCGGCGACCTGACCCGACGCAAGCTCATCCCCTCGCTGTACCAGCTCGCCCGCGCGGGCCTGCTGCACGCCTGCTCGCGCATTGTCGGCTGCGGGCGCACGCCGCATGACGACGCCGCGTTCCGCGCCCTCTCCGCGGAGGCGCTCCCCCCCTCCGCCTCTGGCCCGGACCGCGACAACTTCCTGTCGCGGATTACCTACGTCCGCGCCGACCCCGCCGACGAGGACACGTTCCGCAGCTTGGCCCGCCACCTGGCCCAGCTGGACGCCCTCGAGACACCCGCGCCGTTCAACCGGCTTTACTTTTTCGCCACGCCTCCCGCGTCGTGCCGCCCGCTCATCGAGCGGCTGGCCGCGCAGGGGCTGCTCCACGACAGCGGCGGGAGCGGGCCTTGGCGCCACCTCGCCTTGGAGAAGCCGTTCGGCTCCGACACCGCGTCGGCCGCCGAGCTGGACGCGTTCTTGCACCGCTACGTGCAGGAGGACCAGATCTTCCGCGTCGACCACTATCTGGCCAAGGACACCGTCCAGAACATCCTGATGCTGCGCTTCGCCAACGTGCTCTTCGAGCCGATCTGGAACTCGCAGAGCGTCGACCACGTTCAGATCACGGTCGCGGAGACGGTCGGCCTGGAGGGGCGCGCCAGCTATTTCGACTCGTCCGGGCTGCTGCGCGACATGTTTCAGAACCACCTGCTGCAGATGCTCGCGCTCGTGGCGATGGAGCCGCCCGCCTCTTTCACCGCGGACGCTCTTCACGCCGAGAAAGTGAAGGTCATCCAAGCGATACGCCCCTTTTCGCCCGCGCGGATCAGCTCCGACATCGTGCGGGGCCAGTACGCGTCCGGCAGCGGGCTGCCCGGCTATCTCGATGAGCCGGGAGGAAACCCGTCCTCGCAGACGGAGACCTATGTGGCGGCCACGTTCTACATCGACAACTGGCGGTGGCGCGGCGTGCCCTTCTACATACGCGCCGGCAAGAGGCTCGCCGCGCGAGCCAGCGAGATCGCGCTGGTCTTCAAGCGCGTGCCGCACTCGATCTTCTCGGACTCGCCCGACACGCTGCCGCCCAATGTTCTGACGCTCCGCGTGCAGCCTCAGGAGGGCGTCGGCCTGTTGCTGCAGGCCAAGCGTCCCGGGCCCAAGCTGCATCTGGGCGACATGCGCCTACACTTCGACTACGCGGAGCTGGACAGCGCCGAGACGCCGGACGCCTACGCGCGCCTGCTGCTCGACGCGATGCTCCACGACCACACGCTGTTCGTGCGCGGCGACATCATTGACGCGTCGTGGCAGCTCTTCACGCCCGTGCTCGATGCCTGGCGGAATGCGCCGGAGACCTGCCCGCTGCACGCCTACCCGGCGGGCTCGGACGGGCCCGCAGCCGCCGACGAGTTGCTGGCACGCGACGGCAGATCCTGGCACCAGATGCGCTGACAACTCCCCGACCAGAAGCCACGCTCAGCGGGGGCCACGTCCGCCCGGCCGCCCGCGCCCGCGCCCGCTCTCAGGACTCCGGCCTCCACTCGGCTTCTGGCCGCCGCTGGCCGGCTTCTGTCCGTCCGACCGCCGACCTCCGGCCTCCGGCCTCGGAGTTCCGCCGCCCGGCCGCGTGACCCGGCTCTGCATGCCTCGTCCGCCGCCGTGCGGCTTCCCTGCGCCGTCTGCGGGCTTCGGCTCCGCGCCGCCCGGCCTCTGTCCGTCCGACCTCCGACCGCCGACCTCCGACCTCTGACTTCCGCCGCCCGGCCGCGTGTCCCGGCTCTGCATCTGCCGGCCGCCGGCCGCCGCCTTCCGGCCTCTGTCGTCCGACCTCCGACCTCCGGCCTCCGACCGCCGTCCTCCGACCTCTGACCGCCGTCCTCCGTCTTCTGACCGCCGACCTCCGTCCTCCGCCTTCTCCTCGGGGCCGCTGACCAGCATGAAGTCAGCGCGGCGCAGGTTGAAGTCCACGGTCGCCACCTGCACCTGCAGAACCGTGCCCACGCGGTAGATCGCCGAGCCCGCGCTGAGCGACTCGTTGGCCGGGTTGAACCGCACGAACTGCTTCGAGAGGTTCGAGATATGGATCATGCCGCCCATCGCCAAGTCGGGGATGTCGATGAACACGCCGTAGTTGGTACACTTGGCCACCACCGCACGGTATTCGATCAGCTTCTTCTCGTCGAGCTGCTGCTGCAGGAAGCGGAACTTCTTGATCTCAATCAGCTGCCGCGAGGCGTCGTCCGCAATCTGCTCGCGCTCCGTCGCCAGAAACGCGGTCTGTACCAAGTAGTTCTGTGGCAGTTTTCCGCCCTTGCCGTCGAGGTAGTCCGCGAGCTGGCGGTGCAGAACCAAGTCCGGGTAGCGCCGGATCGGCGAGGTGAAGTGCGCGTAGAAATCTTTGGCCAAGCCGAAGTGGCCGATCTTCTCGGCCGAGTACAGCGCGCGCTTCATGCTGCGCAGCACCATCGTATGCGCGTGGTAGCGCAGCGGATGCTCCT
>CAYLUN010000025.1:0-64311 GCA_964386865.1 uncultured Lentisphaeraceae bacterium | reverse complement strand
TCGGAGAAAACAAGAACAAAAATCGCACTTCTCAAAAAAATCAACCTTGCACCCGGTAATCTGGCAATCGGCAATCGGTTGGCTTTTGACTGTTCGTTCGCCAAGACGAACGTCTCGTCCAGCCTGAACTACAGGCCCCTTATCGTTGTCAGGTGGATTTGACTATCGCCCCCAGCATCTCATTGCCCCTGCAGTCTACGCTCGCGCTCCGCCTTGTCCTTTGCGACTACAGGGACGGACATGTCCCCCGCCTCCTTGCCGAGTTCCCGTAATGTCAGGCCGCACTTCAGTCGACCGATATGCAGCGCAAGGTCGCGCCCGTAATCACCGCGTCGTCCAATGAAGTCGTCCCAGCGCTCGATTCGACCGCCCTGACCACCTCGGCGAACGGCAGCAGCCTGCGCCAGGAGCGCGCGTTCGTCTCCCCCTCGCGCGCGCTTCAGTATCTTCCTGCGCAGACGTTCGACGAAGGCGGACCCTCCGATGGCCAGCGCCGCGGTCAGCCGCCACAAGACACCTTCCCCCGCGCCCTGACGCAGGTACTCCTCGATGTGGCGGCGGTAGCCTGCCTTTGGGTCGGCACCCTTCTCCTGCCCGGCGTGCCACCAGAGCCGGTCGCAGGTCAGCCAGTCCGGCCTTGGCGCGTACCCCGCATAAGCGTGATAAGAGTTCCACGGGTATTTGCGGAGCACGGCGAGCCGAGCCTTCACCTGTTCGCGCGTTGGGCACTCCTGGAGGAATCCGCCTTCTCGCGGGCCCGATACTCCTTGCCCTGTCCGAGGCTGCGGATGCGCACGGGGTTCAGGTGGATGTAGGCGCTGCAGGTGAGCGCCCACGAGCCCTCGCCGTCCACGGGGATGCTCTTGAACCGCGCCTGGAACAACGGCCCCGAGCGACTATGCTTGGCCTTGAACCAGGCGGCGTGGCTGAGGTTCAGCCATTGCAGCGCCCGGCTGGCATTGCCTTCCGGCGTCTCGATCAGCAGGTGGTAGTGGTTGTCCATCAGCACGTAGGCGTGCAGCACGACGCAGTAGCGCTCGACCATCATGGACAGCAGTTCAATAAAATGCTCCCTGTCGCGGTCGGTCTCGAATATCTCACGCCGCCCCATGCCTCGCGCCGTGATGTGGTACCACCCGCCAGCAAAATGATGCCTCAGTTGTCTTGCCATGCCACTTGTGTCGAATGTCAATTTACAACCCCTTAACCGCATGTAAATGTGGCACGCGTTCGCGCCGCTGTCGACAACCGCGAGGAGGTTCGTGCAGCAGCCCGCCTCGATCCGCGACGCGGCGTCCGAGGCCACGTCATGCCGCCTGTAAATATTATCGTAGATGTCCCCGACTAGCGCGAAGCAGGACCGGTCCGACTGCAGACGCGCCACGAAATTGAAAGTCTTGCCCGCTTTTATCTCGACCCCTCCTGCCTTTGTTGTCGCGCCCCCTATTCCGCTGTTAACCGACCAAACCTATTTGTCCGTTTGTCGCGATACGTCCCCTTTACCGGCTCCCTTTACCGGCTCCAAGCCACGTCATACAGGGCAAAACACCCGTCATCTACCGCCTTTATGGTTCTGCGAACAGTTTTCGTGGATTCAGGAGGTTCACAGTAGTATCAGCCTCCAAGTTGGGGTCATTTTCAATGGGGTTCAAGTAATACCGAATGCCGACCGATCCAGGAAATTCTAGCGCGTAGCCGAAGTTCATGGGGCCATAAATTTTCGCGTAATGAGCGGAAATGAGACGATCATCGTTGTCAACTCGGGTTCTTATTCGAAGAATCAGACATTCGCCCCCCTTTAGCTGTTTGTCGAAAGTCTCAGAAGCATTGTTTCCTCGAATGTAACTGAATTTAATTGATTCATCGAACACCGCGTTCGTGTCTGCCTGATAGGGCGATTTTAAAGTACTGAAGCTGTCAGTTTTAGTTCTATATGTCCCCGAGTACGGTTCTTTAAACAGCAATGTCAAAGCCGAACCTTTATAGTTTGCGTATTTGGAACCGTCCCATTCAAACACCACGAAGAAATCGGCGTGTTTTCCCCGTCCATCGGGTTGAACCCAGTCATTTTCCCATAAATCAAACCCAACCTCTTTGCCAACAAACGGAATGCTATGCGACTCGATTCCATAAGTGGCAACATACATCGCCACCGGATTGATCTTCCGCTTGAGAACCACTTCAATCGTCGGGTTCCAAGGTGCCCAACGTTTGTCCTTAACGCAATTGTAACGAGCTTTGAAAAACCAATATACTAACGACGTTTTGTAGTAACCATCTTTCTCTATCGAAAAACGCAAATCCCCAACGCATCGGTTCTTCAACTCCACCCGACCATCAGGGCCGGCTGTCTTGTCAAAGCCGTACCCTTTTTTGCCATGGTTATAGAACCCGCCTGTGACAGCGGCGTTCGACACAACATTACCGGCCTGATCGACAATCTTCAGTGTAATCGCGCCAATGGCGCCGTCCCGTTGCGCTTCCATCACTTCGGCGGAGTACTTTTCTTCCTTTGTGAAATCGACCCTTGGCAAGGCATGGTCAATTTCAAGAGTGGCGTCCTGGGCCGCAATGGGTTTATAGACGCGATTTTCTATTTTATCGGAAGCGGCTTGAACCGCATACCCCAACAAAAAGTTGCCGATGAATATGCTCGTAACCAATCCGTGTGTCATTCCAGTTCTCCTTCTTCGACCAATTTATCGAACAACTTATGCGTATAAAAATACGCCATATCCTTTGCGTCGCTGTGCAACCATCTTGCTCCGTAGTCCTCGTGATTTCTCCCCCATGCCCCGTTATCGGGTCTAAAGATGGTGTTCATGTTGAAATTACGCTGTTGGGCATTTGGCAGAGAACCGAGAAACGTCTTCCCCGCCGCTGCCGACAGCGCGGGGATGCCTTCGGCCAGCAGTTCGTTGCGCAGGAAGGCAGGGATGTTGTTGGTGAACATGCCGAGCGGATTCTGCCGGAAAACGGGGATATCGATGAAGGCGGACGGATTTAGTGCGTTCGTAGCATTCACCGCCGCAGCGTCCGGATAGTACGGGACGGTTATCTGCATCGTCCCGCCATGTTCGAGGTCAGGAATCTCGGCCTGATATGTCGGGTTCCCAAACTCCCAGCCCGCCCACGAGGTGCCCGCCGGGTCGAGCGTTCCGCGCCCCTTGTGCGTCTCCTGCTTCTGCCACGAGTAGCGCCCGGTTGACGACGTGAAACCCGCTATAGACGTGGGCGTGCCATCGCGCAGTTCGAAAACCTCGTCACCGTCATCATCGTTGGCGGAATCCCCAGCGGAATATAGGTTGTAGACGGACGTACCCGTCAAGACGGCGGAGAAACGGTCTTCCCATGTGAGGAGCCGCCGATCATCAGCAGAATCATCTGAAAAGTACTCGTGCCACCTCGCGCTCCAGCAGGCGTTGGCATAACTCCGCCATGCGTCGTGGACAAGTCTGTTGTCCGCATCCGGCGAGGCGCTCCACAGCGACGAATCGAAGGCCTCCGAGGCGACGGCCGCGTTCAGCATGAAGTATTTGCCCACACTCATGTTGTGGTCGGCGACGGCGGAAGCCACCACCATGTTCCCGAGGCTGTGCGCCATAACGGTCTTTTGGCCGGAAAGGCTGTTGACATAATCCCTGAGATAAGGCGCGGTCACGAAAGCGTTGAAGACATTCTCGTGATAATGGAAGCCGGGCTGCCCGAACAGCGCAATGATGGTCTGGTCCAGCAGGTCGTCGTCGCCCTTCCACGTCACGCCGTGGTAGCGGGCGTTGGCGCCGGACTGCCAGAGACGTTTGAACATTTCGGACTGCCACCCCCTCGCTGCCTCGTCGGACACGTTGAACCCGTGCAGGAAAACGACATTCTTTCCGTTGTCCGGCGGGAGCGCGCCACCCGGCGTGACGACCGCCGCGCCGCCGCCGCGCAGGTTGACCCGCTGAATCATCTCTTCGACCGGTTTGACGATCAAAGGCAGCTCGACAGAGGCGATGACCGCGCCGTTCTTTACGACCTCCAGCACCAGCGGCGCGACGCTGTTGGCGCATCCCTCGACAAGGATGATGCCTTTGCCGTTCCCGGCGGCCGGATTGCGGAGCCACCCGACAAACGCCTGATCCACCCCGGCACCTTGCGACGTGACCGGTGTGACGGGCGCAGAGAACAGATTCCCATTTAACAGCACTGAATTGAAGAAATAATTGATGTCCGCCGTCTGATAGTGGTTGACGTTCAGATCGCCCAATGTTGTGAAAATCACGTTCACCGCGTCGTCGGCCTTGAGCACGGTCAGTGTGGCATACTTGCCCGCGGCCTGAAAAGTGTCGTTCGGCCAGTCTATCACCGTGTTGACGATATCGTCCGGATCGTCCAACAACATGCCGCCCTGCGAGATGTCTACGGACAGTTCCCAGTCGTAGTTCGAAAACCCGTATTGCTCCATGAACGACGGCTCGGCCCCGGAATGGTCGAGCTGGACCGTGTAGCGCGCGCCGCAGATCAGGACGAGCGGGAACATCTCCGTCTGACCGTACTGACGGTTGATCCGGATCTGAGCGCGGCGGGGGTCGCCGGACTGCGGCGATACCACGAGGCGGTATTTTTCGGAGTGGCTGGTGCTGGGGTCGCCGAAGGTGAAGGGCACCGTTACGGTCTCACGCGCATCGGAATCCGAGGCATTATTCGGATCCGAGTCGTTGGCGGCCTCCCATCCGTCCGTCTTTTCGTCGTCATCCGAGTCCGGGTCTGCGTTGTCGGTGTTCATTAACTACGGTTCATGGACCTGCTCACGCGCGGATAGATCTGTGAAGAGGTTCTTCTTCGGATTGAACTCCACGTTCCGGTCGTTCGGCGTCGGGTTCAAGTAGTACGTGAACGTGACCCTTCCCCGTTCGTCGAACTGAAAGTCACCGTAGATTTTCCCGTACAGGGCACTGACGATATTGCCCTTGTCGTCCTTCATCGTCCGCACGCGGAAGAAGTAGTTCTGATCCTGCTGGATGTCGGAGTGCTGCGGTTTCCCTACCGGCTGGTAAACACGTTTCGGCGAGAGCGCCGAATATCCGACTTCTGGTGCCATTGGCTGTAACCGCAAAGCACTGCCGCCCTGATGTGGCGTCACGCTGACAGGAACAACCCCGTCACCTTCATTGAATAATGAGACTGCAAGCTTGTAGTCAAGAAGACGATGAACACGAGGCGATGAGCCGTACCAATTCGTATGGACACGCTCAGGCTCGGCAGAGAACGTGAACAACAGGTCCGGCTCTTGCCCTTTTCCGTGCGGAGCAACCCAATCACCTGCCATGAGGTCGAACCCAACTGGTTCGCCCCTAACGGGAATGTTCCTATCTCCGAAGTTCATTGCGAACATCGGAATGGGATCGCCGACCGGTTTAAGTATGACGGTAATGGTTGGATTCCACGGTTCCCATTTTCGCGCAATAGTTCCCGCCAGGTTAGTGAACAGTATTTCATAACCGGCACTGCCATAATAGCCGCCCTTCCGCACGCCGATTCCAACTGATCCTCCGTTACCGCTTCCCTGCAACACGCACACGCCGTTTGCGTCCGTGAGTCCTTTAACCTCATTCGGCTTTCCTGCACCCCACCCCCAACCTGGTTTTTCGGCCGTAGCAAATCCGGCGTGAACAGTAGCGTTGCTAACGGGATGACTCAACTCGTCAACAACACGAATAGTGACCATCGCTTCTTGGGCTTTCAGTTCCACGAATGAGGTAACGCAAAATGCGGCTGCGACAGCGTAGTGTCTTTTCATTTCAGTCCTCCGTCAGTTACGATCTGGTCAAATGTTTTCGAGTTGTATGGGTAAGCGATGCGCTTGAGGTCGCTATGGTGCCAACGGTTATCCTGTTGGGGCCAATCATCGCTTTCCCAGAGTCCTCGCTTGAAACCATCGAGATCTCGATTGCCTTGACCCGCCGAACTGCCAAGCGAGTTCCTTCCTGCCGGATTGGAGAGAGCCGGGATGGCGTCTGCAAGCAGTTGGCGGCGCATTGCCGGCTGCTGCGCCACAGCACTGCCATTCGTGCCATACAGGTCTTCGTCGTCGAAGCAGTTGAAAAAGGAATTGGTTCGAATATTATCGTCTGTCAACGCATTGGCGGCGGCAGGCGAGAGCGGATAAGAGCCGTTGGCGTTCGTGTAGGCCGTGTTGAAGCCCCAACCCGCTTCGGCGTTGCCAGGCCCAAGCCAGATCAATGTGGTTCCTTTGCGCATTTCCTGATTTACCCATGCCCGGTCGTTCCCAATGGCCGGAACACTACCATTGGCGTTATTGAGAACGTCTTCGGTTTCAGAGTAGTAGTTAAAGGCAGAAGCTATTGTGCCAAACCGATCACCCCAACGAAGACTGTTGCGGCCATCACCCGACGCGAACAGTTGATACCACTGACTGGCCCAGAGCCGATTGTCGTAGTTCTGCCAGTCAGGGTGACTGATGTAGTTTCGGTTGTCGAAGGCGGCGTTGTAGGCTTCCATCGCCACTGCGGCATTGAGCATGAAGTAAGCGTTCACGCTTAGGCCGTGGTCGACAATTGCGCTCGACACCACCATATTCCCTAAGCTGTGCCCGGCGATATACTTCGCACCGGGGATGCTGGCATTAATGGTCGAGACTAGGTTTGATGCCGTCTCGAAAGCGTGCTCGACATTGACGTAGTAATCAGGCGTTGAGCCGCCAACAAAAGGAATCCAGTCCCACAACTGCCCATCGTTCCCGCGCCACGTCACCGCTGTGAACATGGCTCGCGAACCCGACTGGTAGAGTCTCTTAAACATCTCGGCATTCCAAGCGCGAGCGGCATCCTCATGCACGCTGTAGCCGTGAACGAAGATGTACTGCTTGCCGTTGCAGTATGAGTCCGGGTAGTTGGCAGGTTCGCTCGTGTCTGTAGCCCGGTCCATGCCGCCACCGGCAACACCGCGAAGATTGATCCACCGATAAAACCGCTCCACGCCGTCGATACTCAACGACATTTCCTTCTCGCAAACCAGAGAGCCTTCTTTCCAGACTTCCAGAACCAACGGGAGCGTGGACGTGCTCTTGCCCTCGACCAACAGAATACCCTTGGTTGCGTCACTCTTAATCTTGTCTAGAAAGTCCGCCGAGAGCGTCACACCGGAAGACGTAACTTCAAAGGTGTCCGCCTCATAGGAGTTTTGATTAAAGGATGGACCGTAAGTGTTGTCCTCGGTAGTCAGAAAATTTCCAACGGACCCCTTGGTCAAATCGGTGTAGACCATCCTGACCGCGCTATTCGCCTGCTTTAGTTTGTACTGAACCGTACCGCTTGATGGCAGGATGTTCAGCATAACATTGAGATCCAACCAGACGGGGAAGAAGTCGAGAAGGTCGGAACGACCGTTGACTTCGTCGTCGTCGCAGTTCGCATTGTCAAACAGCCCGCCTTGGCCAGGAACGTCGCTGTCGTCTGCGGAGATGTCACCGAGATCGTCATCGTCGTTCTTCCAGAACCGGAATGGATTGGAGGTCGTAGCCTGATTCTCGTCCGCCGAAGTGATTTCGCGGTCATGATTCCAGTCAGGAACGAGTCGCACTGAGGTCACCGTCACCCTAACGGTGTCGCAGCAGCTCGCGCCGCCGGAGGCGAGGCGGAGTTCCAGCGCCACGTCGCGGGGCACGGCGCTGGTCTCGACGCCCTGGATGTAGAGCGTCGGCGGGATCGTCTCTGACCCGACCGTCCAGGTCTTCGGCAGGGTGAACGGCGTGCCGTTGGTGCTGTTCTCCGGCCACACCATGATTTTCTCAACACCGGAGACGGCGGAGAGCGTCAGGGTTGCCGAAGTCAGACTTTCCGGTGCGTAGGCCAGATTCAACGGCGAGAGGCTCTCCGCACCGATCACGGCCAAACCGCCCGCGCTTTCCTCAAGCGGGTCATCGTCGCCGTCGATGTCGCCGTCATAATCGGAGTCAACGTCCGCGTCAACGATGATCATGAACACCATGACAGTGCTGGGGCGAACATCATCTCCGATATTCGTCGCCGTAAGTTCGATATCCACCGTCACAGGCGCATCAGAAGGGGCCGTCAGGGTACGGAACCCCTCGATATGCACGGGATCGTAACCCTTCATGGCAATACCCTGCTCCCATTGCGCGTGACGACTGTTGACGTCAAGGCTGCCGGAAAACGGCGAACCGGAATCGGGCGTTATGTTCCACGTCAAGATGTCGTTATATTCGGAACTGCCTCCCGTAAATTGAGGGTACTCATCGCTGTACACAGCCACCGCAAGAGCACATGTCTTGCCTGCCGGGATCGTCACAGTCCGGCTACGAGATTTCACCTCATCCTCAACAAGATCGCCGGTGAGGATGAGCCACTCCGTGTCCGGCCTATCGCCAGAATCAAGCGGATCGGTGAATTCGTCAACCTCTCCTCCATCCGTGATCCCATCGCCGTCCGTGTCCGGCTTGCCCGGATTCGTGTTCCAGTCGCTCTCCTGCGCGTTGGTCAGGCCGTCTTTGTCCGGATCGTCCCCCGGGTCGTTGCCGGAGATGCCGTCCGTACGGTTGTCGGCCAGAGGATTCATGCCGTACCGGACCTCCCACCCGTCGTTCAGCCCGTCGCCGTCGGTGTCGGGCTGGAGCGGGTCGGTGCCGATGGCGTTCTCCCGCGCGTCGGGGATGCCGTCGGCGTCCGAATCCGGGACCAGCGGGTCGTCGTCGTCCCCGTCGTCGCGGCCGTCGCCGTCGGTGTCCGCGTTGCGCGGGTCGGTCTTCGCGGCGTACTCCTGCGCGTTGGTCAGTCCGTCGCCGTCGGGGTCGGCGGCGGCGTCGGCGGAACTGTTTGGGTTGAACCCGTGGAGCGTCTCCCACCAGTCCGGCAGGCCGTCGGTGTCCGAGTCCGGCTGGACGCCGGAGTGAACCGTCGGCTCCATGCCCAACGCGACCTCGGCGCCGTCGGGCACGCCGTCGCCGTCGGTGTCCGCGAGGTCCGCCCGCGTCTTGGCGACGGCCGCGGCGACGCCGCGCCGGTTCGCGCCCGTCGTGACCGCGGCCAGGCGGAAGTCGAACTTGCAGCCGGAGGCGGTGGCCCCGAACAGCTTCGTCAGCGCGCCGGCGGACGAGACGTAGGCACCGACGTCGCGCCGCCACCACAAGTCGCGCGCGGCCGACAGGGGCGCCGTGATATAGGTGTAACTCCAATCCTCATTGCAAATGTGGCACGCGTTCGCGCCGCTGTCGAGAACCGCGAGGAGGTTCGTGCAGCAGCCCGCCTCGATCCGCGACGCTGTGTCCGAAGCCACAGCGTGCGTTTTGTAATTGTTATTGGGGATGTCCCCGATCAGCGCGAAGCACGACCGGTCCGACTGCAGACGCGCCACGAAATTGAAAGTCTTGCCGGCCTTGATCTCGACCCCTCCCGCGTAAGATCCGAAACGCCTCATCATGTTGGTTCCGGAGGCGGCGGCGTCGCCGACCCAGACGCTGTTGTCGTTCATCACGACCGCGTCGGCCTGCCTGCCTGCGGCTATGGCGGTGGCGGCCGATCCGACCGTCGTACAGAGTTCGTTCGCGTAATAGGTGGGCTGTCCGGACTGGCTCTTCAAGCAGGTGACGGTGCCGTCGGAACGCCTCACCAAGAAATGCTGGTATCCGCAGGAGACCTCCTCGACGTCCGGATAACCGATGTCCGAAAACGTCGGGACGCCGCCCACGGAGCGGCAGACCACGACGCGGCCGTTCGCCGTGCGCGCCACGATCCACTCGTCGGTGGCACCGATCTCAACCGCGACACTGTCGTTCGTGCGTGACACAAGTGAGGAGCCTGAGCCGGCGAAAACCACGACGCGGCCGTTTTCGAGCCTCACGGCCCGCAGGGCGTCCGACGCGGTCACCTGCGCCGGCTTCAAACCCTCGAACACCTTGCCGCGCTCGCCGTCGGTGTCCCACAGCGTCACGAACGGGATGGCCGATTCCGCGCCGTCGATCAATCCGTCATGGTCTGTGTCCGTGGCGTACGGGTCGCACAAATAGGCGCATTCCGTGATGTTGTCGAGGCCGTCGCCGTCGGGATCGGCCGCCTTCACGGCCGCGCTCTCCTGGACGAGCGGGTTGAAACCGTAGGCCACCTCCCAGCCGTCGCCGAGGCCGTCGCCGTCGGTGTCCGGGTTGCGGCGGTCGGTGCCGAGCTCCCATTCGGCCAGGTTGCCGAGCCGGTCGCCGTCGTCGTCGGCCGCGAGGTCGCCGCCGTCGCGCGGGTCGAACCCGTTCTCCAGTTCCCAGGCGTCGTCCTTGGCGTCCGCGTCCGAGAAGCGGTTGGTGGGGTCGGTGCCGGTGCAGGCCGCGGCGACGCCCCAGCCGAGGCCGCGCGGGGTCGCGGCGGCGAAGCGGTAGTCGAGGCTGCGGAAAGAGGCCGACGCGGCGGCCAGCGGGCGGAGGATGCCGCCGTTCGTGACCGCGAGGCCGCAGTCGCGCCGCCACCAGAGGCTCCGCGCGTCGGAGAGGCGGCCGGTGACGGCGGTGTTGTAGCTCCAGGTCGTCACGCCGCTGGCGATGGTGGCGTTGCGGCCGTCGGAGAGGACGGCCAGGCGCGTCCTGCCGCCGCCGGCCGCGACGCAGACGACGCCCGTGGGCTCGGTTACGACAGCCGTCCCGCCGTTGTTGTAGGCGCGGGCGCGGCCGTTGGCCAGTTTCACCAGGCAGCAGAGGTTGGAGCCGGCGGCGACGTCCACCACGCCGGTCGCGGCGTTGACCAGCAAGGAGTTGGTCGACAGGGCGTTGCCGACGCGCAGATACCGGTTCGAGACGAGGATCACGGCGTCGGCGGCGGTGCCTGCCGAGACGCGGACCGCGTTGGTGTAGACGTCGTCGCACAGCGGATTCGCGTGGATCAGAGGACCTCCCGCGCCGTCGCGTCTGACGCAGGTGACGCGGCCGTCGGCGTGCCGCGCGAGCAGGTGCAGGTAACCGCCGGAGATCTCGACGACGTTGGTGAAGCCCAGCGAGACGCCCGTCACGGCGCCGCCGGACGTCTCGCGCCAGACGGTCAGGTCACCGCTTGTAAGGCGCGCGGCGATCCAGCTCTCGGTCGCGTCGAGCGCGAGCGCCGCGCAGGCGTTCGTCCACGCCTTCAGCGCGGCCCCGTCGCCGGTGAACACGATGACCGTCCCGTTGGTCAGCAGAACCGCCCGCATCGCGTCCGAGGCGGCGACCTGCGCCGCCTGGCAGCCGGAGAACACGCGGCCGAGGCGGTTCGTCGGGCTCCAGAGCGTGAGGAACGGGGCGAGAGTCTCCGCGCCGTCGCCGAGCCCGTCGCCGTCCGAGTCGGACAAGTTCGGGTTACTGAAATAGACAGCCTCCCGCAAGGCGTCCAACCCGTCGCCGTCGGCGTCGGCGCGGAGTTCCCCGTCAGCCGCGTAAACCAACGGGTCATGACCGTAAAGTACCTCCCAGCCGTCGCCGAGCCCGTCGCCCTCAGTGTCCGGATTGCGGCGGCCGGTACCCCGGAGCGCCTCGTCCAGATTGCTGAGGCCGTCGTGGTCGTCGTCGGCGACGAGGTCGCCGCCGTCGCGCGGGTCGAAACCGTTATCCGCTTCCCAACCGTCGGCCCGGCCGTCCGCATCCGTGTCGCTGTTCGTCGCGCACGTTCCGTAACAGGCTGACGCGATGCTGAGCCTCAGGCCGCGCGGGGTGACGGCTGCCGACGAGTAATCGAGAGTGCGCCCGGGGGTGGACGCGAGCGCCAGCGGAATGAGCCCGCCCCCGCCTGTCACCGCCAAGCGGCAGTCGCGTTTCCACCAGAGGGCCCTCGCGTCGCTCAGCCCATTCGTGACAACCGTGTATACCCAATGAGTCTTTCCGGCCGAGAATACCGCATTGCTGCCATTCGCGAGTACGGCAACCAGGTTGCTGCATCCGCCCGCGGCGACGTAAAGAGCGCCCGTCGGCCCGATGACGCGCGTGAACGAGGCCCCATAGTAGGCGTCCGCTTGGCCGTTCGTCATGAGCACGACGAAATTGAGGTTCGTCCCGGCGGCCGCGATTGCAGGCCAGCCGTAAGTCGGAGGCTTCAGCGTGGGCTGGGTCGCCGCGAAGACGTTGCCCAGCAAAACCTTGCCGTTCTCGAACACAGCCGCGTCCGCGAAGACGCCGGCGGACACGGAGACGGCGTTCGTGCACGCCCGGCAGAAATTGTTGGTGCGGACTGCGGGCGTGCCCGACGGGGCGTTCGTGAGGCACGTCACGGCCCCCCAGTCGTACAGAACCAACAGGTGCCGGTAACCGCAAGAAATCGCGGTCACGTTCGTGAGCCCGGCGTCCGCGAAGTCGACGCTGTTGGTCGCGGCCGGCCAGACCAAAACCCGCCCCGAAGCCGTCCTGGCCGCGATCCAGGACTCCGTGGCGTCGATCTCGACCGCCCCGCAGGCACTGTTCGTGTAGGCTTTGAGCCCCGCGCCCGTGCCGGTGAAAACGACGACGCTCCCGTCCCTGAGCAAGGCGGCGCGGGCGGTGTCGGATGCCGTGACCTGCGCGACCTGACAGTTCGTGAACACGGAGCCCACACCGTCCGCCGCGTCCCACAGCGTCAGGAACGGCGCCTCCGTCTCCGTGCCGTCTGCGAGACCGTCGCCGTCGGAGTCGGAGTCGTTCCGGTCGGTCCCGAGAACATGTTCTCTGGCGTCGGAAAGCCCGTCGCCGTCCGGATCGGCCCCCGTGTCGGCGGGGTCGAGCGGGTCAAAGCCGTTGCAGGCCTCCCACCCGTCCTCATATCCGTCCCCGTCCGTATCCTTCTGGAAGGGGTCAGTATTCCATGCGTACTCCAGATTGTTCGTCAGCCCGTCATTGTCGCTGTCCAGGTATTGATCCGAGGCGTCCCGCGGATCCAGCCCGTAGCCGACCTCCCAGCCGTCCGGCATGGCGTCCGCGTCAGAGAACATGTTTGTCGGACAGGTTCCGGAACAGGCGGCCGCGATCCCCAGCCTGAGCCCCCGGGGGGTCGCCGCCGCGGCGAAATAGTCGAGTCTGCGGGACGAAAGAGCTGAGGCCGACAGCGGGAGCAGGCTCCCGCCGTCCGTCACGGCCAGCCTGCAGTCACGCTTCCACCAGAGATCCCTCGCGCCCGCCAGCCGGTTCGTGACCGCCGTGTGGCTCCACTGCGCCTTGCCGGCCGAAAAGACAGCGTTGCTGCCGTTCGCGATTACGGCGACCAGGTTGCTGCAGCCGCCCGCGGCGACGAAGAGGACGCCCGTCGGCCCGATGACGCGCGTGAACGAGGCCCCGTAGTAGGCGTCCGCCTGGCCGTTCGTCATGAGCACCACGTAATTCAAGTTCGTCCCAGCCAGCGCGACGGTCGGCCAGCCGTAAGTCGGAGGTTTCAGCGTGGGCTGGGCCGTCGCGAACACGGTGCCGAGGAGCACGGTGCCGTTCGTGAACACGGCCGCGTCCGCGTAGACGCCGGCGGAGACGGAGACGGTGTTCGAGCAGGCCTTGCAGAAGTTGTTCGTGCGTACGGCGGGCGCACCCGACGGGGCGTTCGTGAGGCACGTCACGCCGCCGCCGCCGTGCCGGGCCAGCAGATGCCGGTAGCCGCATGAAATCGACGACACGTTCGTGAGCCCGGCGTCCGCGAACTCGACGCTGTTGGTCGCGGCCGGCCAGACCAGCACCCTTCCCTCCGCCGTTCTGGCCGCGATCCAGGACTCCGTGGCGTCGATCTCAACGGCTCCGCAGGCGTTGGTCGCATAGGACTTGAGCCCCGTGCCCGACCCAGCGAAGACCACGACGCTCCCGTCCCGGAACAGCGCGGCACGGGCGGTGTCGGAGGCCGTGACCCGGGCGACCTGGCTGTTCGTGAACACGGCGCCCAAGCCGTCCGCCGCATCCCACAGCGTCAGGAACGGCACCTCGGTCTCCGCGCCGTCGCAAAGCCCATCGCCGTCGGTATCGGAGTCGAACGGATCGGCCCCCCACACGGATTCGGTCAGATTGACAATTCCGTCGCCGTCCGTGTCGCCGTAGGCGCCGAGGTTACTTGAATCTGAGGGAGCGGCCACCAGGGGGTCGAACCCATAAGACGAATACAACGATTCCCACCAATCCGGCAACTCGTCGTTGTCGTCATCTGTGTCCTCGACGAGCGTGGTGTTTTCGTTGAGCTCCCGATGCAACTCGTCGGGCATACCGTCGCTATCGGTGTCCAGCCAAGCTGCGGCGTCAAGCGGGAACGCGTCCAAATAGTCCGGCACGCCGTCGCCGTCTGTATCGGCCAAGAACTCGTAGGCGCCCATGTCGACCGCGCCGCCCTGTATCCGGGGGGTGCCCGGCAGGTCTGTCTCCGCCGTCACACATAGGTCGCTGCCCGCGTCAACGCACGGGGACGCGGCCTGAAGGCTGTAATCCCCGTTTCCTGCGTCAGCGAAAAGGGGGTCTGCGAACACGGATTCATCGGCGATATTGCCTTCACCGAACCAGTCCGGGTCCGAGCACGAGTGGCCGAACAGGCAGCAATGGCAGTTCGGGCTCTCCCAGCCTGAACTGTTCCCGTACACGATCGAGTTCGTGAGGCTGCCATAGTAGACGCCGCCGGCCGAGCACCAGCCGCCGTTCCCCGTCACCGTGCAATTGAGCATCGAGGCGCGGTAGCCGGAGGCGCCGTAACAGCCGGCGTTGCCCGCGAACAGGCAGTTCTCCACCCGGCCGTTGCCGCCCTCCCCGTAGTCGCCCTTGACGCCGCCGCCGTTGTAGGCGGCGCAGTCGCGAATGACGCAGTTGCGCACGGCCACGCCCTCGGCGGCGAAGCCCATGAACAGCGCGCCTCCGGCGCAGTCAACGGTGTAGTCGTAAGAGAAGAACGAAAGCGTGGCGCCGCCCTGCAGCGTGAAACCCTCCAGCACGCCGTCGGTCAGGTAGACGCAGCGGACGGCCTCCGGCGAGTCGAAGCAGGCGGATCCCGAACCCTCGATGACCGTGACGGCGGGGCCCTGATCGGCGCGCACCCGCACGCCGTTGCCGATGACCAGCCGGTTCGGCACGAACTGGTCCGGCATCACGCGCGAACCCGCGCCGTAGGTGCCGGGCGCGACGAGCACGGTGTCGCCGGCCTGCGCGGCGTCGACGGCGGCCTGGATCGTCTGTTTCGCCGTCTCCCAACTCAGCCCGTCGCCGGTGTCGCCGGACTTGGAGGCGTCGGCGTAATACGTCGTCCCGTACTCGAACGACAACAGGGACGCGCCGCCCCCTCCAATGACCCGCTTTCCCTTGGCCGCAGCCTTCTCCGGGGCGCGGGCGGGGGCCGGCGCAACAGGATCCGGGGCGTAGGCGCCGGCGTCCTTCACGAGCGGGTCCGTCCCGAGCAAAAACACCTCCTCGACAGAGGGCACGCCGTCGCCGTCGGCGTCGCCCTCCAGCAGTCCGGTTCTGGCCCTGACCACGGCCATATACGCGCCGCAGTCGATGATCGCGGCGTCCAGGATCTCGCAGGCGCCGGGTGTTTTCGCCGAAAACCTGACGCCGCCGAAGGGGCACCCCCGCCCCCAGATCGCGACCGTGCCGTCGTCCGTGACGGCGCAGGCGTCGAGATAGGAGGCACCGATGGCGACGACGTTGGTCAGAATCGGCGGCGTATGCCTGATCGTGCCCCAGCAGGCGACGGTGCCGTCCCTCTTCAGGGCGACGCTGTGGCTGCCTCCCGCCGCGATCGCGGTCACGTCCGACAGTCCCAACGGAACTCGGCACTGGCCGCTGGTGTCGTCGCCCCAGGCCGTGACCGTGCCGTCTCTGTTCCGGGCCAGGCAGTGCGCTCCGCGACCGCTGGAGGAGACTGCGGCGACGCCTGACGCGATGTTGGTGGCGAGCCTCGCATCGCCCCATGCGACGACAGACCCGTTGTGGCGGCGCGCCACGCAGAACTCCTCTCCGACGTCAACGTCGGAGACACCGGAAAGCCCGGGCGGCGGACACAGGGCGCCCTCCATACCCGACGTCAACACGGCGCCTCCATTCTTCAGGGCGAGGAAGAACCCGGCTCCCACAGCAACCTTGATAGTGTTGCCGGAGTCCGCGATCTCGCCCAGGACCTCGCCGGCGCCGGACATGTGCCGCAAGGCGCCGTCAAAACCGAGGACCACCGTGTCACCCAACGCTCCCGCTCCCACGAGAGCCGCGCCCGCGCTCGGGAACCGCTGCTCCGTGACCGACGCGGTCTCCGGGTCGAGCCCGATCCTGGTCACGCTACCGTCATCGTGCAACGCCACTCCGTGCGAGTAGCCGGCGTCGATCGAGGCCACGCTTTCGGCCGCCCCGGAGTCGCCACCGAGCCAGACGTTCGACGAGCTGTTCCACACCACGAGGTAGTTCTTGAAGCCGGAGGACGCGGACGCGGGCTGGCGCAGATCCTTCAGCAAGTCTTCAGAACCCGAGATTTCTCGTCCGCCCGAGCCCGAGAGCTGGGCAGCAGCCCACAGGATGAATAGTAGAACTACGCACAGTGCAAGACCTATCCGGACAGCGAAGAAACCGTTCTTCTCCATCTTCTCGCTCTCTCTCAGGAACGGTGGCTTGCGAAGCGCATTTGCTCGCACGCAAGGCCGCCGGAGCCTCGGCTATGTGATCTGAGACAGTATAGTCAGCAAACTCCTTACGAACAAATCAGATCCGACATAGGAAAAGATAGAGAAAAACCTCGGCCTAGTCAACCGCGTTGCGCCAGCAATTCCCAGTAGGGCCTCTCCCATCGGGATCAAAATCGAAATCGGGGTCAAAATCGAAGAAAACGACGGGGTCCGAATCCCGATGCCGATCCCGATAGCGATTTCGAATGTACCTGTTTGTCCATCAGGAGAATTGCTGGCGGCGCGTCCGAAATGTGTCAGCGGGCGCTTGACATCCGTCACGGGATGCGGGAAACTCTACACGATTTGTTCCGAAAGGGCCGGCGGGCGTTTGTAGGCTCCCCGGTATGGAGGTTTCAGTGGAAGCGATTGAAGTGATGCGTCATAGCGCTGCGCACGTCATGGCGGCCGCAGTCTGTCGGTTATTTAAGAATGTGAAGTTGGACATCGGGCCCTCGACGGAAGACGGGTTCTATTACGATTTCGACCTCGAGCACCGGCTGGCGCCGGAGGATTTCCCGAAGATCGAGGCGGAGATCCAGGCGCTCATCAAGGCTGGCTTGCCCTTTGAACGTCAGGAGGTGACGCGCGAGGAGGCGGCCGAGGTCTTAGCGGGGCAGCGCTTCAAGCTCGAGCGCCTGGCGGACATTCCGGCGGGCGAGCCGGTGTCGCTCTACCGCTGCGGCGAGTTCGTGGACCTGTGCCGCGGGCCGCACGTGGCCAAGACGTCGGACATCGGCGCGGTGAAGCTCATGGCCGTGGCCGGCTCGTACTACCGGGGCGACGAGAGCAACCCGATGCTGCAGCGCCTCTACGGCATGGCGGACGTGTCGCGGGAGGCGCTCGATGCGGCGCTGGCCCGCATCGAGGAGGCCAAGAAGCGCGACCACCGCAAGCTGGGACGCGAGCTGGAGCTGTTCAGCATCAGCGACGACGTCGGGCCCGGCCTGGCGCACTGGCACCCGAAGGGCGCGCGAATCCGCGTGGCGATCGAGGACTACTGGCGCCGCGAGCATTTCCGCGCGGGCTATGAGATGATTTTCACCCCGCATGTCGGGCGCGCCCACCTGTGGGAGACCTCCGGGCACCTGAGCTTCTACCGCGAGGGCATGTTCCCCTGCATGAGCGTGGCTGAGGGCGAGGGCTCTCACGCGTCGGTCGAGCAGTACTACGTGCGGCCGATGAACTGCCCGTTCCACATCCAGATTTACAAGACCCGCCGCTACTCCTACCGCGACCTGCCGCTGCGCTGGGCCGAGCTGGGCACGGTCTACCGCTACGAGAAAGAGGGCGCGCGCCTCGGGCTGCTGCGCGTGCGCGGCTTCACCCAGGACGACGCGCACATTTTCTGCACGCCTGAGCAGATCGAGGGCGAGATCCGCGCGACGGTGAACTTCGCGCTGCACATCCTGCGGCGCTTCGGGTTCACCGACGTCACCGCCTACCTCTCCACCCGGCCCGAGAAGGCGGTCGGGCTGCCGGAGCGGTGGGAGCAGGCCACGCGGTCGCTCGAGGACGCGCTCAAGGCCGAGGGCATCGCCTACCACGTGGATGAGGGCGGCGGCGCGTTTTACGGGCCGAAGATCGACCTGAAGATTAAGGACGCGCTGGGACGCCCATGGCAGCTCAGCACGATTCAGTTCGATTTCAACCTGCCCGAGCGGTTCAACCTGATGTACATCGGCGAGGACGGCAAGGAGCACCAGCCCTACATGGTGCACCGCGCGCTGCTGGGCAGCTTGGAGCGTTTTTTCGGCATCCTGATCGAGCATTACGGCGGGGCCTTCCCGGCCTGGCTGGCGCCCGAGCAGGTGCGCATCCTGCCCATCACGGCAGGCCAGATCGAGTATGCGAAGGGCATCGAAGCCAAGCTGCGTGAGTCGGATATCCGCGTGACCGTGGACGCCGACAACGAGAAGCTCGGCGCGAAGATCCGCAAGGCGCAGCTTGAGAAGGTTCCGTACATGCTGGTGGTCGGCGGACGCGACGCCGAGGCCGGCGTGGTTTCGGTGCGCAGCCGCGAGGCGGGCGACCAGGGTGCCATGACGCTGGAGGCGTTCAGGGCGCTGTTCGACGCCGCGCTGAAGGCGTAGGTGAGAGTGGGGGCTGGACGCGTGAGACTGGACGCTCGGACGAGCAGGACAGGACGCTTCCGGCCGCATCCGATGTGAGGTTCCGGCTCAGCCGGAGTGAGTCAGAAACAGCAAATGAGCCGCATCGTCGGTTCAACAGTGGAGGTGAGCTATCGCTTCGTTCATCCGAGTCAACTTCAAAATCCGTGTCCCGAATGTCCGTGTGATCGACGCCGACGGCCAGATGAAAGGCGTCATGACGACGCGCGATGCGCAGCGTCTTGCAGACCAGCAGGGACTCGACCTCGTTGAGGTTTCCCCCAACGCGGAGCCGCCGGTTTGCAAAATCATGGATTTCGGCAAGTTCCGCTACGAGGAAAGCATCAAGCGCAAGGTGGCGCGCAAGAACCAGAAGACGACGCAGATCAAGGAGATCAAGTTCCACGCCAGCGTGGACACGAACGACTTGGCCCACAAGCTGCGCCAGATCAAAGAGTTCCTTGCCGAGGGGCACAAGGTCAAGGTGACCCTCCAGTACCGCGGCCGCGAAAACGCGCACAAGGAACTGGGCATGGAGGTGGTGAACCGGGTGATTCAGGACTGCGCGGTCGAAGCGATCGTCGAGCAGTCGCCGAAGTTGATCGGGCGCACGCTGGGCTGCATGCTGGCCGCGCGGCCCGCGAAGCCCGGAGCCGGGCAGGCGTCCGGGCAGCAGGCGCCCAGGCCGCCGTCGCCGCCAACTCCGCGTGCACCTGCACCGGCGGCAGCGCCCGTAGCGGCCCCTGCACCGGCGGCAGCGCCCGCGCCCGTCGCGGCGCCCGCACCCGTGCCGGCACCCGCAGTGGCACCCGCACCTGCACCGGAACCGGAGTCGGCTCCCGTGCCTGCCCCTGCGCCGGCACCGGTCCCCGAGCCGGCCAAGCCGGAGACGCCGGTTCAGTAGACGGGCGTGGTACACGTGTCTCACGAGGGGGCGGCCTTGCGGCTGTCCCCTCGCTGTTTTGTGAAGGCACCTGTTGCCTCTCGGCTTTTGCCGTGATAAACTGATGCATATGAAAAAGGTTGCGTTGGGGCTGTTGCTGGGGGGCGTCCTGTGCGGATGCGCGTTCTCGGCTACGGAGGGGGGCCGGAGGCCGAACCTGCTGTTCATCTACACTGATGACCAGCGCTACGATGCGCTGTCAGTCGTTCAGCGCGAGCAGGGCGACAAGGCCCGCTTCCCGTGGCTGAAGACGCCGAACATGGACCGGCTCGCGGACGAGGGCGTCCGCTTCCGCAACGCCTTTGTCGTGAATTCGCTGTGCGCGCCGAGCCGGGCCGTGAATCTCACCGGTCGCTACAGCCACTTCAACGGGATCGCCTCGAATTTCCGGCCCTTCCCGACCAACAGCGTGACGCACGCGACGCTGCTGCGCGCGGCTGGCTACACGACCGCCTATGTCGGCAAGTGGCACATGGACAGCCAGCGCGAGCGACCGGGCTTCGACCATCACGCGTCGTTCATCGGGCACGCCCGCTACAAGGACGCGGACTTTATCGTCGACGGCGCGGACACGCCAACGAAGGGGTGGATTGATGACGTGTCAACGGATTACGCGGTCTCGTTCATCCGCAAGCAAAAAGGGGGGGCGAAGCCGTGGTCGCTGGTGCTGGGCTACAAGACGCCCCACGGGCCGTGTGAGCCGCCGGAGCGGGCCACGGCGCGCTTCGCGGACGCGCAGGCCCGAGCTGTGCCGAACCTAAAAACGCCGGTTCCGTATCTGGGCGGTGTGAGCACGCGCGCCGTTGCCGCAGACACCGAGGCGGCGACGGTGCCGGTCAATCTCGGCTATTTCCGGTGCCTCAGCGCGGTCGACGAGTGCGTCGGGCGCCTGCTCGACGCGCTGGACGAGACCGGGTTCGCGAGCAACACCGTGGTGATCTACACGAGCGACAACGGCTTCTATCTGGGCGAGCACGGGCTGGGCGACAAGCGCAGCGCCTATGAAGAGAGCCTGCGCGTGCCGTTCCTCGTGCGCGACCCCGCGCTCGGCGCGGCCGGGCGCGGGCGCGTGGCCGACGAGATGGTGCTGAACCTCGACCTGGCGCAGACGCTGCTGGACTACGCGGGCGTGCCCGCTCCCGATACGATGCAGGGGCGGAGCTGGCGGCCGCTGCTGACGGGCAAGGCCGACGGGTGGCGGTCGTCGTGGTTTTACGAGTATTTCGCCGAAAACCAGAAGAATTCGCGCGTGCCGGATATCACGGCGGTGCGCACGGCTGACGCCAAACTGATCGTGTACGCCGGCCACCCGGAGTGGAGCGAGGTGTTCGACGTGAAGGGCGACCCGTACGAGACGAAGAACCTCTTCGCGGATCCTGCGCAGGCAGCCCTGCGCGCCAGTCTGGAGGCGGAGCATGCGCGCCTCGCGAAGGAGGTCGGCTACTGTGTTCCCGACTACACGGACAGGCCCGACTGGTGGGGCAAGCCGGGCGGCCCGGACTGGAAGCCGCTGAACGCGGTCGAGCTGCGCTTGCACTACGACGGGCAGGCGCTGGAGGGCGCCCGCGTGCCGGACAGAAGCGGCCAGGGCAACCACGGTCACGCGCAGGGTGTGACGGTGGTGGACGGGCGCGAGGGGCGCAAGGCCCTCCGGTTCAGCGGCGAGGGCTCGATTGACGTGCCGAAGGCGAAGTCGCTCGACCCTTCAAAGCAGGGGTGGACGGTGGAGGCGACCGTCAAGGGCGAACAGCCGCAGGGCGTGATCCTCGCGCGCGGCGGCAAGACGGCGGGCTACGCGCTGTGGCTCAAGGGGGGCTGCCCCGCGTTTTCCGTGAAAGTCGGCAGCAAGCCGGTGACGGTCGTCGCCAAGCAGCCCCTGGCGGGGTGGGCGACGGTGGCGGGGGTGATCAGCGTGGACCACAAGGCGCAGCTTTACGTGGACGGCAAGCTGGCTGGCGCCGCGCCGCTCGAAGATTTCTTTGAGCGCGATCCGAACGACGCGATGCAGGTCGGCGCGGATTTAGGCAGCCCGGTGCTCGATCCGCTGCCGCCGAAGTTCGTGGGGCTGATCGAGTCGGTGCGCGTTTCGAGCGGCGACGCGCTGGGCGGCAAGGGGCGGCAGACACTGATCGGGGGGCAGAAATGAGCAAGCGAGAGACGGGTTTCGCGATCATCGGCACGGGCATGATTTCGAAGTTCCACGCGCGGGCGATACGCGAGGTGCCGGGCGCACGGCTGGTGGCGGTGTGCGGGCGCGAGCGGGCGAAGGCGGAGGCGTTTGCGGCCGAATTCAGGTGTACGGCGTTTGACTCGCTCGACGCGCTGCTCGCGTGTCCGGGCGTGGACGTCGTTACGGTGACCACGCCGTCGGGCGCGCACCTCGACGCGTCGGTGGCGGCGGCCAAGGCCGGCAAGCATGTGCTGTGCGAGAAGCCGCTGGAGATCACGCTCGAGCGCGTGGACGCGATGATTGCGGCGCATCGGCAGGCTGGCACGCGGCTGGGGTGTACGTTTCAGCTTCGCTACATGCCGGCGCTGCAGCCGATCCGCGACGCGCTGCGCGAGGGGCGGTTCGGCACGATCACCTACGCGGGCGTCTATGTGCCCTGGTGGCGGACGGACGAGTATTACTCCGGCTCGCCGTGGCACGGCAAGCTGGCGCTGGACGGCGGCGGCGCGCTCATGAATCAGGCGATCCACATGATCGACCTCCTGTGCGACCTGCTGCCGCCTGTCGAGGCCGTGTCGGCCTTCACCTCGTCGGTCGGACATCCGGGAATTGAGACTGAGGATGCGGCGGCTGCGACACTGCGGTTTCAGGGCGGCGCGGTGGGCGTGATCTACGGGACGACATCGTCGTGGCCCGGTCAGGCGAAGCGCTTGGAGATCACGGGGACGAACGGTACGGCGGTTTTGGTGGAGGACGCGCTGGCGGTGTTCGAGTTCCGCGACAAGCGGGCGGAGGACGCCGCGTTGCTGGCGCGACACGGCCGGTCGGGCGGCGCGCACGGCGTGAGCGATCCGGCGGCTATGACGCATGCGCTTCACGCGGTGTGCTTCCGCGATTTCGTCGCCTGCATCGAGACGGGCCAGCGCTTCCCGGTCGACGGCGAAGCGGCTCGCAAGTCGGTGGCCATCGTCCGGGCCATCTACGAGTCGGCGGCCAGCGGGCGGGCGGTGAGCGTCCCGATGACGAAAGGGCGAGTATGAAGCGGATGGCGACGGTTGCCCTGGCGCTCGCGTGCGCCGGTGGCGCGTGCGGCGAGAACTTCGGGCTGCGTGAGCCGCAGCCCGCTGAGCAGCTCCCGAAATCGAAGGCCGCGGCGCCGAAGCCTGCGCGCAAAGACGTGCGGCCGGAGACGCCCGTAACCGAGCGCCTGTCCGTTGTTGGCGCGGGCGAGTGGCGCATCGCCGCGGGCTGGCGGCTGATCGAAGCTGAGGCTGTTTGGCCTGCGCACGGGGCGCTCTTTGACCCGGCGTTCGACGCGGGAGCGTGGTACCCGGCGACGGTGCCGGGAACGGTGCTCACGACGCTGGTCGATCAGGGCGTGTATCCGGATCCCTACTACGGGCTTAACAACCTGTCGATCCCGGAGAGACTGTGCCGCCAGGAGTGGCTGTACCGGACCGTTTTCGACGCGCCTGCGGCTGCGAGCGGCCAGCGCGCCTGGCTGCTCCTGAACGGCGCGAACTACCGCGCGGCGGTGTGGCTGAACGGCGTCAAGCTCGGCGAGATGGCTGGCGCGTTCGTGCGCGGCGAGTTCGATGCGACTGTGGCCTTGAAGGCGGCGGGCAACGTGCTGGTGGTGCGGGTGTTTCCGCCGCCGAACCCGGGCATCCCGCACGAAGAGTCCTCCCGCACCGGCCAGGGGCCGAACGGCGGCCAGCTCTGTCTCGACGGGCCGACCTTTATTTCGTCGGAAGGCTGGGACTGGGTGCCCGGGATCCGCGACCGCAACATGGGCTTGTGGCAGGACGTTCGCCTGCGCGTGACCGGCGACGTGACGCTGTCTGACCCGCAGGTGCTGACGGATTTGCCGCTGCCCGCGACGGATCGCGCGGACGTGACTGTGCGGGTGACGGCTCGCAACGTGTCGAAGCAGGCGCGGAAGGTCGGGCTGAAGGCGGAGCTTGGGCTCTGGCCCGGGCGGAGCGCGCTCGCGCAGGTCAAGCTGGAGCTGTCGCTTGCGGCCGGAGAGTCCCGCGTCGTGGAGTTCTCGCCGAAGTCGTTTCCCGACTTGTCGCTCAAAAGCCCCCGGCTCTGGTGGCCGAACGGCTACGGCGAGCAGGCCTTGTACTGGGCCACGCTGAGCCTGGACGCCGGGGAGCCGTGCCCGGCCTCGGTCACGACGCGCTTCGGCGTGCGCGAGCTGTCGTACACGCTGGCCGTGGACACGCCCGACCGCAAAGAGTGGCGCGTGGAGCTGGATCCGCTCGTGGCCTACGCCAAGGGCAAGCCGCTCGTGAACAATTTGGATCGGCGCGAGGTGGACGGCAAGGTCTGCGTGCCGAAGCTGTTTGCGGGCGCGGACGTGTCGCTGCTCAAGGACGCGTCCGACACGAAGATGGGGCCGTATCTGGTGATCCGCGTCAACGGCGTGCCGATCTTCTGCCGCGGCGGCAACTGGGGCATGGACGACGCGCTGAAGCGGGTGTCGCGCGCCAGGCTTGTGCCGGCGCTCAAGCTGCACCGCGACGCGGGCTTCACCATGGTTCGCAACTGGACGGGAGAGAGCACGGAGCCGGAGTTCTTCGAAGTGTGCGACGAGCTGGGGCTGCTGGTCTGGAACGACTTCTGGTACTCCACGCAGACCTATAACCTCGAGCCGAACGACCACGCCCTCTTTCTCGCGAACGTTCGAGAAACCGTGCGGCGCTACCGCAACCACGCGAGCCTGGCGCTCTGGTGTCCGCGCAACGAGGGCTGGGCCAACGAGCAGCTCGAGCCGCAGCTCGCGGCGCTGCTGGCGGCGGAGGATCCGACGCGGCACTACCACGGCAACTCGCGGCTGCAGAACCTGCGCGCGAGCGGGCCGTGGGCGTTCCACGAGAAGGTGTCAGACTACTTCACGAAGCTCGGCTTCGGATTTAACACCGAGCTGGGCAACTTCGCGGTGCCGACCTTTGAAACGCTCAAGACGTTCATCCCCGCGGAAGACCTGTGGCCGATCGGCGACGTGTGGCACTACCACGATTTTCACGCGGAGCAGAATCAGCCGCTGTACCGCAAGGTGATCGCGGAGCGGTATGGCGAGCCGGACAGCGCCGAGGCTTTCTGCCGCCGGGCGCAGCTCGTGAACTACGAGAGCTTCCGCGCGATGTTCGAGGCTTGGAACAGCCGGCTGTGGGAGAATGCGAGCGGCCTGTTGCTGTGGATGAGCCATCCGGCCTGGCCGAGCATGATCTGGCAGCTCTACTCGTACGACTTCGAGACAACCGGCGCGTATTTCGGCGCGAAGAAAGCCTGCGAGCCGGTTCACATCCAGCTGAACGCGCATGACCGCAAGGTCGTGGCCGTGAACGTGACGCGCCAGCCTCTGGCCGGCGCCACGGCCGGGCTGTCCTTCTATGCGCTGGACGGACGCGAGGTCGGCGCGGGGCAGCGGCGGACCGTTTCGGTCGAGGCGAACGCGAAGGCCGAGTGCTTCGCTGCGGAGCTGCCGCAGGAGGACGGGCCCGTGCTGGCGCGGCTGACGCTGGCCGACGCGGCGGGACGTGCGCTCGCACGGAACGACTACTGGCTTCCGGGCAAGGAGCAGTTTCGGGCGTTCGCGACTGCGGCCAAGCCGGCTTTGGAGGTGACGGTGCTGCCGAACGACGGGGAGGCCAGCGGCGTGCGCGTGCGGGTCGCCAACACGGGCGCGACCGTGGCGGGCGCCATCAAGCTGCAGGTGCGCGTCGCCGCGACAGGCGAGCGGGTGCTGCCCGCCTACTTCTCCGACGGCTGGTTCAACCTGCTGCCGGGCGAGGTGCGCGAGGTCGCGCTGGACGGCCGGGCCGCGGCTGATTTTGGGGACAAGGGGTATCGCGTGTGCGCCACCTGCGAGTGGTGAACGGTGCGGAGGAGAGAGAGATGAGAGCAGTCGTGCTGGGGGTTTTGGTCGGCTTGTCGGGCTTCGCCGCGCGCGGCGAGAACTGGTATCGGGGCAATCTGCACATGCACTCGCTGTGGAGTGACGGCAACGTGTTTCCGGAGGATGCGGCCGCTTGGTATCGCGACCACGGCTATCAGTTCGTCTGCCTGTCGGATCACCAGGTGCTGCAGATCGACCCCAGCATGTGGGTCGAAATCGGCTCGAAGAAGCTGAGCCGGGCGCAGGCCGACCGCTACATCGCCAGCCATCCTGCGAGCGTGGAGGTGAAGAAGGAGGGGGCCAAGGAGCTCATCCGCCTGCGGACCATCTGGGAGCTTAAGCGGATGCTGGAGCAGCCGGAGGCGTTCCTGATGGTTCCTGGGCACGAGCTGAACCGGGTCATCGGCGGCCTGCAGGTGCACATGAACGCGATCAACGTTCGCGACACGATCCCGTACCGCTACGGCGCGACGCCCGCCGAGACGTTCGCGCGCATCGAGGATGCCGTGCGCGCGTGGGGCGCGGAGCAGGACGTATCTACGCTGTTCATGCTCAACCATCCGACGTGGCCGTGCTTCGACATCGGCCCGGACGTGCTGATCGGGCTGCCGCAAGTCCGCTTCTACGAGCTGTGCAACGCCGACGGCGGCAACGAGTACCCGACCTCCCGGCCGTGGTACACGCGCGAGAAGTTCTGGGATATCGTGAACGCGTTCCGCGTGGAGGACGGCTACGACGCGGTCTTCGGCACGGCGACCGACGACACGCACAACTATACGGATCCCAAGGGGAGCGCCCGCCCGGGCGAAGGGTGGGTCTGCGTGCGCGCCGCCCGCCTGGAGCCGGACGCGCTGGTGCAGGCCATGTACCGCGGCGACTTCTATGCGTCCACCGGCGTCGCGCTGGAGAGCGTCGCCTTCGACGCCGCGACCGGCACGCTGAAAGTGAAAGTCAGCGCAGACGCGGGCGCGAGCTACGTGGTCCAATTTGTGACGACCAAGGCGGGCTTTGACCGGACGACTGAAGCGTTCGACGACCCGGCCAAGGACAAGAAGCCCGCGCGCAAAGGCCTGCGCTATTCGGACGCGATCGGCAAGGCCGCCAAGACGGTGGAAGGCGCGGAGGCGTCCTACACGCTCGAGCCGGACGACCTCTACGTTCGGGCGACGGTGACCTCCTCGCGGCGTTCGCCGAGCCAGGTTCGCAACGAGCCCGATTTTGAGACCGCGTGGACCCAGCCCTACGGATGGCGCCTGTGGCAGGCGCGCAATCCGGAGCGCGCGCGCTTGGCGCCCAAGAAGTAGCGCCGGCACGCCGCGCGCTCGCCTAGGCGGTGCGCGGCGCAGCGGCCGGCGCCTGCTCCAGCAGCGCGGGAACCTGGCCGACGTGGTCGAGGATGTAGTCGGGGCTGAAGCCGTAGCGCGCGAGGTCGCCGCGCTGCGTGACGCCGGAGAGCACGAGCACGGTCTCGATTCCCGACTCGATGCCCGAGATGATGTCGGTGTCCATGCGGTCGCCCACGATCAGGGCGGATTCGCGCGGGCAGCCGAGGAGGCCGAGCGCGGAGCGCATCATCAGCGGGTTGGGCTTGCCGACAAAGTAGGCCTTTACGCCGGTGGACAGCTCGATGGGGGCGACCAGAGCGCCGCAGGCCGGAATGATGCCGTGCTCGGCCGGCCCCGTCAGATCCGGGTTCGTGCCGATGAGCTTGGCCCCGCTGCGCACGAGGCTGACGGCCTTCTTGATGGTCTCGTTGGTGTACATCGGCGTTTCGCCCACAACGACGTAGTCGGGGTTGACGTCGTTCGTCGAGAAGCCCGCGTCGTAGAGCGCGTTGATCAGGCCGGGCTGGCCGATCACGTAGGCGCTGCCGCCGGGGGCCTGAGAGGCGAGGAAGGCGGCCGTGGCCATGGCGCTGGTGTAGAAGTGCGTCTCGTCGATGTCTACGCCCAGGCGGTGCAGCTTCTCGCTCAGCTCGCGCGGCGAGCGCTCGCTGCTGTTCGTCAGAAAGAGGAACGAGACGCCCGTTCGCCGGAGCCACGCGACAAAGTCCGACGTGCCCGGCAGGATTTTGGAGCCGTGGTAAATGACGCCGTCCATGTCGCAGAGGATTCCGCGCTTGGCCTGCGAGAGGGTTCCTGTTTTCATAGTGTTTCGATGCGCTCCACGTGCTGCACGAGCCGCAGGCAGAGGGTGGCCGAGTTCTTGGCGGCCTGCTTCAAATGCCTCTGGAAATCGAGCGCGTTGTCGCCTTGGCGGGGAAAATCGCTCAGCGCGCGCAGGATGAGGAACGGCACGCCGAAGCGGGTGCAGACGTGCGCGATGGCGCCGCCCTCCATGTCGACGCACTGGGCCTCGTCGCCGAAGTGGCGGCGGATGCTTTCGAGCTGGTCCTGACGATAGATAAACGAGTCCGAAGAGCCGAGAAGCCCGTGGTGGCAGGCGACGGGCAGGGCGGGGTCGGGCACGAGCGAGCGGAAGCGCGCCAGCAGGGCGGGCGAGGCGTGGAAGCGCGGTTCGCAGCCCATCATCTGGCCGTAATCGAAGCCGAGCGGGGTGATGTCCACATCCGTGTACGCGATGGTCTCGGGGACGACCAGGTCCAGGATCTTCTGGTTCGCGCGCAGGCCGCCCGCGCAGCCGGTGTTGATGACGCAGCCGGGGGCAAAGTCCGACAGGAGGAGGGCCAGCGTGCAGGCCGCGTTGACCTTGCCGACGCCGGACTGCGCGATGACGAGTTCTTGGCTGTTATGGCGGGCCTGGTAGAGCGGGGTGTTGAAATGGACGCGGGCCTCGTGCTCGGGAAAGACGGCCAGAAGCGCGTCCAGCTCCTCCTGCATGGCGGCCACGAGGGCGATGGGTTTTTTCATCGCCACCAGTGTCGTATGATTGGCGTGTCCTGTCAATCCCGCACCGCGCGACGCCGCAAATCTAAATATGGCCAACCCTGTCCCTTGAAGACGGGCTGAAGCCCGGACTTCGAGCGGCTACGCACGCGGGTAGACGTGTTTGTAGTCCGGCCTTCAGGCCGTCTCAGGCCGTAATTAGAATTGCGGCCGCGCACGCACACTCGCTTTACAAACGCGGACGGAAACTCTATGTTATTGCCTGCGGTGTCAAGCGGACAGCGGGGGCGAGAAGATGAGGAGAGCGGTGAATGAACGAAGGTAAGGAGCGTATGAAGAAGAGCGTGGTGTTGATTTCGGCGTTGGCATCCCTAGTCATTTTGTCCGGCTGCTTCAAGCATCGCGAGGCGCCGCAGCGGCCCGTTGAGGCCAGCTCGCTGGCCGAGGCGATGGCCCTCAAGGGCACGGTCGAGCGGCTCAATCTGGCGTCGCAGGAGGTGGGGGCGCTGCCGCAGGAGTTGGCCGCGATGCCGAATTTGAAGGAGCTGTGGCTGCGCGGCGGCCGGAATGTCGGCTCGCTGGCCGTCCTGAAGTCGTGCCGGGCCCTGCGGACGCTCGACCTGTCGTCCGCGAAGCTGGCGGACGTGCCGGCTGACGTGTTTGCGCTGGCTGGGCTCGAGCAGCTCTATTGGGTTGACAACGGGGTCGCGTCGCTGCCGCCTGCGGTCGGCGATCTGGTCGCGCTGCGGTACCTGAATCTCGACCGGAACCAGTTGGCTGCCCTGCCGCCCGAAATCGGGCGGCTGGCTGGGCTGCGCTGGCTGCGGCTGAACGAGAACAAGCTGTCCGCCTTGCCCCCGGAGGTTTCGAAGCTCACGAAGCTACAGCGCATCTACTTGCGGCAGAACCAGCTGGCGGATGTTCCCGAGTGCCTGAAAGGACTCCCGCTGTTGGAGGACGTCAGCCTGGGTGGCAACCGCATCAAAGAGGTGCCGGCTTGGCTCACGGAGATGCCCGCGCTGCGGAACATCGACTTCGACGGCTGCCCGCTCACGAAGCTGCCCGGCAAGCTGGACGGCTGGAAAGCCCTGCAGATGCTGTCGCTGGTGCGCTGCCCGCTGGATGAGGCCGAGAAGGCCCGAATCCGCCAGGCGCTGCCCAAGGTGCATGTGGCGTTCTAAGTCCGCCGGGGCGCACGCACAGGTCATTTGCAGAGAGGACGAGCAGACGCTCGTCCCTCCCTGTGTAACCGGATTCTGATGGCCGGGGGGCAAGCGTCTGCTTGCCCACGCATTTTCCGGTCTCTCAAATGAAACGCGCGTGCGCCCAGTTCGCCGGTTTCTTAACCTGAAGGATTGCCCAGACGCCCCCTACTAGGCTATACTCATCTTCCGTTGTGCCGGAGGAGCCGGCTCGTTTACGATCAGTCTGGGAGCGAATATGCCGAATACGATTTTGGTGGGTGCGCAGTGGGGTGATGAGGGTAAAGGTAAGGTGATCGACGTTCTGACCTCGCAGGCGGACGTGATCGTGCGTTACCAAGGCGGAAGCAACGCCGGGCACACGGTGATCACGGGCGGCAAGAAGTACGTGTTGCACCTGATCCCCTCCGGCATCCTGCACCCGGGCAAGCAGTGTGTGATCGGCAATGGCGTGGTGCTGGACCCCTTCGACCTGATCACCGAGATCGGCATGTTGCGCGAGCAGGGCATCGAGCCAGCCGGGCGTCTCTTCATCAGCAGCCGCGCGCACATGGTCATGCGCTGGCACCGCGCGCTGGACACGGCCGACGAGGCCCGCCGTTCGCACGACAAGAAGATCGGCACCACGGGGCGCGGCATTGGCCCGGCCTACGGAGCGAAGATGGCGCGCAGCGGCCTGCGGGTCGGCGATATGCTCGGCGCGGGCTTCCTGAAGACCGTGCGGGAGCAGACCGCGGCCACGAACGAGACGCTGGCGGCTTGGGGCGCGCCGGCGCTGGACGCCGCTGAGATGGAGACGATCTATCGTCAGGCCGCCGAAACGCTGGCCCCGTACATTGCCGACACGGTGGTCTACGTCAACGAGGCGGACCGCGCGGGAAAGAGCATTCTGCTGGAGGGCGCGCAAGGCACGATGCTCGACATCGACTTCGGCACCTATCCGTTTGTGACCTCTTCGAACCCCACCTCAGGCGGCGCCTGCACGGGCTCAGGCCTCTCGCCGCGCCGCATCGACCGCGTGGTCGGCGTGATCAAGTGCTACACGACGCGCGTGGGCGCCGGCCCGTTCCCGACCGAGCTGGCCGACGAGCTGGGCGAGCATCTGCGGCAGAAGGGCGGCGAGTTCGGCGCCACGACCGGCCGGCCGCGCCGCTGCGGGTGGTTCGACGCCGTGGTCGGGCGCTACTCGGCGATGGTCAACGGCGTCGACTTCTGGGCCATGACCAAGCTGGACGTGCTGGACGACCAGCCGCTGCTCAAGATCTGCACCGCGTACCGGCGCGACGACGGCGTGCTCTACGAGACCTTCCCCGCGGATCTGAGCGTGCTGGAGCGCTGCACGCCGGTTTACGAGGAGATGCCCGGCTGGCTGTCGCCGACAAGCCACATCACCCGGTACGAGAACCTGCCGCTGAAGGCGCGCGCGTATGTGGAGCGCCTTGTCGCTCTGATCGGCGGCCGTCTTGGAATCCTCTCGGTGGGGCCGGCGCGCGAGACGACGTTGCGGATGGGGCTGTAAGGGCGCGGCTGGCCGTGCCCGTGACTGACATGGACGCAAACGCACAGAGAGTGCCGCAGCACGTCGCCATCATCATGGATGGCAATGGGCGTTGGGCGCGGCAGCGCGGGAAGCCGCGCCTGGCCGGGCACGAGGCCGGCTCGGAGACCGTGCGCTGCGTCTTGAACTACTGCCGGGACGCGGGCGTGCGCTACCTGACCCTCTACGCCTTCAGCACCGAGAACTGGTCGCGCCCGCAGGAGGAGGTCTCCGGCCTCATGGCGCTGCTGGGCGCGTTCATCGAGCGCTACGAGGCCGAGCTGATCGAGCGGCAGGTGCGCCTGCGCGTGATCGGGCGCCGCGAAGACCTGCCGGCTCAGCTGCGCCAGGCGCTGGAGCGTGTGGAGCGCGAGACGCTGGGGTTCGAGCGCCAGCTGATCGTCGCGCTGAGCTACAGCGGCCGCAGCGAGCTGGTGCGCGCGGTGCGGCAGATCGCCGCGGAGGTTCAGGCTGGCACGCTCGCGCCGGACGCCATCGGCGAGCGGACGGTCGCCGACCGGCTCTACGCGCCTGACGTGCCCGACCCCGACCTGATCATCCGGACGAGCGGCGAGCTGCGCGTGAGCAACTTCTTGCTGTGGCAGTGCGCCTACAGCGAGTTCCACGTGACGCCCGTTCTGTGGCCGGATTTCCGCGAGGCCGATTTCCGCGCGGCCTTGGACGCCTACGCCGCGCGCGAGCGCCGGTTCGGCGGCGTCGGCTCCACGCGCGGACGGGAGGGCTCGCCATGCTGACTCGTCGTATCCTCACAGGCATGCTGGTCTCGGTTGCCTGGGTGCTGGCGCTGTGCTACATGCCCGGCTGGATCCTGTTCGCGGTTCTTTTGCTGATGTCCTGCGCGTGCCAGAACGAGTTCTACGTGATGATGCGCCAGGGGGGCTTCTCGCTGAGCCGAAACTGCGGGATGGCGATGGGGGCGCTGTGGCTGACCGCGTGCTACGCCTACCCGCCCAAGGCGGCGAGCCTGCTGCCGTTGGGGCACCAGACGGAGTGCCTGATCCTCGTCCTGCTGGTTTTCGGGGTCATGCTCCGCGTGCTGTTCGATTCGCGGATCAAGCGGCCGGTTGAGCACACGGCGATGACGCTGCTCGGTTTCTTCTACCTGCCGTTCATGCTCAGCTTCTTCATCCGGCTGGCGCAGTGGGGAGCGGACAGCTGCTTTGAGATCCCCTCGGCCCGCGTGGGCGTTTTCTTGGCCGCTTACATCGCGCTGGTCGTGAAGCTCGGCGACGTCGGGGCGTTTGCGGTGGGACTTTCCGTCGGCAAGCACAAGATGTTCCCGCGCATTTCCCCGAAGAAGTCCTGGGAGGGCTTGGCCGGCGGCCTGGCCGCCTCGATGCTCGCGAGCGTGGCTATGGTGTGGATCGCGAAGCGCTATGACATGGGCGGGCCGCTGGCGACGCTCAGCGGGCTGCACGGGGCCGCTCTGGGGCTGGTCCTGGGCGTCGTCGGCGTGCTGGGCGACCTCGTCGAGTCGATGTTCAAGCGGGCCGTCAACATCAAGGATTCCGCCGGCTTGCTGCCAGGCATGGGCGGGATCTTGGACATGTTCGACAGCCTGACCTTCACGCCCGCCGTGCTCTATTTCTACCTGGCTTGGTTCGTGGGATACGCGGTGGCGTCATGAAAGCACTGGTCATCCTGGGCAGCACCGGTTCGATCGGCGAAAACACGCTGCGCGTGGCGGAGGCGCTGCCCGAGTCGCTGCGTGTCGTGGGGCTGGCCACGCGGAGCAAGGTGACGCGCGTGCTCGACCAGGCCCTGCAGTTCGGCGTCCGGACGGTCGCCGTGGAAGACAGGGAAGCCGCGCGCGAGGCCGAGCTGCTGGCGCGCCCGCACGGCATCCGGGTGTGGGCGGGGGCCGAGGGCGTGGAGGCGTTGGCGGCGCTGGCCGAGGCCGACACCGTGGTCTGCGCGCTGGTGGGCCTGTCGGGGCTGCGCCCCGTGCTGGCGGCGATGGAGGCCGGTCACGACGTGGCGCTGGCGACCAAGGAGGTCTTGGTCTCGGCCGGCGAGCTCGTGATGCGGCGGCGCGCCGCCGCGAACGTGAAGATACTCCCGATCGACAGCGAGC
Organism: uncultured Lentisphaeraceae bacterium; assembly: GCA_964386865.1. Taxonomy (GTDB): domain Bacteria; phylum Verrucomicrobiota; class Kiritimatiellia; order RFP12; family UBA1067; genus CAYLUN01. Next base: position 30,901 of record CAYLUN010000025.1, on the reverse strand, counting down.
ACAGCGCGCTGTTCCAGTGCCTGCAGTCGCCGGTCTGCACGGCGGCCTGCGTGCGCGCTGCGGGCGCCGTTGCGGGCCGAGCGGAAGATCGCATCGAGCGGCTGCTCCTGACGGCGTCGGGAGGGCCATTCGCCTTGCGCCCCGAGGTCGACTTCGAGCGGGTCACGCCGCAGCAGGCGCTCGCGCACCCGCGCTGGTCGATGGGGCCCAAGGTCACCGTCGACTCCGCCACGATGATGAACAAGGGCCTGGAGATTCTAGAGGCCCGCTGGCTGTTCGACGTGCCGGTGGACAAGATCGGCGTGGTGGTTCACCCCGAGAGCATCGTACACTCGCTCGTGACCTTCGTCGACGGGGCGTCCATGGCTCAGCTTTCGCAGCCCGACATGCGCTTTGCCATCCAGTATGCGCTCACGTGGCCGGACCGGCTGCCGGCCCGCATGCCGGAGCTCGCGCTGGCCCGGCTGGGACAGCTGACGTTCAGCGAGCCTGACGAATCGCGCTTTCCCTGCCTGCGGCTGATCCGCGAGGCGGCCGCGAGCGGCGGGACGTTGCCGACCGTGGTCAACGCGGCGGACGAGGTGGCGGTGGCCGCTTTTCTGGCCGGGCGCATACCGTTCGCCGGCATCTGGCGGCTGATCGGGCGCGTGATGGAGGCGCACGCGGTTGCGCCGTGCGAGAGCTTTGAGGCCGTGTTCGAGGCCGACGCATGGGCGCGCGAGTACGCGTCGCGTGCGCTTTAAAGAATGGATTTACCGCGCGCGGGCGTACGGACTACCCCTTGCGCGGAGGAAGAGGTGATGGTGATGGTGAGCATGTTGTGGGGTGCGCTCGGCTCGGTGTTGGCGGGCTTCTGCGTCGTGTTTCTGTTCGGGTTGGCGATCTTCATCCACGAGTTCGGCCACTTTCTCGCGGCCCGCTGGCTGGGCCTGCAGGTCGACGCGTTCGCGATCGGTTTCGGGCCGGCGCTCTGGAAGCGCCGCGTCAACGGCGTGGAGTACAAGATCGGCTGCATCCCCTGCGGCGGCTATGTGGCCTTGCCTCAGCTGGATCCCTCGGGCATGGAGAAGGTGCAGGGCGAGCAGCCGGCGGGCGGCGCGGCAGAGCGCGAGCTGCCGGACATCGCGGCTTGGAAGCGCATCGTCGTGTCGGTGGCCGGCCCGCTGGGGAATGTCGTGCTGGCGGTCATTCTGGCCTACGTCATCTTTTTCATGCCGGGCGTGCGCACGGGCGTCGTCGATACGCGCGTCGGCGCGGTCGAGGAGGCGTCCGAGGCGTGGAAGGCCGGGCTGCGCGCGGGGGACCGCATTCTCTCGGTGAACGGCAAGAAGGTCGAGACGTGGACGGAGCTGGAGGTTGAGAACCACATGATGGGGCAGTCCGGCCGCGCGCTGTTCCGCATCGCGCGGGACGGTGCCGTCCGCGAGTTCGAGATCCCCTTCAAGCGAGAGCCCGTGTTCGGCATCGCGATGCTGGACGGGGTGCTGCCGGAGACAGCCTGCGTCGTCGCGCGCGTCATGCCGGACTGGCCCGCCGCGGCCTGCGGGCTCGTCACCAACGACGTGATCCAGACCGTCGGCAACGTCCCTGTTCTGGGCGTCACGAGCTTCGTCTCGCTGATACGGAAGAACGGCGGCTCGCCGGTGGCGCTGGGTGTCAGGCGCGGCGCCGAGCGCATGACGCTTCAGGTCACCCCCCGCTTCGATGCGGACGCCGGCTGCCACCGGGTTGGCCTAGAGGTTCGCGACGGGATGGAGGACGTCCGGGCGTGGATGATGTACCGCGACCCGTGGAAGCAGCTGAAGTGGGACTCCATGTCGGTCGTCCGCGTCCTGCAGGCGCTGGTCATCCCCAAGGAAAAGGGCGAGCGTGGCGCGGTGGCGAAGAGCATCGGCGGGCCGGCGATGATCTTCGTCCGGCTGTACGAGACCGTCAAGGGAAGCATGATGGACGCGCTGGGCTTTCTGCGCATGATCTGCGTGAACCTGGCGATTTTGAACCTGCTTCCGATTCCGGTGCTGGACGGCGGCCACGTGCTGTTCGCGCTGTTCGAGATCGTGTCGCGCCGCAAGCCGCACCCGAAAGTGGTGGCGGTCCTCGTCAACGCCTGCGCGATTCTGCTCATCGGTCTGATGGCCTTGCTTTTCTACCGGGACATCGTTCGCGAAGTCCGCTTGAACAAGGCCCGGCGCGCGTACGAGCGCGAACTGGCCGAGCGGCAGCAGCCCGTGGCGCCTGCGCCCGCGCCGGCCGCGAGCACCAACGCGGCGCCCGCGCCCTGATGGCTTCGGAGTGACCCGACATGCTACGAGCCCGCACAGAGACCCGGCGCACCCACGTCGGCCGCGTCGCGATAGGCGGCGGCGCGCCGGTCAGCGTGCAGACCATGGCTAACGCGCATCCGCACGACGAGGCCGCGCTGTCGCGGCAGATCGCCGAGGCGGCCGAGCTGGGCTGCGACATCGTGCGCCTGACGGTGCCGGACCAAGCCGCGGCCGACGTCTTCACGCGCGTGCGCGCCGCGTCGCCCGTGCCGCTCGTGGCTGACATCCATTTCGACCACCGGCTGGCGCTGGCCGCCCTCGAGGCCGGCGCGGACGGGCTGCGCATCAACCCCGGCAACATCGGCGGGCCCGGGCGCGTGCGCGAGGTCGTGGCCGCCGCGCGGGAGCGCCTGGTGCCGATCCGCATCGGCGTGAACGGCGGTTCGCTGGAGAAGGACATCCTCGCCCGTCACGGCTCGGCCACGCCGGAGGCGCTGGTGGAGAGCGCGCTGCGGCACGTGGCGCTGGTGGAGGCGGAGGGGTACCACGAGATCAAGATCTCGGTCAAAGCCTCGGACGTGCCGCGCACGATCGCGGCCTACCGGCTGTTATCCGAGCGCACAGTCTACCCCTTGCATTTGGGCGTGACGGAGGCCGGGACTTTTCTGCCGGGCACGGTGCGCTCGTGCGTGGCGCTCGGCGCGCTGCTGCTGGACGGCATCGGCGACACGATTCGCGTGTCGCTCACGGACGCGCCCGCGAAAGAGGTTCGCGTGGGCGTGGAGCTGCTGCGCAGCGTGGGGCTGCGCGCGCCGGGCGCGGCGGTCACCTCCTGCCCGACCTGCGGGCGGACGCGCGTGGATGTGGCCGCGCTCGCGGCGCGCGTGGAGGAGCGGCTGGAGCGCCACTACCGGGAGCATCCGGAGGCGCCGCGGCCGCATGTGGCCGTGATGGGGTGCGTCGTGAACGGCCCGGGCGAGGCGCGCGGGGCGGACATCGCGGTGGCGGGCGGCAACGGCGAGTTCGCGCTTTTCGTGCGTGGCAAACAGCTCCGCCTCATACCCGAGGCCGACGCGTTGGATGCGATTGTCGGCCTGGTTGAGCGCTGGCAGGCGTAGCAATCAAGCAGGCACCTGTTACAGCCCCATGTCCTTGGTCTCTTCCTTGATCAGGCGGGTGGCTTCGGCGTCGGGCTTGGCCTTTTCGACGGCGACCTTGAAATAGGCCTTCGCCTCGGCGCGGGCCTTGTCGGCCTCGGCCTTGTCCGGGATGGAGTCGAGGATGCCGGCGATGCGGTTCGCGTTGCGGCCGAGGATCCACTCGCGGCTGTAGGCGATGCCGCTGGTGGGGTCGTACTCTTCCTCCTGGTTAGAGGATAGCCAGGCGTTCATGAACTCCCGGAAATACTTCACGGCGTCGCGGGGGTTCTTTTGCGCCATGGCGCGGTGCGCCTTGACCTTCGGGATGGACATGTCGTGCCAGGTCTTGTCCTTTCCAGGGATGCCGGCCTCGAGCATCTGGACCGCGAGGTCGTAATTTTCGACGAGGAACGCGCCGTCGAGGATCTTGAGCTTGATGTTGTTGACCGTGTTCTCGTCCTTGCAGACCGCCAGGATGCGCTCGCCGAGCGAGCAGAGGCTGCGGATCACGTCGATCTCGCTGACCATGTCGTAGAAATAGCGGTCATAGAGGTTGCCGACTTGAACCGGCGACACCTGGGCGGCGAGCAGCTCCTGCAGACGTTCGGGGAGGATTTTCTTGCTCTGGGCCACGCCGCACTCGACCCACAGCCGGGAGGCGAAGTTCACGGAGTTCGTTTTGGCGGGCGCGCTGAACACCACGTGCCGGCTGGACTGCTCCAGCAGCTCGCGCTGGTTCGCCTTCTGGAGGGCCGTGAAGACTTGGCGCATGATTTTGAGGAGCGGCTCGTCCGTGAGCTGCTCGGCGCAGGCGTTGAAGGCCGGCGTGAGGTTGGCCCAGTCGGAGGCGGCCAGCAGGCAGCGCACAGTCAGCGTCACGACGAGGTCGCGGTAGGGCGCGGCGAGGTCTTTCTGGCCGGATACGTGCTTGGCCAGCAGAGCGGCGAGCACGTGCTGACCGGCGTCGACGAGGCCGCCCAAGGCGGGCTGGAGCAGCGCGACGGCGTCCTGAGGGGGCAGGGCCTTCATGATCTGCGTGATGCTCGCTTCGCAGGCGGCCACGTCACGCGTCGCCAGCGAGGTCGCCAGATGCCAGTCCAAAACCTGTCTGCGCAGGTCGGCCGGCAGGCTCTCGCCGAGGTCAAGCAGGCGCCCGCACCACGCGAGCGCTGCGGCACTGTTGTTCTGCTGCTGGTAGTGGCCGTACAGGCGGCCGAAGAGGCCTTGCGCGAGCGCGGGCTCAGCCTTCCACGTGGCGAGGAGCAGCGCGGACACCGCCGCGTCATTGCCCTGGGCCAGCAGGATGTCCACTTTGAGGGCGAAGTAGCGGGGCTTCTGAGGCGCATACGTGGCGGTCGACAGTCCCTTTTCCGCCAGCGCGAGCCCCTCGGCGAGCTGCCCCTGTGCCTGGCACTCTTGGATCTTGGTCGCCAACTCCTCCATCTCTTGGCGGAGGCGCTGCTCGATCGCCGCCTGCTTCTTGGCCGAGGGTTTGCACCCCGCCGTGAAACAAACGACCCCGGCTGCCGCCGCCATCCACACGAAGCCGAAAAACGCGAGCTGTTTGGCCGTCATCCGCATGTTCATCTCCTTGCCTTGGGTTCTTCTTCTGGCTAAAGTCTGAAGCCATACTATAGCGTTCGGGGGCCGGTTCTGGCAACAGGTTTTAGGCGTTCGCGAGGCGTCTGGAACGGGGCGCGCAATTAGTCAGTGGCGGGGCTCATTGCTGTCTGGCAATCGCCCGCCGCATGCGCTACAATCGCCCCTCATGAACGGCAAATTGTACCTCATTTGCGGCGACGACGATTATCTGGTCGACGCGGCGGCCCGCGAGCGGCTGAGCCAGCTCGTGCCGGCGGCGGACCGCGAGTTCGGAATCGAGGTCGTGGACGGTCGCAAAGATACGGGAGACGAGGTGCGCCGGGCGGTGGAGGCGTGCGTCGAGTCGGTTCTGACGCCGGGCTTTTTCGGGGGTGTCAAGGTGACGTGGCTGCGCGACGCCCACTTTGTGACTGGGGGCGGGCGCGTGGCGGAGTCTGTCGCCGCCAAGGAGTCGGTGGAGCGGCTGTGCGACTGGCTCAGGGGCGGGCTTCTGGAGGGGCAGACGCTGGTCATCACGGTGGGCAAGCTCCTGCGGACGTCGGTTTTCTTCAAGCTCTGCCAGAAGCTGGGCGAAGTTCAGGATTTCGGCGGCGGCTTCAAGAGCTGGGAGTTGGAGAAGCTGGCGGATCAGCGGCTGGACGGGCTGCTGGAGGGGGCCGGACTGACGATGGACGGCGACGCGCGGAAGGAGTTCCTCAACCGCGCCGGCTTCGATACGCGTTTCCTCGCGCAGGAAGTGGAGAAGCTGCGCCTCTATCTCGGACACGCCAAGCACGTCTCGGCCCACGATGTGCGCGAGATCACGTCGATCGGCCGCGAGGCCGAGGCTTGGGACCTGCTCGACGCGTTTGGGGCGCGCGACGCCGGCGCGCTTCTCGGCACCCTCAAGCGACTCAGCGGCCAAAAGGGCGTGGGCGTGATGCTCGCGGCCATGCTCGAGAAGAGCGTTCGAGAGCTGCTGGTTCTGCGCGAGGCGCATGACCGCAAGTGGGTGTTCGGCGGTACGGGCGGCGCCTGCGGCTGGTCGTCGAGCCTGCCCCCCGAGGCGTCGGTGCTGCTCGGCGTGCTGCCGGTCAACCCCAAGATCACGAATGCGTGGGCGCTGAAGAAGCGGCTGCCGTACGCGTTGAACTACACGCTGCAGGAGCTGCGCGTTGCCCGCTTCCGCATCTTGGAGCTGCGCGAGAAGCTGGTCTCCACCGCGCTGCCGGAGATGTTCTTGCTCGAGACGGCGCTCCTGCGCCTCATCGCCCGCCCAAAGGCCAAGGCGGCCGCCGCGCCGTCCGCGGGAGGACGATGACCCGCCTCATCCGATACGGCGCGGCTTGCCTGGCGCTCGCCTGGGCGGTGCGCGGAGCGCCCGCGCGGGCGGACGATCTCGACGTCAACGGCGACGGCATGATCCGGATCGCGCTGGTGTCCGCCCCGCTGCATGCGGGCGGGATCGACGCCGCCGTGATCGCCCAAGATCTCGCGGGCGCCGTTCAGGCGGCGAAGACGGGAAAGCCGGTCCGCGTGGTGACGGAGCCGCTGGCCAAGAGCCGGACGCTGCTCGGCTGGTGGTATCACCCGGACACGCGCGCGAGCCGCGCGCAGCTGGCAGCCGGAAGCTACGACTACCTGCTGCTGGCGGAGTCGGAGGAGATCATACGCGGGTACCCCGAGCTGTTTTTCGAGGGGGTGCGTGCGGTGTCGGCCGCGTTCGCGGCCAAAGGCACACGCGTGGCGCTCGTGCTGCTGGCCAAGCCCGCCTCGACGTTCCGGGACAAGCGCGCCGTCTCGCTCGCGGAGACGGCCTACCGGGTCGGCGACGGGTGCGGGGTGTCCGTCGTGCCCGCCGCGTTCGCCTGGATGGAGGCGCTGCAGCACAACCACATCTCCGGGGATTCGCCGATAAAGGCCCGCGCCTACGCCTATCTCGCCGCGGCGGCGCTGTACTGCGACCTGGCTGACGCGCGGCTTCCTAAGGTCGCGCTTGAAACGGATTGGACAACCAAGAAGACGTGTGAGGTTCTGGCGGCATCGGCCCGCGACGCGATGGCGAGAGCGCGCGTCGAAAAACACTATTCGGGGCCGTTCGAGGGCATCGTGCGCATCGAGCCTCGGATCAAGAAGCGGCTTCGAATCTACGTGCCAAACACGGCCGAGGACGATCCGCTGCGCGTGAACCTGCAGTTCATCCTCGACGCGGCGTTCCAGGATTGGTTCTGGCGGACGCCGGCCGACTGGTATGCGAACGGCTTCGACCGGAACGCGTCGGCGTTCGACCTTGTCTACGCCGATACCCGCCAGATGGATCAGTTTCTGGACCCTGAGAGCTGCACCGCGGGGGGCTCGGCCGCAACGAATTGGCCGGCGCCTTGCGTGTCGGTCTTCTGCCGCAACCCCGAAGGAGACGCCCAGGGCGGTGACGTGCTGCGCGGGCTCGAGTCGGTTCTGATCGAAGGCTACGACTACGCCAAGAGCAAACACTTGGCCTTCATCCCGTATCAGATCGCCTGGGCGCGTGCTTGGCAGGAGGATCACGCGCTCGTGAGCGAGGCCGCGCCGGGCCGCGGCAACGACTGGCTTTCTTACATGCTGGCGAACATGATCTACACGCTGGTGACGGACCGCTACCAGCCGCCCCCCGAGAAGGATAAGCCGCACCTCGCCAACCCCGACCACCCGCACGGATACCACGAGCGGTGCGCGCGAATCGGCTACGACACCATGCGGCAGCTTGCCCGGCTGAGCGCGCGCCGCAACGCCGTGATCCTGCGGACCGAAACCTATCGCGTCGATTCCGATAATCCGGGGTTCGCGTCGGTGCGGCTGCTGGATCGCCCCGCGTCGGACGTGCAGGTGTTCTGCGCGACCGACGAGCCGTCCGCGGCGGCGCTGTCGCGCGCCGCGCTGCTCTTCACCCCCGACACCTACAACATCGAGCAGTCGGTCCGCATTTTGCCCGCCACCAACCGGCCCACGCTGTTCTTCAACTTCATGGTCAGCGCGCAGTCGGAGGACAAGGCCGTCGACGGCGCGAGCGACAAGCGCCCGTTTCTTCTCAATTATGACGAGGCCGAGCGCGTCTCCTTTAGCTTTGCGCGGGACAGCGTCTCGCCCATAACGGGCTTCGACGTTCCCTTCGCCCCGGCTCAGCGGCCCAGCGATCAAGTGTGCGTCAGCGTCGTGCAGCACGGGCAGGTCACCGAGGAGATCTACTTCTCCCACGACCACTATGGCGCCCGGCCCGTGCGCCTGTGCCCGACCGCCGCCGATTACCAGAGGGGGCTGCTGAAAGTGACGGTTCAGACGCGCTCGGCGGATAGGCGCTTCAATGGCCGGCAGTTTGAGTACGCCTTCCGCGTGTCGGCGCAGGGGCTGGCGGTTCCGCAGATCCGGCTGACAGCCCCGGCGGCCGGCGGCGTGCTGGACGGGCCGGCGTTTGTGACTGCGCGCGCCGAGGCCGCCCCCGCCGAGCAGGTGGCCAGCGTGGCGGTCTTCCTGGGCCCCAAGTGCCTGGGGCGGGCTGCTGCCGCAGCGTGCGCGGCGGCTGTGGAGCAGGGGCCTCCGCAGTCGCGGCTGCCGTGCGGCGAGTACACGCTGTGGGCGGTGGCGCGCTCGGCCGACGGCGTCGTGGTCGCGACGGAGCCGCACGCGTTCACCGTGCGCGCGGCGGCCGCGAGCGCGCCGTAGCAGTGCGTATGTGCCGGATATCGGGAGTCTGAGACGATGGACAGCGAAGTGGCGGTCAGAGACGTTCTGGAGGGCGTGAGGTCCCGCATCGATGCGGCGTGCGTCAAGGCGGGGCGTAAGCCCGACGAGGTGGAGATCATCGGCGTCACGAAGACGCATGGTCCGGACGTGGTGCGCGAGGCGTGGGACGCCGGGATCAGGCGGTTCGGCGAGAACCGGGTGCAGGAGGCGGGCTGGAAGATCCCGGAGTGTGTGAGCGGCCCCGAATGGCACCTCATCGGCCACCTGCAGCGCAACAAGGTGCGCGCCGCGCTGGAGCTGTTCTCGGTGCTGCATTCGGTGGACTCGGTGCGGCTGCTGGAACAGATTGAGCGCGTGGCAGAAGAGAGCGGGCACCGCCCCGAAATCCTGTTGGAGGTCAACGTCGCGGGCGAGTCGAGCAAAGATGGGCTGAGACCGGATGCGGTTCCCGAGGTCATCGAATACGCGCTGGGCTGCCGCAACGTGACGCTGACGGGGCTGATGACGATGGCCCCGTTCTGTCCCGATGCGGAGCAGACGCGGCCCGTTTTCGCGCGGCTGCGCGAGGCGCGCGACCGGTGGGAGCGTCAGTTCGGCATCGGGCTGCCCAACCTGTCGATGGGCATGAGCAACGACTACGGGGTCGCGGTGGAGGAGGGCGCCACCTGGGTGCGGCTCGGCACGGTGCTCTTCGGCAGCCGCCCGAAGTGGAAGCCCGCTGCGGAGTCGGCCGAGGAGCGCTGGGAGCCGTAGGAACAGACAGGCGAAAGGAGTTTCGGAAATATGAAGCGAATGTCACTGAACGCGAACGGACTCGAGTTCTCGCGCATGGTGTACGGCACGTGGCGGCTGCTGGCGACACAGCCTACCGCGCAGGAGATCAACCGCCGGCTCAACGTGTGCCTGGAGCTCGGCATCACGACGGTCGACACGGCGGAGATCTACGGCAAATACGAGGTCGAGAAGGCGCTCGGCGCGGCGCTGGCGCTCTCGCCGGGCCTGCGCGACAAACTGGAGATCGTCACCAAGGCCGGCATCTATGTGCCCTGTGCGTATCATCCCGAGCGGCGCACGGCGCACTACAACGCCACCGGGGCGCGTCTGGTCAAGAGCCTCGACAAGTCGCTGCGCTGGCTTGGCACGGACCGCATCGACCTCTTTCTCGTGCACCGGCCCGACTGGCTGACGCGGGCCGACGACACGGCGGGGGGGCTGAACCAGTTGCTGTCAAACGGGAAGATACGCGCGGCGGGCGTGTCGAATTGCAGCGCCTCGCAGTTCGATCTGTTGAACGCCTGCATGCGCCAGCCGCTCGCGACGAATCAGATCGAGTTTCATCTGCTGCACATGGAGCCGCTCACGGACGGCACGCTGCACCAGTGCGAGCGTCTGGGCGTTCTGCCCATGGCGTGGAGCCCGCTCGCGGGCGGCAGGCTCTTCGATCCGGAGAGTCCGGCGGCGCAGCGTCTCGCGGCGGCCGCGGCGGGCATGGCCGGCCGCACGGGCGGCGCCTCGCTGGAGCAACTCGCCTACGCGTGGCTTCTCGCGCATCCCAGCCGGCCGCTGCCGGTGATCGGATCGAACAAGATTGAGCGCATCCGCAGCGCGGCGCAAGCGGAGTCCATCGAGCTTGAGCGCGAGGACTGGTATGCCCTGTGGGAAGCAGCGCAAGGCCGCAAGGTTCCGTGAGCCGAAGGGGCCCGCGAACATGGCCACAGGCGGCCTGAAGGACAGCCGTCAAACGTTCACGTGTCGGCCCCCGCCTGCCGCGGCACCCACGCCAGGGCGGGGTCGGCCACCGAGATGTCGGACTTGCGGGGGCGCACGCGAGCCGTGTCGAGCGTCAGCGCGGCGGGGTCGAGCCGTCCGGCGAGCGCCGCGACCTCCTGCTCGAATTCGGCGTTCAGCTGGTCGAGCCGCTGCTGCACGAGCTCGGCTGACTCGTCGGCGCGGGCGACGTCCGCTTTCTCTTTGCCGGTGCGGCTGGCGGTGCGCATGGCCGTGGCCGCGCGCGAGAGCACGCGGCGGCCCATGAGCGCGCCGAGCAGCGTCGAGCCGAAGGCGAGCGCGGTCTGCATCTTGTGTTGGCCGTACTGCGCCTTCTCGCGCTCGACGCGCTCCTCCGCGCGGCGCAGGCGGTCCTCGAGCGCTTGCAGCTTGGGCGCATAGCGGGCGCGCAGGCGCTCGGTCTCCGCGTCGCGGTGCTCGCGCGCCGCTTGGGCGAGCCGGGCGCGGAACGCGCCTTCGGCCTCGCCGGGCTGCGAGGCGAGCCCGAGCGCGGCGCAGGAGAAGAGGTCGAGGGTGACGGTCTGGTTGATGAAGTCGGCGAGCGACGATTTCCACCGAGAGCCGGCCTTGGCGGTAAGCGCGGCGGGGAGCGGCTCGAAGGTCGCGCCTGCGGCGGGCGTGCGGTCCAGCTCGCGGCGGGGGTCGCCGATCCGAGCGGCCTCCTCCCAGATGGCCGCGCCGGTGTCGGAGTCCAAGGGAGCGAGCCAGCTGTAGGGCAGCCACGCGTCGACGTCCAGCTTGGCGTCAACGAAGTGCAGGTTGCTTTGGCCCAGCGCGGCGGGGCGGCAGGCGGGCGCAGGGGCTGGTGACGCGGTGCGCGCGAAGAGAACCGTGAGGCCGGCGGGGACGGTGGGAGGGGAGCGGAGGGCGGAAGTCGGAGGTCGGAGGTCGGACATCGCGCACAGACTGCCGCTCTCTGATCGCTGATCTCCGACCTCCGGCCTCTGGGCGGAAGGGGTCAGACGTTTGATCTGCGGCAGGGTGAGCGGCCCGCGCAGGTAGGAGAGCGTCCAGCGGGTCTGAAAGAGGGCTGCCTCGGCATCGTGCGCGTTGCGCATGAGGAAGACGCGGTTGCCGAGCGACGCCAGCAGGGCCTCAGTGCGGCCGCGATCGAACGCGCACCCGGCGGCCGCGCCTTCGAGGCCCTCGATCACGCGGGCCTTGTCGCGCTCGGTCTGCAGGCGTCCGATGAACCAGGTGCCGCAGTTTGCGAGGCCCTTGTAGTCGAGGTCGACCGGGTTCTGCGTGGCGAGCACCACGCCGACGCCGAAGGCACGCGCCTGCTTGAGCAGAGTGAGCATCGGGACTTTCGAGGGCGGGTTGGCGGTGGGCGGGAAGTAGCCGTAGATCTCGTCCATGTAGACGAGGGCGCGCAGGCTGCCCGTGCCGGATTGGGCGCGGGTCCAGGTGAGGATCTCGGTGAGCAGGATCGTCACGAAGAACATGCGCTCGGCGTCGGAGAGGTGCGCGATGGAGAGCACGGAGACGCGCGGCTTGCCCTCAGGCGTGTAGAGCAGGCTCGCGATGTTGAGCGGCTCGCCCTCCAGCCACGCGGAAAAGCCGGGCGAGGCCAGCAGGTTGTTGAGGGCCATGGCGAGGCCGAAGCGCTCTTTAGCGGGGTAGAACGCCTCGAGATCGAGCACACCGATGCGCTCGAACGGGGGCATCTGGACGCCGCCGATGAGCGCGGGGAGGTCGAGGTCGCGGCCCTCGCGCCACGCGCGGTCGAAGAGCGTGGACAGGAGGATGTGCTCGCGGCTTTGGATCGGGTCGGCGTCGATGCCGACGAGACCGAGCAGGCCGGAGGTGGCTGAGAGGACGCGGTCGCGCAGCGCGGAGGCGTCATCCAGCACGGCGGCGGGCGGCGCGGCGAAGGAGCGCAGGATTTGGAGCGGCCTCCCGGAGGTGTTGCCGGGCGTGTAGATCGCAAGCTCTGCGGCGTCGCGGAAACGCTGGATGCGGTCGGCCGGCTGGCCCCACGCGGCGAGGCCGTCGCGCCAGGCGGCAGCGGTCTTTTCAGCGTACGCGTCCGGGCCGAGGCCTTGGCGGGCGGCTTCGGCTTCGTCGATCCAGGGGCGGAAGTCCCGAGCGGCAAGGTCGGGGAAGGTGAGCAGGAGGTTGCCGAGGTCGCCTTTGGGGTCGATGGCGATGACGGGCACGCCGTCGATGGCGGCTTCCTCGATGAGCGAGACGGCGAGCCCGGTCTTGCCGCTTCCGGTCATCCCGACGATCACGCCGTGCGTGGTCAGGTCCTTGGCGTCGTACAGGAGCAGGTCGTCGGTGGCGGAGCGGGTCTCGGGGTCGACGGTCTTGCCGAGGTAGAAGGCTCCGAGTTTCTCGTAGTTCTGCATGGCGTTGCCTTTCGTGAGCACGCTGACAGGTGAATGGTACGACAGGCTCCGCACTGCGTCAATGGCGGGGTGCGGGTACGCGCCGGGGCGGGTGTGAGTCAGAAACGTGACAGAGGCTTTAAAACCGCGCATTCTAAACGGGCGAGGGCGCCCGTTCCCCCAGTGATGTCACTTTTCTGACACACACCGTCAACAGGGCGGGTGGCGGCTCTGCCCTTTCATTGCGCAGCAACGTGCTCGGGCCGTCCGGCGCGCGGGCGGAGAGGCGGCTGGGCTTCATTTTTTCTGCAGCCGGTCCACCGTCTGGTTGATCGACCGCGCGAGCTCCGCCAGGTGCGGAACGGAAGGGATGGGCAGCCGGTAGTCGAGCTCGCCGTCGCCGATTCTGGCCAGCCCGTTCTGCAGGTCGGACACCGGGCCGATAATGCGTCGCGCGGCGCTGTAGCTCGCCGCCAAGGTTGCGCCTAGCACCACCAGCAGCAGGCCGATCATGACATACGCGGCGATCCCCGTCTCGCGCATCATTGTCCGCACCGGAACGGCGACGCGGATGACTGCGCGCATCGGCCCTTCGCGCGGCACCCGCAGCGCCACGTAGAGCATCGACTTGCCGAGGGTGTCGCTATACCGCTGGCTCACCCCGCGGCCTTCCTTCAGAGCCGCGATCACTTCGAGGCGGTCGCTGTGCGACGCCATCTGGCTCGGGTCAGCATCCGTGTCCCCCAGGACTTTGCCGTCGGGGAGAATGAGCGTGAAGCGGCACTCGTCGTCCGCCTTGCAGACCCGCTCAAAAAAGCTCGAGACCTCTTTCTTGTCGAGAGCCCCGTCGCCGACGGGCAACAGGGCTGACGCCAGGCGCGCCTGCATTTCCAGCTCGTGAACCCACTGGCGCTTGAAGGAAATGCTGCTGAGGTCCCACGTATACAGAGCGGCAAATCCCACCGCGGCAGCCAGGATCAGGATATGCGCGCCGAAAAACTGCCAGAACATCTTCCGTTCATTCATGACCCTATTCCTCCACTCTCATCCGGTCTCCCGCCTGCGGTCGCGGCCAGAGCGCCCGGTGGACGATTTCGCGCCGCCTCCTCACGCCCGCACATCCGCCGATCGTTCCGTCGCAGTCAATATTACTCGATTGCCGTCGCAAAAAAAAGCCGTGATGTCGGAAACTCGCGAGGGGGCCACGGCCGACCCGCATCCGTTTCGAAGGCCACGGCGCCGACAGCGAGCCCACGGGCAAGGTCTACAACGTCCACGTATCCATCCAATCCTGTTAAACCTGTCGAATGGCAGTTGACGCCTAGCGCCTAGTGGACGCGTGGGGATGCGTTCCTGCCGCCGCTCGCTTCACTTGAGCGCGGGGCGTTCAGCGTCGCGAGTTGTAGGTCGCTCGGGCCGCGGTAGGGTTACACCCCATGGTTTTAGAGCACCCCTTCGGGTAACCTGCACGTGCATGAAAAACAAGGCGCAACAACGAGGCAAGGAGCCTATATGCCAGTCATAAACATCGTCGTAATTTTGGTCGTGTCCGGCTTCGGACTGTGGGCCATCAACCGATTTATACCGATGGCGGGGCCGGTAAAGACGATCCTCAACGTGGTCGTTGTGGCCGTGCTCTGCCTGTGGCTACTGCAGACGTTTGGCATCATCGACAGCATCAAGAGCATTCGAGTCAGGTAAACAAACAAGAAGGAGAATTGTATTATGAAGAAGGTATTGACCGTTCTGGCGGGCGTTATCGGTGTGAGCAGCGTGCTGGCCAGCGAGCCTGTGCAGCTCAGCCTGACACCGGACTTCGCCATCTATGACCGCAGCGAGAGGATCGAAGGCGTGGCCCTCAGCATCTGGGGCGAAAACCCGCAGTCGGCGTTCGCGCTGGGCTTTGTAAACGGGTCCACGGGTGACAGCGTCGGACTGAGCGTGGGCCTTGTGAACTACGCTGACAGCTACACGGGGTGCCAGTGGAGCTTTGTGAATTACACGGCGGGCGACTTCACCGGATGGCAGGGCGGGCCTTTCAGCGGTCTGCTTGTCAGCGGCGTGAACTACACCGGGGGCAGCTTAACCGGCTTCCAGTGCGGCCTGGTGAACTATGCCGGCGAGCTGAACGGGTTGCAGGTCGGGTTCATCAACGTTGCGGACACGGCGAAAAGCGGCGTACAGATCGGCATTGTCAACATCATGCCCGAGAATGAGTGGTTTACCAAGCTTCCCGGCGAGCTGGCGCCCGGCATGATTTTCGTCAACTGGCACTTCTAGGGCCGAAGCCCGGAAGGCTGGTTCTGATGGCTGTATCGGCCGAAAGAAGCCGCGTCACGGCTGGCGGCGGATGGGCGGACAGGGACGTGTCCTTTTGGCTCTGCCCATCCGGCTTCTGGCCGGTCGGCTGCGGATGAGCGGCCTCTGCACACACCTGACGAAACACTGGAGCGCACCATGAAGACAGACCATTCGCCCGCCTCAATCTGGCACTCGTACGCGGCAGCTGATAAGACGACCAAACTTCTGGCCGGTAAGGCTGAGCCGCTGGCTCCCGGCCCCCTGGATGATGTTGCCCGCGCGGATGAAAGCCCCGACACCTCGATGCTGGAGGTGGTGGAGTACCATCAGTGACGTGCGCCATCGTTAAAACAGAAGCGTGCTCTCAGAAGTGAAAACCATGAGCAGCGGGCTTGAAACCGCCTCGGCGACGGGGCAACTCGAGTAACACCCGAAGCACGGGTATAAACGGAAAACGGAGAAATCAGATGAAGAATCATAAAGTCGTAATTGGTGTTGCGGCGTCGATCTTGGCGCTGGCATTCCTGTCGGTCGGCTGCGACCGCGAGGTTTCTAAGTCGAAGAGCACGAGCGTGAGCAGCGACGGCACGGTTAAATCGCAGGAGAAAATTGTTACCCAGTCTCCTGACGGCACCGTGACCAAGACGCGAGAGTCCAAGACCACCGAGCCCAAGAGCAAATAGGTGCTCCGCGGGCGAACGGGGGGGTGATGGGCGGAAGGCGCGGCTGCGGGTAAGCGGCCAAGAGGGCGAGCGGAGAGCAGGCAGTATGGGCACGATCACAGCCAAAGACGGCACAGAAATCTACTACAAGGACTGGGGTTCCGGAGCCCCAGTGGTCTTCTGCCACGGCTGGCCGCTCACCTCTGACGCGTGGGAGAGCCAGATGGTCTTTCTGGCTTCCCACGGTTACCGCTGCATCGCGCACGACCGACGCGGACACGGCCGTTCGAGTCAGCCTTGGGACGGCAACGACATGGACACGTACGCCGATGACCTGGCGGAACTCATCGAGAAGCTGGAGCTGAATAGCGTCGCCCTAGTCGGGCACTCGACCGGCGGCGGCGAGGTCGCCCGCTATATTGGGGGCCACGGCACCCGGCACATCGCCAAAGCCGTGCTGATGGGCTCGGTAGCGCCGCTGATGCTCCGGACGCTCGCCAACCCCGGCGGGCTGCCGATCAAGGCTTTCGACGACATCCGAGCCGGCGTCGCTGCCGACCGCTCGCAGTTCTTCAAAGATCTCGCGATACCGTTTTACGGCGCCAACAGGCCGGGCGCGAAGGTCAGCCAGGGCGTCCGCGACGCGTTCTGGTTCCAAGGCATGCAGGGAGGCCTCAGGGGCGAGCTTGATTGCATCAAGGCCTTTTCCGAGACGGACTTCACCCAAGACCTCAAGGCTTTCGACGTGCCAACCCTTATTATCCACGGCGATGACGACCAGATCGTACCGATCAACGCCTCGGCGTACGCCGCGGTCACGCTCATCAAGAACGCGGTCTTAAAGATCTACGCCGGCGCGCCCCACGGCATCGCGGACACACACAAAGACCAGCTCAATGCCGACCTGCTGAGTTTTCTTAAGTCCTGAAGGAAAGCGAGGTGAGTTATATGAAATCAACGATGACCACGCGAAGCAGTCTTCACGCGAGCGCAGTTACGGCTTGGCCGAAATGCGTTTGCCTGCTTGTCGCGCTTTTGAGCGCGGTGATTGGCCCGCTGGCTAATTCCGCGCAACCGGCAAAGGTCGTCTCCAGCTACGGGCCGATCAATCAGGACGTGACCTTCGAACAAATCAAAGCGTCGCGCATGGCTGTGAAGGCCGAGCGCGCTCGAGAGCACGTGGCTCTTTTGAATGCCCGTTATGACCTCTCGAAGAAGGCCGCCGGCGAGGTTCGCATGTCAGGCGGAAAACCCGTTCCGGTGGGGCCGACGGCCAGGCTTCACGGCATCACGTGGGAGCAGTTCGACAAGCTGGCGCCTGAGCAAATCAGAGAGCGGGGGCTCTTCCCGTACAAGCCTCTCCCGTTTGCGGACCACGCGGAGGGGGGCATGCTTTTTCCGGCCATGATCACCAATGTCTTGCCTCGGCTGGTTCGCTTTGACCTCGACTTCGACTTGCCCGAACATGTGCTTCCAGACCCGGCTCCGGCCATCTATCTGACCACGCGGCCCGACCTCGGCGACGTGGCCAAGGGAAGGTTGGTCACCCTCGACAACTACTACGAGATTTTCAACGGCCTGCTGAATCCCAAACAACTTGAAGGCTTGCGGCTCCTTGTGACGCAGTTCCCGCAGCAGCAGTTCAACGCGACTGAAGACCGCCGCACCGACCGGCCCAGCCTGGGCGTGGCCTGCTTCGACTGCCACGCCAATGGCCACGCCAACGGCACCAACCATCTAGTGGGCGACATCCGGCCTCAGGAATTCCGGCACCGGATCGAGACGCCGACGCTGCGCGGCGTCAATGTCCAGCGGCTGAGGGGCATCAAAGACTCGCCTCCCTATCTGCATGACGGGCGCTGTCTGACGCTGGAAGACACCGTCGAGTACTTCAACCTGATCCAGCAGTTGCGCTTGAAGCCTGAAGAGAAGGCCGACCTGGTCGCCTTCATGCGCTGTTTGTGATGCGAACGGAAACAGAGCGGACGCCCTCGATTCTTTGCCGAAGCCGACCTGAGAAGACCCGCACACGTGACACCAACATGAACGGTAACTACCTCGGCCACCTTACCCACGGCGACCCGCTGTATCGCTACATCCAGGAAGAGATCGCCCCCCAGCTTGGGCTCGTCTCTCCCTGCGCGGACTATAGGGTCTTCAAATTCACCTGCTCCCAGTCTGTCTACCTCTATGAAGAGAGGCAGGGCCGGATACGGATCGTGGTGAAGTTTCATGAGCAACACCATCCAGGCTCGACTTACCCGCTTAGCAGCACCGGCGAGAAGGAGTTCAGCGACCTGCTGTATGTGCGCGACCGGGGGTTCACGTCCGCGCCGCACTACGTGGTCAAGCCGCTGGGGTTCAACGCCGACATCGGCAACGCGCTCGTGATGGAGTATCTGGAGGGGGGCCAGCTGTGTTCGGTGATCTCCAGCGCCATAGGCCAGGGTAACCGCGGGCGCCTCTATAGCAAGCTGGCCGCCTTGGCCCATTTCCTGGCCACCCTGCACAACCGAACCGCCGGAGACCTGAGCGTTACGCACGGCGAGACTCACGACTACGCCGGCAAGCTCATCGCTTCGCTTGTGACCAAATGGGGCCTGGGCCCGGAGGATTCCGGAGAGCTTTTCTTCTTGCGTGACCGGTGGCTTGCCCAAAGTTGCATGTGGGAAGGCAACGCCGTGCTAGTCCATGGAGACACAGCCCCTTCGAACTTCCTGTTCGGCCCCGGGCAATCGACCATGGCCATCGACTTTGAGCGCATGAAGTGGGCCGATCGCGTGTTCGATTTGGGACGGCTGTGCGGCGAGCTCAAGCACTTCTTCTTCCGGCCCACGGGCGATCCCCATGCAGCCGAGCCCTTCATCGGCCATTTCCTCTGGGAATACTGCGGACACCTTCCGGACCGCATGAGCGCCTTCAAGGCCATCACCAGGCGCTTGCCCTTTCACATGGGTATCACCCTGCTGCGCATCGCGCGAAACTCCTGGATCGACTGGGAATATCGGTGGCGTCTGGTCGTCGAGGCCAAGGCCATCTTGCGAGCACTGCCATGAACATTCAAGCGATTCTCTTCGACATCAACGGCACCCTGATCGACATCAACACCGATGAGGGCAACGATGAAATCTACCGCGGCATTAGCCACCTCTTGACCTATCAGGGCATCTCCCGCAACCGCCTGCAGCTCTACCCCGGAGTGCTCGACGTCCTGAACGAGCTGCGCAACCGCTACAAGCTCGCGGCCATCTCCGACGCCCAGAGCGCCTGGTGCCTGCCTGAGATACGGGCAGTGGGGATCGCCGGGTATTTTGACCCCATTATTGTGTCCGGTGATTTCGGCTATCGGAAGCCTGACGCCAGGCTCTTTTCAGCCGCGCTGACAGCGCTACAGGTGGCGCCCGAAAACGTCCTGTTCGTGGGCAATGACATGTTCCGCGATATCTTCCCCGCCAACCTGCTTGGCATCAAGAGCGTGTTCTTCTCGTCGAACCAAGGCGGGAAGCAGGCGGAGGGCGCGAAGCCGGACTACGTCATCTACCAGTTTTCCGAGCTGCGGCAGGCCGTCGAGTTCTTCGAGCGCTCGTGAGCAGGGTTTCCTGAGATTCAATTTCGCCGTTAGCCAAAGTGGCTCCTGGCGTTTGACGACACACAGCAGCAAACACAAAGAGGGCAACACGTATGACCAAGCTGGAAATCCAAGGCGACTGGAACATCGCAAAGGGCAAGCTGAAACAGAAGTGGGCATCGCTCACCGACGACGATCTTCAGTACGCCGAAGGCAAGCACGAAGAGCTGCTTGGCCGCATTCAAAAGCGCACCGGCGAAACACGGGAAGCGGTCGAGAAAGTGGTCAAGGAGGCCTGCTCGAATTGCGGCTGCGGCTGCGGCTGCAAATAGGCGGCCGAA
Organism: uncultured Lentisphaeraceae bacterium; assembly: GCA_964386865.1. Classification (GTDB taxonomy): domain Bacteria; phylum Verrucomicrobiota; class Kiritimatiellia; order RFP12; family UBA1067; genus CAYLUN01. The sequence goes on along the minus strand of CAYLUN010000025.1, from coordinate 11,207 downwards.
CGTCAAGATCTCAATTCTATACTGAACCACCTGGCGCCACGATTGTCCGAATATTTTTTGTCGGCCTGCTTCGCCCGGGCATTCCCAGATGCGTAGCGCACCGGTCTAGCGGACAGTCCTCTGGCGCCCCTTCGCGCACGGCGATGCCGGCGCGGGTGCGTAACGGACGGCAATTTCACACTTTCTGTTTTGCCTCATAGGCGCCCTCAATTAGGCAAAGTCCCTGTGCCGTCTCAATGCCATCCGGGCCGGCGCGTCCGGCCACGCCGATGTGCGGCGACTCATGGTTTCGGCCGACGCAGGGTTTAACCCCATAGTTTCGGGGCTCACCGCCGGTTATCCTATTGCTGTACGAGGACAAGCTGCGGCTAAGCTGTCATCGGGACTCTGCCAGCTCTGTGGGAATGAAAATGACAGTGCCGCCGTCGGCGAGGAAGCCGGCGTACCGCTTCGAAGAAAGGTGACGGATATGAAACCATTAGGCGCATTCTCATTGAAAGCCTGCCCCGTGTGGGCGACGCATGGCGCGTTAGCGATGAAGACGGCTCCGCCGGCAGCCGCGAGAGGCCGGGCGCGTATCATGATTGCCGACGACAATAAGTATATGCGTTATAGCGTGGCGCGACTGATCGGGCTGGAGGCCGGACTGGAAATTGTCGGCGAAGCGGTCAACGGGCAAGACGCGGTCACACTCGCAAGGTCGCTGCGGCCCGACATCGTCATCATGGACGTGAATATGCCCTTGATGGACGGCATCGAGGCGACTGTCCTGATCATGGCGGAACAGCCGGACACCCTGGTGGTCGGGTTCTCGTCCTCTGACGAGCAAGACATCAGGGCCAGGATGCTGAGAGCCGGCGCGGTGGATCTCCTCGACAAATGTGAGCCTGTCTCTACGCTAGTGCCCACGCTAAACCGTTTGTGGGGCGCGCGCGGCTAATGTCGTGCACCTTCAGTTCTGCGCGGAGAGGCGCGAAGGTAGGCGCCCGCGCAGGCACGCCGCCGTTGAACGACGCGGGCAAACCTGCTACTATAAACATAAAGCAGTTGCAAAGCTGGAGTTGCTGTATGGTTATCTAACGGCGCGCCCCAGAAGAAATACAGCGTGAGGCCAAACGAATGGCGCACACGCGCATCGGTTGTCATCCGAACACGGAGGATTAGTATGAACAGAATATGGGAATGCGGGATGCGGGCAGGCGCTCGTCGCGCGTCTGCTGTGGCCTTGTCGCTGGCTGTCTTGACGGGGCAGGCTGCGGCTGTCAAAGACGCCGAGGCCGCCTCGCACGGTGATGCGGCAGCCACGCAGACCGTCGTGAAGCGCTATGCGTTCCCAGGCGTCACCATCGTCCAGTTCAGCCTGGCGGTGCTGTCGCACTACTCGTATCTGGTGGTGAGCGGCACGGACGCGCTGATGGTCGACCCGTCGCGCGACATACAGGTCTATCTCGACGCGGCCAAGAAGGAGGGGTGGGCGATCAAGGGCGTTTTTCTGACCCATTCGCACGCCGACTTTGTGGCGGGGCACAGCGAGTTCGCGAAGGCGCTCGGCTGCCCCGTCTACCAGAACAAGGCGTGCGGGGCGTCGTATCCCATCACCGGGCTGTCCGACCAGCAGTCGATTCCGTGGGGCGAGGCGACCCTTCAGTTTCTGGCCACGCCAGGGCATACGCCGGACGGCATGTGCGCGCTCGTTTTCGACAAGGCTGACAAGGCCACGCCCCGCGCGATATTGACAGGCGACACGCTGTTCGTGGGATCCATTGGGCGTCCCGACCTGATGGGCGGGACGATGTCCGCCGCCGCGCTGGCGGGCATGACCTACGACACGTGGAAGGGCACGCTCTCGACGCTCGCCGACAGCGTGGTCGTCCTTCCCGCCCACGGCGCGGGCTCGCTGTGCGGCGCCCATCTGCGCGACGAGCCGTCCTCGACGATCGGCACGGAGCGCGCGACCAACCCCTACCTGCAGCACGCGGGCAGGAGCGACTTCATCACGGCCGTGCTGGAGGGGCTCCCCGACGCGCCACAGTATTTCAAGCACAACGCCACGATGAACCGCGAGGGGCCGCCGCTGGTGCGCTGGGCCGCGCCGCTGCCGCCGCCGCCCGCGCTGGACAAAACGCTGACCGACAGCACAGCCGCTTACGTCGTGGATCTTCGCGACGCGAAGCGCTTCGCGGAAGGGCACATCCCGAACGCCGTGAACATCGGTCTGCGCGGGCGGCTGGAGACGTGGGTCGGCATCATGGTGCCGTGGGGCAGCCGCACCGTGCTGTGCGGCGGCGCCGAGGAGATGAAAGAGGCCGCGTTCCGGCTGCACCGCGTCGGCTACGACGTCGCAGGCGCGGTGGGCTTTGAAGCGTGGGTGGCGGCGAAGCAGCCGGTCTTCTCGAACGAGCCTATCGGGCCGCTCGCCCTCTATCAGCGCATGAAGGACGGTACCGCGCCGGTGATCGTCGACGTGCGCCTGCCAAGCGAGTGGATGGGGCTGCGCATCGGCAACGTGGTGAACCTGCCGCTGAACCTCCTGGGGGCGCTTGCGGCGGCGAAGCTCGACCCGCAGGAGCCGGTCGTGACGGTCTGCAATTCGGCCTACCGCAGCAGCATGGGCATCGGCGTGCTGGAGCGCAAGGGGTTCGCGAAGGTGGCCAGCCTGGTGGGCGGCAGCGAGGCGTGGATCGAGTCCGGGCTGCCGGTGATCCAGCCGGCCGCGCCCGGCGGGGCGGCGGCGCAAGCCAAGCGGGTGGTCAGGCTGCCCGATCGGATCGACCCGTCCGCGCTCAAGCGGCTGCTCGTGGACCTGCCCGGCACGTACGACCTCGTCGACATCCGCCCCGCCGAGCAGTTCGCCGACTATCAGCTGCCCGGCTCGCGCAATGTGGAGCTGGCAGACCTGATCGCCGACCCTGCCTACCTGACGGGCGCGGGCCCGCTGGTGATCGTGGATCGCGACGGCTCGCTGGCCATGGCGGCGGGCGGTATCCTCTCGCAGAAGACGGAGCGGCATGTCAAAGTCCTGTTCGGCGGGCTCGACGCCTACTGGCGCGACGCGGAGATGGGCGGGCCCGTCAAGGCCGTGCCGCTCCCGCCCGCCGTCTCCAGGGCGCCTGCGGCGCAGGCCGCGGCTCCGGCGCAGCCCGCGCCGCAAGCGCCGCAGGCTCCGAAAAAGAAAAGCGCGGGGTGCTAGCCATGAACGCCAAGCCCTATATGAACCCGTATCTGGCGGGCGTGATGCTTGGCCTGACCCTGCTGGCCTCGTATTTGATTCTCGGGGCCGGCCTGGGCGCGTCGGCGGGCATCGCGCGCGTGGGGGCCTTCTGCGAGCTCGCGCTGGCGCCCGCGCGGACGCTGGCGAGCCCGTACTTCGGCGCGTGGGGCGCTCAGCCGCTGCGCTACTATTTGGTTTTCATGCTGGCTGGCGTGTTCTGCGGCGGACTCATCTCCGCGCTGCTGGCCGGCCGTTGCGCCGTGGCTGTGGAGCGCGGTGCCCGGTGCACGGTGCGCACGCGCCTGATCTTCGCGCTCGCGGGCGGCGTCATCGCCGGGTTCGCCAGCCGGCTCGCGAACGGCTGCACCTCCGGCCAGGCGTTGTCCGGCAGCGCGGCGCTGCTCACGGGGAGCCTGCTCTTCTTGGTTAGCGTGTTCGCGGGCGGCTACGCGGCGGCGTGGTTTGTGAGGAGGCAGTGGCATGGTTAACACCTTCTTCAGCAGCGGAACGCTCGATTCGCCCGCGGCCTTTCTGGCAAGCCTTCTGATCGGCCTGTCCTTCGGCGTGGCGCTGGAGCGCGCGGGGTTCGGAAGCTCGCGGCGCCTGGCGGGGATCTTCTATTTCACGGACATGGCGGTTCTGAAGGTCATGTTCACGGCCGTGATCGTCGCCATGCTCGGCATCTCGTACGCCAAAGCCTTCGGCTGGGTGACGCCCGACAACGTGTATTTCCTGCACACGCTCTACGCGGCGCAGATTTTCGGCGGCCTGATTTTCGGCGCGGGCTTCGTCATGGGCGGGTGGTGCCCCGGCACGGCGGCTGTCGGCGCGGCGTCAGGGAAGATCGACGCGCTGGTGTTTCTCGGCGGCGCGGTGGGGGGCAGCGTCCTCTACAGCGAGCTGTATCCGGCGGTGGCGCCGCTGTTCGCCAGCGACCGCGGTGTCGTGTTCGGGTTCGAGTCGCTGGGCGTGTCCGAGGCGGGCTTCGCGTTCTCCTTCACGCTGGTCGCGGTCGGCTGTTTCTGGGGCGCGGAGGTTGTCGAGCGGCGCAGGGCCGGCTCGGAAGGCTACTTGAACTCGCGCTTCCTCAAGGTGTTTAGCGCCGTGCTGGTCGTCGGCGCGTTCGGCCTGTTCGCCGTGCGGTCGGATACCGCCTCCGCTCCGGCGGCCGCCGCGCAGGAGGGGCAGCTGCTGGCGGGCGTACAGGCGGGCGCGGATCACATCGAGCCCGAGGAGCTGGCAGACCGCCTTCTGGGCGGCGACGCTTCGGTGGTGCCGGTGGACGTCCGCACGCCGGAGGAGTTCGCTCAGTTCCACATCCGCTCGGCCCTGAACGTCCAGGTCGCGGACTTGCCCGCCGCCCTCGCGACGCACAAGAACCGAGGCGTGATCGTGCTCTACTCGAATGGGATGACGCATCCCGCGCAGGCCCGCGACAGCTTGGCCAGACTGGGTTTTAGCAACGTGTACCAGCTTACGGACGGGCTGGAGGGGTTCTTGAGAACCTGCCTCAAGCCGGTGTCGCTCCGCGGCGAACCGGTTCCGCCCGCTCAGGCGGCGAAGATCCGCGCGTGGCGCGCGTTCTTCCTGAGCGCGCCCACGCCTGCCGCGGCGGTCGCAGCGGCGGCAGCGGTGGAGGATCTGCCTGCGGAAGTCGAGGCCGACTGGCTGGAGTGGCGCCTTGGCCGGCCTGATGTAAAGGTCATCGACCTGCGCGCGCAGCCCGAGTATAACGGCGGGCACATCCCCGGCTCCCTGAGCCTGAGCGTCGAAAGCTTGCGCGGTTGCGTGGGGGGTGTCCCGTCTTCGCTGCTTCCTGCAGCCCTGCTGGCCGGGCAGTTCTCGCTGATGGGGCTCCGCCCTGAGGACACCATCGTAATGGCCTGGGGCGACAAGCTGCAGGACGCGACGCTGGCTGGGATGGCCTGCGAGCGGCTGGGGCACAGCCGCTACGCCGTCTTGCGCGGCGGCTATGCGAAGTGGCTGAGCGAGAGTCGTCCGCGTGACACCGCGCTCCCCGCAGTCATCGAAGCCCGCTATCCCGTTCCCGCGAGAGCCGACGCCTTTACGGTCGGCGCGGCAGACGTGCTGGCCGCGGTGGGCAAGCCCGGGAGGGTTATCCTCGATGTTCGCCCCGCGGAGTTCTTCACCGGCAAGAAGCGTGAAGAGGCGCGTGGCGGACATATTCCGGGCGCGGTCAACCGGGCCTTTGCTGACGACGTGGCCACAGGCGACGCGTTCAGCGCGCTGAAGCCAACGGCCGAGCTGGCCGCCGCCTACTCGGCGCTCATACCGGCCAAGGATACGCCGGTTATCGTGCATTGCCGCACGGGTCATCAGGCCAGCCAGACCTTCTTTGTGCTTACCCGGTTATTGGGATACACGGACGTCCGGTGGTACGGAGCGGGCTGGACCGAGTGGGCCGCGCGGCCGGAGCTTCCGGTCGTCGGCGGGGCGCCAATGCCTGAAGGCTTGAACTGACGGAGCAGCCGCGCGAGGCGAGCCTGATGTGGCCTGCGAAAATCCGTCAGCTCGCCTCATCCGCAGGGGCCGGCGCGGGCGCTTTGTGCGGGTGGAGCTTGCGCCACCGCTCGGCGTAGAGGAAGTAGATGCCGGGGCCGAACGCGAGCAGCATGACGGCGACGCCGAAGGTGAGGCCGATGAACGTGAGGAACCCCGCACAGCACTCGGTGCGGTTCCTCGCCACGATGTGGCAGGGGACGGCCACCAGAAAGGCGATGGCTCCGCCCTGCAGCAGGCGCTTGCACTGCTGAAGGATGTAGGCTTTGGGCTCCTGCCCGCAGGAGAGGCGGCAGAAGACGAGGCTCCACAGAAGCCAGATCAGCACGCACAAGCTGATCGCCGCCCACACGACCCAGTCGTAATGGGTCTTCACTTTGAGCGCCTCTTGAAGGGCTAGCAGGAGGCCGAACACCAGGGCGCCGATGAGGAATCCCGCCACGATGACCGGCCAGTAGAGCGAGCGCCTCGACACCGGCCTGCGGCTGGCGATCCGGACGGGCGTCAGCAGGAGGCCCGCCTGGCACACCAGCAGGCTCCCGATAAAGGCCCAGTACAGGCCCTGCCGATAGGGCATGAGAATCTCTTCGGGCTTGCCGCGCCTGAACAGGAACTCGGCGACCGCGTCCATGTTGCCCATGGTGGCAAGCAGCCACGGCCAGGTCAGAAGCATGAACAGCACGGTGTACGCGACGATCACGAGAAGCGCCAGTTTCTTCATAGGAGACCCTTCAGAGGCGTTGCGGAAAGAGCCAGAATCAGAATAATTTATGATCATACTCTCACGGAGGCCGAGGAACAAGACAGAAACGGGGCGCGAGATTTTTGGATGGCGTCTGGCGCGCGAAATCTATAAACTTACTTCTCTTTTTGAGGAGACCGAGCTTGTATGGATACGAAACTGACGGATAACGTTTTTTGGGTGGGTTTTGTCGACTGGAGCGTGCGCGATTTCCACGGGTACACGACCGAGCGCGGATCGACCTACAACGCCTACTTGGTGAAGTCCAAGAAGGTGGCGCTGATCGACTCGGTCAAAGGTTTGTATGTGGATGCGCTTCTGTCCCATGTGAACGCGCACGTTCCGCTGGAGAGCGTCGACTACATCGTCTGCAACCACGCGGAGCCGGACCACGCGGGCGGCATGGCCGCGACGGTCAAGGCCTGCCCGAACGCGGCGGTGGTCTGCAACGCCAAGTGCAAGGATGCGCTGGAGCACCACTTCGACGTGACCGGCTGGAAGTTCCTCGTGGTCGCTGACGGCGAGACGCTGTCGCTGGGCGACAAGACGTTGCAGTTCTTCGACACGCCCATGGTGCACTGGCCGGAGTCGATGGCCACCTATCTGGTCGAAGATGCCATCCTGTTCTCGATGGACGCGTTCGGCCAGCACTACGCCTCCACGCACCGGTTCGACGACGAGGCGGACCTGGGCGAGGTGATGCAGGAGGCCAAGACGTACTATGCCAACATCGTGCTGCCGCTCGGCCGCTCGGTGGCTGCCACGCTGGCCCGGCTCGGCGGCTTGAAGCTGTCGATTGTCGCGCCGAGCCACGGGGTGATCTGGCGCAGCCATTTCGCCACGATCCTCCAGGCGTATCAGGCGTGGATGGTCTCGAAGCCGACCCGGAAAGTGGTCGTCGTGTTCAGCAGCATGTGGAACAGCACGCGGCAGATGGCCGAGGCCGTCGTCGCCGGCGCGCAGGAGTACCCCGTGGACGTGAGGCTGATCGACGCCGCGACCACCTCCGACACGCACATTGTGGCGGACGTGATGGACTGCGCGGGCTTCGCGGCGGGCTCGCCGACCCTGAACATGAGCATCCTGCCCCGCATGGCGGCTACGCTGACCTACCTGCGCGGCCTCAAGCCGCTGGGCAAGCACTGCTTCGCGTTCGGCTCGTACGGCTGGGCGCCCAAGGGGTGCGAAGAGGTCGCGCAGTATCTGCAGGCCATGCAGATGAAGCCCGTGTGCGAGCCGGTGGCGAGCCGCTTCGTGCCCGATGCGGCGGCGCTGGAGAAGTGCCGGGCGGCGGGCCGCGCGCTGGCCGAGGTCGCGCTCAAGGCGTAGCGGGGTGTCATGAGAGGAACCTGTACCAGTTCTGTCGCGAATGGCCGGGACAGAGCCCGGCTTTCCAGTGATGCAGCGTGTGTGAGAGGCGTCATGGAGCGACGGTCTCCGTGTCGTCCGCTGTGGTTCGGCTTGAGTGTGTCTGTCGCGATCGTAGTCGCCGTGGCGCGTTTTGCGGTCGCTCAAAGCGCTCCGCCAGCGTGGGGCGCCACCCCGTTCTCGCTGACGGTCGAGACGGCTGCGCTCGGTGTGTCGCAGGCCGACGTGCGCGTCGCGCTCTCGTTTCCCGACAAGCACCTGGTCTACTCCGAGAGCTTTCGGGTCACGGCGGTTGGCGCCGGGAACGCCCTCGAGGCGCTCGAAGCCCCTCGGCCGGAGGAAAAGCCGGACCTGCTTGACCCGTCCAAACTGGTCGGCGTCTACGCGCACCCGTTCGAATCGGCCTGGCGGCTGCGCTTCGCCGAGCGGCGGAGCGCCGTCCTGCGCGTCGAGTTTCAGGGCTGCGACGATAAGGTCTGCTTCATGCCGGAGGCGCACACGTTCAGGCTCGACTCCGCCACGGAGCGGTTTGTGGAGTCGGACGAGGCGACGCCTCTGCCGGCGGACTCTCCCCAGTGGCTTGCGGGCCTGCGGTTGACGTCGGGCGGCGGCTACCAGTCAGCGGCCGAGCTTCTCGCCTTCTTGGATCAGGCGGACGGCAAGCAGCCGTCGCCGGGCGGCGGCGGGCTGGGCGAGTTCCTGCGCGACCCGGTCTCGTTCTTTCACGCGCGCGGGCTGGCGCTGACGCTGCTGCTGGTTCTCGTGGGCGGCGTGCTTCTGAACCTGACGCCGTGCGTGCTGCCGATGATTCCGGTGAATCTGGCGATCATCGGCGCGGGAGCGGGCGCGCGCGGCCGCGGCTTCGTTCTCGGCAGCGCATACGGCGCGGGCATGGTGCTTGTCTACGGCGGCACGGGGTGGCTCATCTTGCGCAGCGGCCTCTTCTTCGGCGCGCTGCAGGCCTCGCCGTGGTTCAGCCTGGCCATGGCGGTGGTTTTCGCGGCGCTGGCCTTGGCTCTTTTCGACGTGTTCGTGATCGACTTCGCGCGGTTCAGCGCCGGCGCGGGCTCGCAGCGCAAGGGCGTGTGGGCGGCGCTCATCGCAGGCGGCGTCTCCGCGCTGTTGGCGGGCGCGTGTGTCGCGCCCGTGGTGCTGGCCGTGCTGCTGCTGGCCGGTTCGCTTGTCGCCGGCGGCGCGGCCGGCGCGCAGTTCCTGCCGTTCGTGCTCGGGCTGGGCATGGCCCTGCCGTGGCCTTTCGCGGGCGCGGGCCTGTCCGTGCTGCCGCGCCCGGGCCGTTGGATGGTGCGCGTCAAGCAGGCCTTCGGCGTGTTTCTGGTGGCGCTGGCGGCGTACTACGGCTACCTGGCGGCTGCGGGCTTTCGGCCGGCCTCGCGCGTGGCGCGCGAGGGCTCGATTCTCGCGGGCGACCGCGCGGCGTGGGACGAGAAGGTCGCGCAGGCCAAGCGCGAGGGCAAGCCGCTCTTTGTGGACGTCTGGGCCACGTGGTGCAAGAACTGCTCGGCGATGGAGAAGACCACGTTCAAAGACGCCCGCGTGCAGGCGCGTCTCGCCGGCTACGTCGTGGTCAAGGTGCAGGCCGAAAAGCCGGACAAGGGCCCAGCGAAAGAGATGCTGCAGGCGTTCAAGATCCGCGGCTTGCCCGGCTTCGCCGTGCTGAAGGAATGACATGTCCGACATCATCATTACTGGCGCGCGGCAGCACAACCTCAAGAACGTCAACGTGCGCATCCCGCGCGACTCGCTCACCGTGGTCACGGGCCTTAGCGGCTCCGGCAAGTCGTCCCTCGCCTTCGACACGCTCTACGCCGAGGGCCAGCGGCGGTACGTCGAGAGCCTCTCGGCCTACGCGCGGCAGTTCCTCGACCAGATGCAGAAGCCCGAGGTGGATCACATCGAGGGGCTCTCGCCGGCCATCGCGATCGAGCAGCGCACGTCAGGCGGCAACCCGCGCTCGATCGTGGCCACCGTCACGGAGATCCACGACTACCTGCGCCTGCTCTACGGGAGCGTCGGTCAGGCGCACTGCCCGCGCTGCGGCAAGCCGGTTGAGAAGCAGAGCGCGGAGCAGATCGTGGACCGCCTGCTGGCTCGGCCGGCGGGCACCAAGCTGATCCTGCTCGCGCCGCTCGTGCGCGGCCGCAAGGGCCGGCACGAGGAGGTGTTCGAGGCCATCCGGCGGCAGGGCTTCGTGCGCGTGCGCGTGGACGGCAAGATGGTGGCGCTCGACGATGTGCCGAAGCTCGACAAGAACAAGTCGCACACCGTCGAGGCGGTGGTGGATCGGCTCGTGGCCGGCGACGGCGTGCGGGCGCGCCTGACCGACTCGGTCGAGCTGGCGCTCAAGCAGGGCGAGGGCCTTCTGCGCGTGCTGAGCGTGGCGGCCGACGGGGCGGAGAGCGAGGCTCTCTACTCCGAGAAGAACGCCTGCGCGGACTGCTCGGTCAGCTTCGAGGAACTGAAGCCGCGCTCCTTCTCGTTCAACAGCCCCTACGGCGCCTGCCCGGTCTGCTCGGGGCTCGGCGCGCAGCTGATTTTCGACGAAGAGCTGATCGTGCCGGACAAGGGCGTGTCGCTGGCGGACGGCGCGGTCGTGCCGTGGCGGCGCGGCGGGTTCCGCATGGTCGTCTACTACAAGCACCTGCTCAAGGCCGTCGCGGCCGCGTACGAGATCGACATGGACGCGCCGTACGAGTCGCTGCCGGAGGCGTTCAAGCAGGTGCTGCTGCACGGCTCGGGCGAGGAGCCCGTGACGCTGCGTTTTTGGATGCGCGGCGCGTGGCGCAAGACCGAGAAGCCCTTCGAGGGCGTGCTCCCGAGCATGCAGCGGCGCTACAGCGAATCGGAGATCGACGAGGTGCGCGAGAAGCTGCGCCAGTTCATGAGCAGCCAGACCTGCCCGGAGTGCCGCGGCGCGCGTCTGCGGCCGGAGTCGCGGGCCTGCACGGTGGGCGGCCGGTCGATCGTGGACGTGATGGCCATGACCGTGAAGCAGAGCCACGCGTTCTTTGAAGGCCTGACGCTCACGCCCGCCGAGGAGACGGTCGTGGCCGAGGTGCTGAAGGAGATCCGCCGCCGGCTGCGCTTCCTGTCGGACGTCGGGCTCGACTACCTGTCGCTGGAGCGCGAGAGCTCGACGCTCTCGGGCGGCGAGATGCAGCGCATCCGGCTGGCCACGCAGATCGGCTCGGGCCTGGTGGGCGTGCTCTACGTGATGGACGAGCCGACGATCGGCCTGCACCCGCGCGACAACGAGAGGCTCATCGCGATGCTGCACCAGCTGCAGCGGCGCGGCAACACGGTGGTGATCGTCGAGCACGACGAGGAGATGATCCGCACGGCCGACTA
>CAYLUN010000024.1:0-66924 GCA_964386865.1 uncultured Lentisphaeraceae bacterium | reverse complement strand
CGGGGTCGAGCGCGTCGCGGTGGAAGCGCCAGAGCAGCGCGCCGTGCTGCATGCAAAAGTCCACGGCGTTGTAGTCCTGAACCTCCGCGTCGCGCGAGTACCAGCGGAAGTTGCCGTAGGCGCGGTGGGCGGGGTCGCGGTTCTGCATGCCTTCCGCGAGTGTCAGGAGTTCGGCGACGCGCGTGAGGTTGGTGCGAGCCTCCGCATAGGCCAGCATGGAGGTGAAAAGCTCGCGGCAGCCGTAAACGGGTTTCGGGCGCGACAGCTTCCGGCAGGTGTCATCCGCCCGCCGCACGAGGTCGGGCAGGATCCGCTCGCGCGGGACGGGAGCGGGCTCCTGAGCGGCGGCGACACAGGTTAGGATGAGAAGGGAGATAAAGGTCGTCTTCATACGAGGGTTTGTCGTCAAGATGATACACGTGTGTCATTGCGTGTCCAGCCCGCAGAGTCTGGCGGCGGCACGCAGGCGGAGGTTAGCGGTGAGTTCGCTAGTCGAACGTGAAGCCGGTGGCGAAGGGAGCCTCGTCTGCGCGGAGGCCAAGGTCTACGAGAGAGCGGATCGGCTGGCCCGCGCGTGTGCAGGCGCGAAAGCGGACGGACTCGATCAGCGGCGTCCTCTTCTGTTCGAGCGCCCACGCCTGGGTCGCCGAGGGCAGCATGAGCTTGGCCGGCACGCGAGCGTCCTCCCAGTGCACGTTTTCGAAGGTGACGTTGCGGATCTTGCCGAGCGGCGAGAAGGCGCCGCGCCGCTCCGTGCGGGTCACGTAGAAGACGATGCTGCGCGAAGGGTGGATCGGCTTGCGCTCGCGGTTGCGCGCGTAGCGGTCGTCATAGAACTCCAGAAAGTCCTCCATCCAGACGTTGCGGAAGGTGATGTCCTCGTAGACCGCGCCCTCCGTCGTGTCGAGGCGGATGCCGTCCTCGCCGTTCAGGATGTAGATGTTCTCGAAGAGCAGGTGGCGCATCGTGCGGCAGGCGGACTCGCTGCCGACGCGGATGCCGTTAGCCTTGTGCGCCCAGATCACGCAGTTGCGGAAGGTCAGGTTCTCGACGACCTCGCGTCCGTCGCGGGCCTTGGGGCTGACCCCGTCGTCTTCGCTGAAGATGAAACAGTCTTCGACCGTCGCGTTGCAGCAGCTTTCGAGGTCGAAGCCGTCGTGGTTGGAGAGACGCACGTCGCTGAGGATCTTGACGCGGGAAATCGTGAGGTCGTCGACGAACTGCGCGTCGACGTTCCACGAGTAGGAGTCGCGCACGGTGACGCCGCGAAGCGCGACGCTCCGGGCGTTCTTGAGCACGAGGGCCCGCCCGGCCTTCTTCTTCACGTTCTCGGCTTTCTGGTAGGCGTGGCGCACAGCGTAGCCGTTGGCGTCGATCGTACCGTAGCCCGAGAGGGTGAGGTTGGTCACGCCGTCGGCCGAGAGGAAGGCGATCATGCTGGGAGCGCCCGGAACCGGGCCGATCTTCGCGTGGTCGTCGACCGCTTGCAGGAGCGAGCCCGGCGCGAGGTGGAGGGTCATGTCGGAGCGGAGCCGGAGCGAGCCCGAGCGGAAATGGCCGGGCGGGAGAAGGAGGGTGCCGCCGCGAGCGAGGCCGTCGATGGCGGCTTGCAGGGCGCGGGTGCTGTCGGTCGCGCCGTCGCCGACGGCGCCCGCCGCAGCGGCGTTGACCGCGCCGGCTGGCGCGCGTTCGGCGGGCGGTTCGGCGAAGAGGAAGAGCTTGGGCAGGTAGTCGATCTGCACCACGAGGTGAAGCGGGCGCGGGATCGAAAAGCGCACGCGCTCGCCGCTCACCTCGGCGGCGATGCCGTGGGGCATCGGCTGCACGCGCGCGCGCTCGGCTCGGCCGCTCTTCAGGCGGACCTCGGCGCGCACAGCCTGCGTCATCGTGAGCTGCGCGTAGTGGATGTCCTTGAAGGCGATCACTGGCACCTCTTCGCCGTCGGCGGTCAGTGAGAATACCGGGCTCGCGGCGCCGATGAGCGGCACCGGCGCGGCTGCGGCATGCTGCCCCGCCAGCAGAACCGCAGCGAGCAGGAGGCCGCCGGCGGAGGGGCAGGCTAAGGCGAGCGGGGTGTGTCGGGGTTTCGGCATTGGCTGTTTCTGTGCACGCGGCGGCTAGTGGCCGTCGTCGGCGAGCGCTTGGCGGCGGGGGCCTTCGACTTCGAAGTCGAACATCAGCGGCAGGTGGTCGGAGATGTTGACCTTGGGAATTTTGAAGCGCGTGGGGGTGATGGACGGGTCGTAGCAGATGAAGTCCAACTCGCGGCAGGGCGCCCAGCTCGGGAAGGTGGGCTGGTGGTGGACGTTCGCGCTCTTGAGGCCGGTGGCCCGCAGGAACATGTGCATCTCCCAGACGCCGGAGAGCGTGTTGAAGTCCCCCGCCACGAGCCGCGGCTTGCTGCACTGGGCGATCAGGTCGTGGAGCTCGATGAGCTGGCGGTGGCGCGCGCGGATGCCGAGCGCGAGGTGGACGAGGAACAGGGTCACGCTTTCGAGCTCGACCTCGATGGCGAGGCTCTTAAAGCCGCTCTCGAAGTCGTGGAAGGCCGTGCGCAGGATCGGCTCGCGCGCCAGCACGGCGTTGGCCTGCTTGTTGAGGATCGGCACCTTGCGGCCGAGCCCGTCGTCGGGGTACTTGACTCGGTGGCAGTGGTAGTACGCCAGGTCGTTGGCCAGCTCCTCGGCCTGGTTCTTGCGCCGGGCGCGGTAGGAGCCAGTGTCGACCTCAACGAGGCCGATGATGTCGGGGTCCATGTGGCGCACGAAGCGCGTGATGTTCGGGAAGTGCGACGTGGTGCGCAGCAGCGTCGCGAGCCATGCGAAACGGCGCAAGCGGCCGGTGCCGTATTGGATGTTATGGAGCAGAAGCCTCATGACGGGCCGTATTTTACCCGTTTGAGGCGGAACCCTCAACATCGGATATTCGGCGCCGGCGCGCGGGGGTGCGATTGCAAACTATTGCAATCGCACAGAATTCAGAAGCCAGAAGCCAGAATTCAGGAGTTGGATGCCAACGAGTTATGTCCGATTCGCGCGAGATTCTTCCTGTCTCCTCTTTGGGAGACACCTTTTTGGGCGGCGCTTTCGTATGTAAGTCGTTGCGAAGCAATTCTGAATTCTGACTCCTGAATTCTGACTTCTGGGTGCGATGCAACGAAGTAAAATCGCACCCGGCGCGCGGCGCAGGTTCACCGGGGGCGTTTGGCAGGCTCGATGACGACCGGCGCCATCAAGTGCGCGCGGACGTCAGCCACGGCGGCGTGCAGGGCTTCGATTTCTCCGAAGAGCGCGCTGAGCCTCACGTCTATCGACGGGTACGCGGCGAGCAGGTCGTCGTTGTCGCGGTCGTACGTCAGGCCGAGGAACGTGTAGAGCGGCGAGAAGTAGTGGTCGATGTCGTCCACTTTGCGCGCCAGCGCGTCCAGAGTCGCCTTCGTCTCTTCGGGCGTGGCGGCGACCGCGTCGACCTTCTTCTCCAGGTGGCCGAACGACTGGTCGAGATAGGTGGTCAGCTCGGCCAGGTGGCGCGGCACGCTGGCGAGCCGCTCCTCTGAGGCGGCGAGGCCTCGGACCGCAGTCGCGAGCGCCCGCGTCTCCGTCAGAACCGGATCCGGGGCGGCTGCGGCTGTGCTCGCCGGCTTGCGGCTGGCGGCGTCCTCGAGCAGGGCGAGGCGTCGGCTGAGGCTGGCGAGCTGGGCGTTGAGCGCGTCGAGCTTCCCGATGACCGACTCTGTGCCCGCGCCGGGCAGGGGCTCGCTCAGCGCCTTCGGGATCACGGAGCGGGTACGCTTGCCTTCGGCGCGGACCAGCGCTTGAGTCGTGAAGACGGACGCCAGAAGCGACAGGCAGACGGCCAACGTGCAAAGGATCATTCGCATGGATACACCCCGGGCTGGTTGTTGACGCACACACAGTGTAAGCGACGGCTGTCGGTCTCCGCAAATGAAAAGCGCGGACGCAGAGAATCGGGTGTGCTAAACGCAGGAATTTCTGCTATAACGGTGGCAGTTTCATAAGGAGCCCCCCCATGCCACGAACAAAACGAGAGCTGAAAGGCGTCACCCAGCTCGGTTCCGCTAAAACCGCCTACGCCGACCGCTACGACCCTTCGGTTTTGGAGACGTTCGTCAACAAGCATCCGGGCCGCGACTACTGGGTGACCTTCACCTGCCCGGAGTTCACCTCGCTCTGCCCGATGACGGGGCAGCCGGACTTCGCGACCATCACCGTCCAGTACATCCCGGCCAAGCGGATGGTGGAGAGCAAGTCGCTCAAGCTCTACCTCTTCAGCTTCAGGAACCACGGCGACTTCCACGAGGACTGCATCAACGTCATCCTGGGCGACCTCGTGGCCCTGATGGAGCCCAAGTATCTGGAGGTGCGGGGGCTGTTCAACGCGCGCGGCGGCATCTCGATCGACCCCTACGTGAACTACGGCCTGGCCGGCACGGCGTACGAGGCGTTGGCGCAGGAGCGCTTCCGCCGCCACGACGGCAGGCGGGCATAGGGGCGGACGGAACGTATGAAAAGCGAACGCGCGCTGGTGGTTTTTTCGGGCGGTCAGGACAGCACGACCTGTCTGGCTTTGGCCGCGCGCGACTACGGCAAGGGCAACGTGAGCTGCATCACCTTCCATTACGGCCAGCGGCACGGGCGCGAGGTGGAGGTGGCCAAGACGATCGCGGCGGACTTCGGCGTGACCGACCACCGCTGCGTGAGCTTGGACTGGTACGGGCAGCTCACCACGAACGCGCTGCTCGATCCGTCGCTCGCGATCGCGCATGACGCCTCGGCCGCGTGCCCCAACACGGTGGTCGACGGCCGCAACATGGCCTTCCTGCTGATCGCCGCGATCTACGCCAAGAGCCAGGGCATCCGGGACATCCTGACCGGCGTCTGCGAGGCCGATTACAGCGGCTATCCCGACTGCCGCGACGTGTTCATCAAGTCCTGCAACGCGACGCTGAACCTGGCCATGGCCTACGAGTTCCGCATCCTCACGCCGCTGATGGCGCTGACCAAGGCGCAGACGTGGGCGCTCGCGGACCAGCTCGGGGCGCTCGACTACATCGCCGCGAACACGCTCACCTGCTACAACGGCGTCGTGGGCTGCGGCTGCGGGACGTGCCCGAGCTGCGTGCTGCGGCGGCGCGGCTACGAAGAGTATCTTGCGAACAGGGGGGCGCTATGCTGACCGTTTCCAAGCAGTGTGTGTTCGACGCCGCGCACGTGCTGACCAACCACGCGGGGCAGTGCAAGAACCTGCACGGGCACACCTACCGCGTCGTGGTCGAGGTGGCGGAGCTGCCGGACGGCAGCGACATGGTGATCGACTTCAAAGACCTCAAGCAGGTGCTGCGCGAGGTGATCGTGGAGCGGTTCGACCACGCGTTCATGTACCACGAGTCCAGCGCCAGCGAGCGCGAGATCGCGGAGGTGATCACCAAGCACGGCATGCGGAGCGTCGGGCTGCCGTTCCGCACCACGGCCGAGAATCTGGCCAGCCACTTTTTCCGCGAGCTGCTGGGACGCCTGAATGTGGTGTCGGTGAAGGTGTACGAGACGCCCGAGTCGTGCGCGGAATTCCGCCGGGAGTAAAGACGCATGGACGACGCGCTCACATATCCGGTCGTCGAGGTCTTCGAGTCGGTCCAGGGCGAGGGGTACAACACCGGCAAGGAGGCCGTGTTCCTGCGCTTCGGCCGCTGCAACCTCGCGTGCCCGTGGTGCGACACCGAGTGGCGCACGTTCGAGCGGCTGGGCGAGGAGGCGGTCGTGGCTCGCGTGACGGCGTTCCGGCCCAAGGCGCTGATCCTGACGGGCGGCGAGCCGCTCATCCAGGCGGGGCTGGAGCCGCTGCTGGTACGCTTCAAGGACTTGGGGTACTGGGTCGCCGTGGAGACGAACGGCGTGCAGGCGCCGCCGGCTGATTGGCTGCGCCGCATCGACTACGTGGCGGTCTCGCCCAAGGCGCTCTATGCGGACCTCTATGACGACGAGCGCATGGTGCGCCGGGCGGACGAGGTGCGGGTCGTGGTGGACGGCGACGTGCGAGGGTTCTGCGCCGAGATCCGCGACCGCATCGAGGCCGCGCACTACTTCCTGACGCCCTGCGACCGCGGCGGCGTCTCGAATATCGAAGAAACCGTCCGCCTGCTGGGCGTGCTGAACCGCGGCCGCCGGTCCGGCAAATGGCTGCTTTCGCTGCAGACGCACAAACTGGCTGGGTTGCGCTAGCCGGCGGAAAGGAAGTTGCCCAATGTCTGAAATTGATATAGTCTGGCCCTTGCAGGTTGAAGAGAGGGGGGTGCGGATGTGAGCGACAGGATTTTTTCTCCAATTCTGGCTGCTGCTGCTGTGCTGTATGTGTCCATCGCGGGCGCGCAGGCGGCGGCGGAGCGGCGTTTCGTGGGCTACCGGGCGGGCTTCAACCGGGACACGCTGGCGCTGCAGGTGCTGCTGGACCGGCAGAACCTGTCGTGCAACTGCGTCGACGGCATGTGGGGGGCGCGCACGGAGATCGCGCTGGTGACGTGGCAGACGCTGCGCGGGCTGCCGCCGACGGGCGTGCCGGACGCGTCGGTGCTGGAGGCGCTGGGCGGCGACACGAACGTGCTGACGCGGTACACGGTCACGACGAACGACGTGGCCAGCCTGGGGCCGTTCCCCGACGACTGGTACGAGCGCGCGAAGCTTCCGGCGCTGAAGTACGTGACCTTGCAGGAGATGCTGGCGGAGAAGGGCCACACCTCGCAGCGGGCGGTCGAGCGGCTCAACCCCGGCGCGGGCTGGCCGAATCCGCCGGCGGGCACGGAGGTGGTGCTGCCGGACTGCCCGGCGGCGAAGCCCCCGAAGGCGGGCTCTGTCCGCATCGCGCTGGCCCGCATGGAGATCACGGTATTTGA
Source organism: uncultured Lentisphaeraceae bacterium (assembly GCA_964386865.1). GTDB lineage: Bacteria > Verrucomicrobiota > Kiritimatiellia > RFP12 > UBA1067 > CAYLUN01. Next base: position 60,017 of record CAYLUN010000024.1, on the reverse strand, counting down.
CCGGGAGGGCAAGCTGGTCGCGCTGTTTCCCTGCTCGATCGCGCGGGATAAGTCGCGGCGGCCGGCGGGCGAGCTGTCCGTCAAGAACGTCGCGCCGAACCCCACCTATCTGTTCGACCCGCAGCTGTTCTTCCCGGGCAGCGGCAAGACCTCGAAACTGGTGATTCCGGCGGGGCCCAACAACCCGGTTGGGCTGGCGTGGATCGGCCTCTCGCTGCAAGGATACGGCATGCACGGGACGCCGATCCCCGAGAACATCGGTCGGGCGGAGTCCAAGGGGTGCTTCCGGCTCGCGAACTGGAACGCGGTCAAGTTCCTGCACATGGTGGAGATCGGCACGCCGGTGGTGGTCGAGGATTGAGGCGGCTGGCTCAAGAAACCGGTTGCGAGGAAAATGCGGAAACGGGTATACTGGGCCGCTTGTTGAACTTTTGGAGTTTGTGGAAATGCCAGAAAAGACACTGCCCTTCACGCTCGCGCAGCTTGAGCAGATCGAAAAGACCCATCCGACGCCGTTCCACCTGTACCACGAAAGTGGCATCCGAGCCAACGCGCGCCGCCTGAGGGCTGCGTTCGCGTGGAATCCCGGCTTCAGGGAGTATTTCGCGGTCAAGGCCTGCCCGAACCCCTTCCTGATGAAGATCCTCAAGGAAGAGGGCTTCGGGACGGACTGCAGCTCGCTGCCGGAGCTGCTGCTCTCGGAGCGCATCGGAGTGACGGGCGAAGGTATCATGTTCACGTCGAACGACACGCCGGCCGACGAGTTCGTGAAGGCCAAGGCGCTGGGCGCGATCATCAACCTCGACGACATCTCGCACGTCCCGTTCCTCGAGGCGTGCGCGGGTTTGCCCGACCTCGTCTGCTTCCGCTACAACCCCGGCCCACTGAAGGGCGGCAACGCGATTATCGGCAACCCCGAGCAGGCGAAGTACGGGTTCACGCGCGAGCAGCTCTTTGAGGGCTACCGCCTGCTGAAGCAGAAGGGCGTGCGGCGCTTCGGTCTGCACACCATGGTCGCCTCGAACGAGCTGAACCCGCAGTATTTCATCGACACGGCGGAGATCCTCTTCGACCTCGTGGCGGACCTGTCGCGCGAGCTGGGCATCACTTTCGAGTTTGTGAACATGGGCGGCGGCATCGGCATCCCGTACCGCCCGGAGCAGGTGGCGGTCGACCTGGAGCGGGTGGGCGAGGGCGTGCGCCAGGCGTACGAGAAGCGCATCCTCGGCAACGGGCACCCGCCGCTGAAGCTCTACATGGAGTGCGGGCGCATGGTCACCGGGCCGTTCGGCTTCCTCGTGTCGCGCGTGCGACACATCAAGAAGACCTACAAGGCCTATGCGGGCCTCGACGCCTGCATGGCGAACCTGATGCGTCCGGCGCTCTACGGCGCGTACCACCACATCTCCGTCCCCGCGAAGGCGGGGCAGGCGTGCGGCACGGTGTACGACGTGACGGGGTCGCTCTGCGAGAACAACGACAAGTTCGCGATCGACCGCGCGCTGCCGGAGCTCGCACCCGGCGACCTGGTCGTGATCCACGACGCGGGCGCGCACGGCTACGCCATGGGCTTCCAGTACAACGGCAAGCTGCGCTCGGCCGAGCTGCTCCTGCGCGAGGACGGCAGCGTGGTGCAGATCCGCCGCGCGGAGACGGTCGAAGACTACTTCGCCACGCTCGACTTCCGGGCGCTGGCGGCATTTCCTGTCTAGCGGGCCATGATCCCCATCCTCTATCGGGACGACGACTGCGTGGCGGTGCTGAAGCCGTGCGGCGTGGCGGCTGTTCCCGAGCGCTCCGGCGATGGGGCGTGCCTCAGCGCGCGGCTGGGTCATCAGTTGGGCCGGAGCGTCCTGCCCGTGCACCGCCTCGACAAGGAGGTCAGCGGTGTGATCCTGTACGCGCTCACGGCCGAGGCGCACCGGTTTCTGAACCTGGCGTTCGAGCGGCGCGAGGTGCAGAAGACCTATCTGGCGGTCGTTCACGGCGCGCTGGCGCAGGAGGCGGGCGTCGTCGAGCGCCCGTTGCGCGAGTTCGGCTCCGGGCGGATGGGCGTGGACGACGCGCGAGGCAAGCCGTCTGTGACGCGCTATGAGACGGTGGAGCGCGTCCGCGCCTATTCGCTCGTGCGGCTCCACCCGGAGACCGGGCGGCGGCACCAGCTCCGAGTCCACCTCTACAGCCTGGGCCATCCCATTGCGGGCGACACGCGCTACGGGGCGCCGGAGCTGCGGGCCGGCCATCCGCGCCTCATGCTCACGGCTACGGGGATAGGCCTGGCGTTGCCCTCGGGCACGCGCCTCAGGCTCGCGGGCGTCGTCCCTGATGATTTCGCCGAGGCCGCCCGCGCCTTCTACGGGCTTGGACTTCCGCCTGCTTCCGGCTTGCTTTCGCCGTGACCCCCTCTATACTAAGAAGGCTATGGTTGTGGGTGGTCAAGACTGCAAGTTCCTAAGCCTTCTAGCCGCCGTCTGCCTGCCAGCGGCGGCGGCTTGCGGAGCCGTTGTCATCTCCGAGTTTCTGGCCGATAACGAGAGCGGAATCGCCGACGAGGACGGCGACCGGCAGGACTGGATCGAGCTGTACAACTCCGGCGGGAGTGCGGTCAGCCTGGACGGCTGGTGGCTTACCGACAAGACGAACAACGTGACGCAGTGGCGCATCCCCAACGTCTCCATACCGGCCAAAGGCACGCTGCTCGTGTGGGCCTCGGGAAAGGATCGCGCGCTTCCGGCCGAGCCGCTGCACACGAGCTTCAGCCTGTCGAAAGACGGCGAGTATCTCGGGCTCTACAAGCCCAATCCTACGAACGGGCTGCCGGTCTTGGCTGACGGGTTCGCGCCCAAGTTTCCGGCGCTGCCCCCCGACGTGTCATACGGCCGGATGTTCGCGCAGACGGCGACCACCTTCGTGGCTTCCGGAGAGGCAGGGAAGTACCGTGTGCTGACGGCGGCCGAGGGGCAGAATGTCTACACGAACACGAACTACGCCGTGGGTCACTTGGGCCATGGCCAGACCAATGGCTGGAACGTGAGCCCCGCCTTCAACGACTCGGCGTGGACGAATGGCGCGACCGGCATCGGCTATGCGACGACCGGCTGGCTGAACCCGTGGATAGGAACAACGCCCTCCGGCAACTGCCAGTCCAAGCTTCAGAATATCAACACCTCGCTCTGCTTCCGGCGCCTGTTCTATGTGCCCGACCCGTCCAACACGGTGTCGGTCAAGCTGCGCATGAAATACGAAGACGGGTTCGTCGCCTTCGTCAACGGCTCCGAGGTGGGGCGAGCCAATTGCACGAACGTGCTGGCTTACAACACGGCGGCTAACTCGGCCGTGAGCGAAGCGTTCGTCAACAATTGGACGGAGTTTGTGTTCACGAACAGGTTGCTTGCGGCGGGCACCAACCTGTTGGCTATTCAGGGCCTGAACGTGACGACCTACAGTTCGGACTTCCTGCTCTTGCCGGAGGTGGTGGGGCTCGCGCCAGAGGTGCAAAGCTCGCCCGTATACTTTAGCCCGCCCACGCCCGGCGCGTGGAACGGCGCCGGCACGTCAGGGCCGCTGCTGTCCGACGCGGCGCCCGAAGACCCTGCGGTGCCCCGGCCGCTCGGCACACTCGCCAGCCCGCCGCTCACGGTCGCGGTGCGCGTGACCAAGACCAAGAACAGCGTGTCGGCCGTGCGCGTGTACCCGCGCGTCATGTACGGGGCGGAGTCGGCCGCCGTCGCCATGCTGGACAACGGCGTGTGGCCGGACGCGGTGACCAACGACGGGATTTACGCGGCGAGCCTGCCGACCACCAACGTCCTGGCGGGGCAGATGTTCCGCTGGCGCTTCGAGGCGCTGGACGTGTCGAACACGGTTACGAAGCTGCCCGCCTACGCCGATCCGCTCGACTCGCCGCAGTACTTTGGCACGGTGGCCGCTGATCCGACGATGTCGACGAGCCAGCTGCCGGTGCTGGAGTGGTTCGTTCAAGGCTCGCCGACCAACGGGCCGACCGCCTTGGTGTTCCGCGGCTCCTGCTACTACCTGTCCAATTTCTACGACAACGTCGGGCACGAGATCCACGGGCAGTCCACGGCCGGGTTTCAGAAGAAGAGCTACGATTTCGATTTCACGGGCGACGACCGCTTCTTGTGGAAAGCTGGCGAGCAGCGCGTCAAGGATATCAACCTGCTCTCGAACTGGGCGGACAAGACCAAGACGCGCAACAGCTTCTCCCACTGGGTGGGAAAACAAACGGGGACGCCCGACCACTTCGCGCTCCCCGTTCGCGTGCATCTGAACGGCGTTTTCCACGGCGTGCTCGATATGCTGGAGGACGGCGACGACCGCATGCTCGCGCGCAACAAGCTCGATCCTGAGGGCGCGTTCTACAAAATCTACGACCCCAATTTCATCAACGAGGCCAACCCGATACTCAACGCCGAAAAGAAGACGCGCGAGTACGAGGATTTCAGCGACCTCCGTGCGCTGACGAACGGGCTCTTTACGACAAAGGCGCTGACCAACCGGCAGACCTACGCCTACGACAATGTGGATGTCGCCGCGACCGTAAACTACCTGGTCACGCGCCAGCTGAACAGCGACGGCGACCACGGACACAAGAACATGTACCTCTACCGCGACACCAATGTGACGCGCGAGTGGCAGCCGATCATCTGGGACGTCGACCTGTCGCAGGGCCACAACTGGAACGGCACCGAATTCTATTTCGACGATGACTTGATTTACACGAACCCCCTCAATCAGGGTGCGGTCAACCGTCTCTACTCGCTCGTGTACGAGTCGCCTGAGATGAGGCTGATGTTCGTGCGCCGCATGCGGACCCTGATGGACACGCTGCTTCAGCAGCCGGGCACCACGAACGGGGTTTTTGAGACGCGCATGCGGGAGATTGCCGCTTCTGTAGATCCAGACCCGGCAGACCCCTCGCCGTGGACGGACGGCGACCTTGACGCCGCGCGCTGGGGGTTCCACACGAATTTCGTCGCGCGGCGGCCGCGCGAAGAGGTTGAGCGCGTCATCACCAACTACTTCGCTCCGCGCCGCACGTTCCTGTTCAACAAAGGAGCTGGCCGGCCGACGTTTTACAGCGTGGAGATTCCGAACGGGGCGCAGACCAACGTGCCGGGCATGGTGGCCATCGACTCCGTGGACTGCCTGCCGTCGAGCGGCACGCAGGCGCACGAGTACGTGATCCTGCGCAACACGACGCCGCTGTCCGTAGACATCTCCGGCTGGAAGATCCGGGGCGAGATTTCGCATACGTTCAAGGGGGGCACAGTCATTCCGGCGGGCTCGGGCCTGGCCTCGACCAACTACATCGGCCTGCTTCATCTGGTCAAGGACGCCTACGCCTTCCGGTCGCGGGCGAGCGGGCCGACCGGCGGGCAGCGCCGGTTCGTGCAGGGCAACTACGAGGGCCAGCTCTCGGCGCGCGGCGGCACGCTGAGCGTCTACGACGACACGGATCAGCTGATCTCGACTTACACGTACGCGGGCTCTCCTCTGCCGGCGCAGCGGTCGTTGCGCATCACCGAGATCCAGTACCACCCGGCGGATCCGACCCCGGCTGAGGCGGCCGCGCGTGTGGGGGTGCAGGAGGACGATTTCGAGTACATCGAGTTCATGAACACGGGCACGAACGCGCTGGCGCTGACGGGCGCGCACTTCTCGCAGGGGCTCGACTACACGTTTCCGACATCGAGTCTGGCCGCCGGCGGCCGGCTGATTCTCGCGAAGAATACGGCCGCGTTTCTCCTGCGCTATCCGTCGGCCGGGGTGCCGGTGTTCGGGCCTTACGAAGGCACGCTCGATAACAGCGGCGAGCGACTGGAACTGACAGACATCAGCGGCGAGAACATCCTCGATTTCGAGTACAAGGACGGGTGGTATCCGGCGTCGGACGGCTCGGGCCGGTCGTTGGTCTTGCGCGACACGAACACGGCGCATAACGCCTTCGGAAACGCCGTAAACTGGGGGCTCAGCGGCTCAACCAACGGCTCGCCGGGAGCGGCCGACGCGTCTCTTGCGCAGGCCTACTACGGGTGGGACAACTTCCATTTTACGGAGGTCGAGCGCGGGAACCCGCTGGTTTCCGGGCTGTACGCGGATCCGGATGTCGACGGCCGCGTCAACTGGGCCGAGTACGCGCTGGGCGGCGACCCGTGGGTCAGCGACGCGTATCCGGTCGATTTCGCGTGGATGACCGTCGCGTCTCAGCGCCACGCGGCGCTGCTGTTCCGGCGTCCGGCCCATGCCATCGATATCGCCTATGCGCTGCTGGCGGCGGGCGACCTCGTGGCCGGGCCGTGGGCGGTTGTCGGCGGAGCGGTGCTGGAGGCGGCGCCGCTCGACGCCGAACGGGAGTCGGCCTCGTTGCGCGATCCGAACGCGGCGGCTCTGCCCGCCCAGTTCTACCGGTTACGCATAACTTATGGAGGGCAGTGAATCATGAACGAAGCAACCACGCGTCGTCAGTTTGTGCAGCGCGCCGCAGCCGTCGGCGCGCTGAGTTCGTTTCCATCTGTTCTGCGCGGGCAAGCGCCCGACCGCCCGATCAAGCTGGGACTGATCGGTTGTGGCTGGTACGGGCTCGTGGACGTGGAGGCGGCGTTCAAAGTCGGCGGGGTGGAGGTTGTGGCGCTCTGCGATGTCGACAGCGAGCACCTGCGCGAGGCGGCGGACAAGGTCGAGAAGCGGCAGGGCAGCCGGCCTCACACGTTCAAGCTGTATGAGGAGCTGCTGAAGGTGCCCGGCCTGGAGGCGGTGATCATCGCGACGCCGCCGCAGTGGCACGCGCTGCAGCTCATCGCGGCGGTGGGGCGCGGCCTCGACGCCTACTGCGAGAAGCCCCTGGCCTACGACATCCGCGAGTGCCGCGCGATGGCCGAGGCCGTGAAGGCGAGCGGCCGCATCGTGCAGGTGGGCTTCCAGCGGCGGCAGAGCCCCGCCTTTCAAGCCGTGCGCGCCTACTTGCAGGAAGGCAAGGCCGGGCGCGTCGTCTGCGCAGAGGCGGTCATCAACTTCGTCGCTGGCGTCAAGGACTCCGCGCCGCAGCAGCCGCCGGCGTCGCTGGACTGGGATCTGTGGTGCGGCCCGGCGCCGCTGATTCCGTACAGCCCCCAGGTGGGGCACAAGAACTGGCGGCTGGAGAAGACTACCGGCCACGGCCACCTCGTGGACTGGGGCATCCACCTGATCGACGCGGCCCGCGTGATTTTGGGCGCGTCGTCGCCGCAGAGCGTGACGGCGTGCGGCGGGATTTACGGGCTCAAAGGGGCAATCACCACGCCGGACGTGCTGACGGCGCACTTCGATTTTGCCGCGTGCCCGCTCACGTGGCGCCATCGCCTGTGGGGCGCCGAGGAGTACGCGCCGGAGGTGTCAAACGGGCTGTTCTTCTTCGGCGAGAAGGAGACCGTGTTCGTCACCGACGACCGCTGGGTGGTGATCCCGAAGGGCAAGAGTGCCGAACGCCAGACCAACAAGGTGAGCGCGGACACGGGGCGGCTTCACATGGCGGATTTTCTGGACGCCGTGCGGACGCGCAGCCAGCCGGGGTGTCCGATCGAAGAGGGCCTGCGCTCCACCGGGGCCGTCAAGCTGGCCATGATCGCCTACGAGACGGGGTCGCAGGTGGTCTGGGACGTGGCGTCGGAGTCAATTGTGTCGAACGCGGCCGCAGGCGCGCTGCTTAAGCGCCCGTATCGCGCGCCCTGGACGCATCCGCATCACGTTTGAGGGACTCGCCTTGTCAACGCCGGATACACCGACGCCGTCTCGCAGGCTCCTCACGATCCACCAGCAGTTCCTGCTGGCGCTGATCGGCGTGAACATGCTGGTGATGGCGGGCACGTCCGCGATCTTCTACCAGCAGCAGAAGCAGACGCTGCTGGCGGAGATTGACGAGCGGCTGACGGTCGTGGCCCAGATGGCCAAGGAGCTGTTGCCCTCAGACTACCACGACCGGATCGACGGGCAGGAGTCCGTGTCCGGTGATGAGTTCCAGCAGATCGTCGGACGCTACAACCGCTTGTGCGTGAAGCTTGGCTTAGAGTATATTTGGAGCCTGCTGCTGGTCGACGGACGCATCGTCTTCACCACGTCGACATCCCCCGACAAAAAGGCTGAGAATCGCCTGCACGCGGGTTTCTTCGAGCCCCACTCGAGCCCCGAGCTGTATACCAACACGTTCGCGACCATGCGTGCGGCCTATAAGAGCAACCACGACAAATGGGGGGATATACGCGTGGCGCTGATTCCCTCGGTTGACGTACGCGGGCGCAAATACCTGTTCGGGGCGAGCGTGCGCCTGACGGACGTCAACCAGCAGCTGCGCGATTTGGTCTGGCAGGCGCTGGCCGTGGGCCTCGCCGTCTTTGCGTTCAGCATGGCGGTGGGGCTGTGGGTCGCGCGGTTGGTGACGGGGCCCATCCACCGGCTGACGGAGGCCATCCGGGAAATTGCGGCGGGCGGAAAGAAGGTGGACGCGGACGAGTACGGCACCTACGAGCAGGTGATGCTCGCCCGCCACTTCAACCGGCTGAACCACGCCTTGCAGGAGAAGATCGCACAGCTGGAAGGTGCGCGCGAGCGGCTGCTGGGCCAGCGCGATGTGGAGCGGCGGCAGGCGGAAGAGGATCTGGTGCTGAGCGAGCAACGGTACCGCAGGATCCTCAATTTCGCGGTCGACGGCATCCTGATCGGAACGTGCGACGGGATCATTGTTGAAACGAACGAGTGCATGTGCCAGATCTTCGGGATGGCCCGGCATGAGGTGATCGGGAAGCACATCAGAGAGATGCCGTTCACGGCGGAGAGCATGCAGAAACGCCCGTGGCGCTTCGACTTGTTGCAGCGCGGCGAAACGGTCGTGAGCGAGCGCACGGTTCGGCGCCGTGACAACTCGGAAGTCATCATCGAGATGCACACGAAGATGATGCCGGACGGAACGTACCAGTCGATTTACCATGAGATCACCGCGCGCAAGCGCGCCGAGGAGGCGCTCATGGAGACCCGGCGCCTGCTGGATGAGGCTCAGAAGCTGGCCAGAATGGGCGCGTGGAAATACGAGGTCGCGACGGGGCGCATCGTGTGGACGGACGAGGTGTACCGCATCCACGGAGTTGACCGCAGCTTCGACACGAACGACTTGGAGCGCGCGCTCAGTTTCTATGCGCCCGAAAGCGTGCCGGTATTGAGGCGGGCGATGGGGCGGGCCGTGGAGCTGGGCGAGCCTTTTGACTTGGAGCTGGAATTCATCCGCGCGAACGGCGAGCGGATCTGGGTTCGTTCGTGCGGTCGGGCCAACGTCGAGAACGGCCGGACGGTCAGCGTGAGCGGCAGCTTCATGGACATCAACGAGCGAAAGCGCATCGAGCGGGAGCTGAAGAACAGCGAAGAGCGGTACCGCATGCTCTTCGAGATGGAGTCGGACGCCATCTTTCTGATCGACAATGACTCGGGAAGCATCATCGACTGCAACCTGGCGGCTCAAGCGCTTTACGGCTTCAGCCGCGAGGAGCTGCTAGCCCTGCGAAACGTTGACCTTTCGGCCGAGCCGGAGCTGACGCGCCGGGCTACTGAGAAAGCCGCAGACGAGACCCCGTCTCTCTTGCGAATCGCGCTGCGGCGGCACCGGCGGCGCGACGGCACGGCTTTTCCGGTCGAAATCGCGGTTCGCTGTTTTTCGATACACGGGCGCAGCGTGCACATTGCGGCGATTCGCGACATCACCGAGCGCCTGAAGTCGCAGGAGCTGCTGGAATCGTGGAACGCGACGCTGATTCAGCGGGTCGCCGAGCGGACGACGGAGGTGGAGAAGTACACGCATCAGCTTCAGGCCTTGACGGGGCGGCTGGCGCACGCCGAGGAGGAAGAGCGCAAGCGCATTTCCAACATTCTCCACGAGGACGTGCAGCAGACGTTGGCTGCCGCACGCATGACGCTCGGGGTCGCCCGCGAGATGGTCCGCGGCGCGGCGGCGAGAGAGACGCTGGACAGGGCCGACAGCATGCTGGAGCAGTCGATCCGGCTCACGCGGTCGCTGGTTCACGACATCTCTGTGCCGGCGGTGCGCGAGCGCGACTTGCCGTTCGCCATCGGCTGGCTGTCCCAGCAGATGCAGGAGAAGTTCGGCCTGACGGTGACGCTTGTCGCGGAGGCGGGGGTGCCCCCGCTCGACGAGAACATGTACCTCTGCCTGTATCGCGCGGCCCAGGAGCTGTTGTTCAACGTCGTCAAGCATGCCCGCGTGCGTCAGGCTAGCGTGTTCATTCGCCGTGACGGAGATAACGGCGTGCAGCTGGTCGTCTGCGACTGCGGCTGCGGATTCGCGCAGGATCCAGCCAAGGCGATGGGCGTGAACGGCGACGGGTTCGGGCTTTTCAGCACGCGCGAGCGGGTCGAGGGGCTGGGCGGGCGCATGACGGTCGAAACCGTGCTGGGGAAAGGCACGACGGTGACGCTGCGCGCGCCCGTGAAAGTGTAGCCGACGCGTTTTTGGCGTGGCGGGGGGCGGGCCAGTGTGGCAGAATACGCGCCTATGAAGACAGCCCTATTTGATCTGGACGGCACGCTGATTGACTCGCGCGCTGACATTGCGCTGGCGGTGAATCTGACGCGGCAAGACTTCGGGCTGGCGCCTCGGCCGGCGCGCGAGATCGAAGCCTGCGTCGGCGAAGGCGTGCCGGCTCTGATTCAGCGTGCGATCCCCGAGCGCCCCGACCTGTGGCCGGCGCTGCTGGCCCGCCAGCGCGCCCACTATCGCGCGCACTATCTGGACCAGACGACGCTCTATCCCGGGGTCGTTGAGGCGCTGAACGGGCTGCAGGCAGCCGGTTGGCGGTTGGCGGTGGTGACCAACAAGCCGGCGGACGTTACGACGCCGATTCTGGAAGGCTTGGGCATCCTGCACTATTTTGGCGCGGTCGTCGGAGGCGGAGACTGTGCAGTGCTGAAGCCTGATCCGGCGCCGCTGCGGCTGGCGGCAGAGCGGATGGGCGTTGCGCTGACGCCAGCGGACTGGATGGTCGGCGACCACTTTGCGGATCTCGAGGCCGGCGCGCGCGCCGGCATGCGCCGGTGTTTCTGCCGGTACGGGTTCGGCGACGCGCGCGGCGAGTCGTATGAGCTTGCCGTTGACCGGCTGGACGAATTCGTCAGTGTGTGTGAGGGGTCCGTTCAGTCTGTTAGGTCTTAACCATAAACTCACAAAGCGCTGACACGCCGCTGACACACCGGCCACATACTATCCCAACAAAAGAGCCCGTACTGTTTGAGCGGCGTGTGCCGTCTGAAATGGGCGGGCAGGTGGAAAGGGGTAGCATGAAGAACGTGTCAATGAGGGCGATTGCGGCCATCTTCTGTTTGTCGGCCGCTCCGCTGCTGGCCGAAGAGGCGAAGCAGGCGGAGAAGGGGCTCGACTTCGACGGCGGGGCGGATTTCCGCTTCCGCTACGAGTACAAAGACAACTGGATGGACAAGGGCAAGACCTCCGTCAATACGGCGTACGAGGACTACTATCGGTTTCGCACGCGGCTGTGGGGCAAGGCCTCCTATGGCGAGGATTTGGCCGCCTTCCTGCGGCTGGGGAACGAGTTCCGCGACTACCGCAACAGCACGGGCAACGCCCGCAAGAACGAGTTTCCCGACGAGATCTACATTGACAACTTCTATCTCGATTTCAAAAACATTGGCGACCGAGTAGACGTGCGTGTCGGGCGGCAGGACATCAAGGAGGGCGCGGGACGGCTGGTCAGTGACGGGACGCCGGGCGACGGTTCGCGCTCGACGTACTTCGACGCGATTTTGGCGACCGTCAAGTTCTTGGAAAAGAGCGATGTCGACCTGATGGGTACGTGGAACCACTACCGGGATGACTTGACGCTTGGCAACGCGTACGACGTGTACGATAACACCAAGCTCAAGAGCGGCAGCCCCTACTCCGAAATGGACGAGAAAGGCCTGATGGCCTATGTTCACTACAACGAAGTTCAGGACTTCCCCATGGAGTTCTACTGGATCTGGAAGCAGGAGACCCGCTTCTACGATAAGAGCACACGCTATCCGGGGCGCGATTTCCACACGGTGGGAACGCGTTTGTCGCCCAAGCTCACGGACAAGCTGTCGGCCGAAATCGAGGCCGCCGTGCAAATCGGCCAGGTCGATGGGCAGACGGGCATGGAGGGTCGGGACATCTTCGCCTGGATGGGGTATGGCGGGCTGACGTATGCGGAGAAAGAGGTCTTCGGCAAGCCCAAGCTCACGGGGGCGTTGCTCTACCTCTCAGGCGATGAGGACAGCTACTACAAGACGACTGACGGCAGCACCGACGGCGGCTGGAACCCCGTCTTCAACCGCACCACGTGGTTCAGCGAGCTCTGCTCCGGCGCGTACGACCAGTACCGCTGGTCGAACTTGATCTACCCGCATGTGGAGGCGTCGGTCGAGCCGGCCAGCAAACATAAGGTCAAGCTTCAGGCCGGCCCCATGTTCGCGGCGGAGAAGGACAATGGTGCGACAGACGACTACCGCGGCCTCTACTGCCAAGCCCGCTACGATTTCCCGATCGCCAGCAAGCTGTTCGGCAAGCGCGGGGAGCTGTCCGGCGCCGTGGTTGGCGAGACGCTTTGGTACGGCGACTACTACGCGCACGATACGGCGTCAGTTGACGAGGACGCCGCCTACTGGCTGCGCTTCGAGCTGAACGGCAAATTCTAGGGGACGCTCATGCGTTCCTCTCGGGACGTTCATGCGGGGCTAACACACATCAGGTTAACTAATAACCAAACGGACATCCGGTGTCCGGTTCAACAAACAGGAGGCTAACATGAAAGTTACAATGATCATGGCCGCAGTGGCGGCAGCTTGCGCGGTGGCGCAGGCGCAGGACAAGCTGGTGCTGGACGGTTCGACGACGGTCGGGCCGATCGCGAAAGCGTTCGCCGAGTACACCATGCGACAGAACCCGAACGTAAGCATCACGGTCAGCGAGTCGGGCAGCGGCAACGGCGCCAAGGCGCTTTTGAACGGTACCTGCGACATCGCCAACCTCTCGCGTCATTTGAAGGACACGGAGAAGAAGGCCATGGAGGAGAAGGGCCTGAAACCGACCGCCCATGTCGTTGCCTTTGACGCGTTGCCGGTCATAGTTCATCCGTCGAACAAGGTCAAGGGTTTGACGGTTGAGCAGGTGCGCGACATCTACACGGGCAAGATCACGAACTGGAAGGATGTCGGCGGGGTCGACATGCCGATCGTGGTGGTCAGCCGCGACACGAACAGCGGCACGTTCGAGTCGTTCAAAGAGCTAGTCCTTGGCAAAGACGCCAAGATCTGCGAGGGCGCGGAGTACACGGGCAGCAACGGCGGCGTTCGCCAGCGCGTGCAGATGACCAAGGGCGCGCTCGGCTACGCCGGGCTCGGCTTCGTCGACCGCTCGGTCAAAGCGCTGGAGATCAACGGCGTCGCGCCGTGTGCCGAGACGGTGATCGGCAAGACCTATCCAATCGCGCGTGAGCTGTTCATGTTCACGAACGGATCGCCTGCGCCGGACAGCCTGATCGCCAAATTCATCGGCCTGAGCCGCTCCGAGAAGGGCCGTGAGATCATCGAAGAGATAGGGTTCATCCCCGTTCCCGATAAGAAATAGACATGCGCATGAGCGAGCACATCCTGCTGTCGGAACGCGAGAAGGTCAGGCGCCGGGCGCTCAGCCTGTTGGGCCGCGCCCTGCTCTTCGCTGTGACGTCCGTAGCCGCGCTGGCTGTGCTCGCCATCATTTTCTTTATCGCGCGGGACGCGCTGCCCTTCTTTCAGGACAAGGGCGTGTCGTCGTTCTTTCTGTCTAAAGCCTGGTATCCCGCGCATCAGCCGCCGCAGTTCGGCGCGGCCGCGATCTTCACGGGCAGCCTGCTGGTCACTGTTGCCGCGGTCGTTCTGGCGGTGCCGCCGGGCGTGTGCGCGGCGCTGTGCATGAGCGACATCCTGCCTTTCAGCGTGCGGCAGGTCCTCAAGCCGGTGATCGAGATGCTGGCCGCCATCCCGTCCGTCGCCTATGGGTTTTTCGCGCTGGTGGTTCTCGCGCCCCTGTTGCAAACGCAGGGGGGGCGGGTTTTGGCAGCGGCCTGGTGGATTCTGGCGCTTCCGGCGCTCGTAATCGGCTCGGTGGTGCTTGCCGACCTGGCGGTGCCGGGTCGGGTGACCGCGACGGTTCAGAAGGCCCTGCGCGCGGTGCTGTCCGTCGCCTTCTTAGCCGGCAGCCTGGCGCTGCTGGTCTGGGTCGGACGCGCGTTCGGGGCCATGCAGATCGCCAGCGGCGTGAATGCGCTGAACGCGTCGGTAATACTCGGCGTGATGGCGCTGCCGACGATCGTGAGCGTGTCCGAGGACGCCCTGCAGGCGGCGGGCCGAGAGCTGCGCGAGGGCAGTTACGCCTTGGGGGCGACGCGTGCTGAGACGCTGGTCAAGGTCGTGATACCGGCTGCGATCAGCGGCATTTTCTCGGCCGTGCTGCTCGGCATCATGCGCGCGCTCGGCGAGACCATGGTGGTGTGGATGGCGTCCGGCAACGCGGCGCAAATTCCCAAGCCCTGGTACAATCTGCTGCAGCCGGTGCGCACGCTGACGGCGACCATCGCCGGCGACATGGGCGAGGCCGACCAGATGACGGGCTCAGCCCACTACCACGTGCTGTTCGCGATGGGGCTGAGCCTCCTGGTCTTCAGCTTCGTCTGCAACCTTGTGGGCGAGTGGATCGTAACCCGGCAGCGCCGGCGGCTGAGGGGAGGGTGAGCGCATGCGGATGACAACCCGAAAACTTGTCGATCGCGCCTTTACGTTGAGCGCCACCTTTGCTGTTGCGCTGATGACGCTTGCCCTGCTGTTGGTGTTGGTGCCGATCCTTGGAAAGGGGGCTGGCGCGTATGTTTTTCGGGGCACCGTCGAGCACCGGCGCATGCTGCTCGACCAGTTCAACCGCGGCGACGAGCGACTGCTAGAGGCGGAGTGGGCCGAGGTGCGGCTGGCGCGCCTGCCGATCTACGAGGCGATGGCGGCCTTCGAGAAGGAGCTGCCCACGCTGCCCGCCTCGCGGCGGAAGGAGCTGAAGGCGGCCTTCAAGGACGTCCGCGAAAGTCTGGGGGTTCTTCTGGGCCCTGAGCCGGGTATGCCGCTTCCCGCATTGACGCGACGGATCTACGGGCAGACGCGCTGGGATCGCGCAACGGTGAAAGTCGAGCATGTCCTGTTCGAGGAGACGTGGGACTACTCTGGAGGGGAGGGGCGGCGGGTGTTGGTGCCCCGCCAGCCGCTCTTCGCCGGCACGTCGCTGGAGCCTATCTTTCCGCTCGTGCAGTCCGAGCTGCGGAGCCTGCTGCGGCCTCGACTGACCTTCTACCCCCGGTTCCTGACAGACAAGTCGATCGATGCGCACTTTTTCGGCGGGATCGGCGCCGAGGTGCTGGGCACGGTCTATCTGGCGCTGGGCGCCATGCTGATCGCCGTGCCGCTGGGAATCGTGGCGGCCATCTACTTTCAGGAGTACGCGAAGGAGGGGCCTGTGATGGGTTTTCTGCGTTCGTGCGTGAACACGCTCGCTGGAGTGCCGAGCGTGGTGTTCGGCCTGTTTGGCTTGGCCTTTTTCATTAACACGCTGCATGTGTCGCCGGGTAAGAGCGTGCTGGCCGGTTCGCTTACGCTGGCCCTGCTGGTGCTGCCGACGTTGATCCGGGCCTCCGAAGAGGCGATCGCGGCGGTGCCGCGCGCCTACAAAGAGGGCGCGTTGGCGCTGGGTGCCAGCCAGTGGCGGACGATTCTGACGGTGATTCTGCCTGCGGCGCTGCCGGGCATCCTGACCGGGATCGTGATTAGCATGGGCCGCGCGGCAGGCGAGACCGCGCCGGTCATCTTCACGGCGGTCGTCAGTGTCGGGTCGATGCTTCGGCCGGCCGAACTGCTGACGAATCCGACGCCCTCGCTGTCGTGGAACCTGTATAACATCTGCACGGAGCATGAGGCGGTCGACGAGATCCGGCATGTGCAGTACGGCATGGCGGCGACGCTGGTGCTGATTGTGTTGGCGCTGAATCTGACGGCGATCCTCATTCGCGCCCGTGTCACAAAACGGCTGAAAGGGTAGGGGCGATGAACGACAGTGGCAAAACGGTCTGCACGGCTCACATCGAAGCGAGAGCCTTCTCCGTCTACTATGGCGCTCACGAGGCAGTGAGGAAAGTCGACCTGGCGATACCCGCCGGACAGGTTACGGCTATCATCGGCCCGAGCGGCTGCGGGAAGAGCACGTTTCTGCGCGCGATCAACCGCATGAACGATCTGATCCCCGGCTGCCGGGCGGCGGGCGCGCTGCTGTTCGACGGGCAGGACGTCTACGGCGCCAACGTGGATGCGGCCGTGCTGAGGCGCAGGATCGGCATGGTGTTCCAGAAGCCCAACCCGTTCCCGAAATCGATCTACGACAACGTCGCCTACGGCCCGCGCCTGCATGGCAGCGCCACCAAGGCGGAGTTGGACAGAATCGTCGAAGAAAGCCTCCGGGGGGCCGTGCTGTGGGACGAGGTCAAAGACCGGCTCGGGCGCAACGCGCTGGGGCTGTCGGGCGGGCAAGCCCAGCGGCTGTGCCTGGCGCGCGCGCTGGCGGTCAACCCGGAAATCCTGCTGATGGATGAGCCCACGTCCGCCCTTGACCCCAAGGCGACGGCGAGGATCGAGGAGCTGATCGTCCAACTGCGCGGCCGGTACACGATCGCGATTGTGACCCACAACATGCAGCAGGCCGCGCGCGTTTCGGATATGACTGCTTTTTTTTATGAGGGCAATCTAGTAGAATTTGACGCAACGAAAGACCTTTTCACGCGGCCACGCGAGCGGCAAACCGAAGACTACATCACGGGGCGGTTCGGGTAATGGCAAGTCGGGGAGGTGGAGTGGTGAATATGATTTTCGCACGAGAAAACGACAAGCTGAAAGAATCCATTCTACGTCTGGCAGGGGAAGTGGAACTGCGGCTGCACGACGTCCTGAAGGCGGTCGAACAGCGTGACAAGGAGGCGCTCATGACGCTCATCGAGCTGGATTCAGAGATCGATGAGCGCGAAGTGCTGATCGAAGAGGAGTGCCTCAAAATTCTGGCCCTCCACCAGCCGGTCGCTCGCGACCTGCGCTTCGTGATCGCGGTGCTCAAAATCAACAACGATCTGGAGCGCATCGGCGACATCGTGGTCAATGTCGCGGAGCGCGGGGTTCGCCTGTCGGCTTTCCCCGTGCCTGACTTGCAGGAGAAGATCATGCAGATGGGGCGGTTGGCGCGCGTCATGCTCAGGGACAGCCTCGATGCGCTGATCGCGCTGGACGTGCGCAAGGCGGCGGACGTGATCAGCCGCGACGACGAGGTGGACCGGCTTAACGTGGAGGTCATACACGGCGTGATCTCGCGGGCGACCCTGGCCGACTCGGGCGCCATCACGGAGCCGCTGATCCTCATCCACAGCATGGCACGGGACTTGGAGCGCATAGGCGACCATGCCACCAACATCGCCGAGGACGTGGCGTATCTGGTGGACGGCACGATCATTCGGCATAAACATGCGGAGCAGCACTGAGGGATACGTATGGCGAACGAGACGATTCTGATTGTCGAGGACGAGGCGGACATTCGCGAGTTGATTCGCTACAACATGGAGCGCGAGGGCTACAAGGTGGCCGAGTGCGCGTCGTCCGAAGAGGCGCTGGATTATCTCAAGCGCACGCTGCCTGACCTAATCCTGCTCGACCTGATGTTGCCCGGCACGGACGGCTTCGCGTTCTGCCGTTCCATCCGCGCGCAGGAGCGAACCGAGAAGGTGCCCGTGATCATGGTGACGGCGCGGGACGAAGATGCGGATATCGTCGCCGGTCTTGAAGTTGGGGCGGATGACTACATGACCAAGCCCTTCAGCGCGCGCATCCTGTCGGCCCGCGTGCGGGCGGTCCTGCGCAGGCGGGCCTCGGAGCCGGAGGACGCCTGCGATATCTTGACTCGCGGGCCGATCGAGATCGACCGCACGCACCATTCGGTCAAGATCGACGGCGCACCGGTGTCGCTGACGCTCAGCGAGTTCAAATCGCTAGACCTCTTCATGAGGAGGCCCGGAGTGGTCTTCTCCCGCTACCAGATCGTGGACGCCGTCCACGGAGAGGACTACCCGGTGACGGACCGTTCTGTGGACGTACAGATCGTGGGCCTGCGGCGCAAGCTGGGCACGTACAGCGAGCTGATCGAGACGGTGCGCGGGGTCGGCTACCGGATGAAAGCGGAGTAAACTGTGAAGAAACGGACACTCTTCTGGCAATTCTTCGGCGCGCACATGCTGATCCTGTTCGCGGCGGTCGCTCTGGTGGCGATCTACACGTGGTACGCGAGCCGCGACGTGTTCCACCGCCAGTGGGTGCGCGAACTCGAAATGCAGGCCAAGCTTGCGGCGACGCTGCTGCCGCATGATGACGGTTCGCTCGACGAGGCGGAGGCCCACCGGTTCGTCGAGCGCCTGGCGGCGCTGGGCGAGCACCGGTTCACGCTGATCCTTCCAGACGGTCGCGTGATCGGCGACACGAGAGCCGATGCGTCTCACATGGATCGGCATGATGACCGCCCTGAGGTTCTCGAGGCGAAGGAGAAGGGCACCGGAACGAGCGAACGCTACAGCGCGACGCTCGGAAAGAAGATGTTCTACCTCGCGCAGCGGGTGCCGCCTGACGGCCCCGTGCAGGCGGTCGTACGGGTTGCGGTGCCCATGCACACGCTGTCGCGCGAACTGGATCGATCCGACCGCATCCTGTTGGTTCTTCTGGCCGTTGTTCTGGGCGCGACGCTGTTGCTGAGTTACGGCGCGGCTTTGCGCATTGTGGGGCCGGTTTCTGACCTGCAAAAAGGGCTCACGCGTATCGGCGGAGGGGAGCTGTCCTATCGGCTGGACATACCTCCCGTTCCTCACCTGGCTGATCTCGCGCGGTCGATCAACCAAACCGCCGACCATCTGCAGACGTACATTCAGGCGCTCAGTGAGGAGCGCAACTTGCGAACGCTGATTTTGGCGAATATGACGCGTGGCGTGATCGCCGTTAACATGGGTCACGCCATCATGGATATCAACGAGTCCGCCCGCCGCTTGCTCAACCTCAGCAACCCCGCGCCGGAGGGTACGCGCATCGGCGAGGTTACGCGGTACCCCGAATTGCTTTCGCTGATCGACGAGAGCGAGAAGGCCGCGGCCCCCGTCGAAAAGGAGATGGTCGCCGAGGGAGACAACGAGGTGCAGGTCAATATGCGCGCGACGGCGCTGAACGACATGTCCGGCACGCGCATCGGCACGCTGGTGGTGTTGAGCGATGTGACGCTGCTGCGCCGGCTCGAAACCGTGAGGCAGGACTTCGTGGCCAACGTGTCGCACGAACTGCGGACGCCCGTCACGTCTGTGAAGGGCTTTGCCGAGACGCTGCTGGACGGGGCGATTAACGATCCCGTGAAGGCCGAACGCTTTCTGAAGATCATTGTGCGGCAATCGAACCAGCTGGAGTCGATCATTCGGGACTTGCTCGATCTGTCGCGCCTGGAGCAGAGTTCGGCGCTGACGCTAGACCGGCAGGTTACGCCGGTGGCTGGCGTGCTGAAAAGCGCGGCCGAATTGTGCCAGGCGCGTGCGGCCGAGCGCGGCGTTGAATTGTCGGTCTCATGCGAAGAGGGCCTGACGGCCGTGATGCACGCGGGGCTGATGGAGCAGGCCGTCATCAACTTGGTGGACAACGCGATCAAGTATGGCGCGAATGCGGAGCATCCGGTCGTTGCAGTCAACGCGCATCGAGAGGGATCTGGCGTGCGGATCGCGGTGCGCGATAACGGCAACGGCATCGCGCACAACCATCTGGACCGTCTATTCGAGCGCTTCTACCGCGTGGACAAGGGCCGCAGCCGAGAGCTCGGCGGCACAGGCCTCGGCCTGTCCATCGTCAAGCACATCGTGCTGATCCATGGCGGCACGGTCGGCGTCGAGAGCGAACTCGGCGCGGGCACGACCTTCACGGTCCACCTGCCGGGCTAAGCGCTTCAGCGCCGAGCACCGCGCACGTCACGCAAGCACGCTCGGTCCACGCCAGCGAACCCGCTCGCGACTCTAACATGTAAATAATAGTCGCGTGATATGCGGCTAACATCTCCTTTCTATAGTGGCGTCGTTTTCAGAGACACCTTCTCCTGAGTAGGGAGGTTGGGTCACAAGCGAACGGCGTCAGGCTTTCCCGCGTTGTTCGTCGCTGCCCGTGTGGGCGGTGATCGGGTGTGGCGGTTCCGCACCAACAGGGATAGTGAAATAGGAGTGAGATAATGAACTGCACGAAGAAAGCGTTCGCGGGCCTGCTGGTCGCGGCCGCGCTGGTCTGTGGCGCACAGGCGGCGCTAGTCACGATCGACGGATCGGTCGGCACGCAAGTCGCGACGGCGGTCTTTCGCCTGAGCGGCACGCACAACTGGACGTCCAATAACGTGTACCTGCTGAAGGGCATTATCCTCGTCGGCAACGGCGCGGTGGTCAACGTTGAGGCGGGCACCGTTATTCGCGGCGCAAATGAAATTACGACAAAGAGTGCTTATAACGCAGACTTCCGGCCCGGATCGCTGATCGTCGAACGCGGAGGCAAGCTGTACGCGAACGGCACGGTTGCGCACCCCATCATTATGACGGACGAATGGGACAACCACAATCCGTGGGGCGGCCAGACCGGGACATCGGTCACCCGTACGTGGTGGTACCGCAACGGCTCTGGCACGCTGGTCGTAAATACGAGCCAGGCCTACAACTACGGCGCCGTCGGCACACTCCACGGCGCGTGGGGCGGCCTCGTGCTGTGCGGCAAGGCGTTTGTCAACTGGGACACCGTCACGGCTCCTGCCAACCTGGGCACGGCCACCATCGGCGTCGAGGGCCTTGATACAGGGCTGGGCGTGGTGGGCGGAGGAAATGACGACGATGACTCCAGCGGCTCGCTCAACTACGTGCAGATCCGCTACGGCGGCTACCAACTCGCCAGCACCAAGGAGATCAACGGGCTGACCTTCTATGGCGTCGGACGCGGCACCGAGGTTGACCATGTCGAGGTGTACAACAACCAGGATGACATGTTCGAGTGGTTCGGCGGTACGGTGGCGTCCAAGTATCTGGTGGCGTGGGGCAACGGCGACGACATCTTCGACAGCGACGCGGGATTCCGCGGCAAGAACCAGTTCCTGTTCGGCGTGCAGCGCGATCTGAACGGCTCCAAGATCGAGTCAGGAGCGGCCGACAAGGGAATGGAGATGGACGGGTACGAGACCGTGTCCGGCTCCGGCTCGCTGCTCTTCTCGGCGTCGCTGTGGAACAATGTGACGCTGGTCGGTAACCAATATGTCGATTCGTCCAAACGCAACGTCGCCATCTCGATGCGCGACAACGCGTCGCCGCAGATCTACAACAGCGTCTTCATGGACTTCGGCAGCCGGGCGACGTTCATCGAAAATCGCACGGACGCGACGGCGAACGGCATCACGCTGAACTGCGCGGAGCGGTTCGCGACCTCGGAGACCAACATGCCGACATGGGCCGCCCTGAACGCCGCCGGCCAGACAGTCGGACGGGACGATTTCTACGCGTCGCAGGTTCCTGGCAAGCAGGCCTGCCTTCGCGGCTCGGCCTTCTGGAACATTCCCGCAGGCCTGTATCCGACGGAAGTGGGCGGCACGGCGCTCAAGGCCGCCTACTCGTGGGTCGATTCGGCGGCTGGTAAAGGCCCCTGGTGCACGACCGGCCTGACGCTCTATAGCGGATGGAACTTGTCGAGCGAGGGCAACATCATCGATCTCTTTGGCAGTTCGGGCGGTAACAGCACAATCGCCGATGAGTCTAACCTCATGCCGATCAAGAAGCGCTACCGCACGCAGGTCGCGCGCACAGCGACCACATCGTACGACGTGACATTGATCGATCCCCGCGCAGCCAACGATGCGGCTACCGGCGCGATGTATGTGCCGGATAGCTGGATGACGCCAACGTCCTATCGCGGCGCGTTTAGCCCTGACAAGAACTGGGCGCAGGGCTGGACGACGATCGCGAGCTTGGGCGTGTTCGGCACCTTCACTAATGCGCCTGCGCTTGACGAAAACACGGGAACAGTCTATGTCACGAACACGGTCACGACCGTTGTGACCAACGGCGTGAACGGGATTGTCTACCAGGGCAACGGGACGTTGCTCACCTCTGGAACTGGGATCTCGGCGACCGGCCTCCAGACCAGCCCCGTGTTGACCTATAGCATCACGTCGGCTGGAACGTATCAGTTGCAGACGACGACAAGCCTGACTCCCGTGAGTTGGACGATCGTGAAGACCTTCACGGTCGCATCGGCCTCCCCGGGCTCTCCCGTGACGGTTAACCTGACCGACATCATCGGCGAGACACCCCCTAACTCAGGTGACGCGCGTTTCTACCAGCTGATTAAGCAATAGGCGCAACAGAACTGTGAGTGAAAGGTGAGATGTCCTGCGGCTGCGCAAGCGGCCGCAGGACATTTTGTTTATAAGAGTGAGCGTTCGCAAACGCTTTAACACAATCTCAACGCAACAGACGCGAAGCGCTAACGGAACACCCATATACTCCTGACCCATCAAACGAGAAGAAGCGCTAAAGCCACTGAATAGTCATTATCTTCCCCGTGCGGGAATTTGAGGTGAGGGTGCCGAACATGATGAACGAAAGACCCATGCAAGCCGCGGCGGCAGGACTTCGGGTCATTTGCTGGGCGCGCGCCCTTCTGCTTGTATCCAACATCCTGTGGTGTGCGGAAAGCGCGTGGGCGCAGGGCGGCGCGGCTGGGGCGCTGCGCGTCCGCGTGATCGATCAGGATTGGGACGTGCCGCTTTCGGGAGCAGCAGTGCAGGTTCTGGAAGCGGAGAAGAGGCAGATGTCTGGCGAGGACGGCAACGTCCTGTTCGACAGCTTGCCGAGCGGCTCTTACACGGTGGTTGTCAGCGCGCAGGGCTTTGAGCGCCGTGTGTTGGCCCAAATCGTGGTGCTGCCGGGCGACGTCCGTCTCGAGGAGGTGCGGCTCGGTGTTGTATTCACCGACATGGACGAGTTTGTGGTTAAGGACTTGGACCTCGGCGGCGTCGGCACCGATCTTCAACAGTTGGAGATCCGCTCGCAGCACAGCGGGCTCATGGATTCCGTCGGTTCAGACATGATGTCAAAAGCGGGTGCGGGCACGGCGGCTGCCGCGTTACGACTGGTAACAGGCGCAAGCGTACAAGACGGAAAATACGCGGTGATCCGAGGGCTGGGCGACCGTTACACGGCGACCTTGGTCAACGGTGTGCGGATGCCGACGGCCGATAAGGACAAGCGTGCCGTACATATGGATCAGTTTCCATCCTCCATGATTGAAAGCGTCCAAGTGACCAAGACTTTCATGCCGGATCAGCAGGGGGACGCCAGCGGCGGCATCAATATTATTACCAAGAGCGTGCCCGACGGCTTGGTTTTGAAGGCGAGTGTCTCAACGGAATACGACTCCAATGCGACCGGTGAGGAGAACTTCAAGACGTACGCAGGCGGTGGCAACCAGTTCGGCGGCATGCGAGGAGTTGGCAGCCTTCGGTTTTGGGACGCGGGCAGCCTGGACGATCCGCGAGGCACGTCGTCGAGCTGGTATGAGGAGAAGACAGAAGACGACGACCTGTGCTCGGAAAGCTCCACTGGAGAGACGACAACCCGGCGCAAGATAACCACCGCGGAGGAAAAGTACAGCTCCGCCATCGAGTCGTCGGCGCCCCCCATGAATTATGGCTTCAAATTTGCCGCGGGCGATTCGGTGTCTGTGGGAGACTGGCGGCTTGGAGGACTGTTGACGGGCTCTTATAGCCAGAAGTACAAGTACCGAACCAGCGTCAAAAGCAGTTATCAGCAGAACGCCAGTGCGACGAATGTGGTGCCGGTGACTGGCGAAGGGGGAAAGACGTATATCGAGAACTCCACAGACGAGCAGCTCTGGAGCGCCGGGCTGTCTCTGGGGGCGAAGAACGATTTGAACGAGATCAGGTTTACCGGGCTCTATACGCATCAGTCCACTGACACGGTCGAGACGCGCTACGGCTCGAAGTCATCGACATCGTCGACGACGAACGATATTAAGTCAGGGCGCTCGACCATCGGTCAGCGGTACAACTACAGCCGGTCGCGGACGTTCAGCACGGTCATGCAGTACACCGAAAGCGCAAACAGCAGTTTGCAGCTTGCCGGTAAACACACCTTGCCCTGGTTGAACGATGCGGAGCTGGACTGGACCGGGGCCTTCAACTCGGCGGAAAGCATCGAGCCTGACCGGCGCAGCATCTCCGGCGGCTACCTCTATCAGCGCGAGGTCTTGGACTACGACGACGGGCGGCCGGAGGAGGACAGCGATGAAAGCTCGAGCGAGATCGAAGTCAATGAGTTCGAGCGCCGCTGGCAGGATACGCGCGAGGAAGCGTGGCAAGGCCAAGCCAACTTGAAGCTGCCTTACACGCTCTTTGAAAATGAGGGATACATCAAGGCCGGCGTGTTCGGCGACTATATGAAACGGATATACAGGAACCGTGTCTACTCGGTCATCGTGACGAATACGATCCCGGCTACGGACGAATACGACTACAGCAACTTTGGGCTACTGGACAATTTTATTCTGCCGGAGAATCTCAATCCCAAGAGCATCGAATATGACGGTGAACAGGAGCTGACGGCCACCTATTTCATGTTGAAGGCCCCCCTGCCGGAATGGATCGAGTGGGTCGGCGGCGCACGGGCCGAGAGCACGATAATGGACACGACGATTCTATCGCCCGTCTCCGATAAGGTCACCCTCTACTACTTGATTACCGAGGAAAACGCCAAGACGGACGAAGAGAAGAAAAATGCGGGACGTATCGGATACCGGTCGAACGTCGATCCGTCTGAGGCGAATGCGTCGATCAACCAAATCGACATTCTGCCAGCGACTGCGCTGAACCTGCGTCCTTTAGAGGATTTCAGCCTGCGTCTGGCTTACGGCCAAACCATTGCCCGGCCCACGTTCAAGGAAATCACGCCGGTGCTCTATCAGGATTCTGATAGTTCCCGAGTCTTCCTCGGAAACTCGGATCTCGGCATGTCCTCGCTCCAGAACTACGATGCGCGGGTCGAGTGGCAGCCTAAAGGAACACCCGACCTGATCGCAGTGGGCGCGTTCTACAAGTCGATCACGGATCCTATCCAATACTCGACCCGGCGCGACACGCAGGCTGGCGCGCTCGACTACATCTATCCCGAGAACTATGGGGATGCGGAGATTAGGGGCGTCGAGTTCGAATTGCGGAAGGGTCTCGGGTTCATCTGGAACGGCATTCGGGATTTCTCGGTTGGCGGCAACCTGACGCTCCAAGAGTCCGAGGTCGCATACCCGGAGGACATCCGGGAGAAGCTGATCAAAGCGAACGTGTATGAAGAGACGCGTCCGATGGACGGCCAGTCGGACATTCTCGGCAACCTGAACCTGCTGTTCGACAATGAGGCGACGGGCTTGAGCGTGGGGGTGTTCTACAACATGAAGGGCGAGACTTACGTCTCCGGCGATACCGCGACGGATGACACCTATGTGCCTAGCATTGTGGAGATGCCGGTCGGGACGCTCGACGTCACGCTCGGCATGAAGTTCGCCCGCCATTGGCGTTTGGGTTTGGAGTTCAAGAACCTGCTTGACCCCGAAATCGAGACGATCTACCGGACGCCCTACCGCGACATAGCGAATACGACCTGCCAGTCAGGGCGATCCTACGGAGTGTCGTTGGGATGCGAGTGGTGATTCAAGGAAAGGAAAGCGATGAAATACGGCATAGTGTTGGCTGCGGCGCTGATAACGGGCGCCGTCTGTGCGCAGGAAGAGATGGAAGCGGCTCGGCAGAACCTCGGAAAGTGGTTGGAGACGGAGCGGCTGGTCTCAAAGGAAGACCAGGAGTGGCGGGTCGGCAAAGAGCTGCTGCGCGAGCGCGTCGACCTGATCCGTCGAGAGACGCAGACCGTCAGAGAAAAGATCGACCAGACGAAGCGAGAGGCGGCCGAGTCGACCGCGAAGATCAGGGAAATCAAGGAACAAAACGACCTGCTCAAGAGTGGGATGAAGCCTCTCATTACGGACATCAAGCAATTCGAGTTGCGCATCCTCGCGATCCTACCGTGGACGCCTGAGCCGGTGCGGCTGCGCGTGGCGCCGCTCAGCCAACGGATTCCCGCAAATCCGGCGGACACCAAGCTGACACTCTCGGAGCGATATCAGAATGTGGTCGGGACGCTCAACGAACTCAACAAGGCGGCCCGCGAACTCGCGGTCTCGGGCGAGGTTCGAAAGCTAGCGGACGGACGTCAGGTCGAGGCGACCGTGTTCTATATCGGGATGTCGCAGGCCTATTACGTCAACGAGAAGAGCGGCGTGGCGGGTATAGGCAAGCTCGGGCCGCTGGGCACCTGGGCGTGGGAGGAGCAGAACGGACTGGTGAACAACATCGCACAGGTGCTGGGAATCTACAAGAGTGAGAAGCCTGCGGCCTATGTGGCGTTGCCGGTCAGCGTGAAGTAAGGAACAGCCAGTGAAGACAACGTCAAATTGTTTGGAGAGCACAATGAAGGCCTTTTGGAGTGTCGCTGCGGTGTGTGCCATGCTCGCGTCCGCAGGTGCGCAGGAGTCGACGAATGCGGTAGTCGGAAGCGCGGCCGTTGCCGCTATGCGGGGGCGTCTCGAGACAGCGAACCGACGGCTGGCCGTTTTACGCACGCAGATCGCCGATGAGAAAATTCCGCTGACCCAGTCGCTGTCGGCGGCGGAACAGGCGCTGAGCGAGTTGCGTAAGGAGTACGATGCGGTCAAGCGGCAGGCTGATAACGGGGCGCTGGAGATGTCGGCTCTGCGTGCTGAGATCAAGCAGCGTGAGACGGAGAGGAACTATCTTTGCAGCCTCTTCGGCGAGTACGCGAGGAACTTCGAGACGCGGTTGCACATCGCCGAGCTGGAACAGTACAAGGAGTCGCTCGACAGCGCGAGGAGCGCGCAGGAGCGCCTGTCCGCTGAGCCGGGGGCGGCGTTCAACGATCAGCTGTGCCTGCTTCTGATGAGCCTCGCGCGCTTGGAGGAGATGGCTGGCGGACTGGCTTTCAAAGGGCGTGCATCCGGAGATGATGGGCTGGTCAAAGAGGGTAAGTTCCTGCTCTTCGGCCCTGTGGCCTACTTCGCATCGGACGACGGCAAGTTGGTTGGCGTGGCCAGTCAGCGTATCGGATCCCTGTTCCCAGTGGTCGAGCCGTATGCTGACACATCGCTGACCGACTTGGTTCGCAAGGTTGTGACGGAGGGCGAGGGGCAGATTCCGTTCGACGCGTCCCTCGGCAACGCGCGCAAGATCGAGGAGCTGAAAGAGTCCGTGGTCGAGCACTTCCTGAAGGGCGGCGCCGTCATGTGGCCGATCCTCCTGCTACTCGGTTGCGCTACGTTAGTCGTGGTCTTGAAGTGGCTGTCGCTACTGGTTGTGAGCCTACCGCGTGCGAAGCGTCTGGCGGAGCTGCTGGACGCCGTGCGGCAGAAAGATATGGAACGAGCGAAGACGCTGGCCGCCAAGATGCGGGGAATGACCGGGCGCATGCTGAAGGCCGGCGTGGAGGTTCTGGACCAGCCGCGCGAGTTGGTCGAGGAGGCCATGTTCGAGAAGATGCTGGACGCGAAAGCCAGCCTCAACCGGTTCATACCGTTCGTGGCCGTTTCGGCGGCCTGTGCGCCCCTTCTCGGTCTGCTGGGAACGGTGACCGGCATTATCTCCACCTTTAACCTGATGACGGTTTTCGGTTCGGGCGACATCAAGATGCTCTCCTCTGGTATTTCGGAGGCGTTGATCACAACGGAGTACGGCCTGTACGTGGCCATTCCGTGTGTGCTGGCGCACTCGTTCCTCTCGCGCAAGGCGAAAAGCGTGGCAGACAAGATGGAGCAGATTGCCGTCCGATTCATGTGCGAGGTCGGCAAGATCTAGCATAAGCGAGGTGGTTATCCAATGGACATGGAATTCATCAAACTGTTCGTGATGCGGCATCTGCCAGACCTGGCGCGGCCTTGGTTTGAGCAGGCGTGGCCCATCTGGATATCTGGCGGCTGGGCCATGGTGCCGCTGGCCATGACGGGGTTGATCATGTATCCGCTCGGCTTGAGCACGATGCTGCAACTCGTGCTGTTGGGGGCGAGGACCTCGCCGCAGCGCGCCTGGCGCGCCTGGCAGAGGCGGCCGGGACGTCCAAGGGGCCCCATCCAGCGCATGATCGCGGAAGCTATGCAGTGCCAGACGCTGTCTGAGATGGAGGCCTATTTCTCCCTGTTTCAGTCTGGCGTGATCGGGCCGTTCACGCGCAACCTCCAGATCATGAAGGTGTGCGTGGCCACGGCTCCGCTGCTGGGGCTCTTAGGCACGGTGACGGGCATGCTGGTCACATTCAACGGCTTGGCACGTGGCGGCGGTGGCGATCAGACCATGGGGATTATCTCCAAGGGTATCTCCGAGGCGCTGATCACGACGGAGGCTGGACTCGTCTTGGCGCTGACCGGAGTCTTCATCCAGTTCTTCCTCGTACGCCAGCACCAGCGTTTTGGGGTCGTGGTGACGCATGTCGAGACGCTATGCATGCGCGAGTTTCAAGAGCGGACGGTCAAATCGAGTAACGGGGAGGGGCACGCGTGAGCAGATTCAGGAATTCGGGCGGGGATGACGGGGACTCGGCGGGAATCGATATGTCGCCGCTGATCGACTGCGTGTTTATCCTGCTGATCTTCTTTATTGTGACGACCACGTTCGTCGACGAGACGGGCGTGGAAGTCGACAAGCCGCAGGCAGCCTCTTCGGTCAGCTTGGAGAAGAATAGCGTCCTGTTGGCGATAACCGCGAAAGGTGCCGTGGTCTATGGCGGGCAGGAAATCGGTATCGGCGGCGTACAGATGATCGTCAAGCGTATGCTGGAAAAGGAGTCGCTCCCCGTCATCATTCAGGCGGATCAGAGCGTGCCGTCAGGCCTGCTGGTTAAGGTCATCGACGAGGCGAAGCTGGGCGGCGCCGTGAAGGTGAGCCTGGCCACGCGCAAAGAGGCGGCCGGGTCATGAGGTTCGGTCAAGAAACGAGGCGAAAGAGTGGCTTGCTCGCGCGGCTATTCGCGTCGGGCGGCACGCTACTGCTCGGCGTGGCGCTCACCGTCACCCTGTTCTTGTTACTGCCGGTTCTGCAGGATATCGGCAAGCAAAAGGTCGACACGGATATTCAGCTCACGAGTGTGGACACGGTGGAGCCGCCACCCCCGCCGCCTGCGGCGCAGGAAAAGAAGGAGGAGCCGCCCCCAGAGGAGGCTCCTCCGCCCGAACTCACGGAAAGCGCGCCGCCGTTGGATTTGTCTCAGTTAGAAATGGCGTTGAACCCAGGTGTCGGCGACGGTGTCGGAGGCGATTTTGCCGTCAAGCTTACCGTGGCTGGCGCGGAGGGCGGCGGCGGGATGCAAGCGAGCGACGACATTTTCTCGCTCGCGGATCTTGATCAGGCGCCGCGCGTCGTGTTCCAACCCGCGCCGCAGTATCCGCCGGAGATGAAGAAAAGGAAGATCCAGGGTACGGTGTACGTGCTGTTCATCGTGGACAAGGACGGACGGGTGACAGAGCCCAAAGTCCAGAAATCCGACAACCCCGCGTTCGACAACTCCGCGCTGGGCGCAGTTAAGCGCTGGCGCTTCGATCCCGGCAAGGTTGGCGGCGAGGCGGTACAGTTCCGCATGCGCGTGCCGATCACCTTCGCACTTTAAGGAGAAACCGATGAAAGCGATGATGAAGCTGATTGCATGGACAACCGCGTGCGCCGCCTTTGCGCAGGCCGACGAGTGGCTCGACCGGTCTGAGACGTTCTGGAAAGACGCGGCGTTCCAAAAGGCCTTCATGGGGTCATACGGCGTGTGCACGGAAATCGAACCGCGAGTGACCGTCGTTGAGAAAGAGCTGATGGAAAAGGTAATGAAGCTCATGGCCGAGGAGGGCGGCGGTGCGAAGGCGGCCGCCCTCTTGGAGAAGAGTATCAAGCCCTCCACCAGCGCCGTGTTCGACTTCACGCTCGCCAACATCCATTTCCAAGAGGATCGGCTCACGAACGCGCTCGCCTGCTACCAGTCGTCTGTCGAGAAGTTCCCCTCGTTCCAACGCGCCTACAAGAACCTAAGCCTGATCCGCATCCGGCAGGGCGAGTTCGAGGCGGCGATCGAGCCGTTGACTAGATGTATTGAACTGGGTGTAAACGACGGGTTGACGTACGGACTGCTGGGGTACTCGTACACGATGAGCGAGCAGTACGTTTCCGCCGAGAGCGCGTACCGGCTGGCCATGATGTTCCAGCCCAAAACGCTGGACTGGAAGATGGGGTTATGCCGCGTGCTGTTCAAGCAGCAAAAGTATGGCGAGGCGATCGCAATGTGCGACGAGTTGTTGCGTCGCGACCCGGGTAAGGCCGACTACCTGCTGTTGCAAGCCAACGCCTATCTCGGCCTGAAGCAGCCCATGCAAGCCGCCGAGATTTACGAACTGCTCGATCTCACGGGGAAGACTCCGTTGAGCGCGCTCCACACCTTGGGAGACATCTATGTCAATGAGGGGCACGTCGAGCAGGGGGCGGACGCGTATGCGCGGGCGTTTGCGCGCGACGAGAAGCCCGATATCGGCCGGCAGCTCAGAAACGTCGAGATCCTCACCAGTCGATCCGCCTACACGTCGGCAGCCGGCCTCCTGAAGAAGGTGTCCGAACGTGCGGGACAGGAGGTGTCCGACGAGTTGCGCAAGCGCATGCTCAAGCTGGAGGCGCGGCTGGCTGCGTCCCGCAACGAGGCGGGTGCGGAGCAGGCGCGGATTCTGGAGGAGATCGTCCAACTCGACCCGCTGGATGGCGACGCACTCATTCTGCTCGGGCAGTTCC
Source organism: uncultured Lentisphaeraceae bacterium (assembly GCA_964386865.1). Taxonomy (GTDB): domain Bacteria; phylum Verrucomicrobiota; class Kiritimatiellia; order RFP12; family UBA1067; genus CAYLUN01. The sequence continues at coordinate 28,945 of CAYLUN010000024.1, read as the reverse complement.
ATGCCGCGACCAGCGTGGAAAAGGCGGTCTTCTACTTTGAACGGGCTGAGGGGCTGGAGAAATATGAGGCGGACGCGCGGTTACGCCACGCCCAGATCCTTGTTAAGAGTGGCAAGTACCAGGAAGCGCTGCCGCTGCTGAAGCGGGCGCTCGAGTTAAAGCCACGCGAGGACGTCCAACGTTATGCCGAGCAGGTCGAACGCGCGGCACGGCGGAACGGCTGACAGGCGCGGGGCGACAACCTGCGCGGACACGACGTTGCTGACACACACGCAGACAACTCACGTGTCTCAAACACGCGCGGAATGGGCGGCAGGTATAATTTGCATATTTCACGAAGCTATGGGAGTGCAAGTTATGAAGTTCTTGAAGAAACTGAGGCGATTGGTTGTCAGAAAAGACTCTCCCACAAAGTGTCCTCCTGACAAAGGAACGGTTGGGAAAGTGGACGTATGCGAGGGTCGACTCGCGCAGCCGGAGGCCACCCCTAAAGGCCCCGTACACTTCATTCCGTCACCGAGACGCTTTTAGGGGTTGTGCTCGGAGTTTTTCGACCATTCGTATTCGCTCCACGCGAAATGCCAGACAAGGCGAAATCTCATAAGACCAGGGGGTGGGTGCATGCTGACCGGGAAAGTCGTGCGTATCAGATGGGTCAAGCCTTATCAAGAGGCACACAATCACGTGGCTGTCGGCGAGGTGCTCTGCGAGACGCCTCATTACTTGATGCTCCACTGCAAGACCTATCACTTTGGCAGCAGCGTCGGAGGCGGGAGAGTGCGCCTTGTGCCGGATAGTTGCGTGGGTGGTATCGTGGAGGGGGAGATAGCCGTCCGGTCGGTTCCCTGGTCCCGGATTGAGGTTATCAACGAACTTCCATCAGACACGAAGTGGGATGTGGAGGCGCACATCGATGAGGCCGGGCTCTGCGTGCTGGCCAACAAGCATAAGACGATCATCACGCGTGCGAGGGACAGGCAGCCCGTTTGAAGGGCACGGCGAACGGTTCGTTCACGGAAAACGCATGGAATCGACATGGTGGTCTGACATGCGTGTGAATAATGTGGTGGTGTTGTTGATACAGATTTAGATCGGCGGAAGGGCGTCAGTTCAAGTCCTTTTCCAACGTCCTTCAAGGTGCGCCGGGTGGCGTATCTGCCGGTCGTCTCTCGGGCGGTTCGCGCAAGCGGGCCGCCCTCTTTTCTCTGCCAATAAACAAAGGTGCGGCTTTGCCAGCCGAGGCATGGCAATTCGGGCTGAAATCGCTTATGCTACTTGCACGAACGGTTGATACACGTGGGGGAGTGCATGAGACGGATTGCAATCGGGAGCCTGGTTTGTTGCGCGCTGGCTGTCGCGCGCGGGGCGACGCCGGCTTGGCCTGCTGCGTGGGCCGAATTGAACCCTTACGCGCTGCAGGCCGGCGCGGCGGCTGCGAGCGCGGTTGCGGCCGAGCCTGAAGCGCGGCGGGTCGCGCTGCAAAACCTCGGTTTCCTGCGGGCGTGCGGGGAGGCGGAGACCCTCGCCGCGCGGCTTTCTGACCCGGCTGCGGCGGTGCGCCGCGCGGCTGCGGCAAGCCTCGGCCTCTGCGGCGGCGCGCGTCAGCTTCCCGCGCTGCTTGCGGCGCTGAGCGACGGCGACGTGTGGGTCCGCCAGTCCGCGTCCGTGGCGCTGTGCAACCTGACCGGCCAGGAGCAGGCCTTCAACGCGTTCGCCGACGAAAGCGTGCGGCGCGGGCAGGCGGAGGCGTGGCGGCGGTGTGCGGAGGAAGCGCGTGCGGGCGCGCTGTGCTGCGACGCGGTGACGGCTGTGGCCGGGGCGCCGTGGCTGGCGCGCGAGCGTGCGGCCCGCGCGCTGGGCGCGGTCGGCGCGCGCGAGTCAGCCGTGCCCCTGCTGCTGCGGGCGCTCGAACCGTATCAGGTTCAGCGCAAGGCGCTGTGGGGCGACGAAGAGGCGCTGTTTGTCCAGGCCGCGATCCGCGCGCTGGGCCGGCAGGGCGGGTGCGAGGCGGAGCGGGCGCTGATCGCGCTGCTGGGCGTGAAGGAGTGGGCGTGCTACGCGGCCGAGGCGCTGGGCGACTTCGGCGGGCCGGCGGCCGTCGAGGCGCTGCTGGCCGCGTTTCCGGAGCACGCGCTCAAGGCGCATCTGCTGCTGACGAGCGACTGGCCGACCTATGGCTCGAAGGATATCCCCTCTCTGCCGCTGATGGACGTGCCGCATTTTCCGGCGGCGGACCGCGTGCCGCGCGCGGCCTATGCGATCCTGTTCGCGCTCAGCCGGCTCGATCTTTCCGCGCCGGCTCACCGGGACGCGCTGCGCCGGCTGACGCCGCAGCTCCTTCTCGCGATCCCCTCTGACCACGACGCGTCGATCGTGTACGAGCCGGAGCCGGTCCACCACCTCATGGCGTGGCTCTTCGAGCGGGCCGGCGTGAGGCGTCAAGCGGTGGAGGCCGTGTTTGAGGCGTTCGGCCAGCCGACTGCCCCCGTCCGGCGGGATGCGCTCTACGAGGCGTTTCGGGAGATTGGCTCGCACAACGCGGCGGAGGTGCGCGTCCGCTATCCGGTCTACGGGGCCAACATCTTGCTGGCGCTGAGCCGCGAGCCGGGCGATGCGGCGCGGTTCGAGAGCCTGCTGTCGCACTCGAACGGCTGGGTGCGCCTCAACGCCTCGAAGGCGCTGCTGTTCCTGAACGCGCGCGGCAGTGCGCCCGCGCTCGTCCGGGCGCTGGAGGGCGCGAAGCCGGACAGCGACTACGGGTTCTGCGGCGTGTACGATTACCGGAGCCCGCGGCAGGGGCAGGACGAGTTCAACGATCCCGCGCCGCGCTGGAAGGAGAGCTTTCTGCTCGCGGCGGGCTGCCTGTCTGGGCCGGAGGTTCTGCCGCTGCTGGCGCGCTACGCGGCTGACGAGCGGCAGACGCTGGAGGTTCAGTATGCCGCCGCGCAGGCGCTGGCGGGCCGCGGGGAGCCCGAGGCGGCGTCGCTGCTCCGCGGCGTCGCGCAGGCGCATCCGTTCCACTCGGTGCAGGTGTTGGCCAGAGAGGAACTGTGGCGCAGGCAGGTTCCGCTGAACGACGCGGCGCCTGCCCCGCGCGTCGAGCCTCCGCCCGACCGGCCGGGCGCGGCGACGGATCCGCTGGCGGCGCCGCTGGTCTTTATCAAGGGCGACCTCAAGCCGCGCAACGTGTTCCAGATCCCGTACTCGCGCCAGTCCTACTCCACAACCGACTCCGGCCCGGTCTTTCGCATGGGCCACACGATCTGCCGGCTGGAGCGCCCCGGCGCGGGTGCGGAGGCTCGGCCTCTGACCGCTTTCACGGACGGTTCTGTCGCGGACGTGGAGGTGTCGTACGACGGGACGCGGCTGCTGTTTTCCAGGCGCGGCGGCGACGCCGACCCGTGGTGGCACGTGTTCGAGATGAACGCAGACGGCACGGGGATGCGCCAGCTCACGCAGGGGTGCTACCACGACGTGCATCCGAACTACCTGCCGGACGGGCGCATCGTCTTCTCGACCAGCCGGGTCGGCCTGCGCGACGAATACCACGGCTATGCGGCGACGGGGCTGTCGGTGATGCAGCCTGACGGCAGCGGCATCACCGTGCTCGGCATGAACTTCGGGGGCGACGCCGAGCCCGTGGTGGCGCAGGACGGCCGCGTCCTGTTCACGCGGCTGGAGGTGATCTACTCGCGCGTGAAGACCGAGTGGAACCTGCTGTCGGTGCTGCCCGACGGCACGCAGCCGCTCACGCTCTACGGGCCTGAGAGCCGCGCGTTCTGGCGGACGCGCACCTGCGTGGAGGCGGCCGCGCCGCCGCGCCACCGCGTGCTCACGTTCTCGCAGCCGCAGCAGATGCCGGACGGGCGGATCATCCTCAACTCGCTGGACGGGCCGTTCGTCGTGGGGCCGCGCAAGCACGAGCAGACGCTGCTGTTCCCGGACGACCGCTACGCGCTGACGACGCCGTACCCGCTGGACAACAACACGCTGCTGGTCGCCGCGGGCGAGCGGCCGATGACCAAGGATAAGAAGGGGCGAGCCGTCCGCGACCGCCTCGCGCCAGTGGATCACGGGATCTATCGGCTCGCGCTGACGAACCGCGTGCTCGCGCTCGTCTACAACGATCCGGCCACGGCCGAATTCGAGGCGCGCCCGCTGGTCGCGCGGCGGCGGCCGCCTGCGCCGCCGGAGCAGGCGGCGAGCCGGGCATCGCTGACGGCGCGGCTCGACTGCCAGTCGGTTTTCCGCTCGCGCGACCCGCTGGTGGCGGAGCGCGCCCGGTATGTGCGCGTGGTGGAGGGGCTGCCGGTGGTCTCGCGCCACCAGACGCACGTGGACGGCGGCATCGCCTGGAAGAACCACGGCGGCGCCGTGGCCCGCGTGCTCGGCGTGGTGCCGCTCGCGCCGGACGGCTCGTTCGCCGTGGAGGTGCCTGCGGACCGGCTGATCCACATGCAGGCGCTGGACGCAGACTGGCAGCTGCTGAGCGACCAGCTCATTTGGATGCAGCTGCGGCCTGGCGAGAACCGCGGTTGCGTGGGGTGCCACGAGGAGGCGGACGCGTCGCCGCAGAGCCGCGGGGGCTACGCTCAGGCTTCGGCCCAGCCGGCGGTCACCTGCCTGCCGCAGGAAGGCGCGTTGCGCTATCGCGGCAAGATTTGGTACAAAGGGGTGGTGCGCCGCCACGACGAAGAGCGCATGCGCACCGTGAATTCGACGACGCTTCTGGCGAGAGAGTAGGGGAAGTTCCAAAGCTCTAAAGCGCGGGAGTTCGAGCGTTCTCAAGTTGGGAAGGCGGCTCAGGCGAGGGGGCGGAGATGAGACCGGTGATTGCCACTGTTTTTTTGTTGGTGCTAGGCGTTTGCGCGGAGCCGCAGGTGCGGTGCCGGAACTTTCTGGTGAACCCGTCGACCGGGCCGGTCGGGGAGATCGATGTGGCGGCGGACGAGCCGTGGAGCGGCCGGCTGTCCGTCGCGCCGCCGGAAGGCTGGGCGATCGAGCCGGCGTCCTTCGATGTTATGGTGGGAGCGCGCGAGATGCGCAGGCTCTCGTACCGCGTGGTCAAGGCCCGCGAGAACGCGGACAACGCCTATGCGTTCGCCGTGTCGGTCTCGGGCGGCGCCGCACGGACGCAGACCGTTCGCACGGCGAGCGCGCCGTACGGGAAGGCTAAGGTCGACGGGCGGCTGGGCGACGAGTGGCGCGACGCGATACCGGTGTGCTTCGAGACGCAGGGGCTGCGCTCCGTGGTGCGGGCGTACTGGAGCGAGGAGGCCTTCTACGTGGCCGTCGAGGTTTTCGAGCGGGAGCTGGTGCCGTCCGGCAAGAGGCGGGCGGACGGCGCCTTCGACGCGGTGCAGCTGGTGGTCGGCGCGAGGGGCGCGACCACCAACCGGCACGAGTTTCTGATTGAGCCGACCTCGACGTCACGGGCGGTGTGCAGGCGGCTGGCCGCGCCGCAGGCGCAGCGCGAGTGGGGCCCGGACGTGCCGGGCGCGGCGGCGGCGGTGCGGCATGGCGGCGGCGTGACGGTGTATGAGCTGGCCCTGCCGCTGGAGGCGCTTGAGGGCGTGCGCGTGGACGCGGGGCGGGAGTGCGCGTTCTCGCTGCTGGTGCACGATCCAGGCGGCGCGGGGCTGCGCGACCTCGGCGCGGCGATGAACCGGCTTGAGGCGGAGCGCCACGCGCGTCCGTCGTGTTGGACGATGTGGCCGGGCGGGTGCTGGGCTGGCGCGGCGCCGTACGACGGAGGAGCGGAGTTCGGGTTCTGCTCGTCCATCCATTGACACAGGGGGCCTTGTGCCCGCGAATTCACGCGAACGAATGCGAATGGAGGAAACGATGAATCAGGTTTGGGCGGGGCTCTGCGTGGGGATGTTGGCGGCGGGGTGCGCGACGGTGCCGCAGCGAGCGGTGACGCCGCCCAAGGCGGGCGGGGAGGTCGTGGCGGCGACGGCGCTGGCGCGGGCGAATCCCGCGGCGGGCGTGGACGCGTACGCGGCCGGCAGGCTGGCGGCGGAGGCGCTGAAGGCCCGGCTGGGCGGGGCGGCGCCGCACGTGGTCGTGCTCGCCGAGTGCTTCGTTGAGAAAGCGGACAAGGCCCGGGCCGCAAAGGGTGTGGCCTCGGTGTTCGGCAAGGAGCGGGTGGTGGGGCTCGCGGCGTACGGGATCTACACGCGCGAAGGCGTGGCAGACCGGCAGGCGGTCGGCCTGCTGGGGCTGGGCGGCGACGGCCTCGCCGTGCGGATGGCCCTGGTGCCGGATCTGAAGAGCAAGGGGCTGACGCTGGAGCGCGACGAGGCGGCGCTGAAAGCCGCGCTGGGCGCGGGCGGCCGGGCGTTGGCGGAACAGGTGCCCGCGAACGCGCAGACGCGGCTGCTGGTTGTGCTGGCGGACGCGCACTCGCCCAAGAACCAGCTGCTGCTGGACGGCGTGCAGGCGGTCGCGGGAGAGGCGCTGGCGGTGACCGGCGGGTCGGCCAACAAGAACGCGGGCCAGAACTGGATCCACTACCAGGGGCGGCTTTACACCGACGCGGCGGTCGCGCTGGTGGTGGACGGAGACGTGGGCGTGGAGCAGGGCGGCGCGCAGGCCAAGGACAACCAGGCCGTGCTGGACTCGGCGCGCGCGGTGGCCGCCGGGCTGCGGTCGCGGCTGTGCGGCCTGCCGCAGCTGTTCCTCGCTTTCGACTGCGCGGGACGCAAGGGCAAGCTGGAGGCGGTCGAGGATGAGCAGAAGGCGCTGCTGGAGGGGCTGGGCAGCGAAGGGGCGCTGTTCGGCGTGTGGTGCGCGGGCGAGTTCGGCTGTGCCGAGGACTCTCCCGCCAAGCCCGTGGGCCGGGGCTGGCACCTGATGGGCACGCTGCTGCAGCGCGGCAGCGGCAGCCGGTAGCGCCCTCCCTGCCGCGGCGAACGCGTGGAAACAAGAGGGGATATCCAATGAGCGTGGATGTGAGGCTGGGCGTGATAGCCGTGGCCGGATGCCTGGTTTTGCTGGCGGCGCAGGCGGAGGTGCGGCACCGCTTTGTGTGCATCGACAATGCGCCGGACGCTCGGCTGGTTTACGTTGACCAGTTCAACCTGTCGAACAGCTGGACGCGGCCGGTGTCGGCCGCGTCGCGGTCTCTGCAGCGCGTGGGCGACGGCCGGGTTTTGGTCGGGCTCGATACGGGGTTTGCGGAGTACGAGCTGGCGAGCGGCGAGGCCCGGGTGCGCGTGGAGGGGTACTCGCGGATCAGCGCCGCGGTGCGGCGGGCGGACGGCAGCACCTGGCTTGCCGGCCATTCGCCCTCAGGCGTGGTCGTGTACGGCGTGGGGCGCGACCTGCGGCCGACGGGCGCGGGTCGGCTGGTCTATCCGGACGCCTCCGCCCTGCGCGTTATGCAGGTCCTGGAGAGCGGCCACATCCTGATGTCGGTGGTCAAGCCGTTCCGCGCGGTCGAGATCGACTCGGAGGCGAAGGTCGTCTGGTCGGCCGCCTTGGAGGCGTATGGCGACAAGGGTTACGCGGTCTGCCGTTTGGAAGACGGCACGACGCTGGCAAGCGCGGGCGGCGGGGTGAAGGTCGTGCAGGTGGATCGTGACGGGCGGCTGGTGCGGTTCTGGGGCGACGCGAAGAAGGGAGGCCATCCGGAATGGGGGCTGGATTTCTTCAGCGGGTTCCAGCGTCTGGCTAACGGCAACGTGGTGGTGGCGAACTGGCTGGGGCACGGCAAACGCGGAACCGGGCCGCACCTGGTGGAGTTCGACGCGTCCAACGCGGTGGTCTGGCGGTGGGCGGACCACGTTGCGGCGCGGCAGGTCACGAACGTGCTGGTGCTGGAGTGAGCGAGCGGAGGCGCGTCAGCCTTCGGCGGTGTGCGAGCGCCGGTACTCGGCGGGGGTGAGGCCGTAGTGGCGCTTGAAGAGCCGGTGGAAGTGGCTGAGGCTGTCGAAGCCCAACTCGGCTGCGACGGCGGCGATCTTGGTGTCGGGCTCGTTCAGCGACCGCACCGCTTTGCGCAGGCGCAGGCGGTTGATGAAGTCGGTGGGCGTCTCCCCGTAGTAGCGCTGGAAGCTCTTGCAGAGGTGGCTGGGGTGGCAGGGGCAGCGCTGGTGGAGGCGGTGGGGCGCGTTCCTCAGGGAGTCCCAGCCCTCGGCCTCCTCGCGCAGTTGGGCGAGCCAGGGCGGCGGCAGGGGCTTCGCGCGCTCCTGCGTGCGGGGGTTGAGCAGGTAGCCGGCGAAGAGCTGAGCCGCGAGCACGCGCGCCATCAGCGTGCCGGTCTCCGGGGAGACCGCCTGCTCGTTGCTGACGCCTTCCATCTGGAGCATCAGGCTGCGGGCTTCGTCGGGCTGCAGCTGGAAACAGGGCGCCTCCGGCGCGGTGTTGAAGTGGTGCAGGATGGCGGGCGTGCAAAGGTACGACATGAGCTCCTGGATCACGGACGAGGCCAGCACGAGGCTGGCGAAAAGCGTGCGCTCCGAGTTCACAGGCAGCAGGCGGTGCAGGTCGTAGGGGCGCACGAAGACGAGCGAGCCGGGCGGCAGGATGTGGTGGCTGCCGTTGACCTCGTGGAGCAGGTAGCCTTTGACGAGCAGGATGACCTCGGCGAACTCGTGCAGGTGGAAGGACTGGATCTCCTCCGCGTTCAGAAGAAAGCCGAGCTTGTGCAGGTGAGGAAAGCTGTTCATGGCGTAGACCTCGCCATCCTGCAGCATGTACAGAAAGACGGCGGTGCGCGTCTCGCTCAGAAAACGCTCCTGCTGAAGCGTGAAGAGCGGGCTGTTTTCTTCTTTCATGAAGCAAATATAGAGCACGTTTCTGGAAAAGCAAGAACATTCGTCTGGGCTCGCTATAGCGGTTGCGACGGGCTATCCTAATACCGTTTTCTGGTTGGTAGCAAGTGGGAGCCCTATGAAAGGATCAAGTCATGCCCGACTATGACGTGCTGAAAGTGGCGATGAAGAGCGGTAAGGTGGCGGATGTGCGCAAGCTGGTGGAGGGCCTTCTGGCCGAGGGATCGCCGGCGCAGGAAATTCTGAACAGCGGGCTTTTGGAGGCCATGGGCGAGGTGGGGCAGCGGTTCAAGCGCAACGAGGTTTTTGTGCCGGAGGTGCTGGTTGCGGCGCGCGCCATGAAGGCGGGCACGGAGCTGCTCAAGCCGCATCTGATCAAAGCGGGCGTGCAGGCCGTCGCGACGGCGGTTATGGGCACGGTCAAGGGCGACCTCCACGACATCGGCAAGAACTTGGTCATCATGATGCTCGAGGGCGCGGGCTTTGCGGTCGTCGACGCGGGCGTCGATGTGTCGCCCGAGAAGTTCGTGGCGCTGGCCAAGGAGCACAACGCGAAGATCGTCGGCCTGTCGGCGCTGCTGACGACCACCATGCCCAGCATGAAGGGCGCGGTCGAGGCGATCCGTGCCGCAGGCGTTCCCGCCAAGGTCATCATCGGCGGCGCGCCGGTGACGCAGGCCTACTGCGACGCGATCGGCGCGGACGGCTACTCGCCCGACGCGGCGTCTGCCGCCGAGTTGGCCAAGCGGCTTCTCTCGTAGGACGCTATGACAGGTAAAGATATTCTGTTCGACGCGCTTCGCAACGGCCTGACGCCGCGGCCGGCGTGGGTGCCCTTCGTGGGCGTGCACGGCGCGCAGATGATCGGCGTCAAGGCGTCCGATTATCTGCGTTCGGCCGACCTCATGGTGCAGGGCTTGACGGAGGCGGTCCGCCGCTACCGGCCGGATGGCATTCCCATGCTCTTCGACCTGCAGCTCGAGGCCGAGGCCATGGGCTGCGAGCTGGCGTGGGCCGACGAGACCCCGCCGTCCGTCAAGACCCATCCGCTGGAGGGAGGCGGCTCGCTGGCCCGGCTCGCGCCCTTCGACCTCGGCGCAGGCCGCCTGCCTTTGGCCTTCGAGGTGACGCGCCGCATGAAGCAGCACGTGGGCGGCGAGGTGGGCCTCTACGGGCTCATCTGCGGCCCCTTCACGCTGGCGATGCACCTGATGGGCAACGACCTCTTCATGCAGATGTACGACCACCCGGACTACGTCAAGGCGGTGGTCGGATACAGCGCGTCCATCGGCTGCAAGATGGCGCAGGCCTATATCGAGGCGGGCGCGGATGTGATCGCCGTGGTCGACCCGATGACGAGCCAGATCTCGCCCGAGCACTTTACCGAGTTTGTGACGCCCTACGTCAACCAGGTCTTCGACGGCGTGCGGGAGCGCAGGCGCTTCTCGTCGCTCTTCGTGTGCGGCGACGCGTCGCGCAACCTCGCCGAGATGGCCAAGACCACCTGCGACAACCTGTCGATCGACGAGAACATCCCGCTGGGGCTGCTGCGCGACTACTCGCGAACCACGGGCAAGAGCTTCGGCGGCAACCTCAAGCTGACGGCCGTCCTGTTGTTCGGGGACGAGGACGACAGCCGGCTCGACGCGATCCGCTGCATCGATGTGGCGGGCAGCGCGGGCTTCATCCTGGCGCCGGGCTGCGATTTGCCGTACGCCGTTCCGCCGGCGAATTTGGAGGCGGTGGCGGAGATGGTGCATGACAGCTACAGGCGCGAGATCTGCAAGCGCACGATCATCGCGAAGCAGATGAGCACGGCCACCTGCGATCTGCCGGAGCGCTACGAGGCGCTGCCGCACGTCCAGATCGACGTGATCACGCTGGACTCCGCCTCCTGCGCGCCCTGCCAGTACATGATGGACGCCGTGCACCGCGCGGTTGTGGCGGTGGGCCAGCCGGTCGTGGTCAAAGAGCACCGTATCGCCACGCGCGAGGGCCTCGCCGCTATGCAGCGGCTCGGCGTCAAGAATCTGCCGACCATCTGCATCGACGGCCAGGTCGTTTTCGCCTCGCTCATCCCGGACCAGCGCACGCTGTCCGCGCGGATCGGCGAGGCGGTCAAGGCCAAGGCCTAACGCATGCCCGCCACGTGCCCCATCTGGCTGGTCGTCGGCTTCCTGGGCGCGGGCAAGACCACGCTGCTGCGGCGCCTCGTCCACGCCCAAGACGGCCGGCGCCTCGTGTTCGTCGTGAACGAGTTCTCCGCCGTGGATGTGGATGCAGGGCTGATTGAGCGCGAGGGCGGCGCGGCGCTCGCGGTCGCGGGCGGCAGCATCTTCTGCCGCTGCCTCGTCACCGAGTTCGTGAGCGTGCTGCGGCGCGTCTCCGACGGCCTTCCTTGCCCCGACGGCGCGGTGGTGCGGCCCGAGGGCGTGGTGATTGAGGCCAGCGGCATGGCCGACCCGCGCTCGATGCGCCGGCTGCTGTCGGAGAGCGGGCTGGACGCGCGCTTCCACGTCGCGGGCGTCACCGCGGTGGTCGACCCCGGCACGCTGATGAAGCTGCTTCTGGTGCTCCCGAACATCCGCGGCCAGATCGAGTCGGCGGACCTCATCTTGCTCAACAAGACTGACCTGCACGCGCCTGCGACCATCGAGAAGGTGCGCGAGAAGCTGGTCGCGATCAACCCGCATGCGACGGTGATCCGCTGCACGCACGGCTCGGTCGATCCGGCCATCATTCTGGCTGACGGCGTGTCGGCGCGCGTGGACGAGGTGGATGCGGCGTTCGGCCTCTGCAAGGATCCTCGCTTCGAGCGGGAGACGCTGCAGTTCCAGAAGCCCCTCGACCTGGCGGCGCTGCGAGGCCTTTTCGCAGAGGCCGACGACGGGTTCTACCGCGCCAAGGGGTTCGTTCTTACGACCAACGGCTGGGTTTATCTGGACTGGAGCGCCGGGGTGCTTGACATCCGGATGGTCATGATACCCGCCCCCGTCTCCGCGCTGGTCGCGATCTGGAACCCTGCGTTTTCGGGCGGCGTCGTGGGCAAGCTGAGGGCGCTGCAAGGATAGGGGCGCCTTTTTTGCAGAGGGGTCGGCAAAACCATATTGACAAAATCCGATTTTTTGTCATCATCACGGTTTATGTCTTTGACGCAGTAGGCGTCGCGCGGCTGTTCGGTAACGATCAATTCGGCAAGGAGTACACACAGCGATGAGCAACACGACGAAAGTTTTGGTGACCGGTCTCGGCGTTATTTCGCCGGTGGGCAACACGGTTGAGGAGATGTGGAATAGCATCCGCAACGGCGTCAGCGGCATCGGTCGCACCACGAAGTTCGACCCCTCCCGCGTGGACGCCAAGGTCTCAGCGGAAGTCAAGAACTTCGATGTCTCCAAGTACGTTGATCCGAAAGAGGCGCGCCGCATGGCGCTTTTCACCCAGTACGCGCTGGCCGCGGCCAAGCAGGCGTGGCAGGACTCCGGCTTGGCCGCGGGCGGCGCGGATCCGGAGCGCGTCGCCGTCATGATCGGCAACGGCATCGGCGGCGCCGAGGTCGATGACGAAGGGTACAAGATCCTGCACGAGCGGGGCCCCGGCCGCCTGTCCCCGATGCTGATTCCCAAGCTGATCGCCAACGAGGCGGCTGGCAACGTCTCCATCGCGCTGGGCGCCAAGGGCGCCGTGCACACCATCGTCACCGCGTGCGCGTCGGGAACGGACGCGATCGGCATGGCGCTCGACCTGATCCGCGCGGGCCGCGCGGACGTCGTGATCGCCGGCGGAACCGAGGCGACGATCACCGAGTATTGTGTGGGCGGTTTCTGCTCCATGAAGGCGCTTAGCACCCAGCACAACGATGCGCCCGAGAAGGCCTGCCGCCCGTTCGACAAGGGCCGCGACGGCTTCATCATGGGCGAGGGCGCGGCGATCCTGATCCTTGAGTCCGAGGCCCACGCCAAGGCGCGCGGCGCCCGCGTGTACGCCGAGCTGGCCGGCTACGGCGCCTCCGGCGACGCCTACCACGTGGCGGCTCCCGACCCCGAGGGCGCCGGCGCGATCCGCGCCATCAAGCAGGCGCTCAAGGACGCCGGCCTTGCCCCGGAGGACGTGGACTATGTGAACGCGCACGGCACCTCGACTCCGCTCAACGACCCGATGGAAACCAAGGCGGTCAAGACGGTCTTCGGCCCCCACGCCTACAAGCTCAAGATGTCCTCCACGAAGAGCATGACCGGCCACTTGCTTGGCGCGGCCGGCGCGATCGAGGCCGCCATTTGCGTGCTGGCGATCCGGGACGGCTTCTATCCGCCGACCATCAATAACGAGGTGCCCGACCCCGAGTGCGACCTCGATGTCGTGCCCAACAAAGGCGTCACAGGGCCGATCCGCGCGGCGATTTCCACGTCGCTCGGGTTCGGCGGACACAACGGCGTGATCGCCTTCAAGGCCGTTTAAATCCGGAGTCCGGTTCGCCGCGCGCGGCAACGCAGAGGTGATGTGATGAGCGAAGAAAAAGTGCTGCCGAAGCAGATCGTTGAGGACGGCAAGGGGTACGAGGGTCCGACAGAAGACCTTCTGCCTCACCGCAAGCCGTTCCTGTTCGTGGACAAGCTGGTGTATTCCGACCAGAAGCGCTACGTCGGCGAGGTGACGTTCGGAGAGGACTCGTGGTTCTTCAAGGGTCACTTCCCCGAGTATCCGGTCGTCCCCGGAGTGATTTTGGTCGAGAGCATGGCGCAGTGCGGCGGCGCGGGGTTGGTGGCCTCGGGCATCGTGCGCAACGGCCTGTTCCTCCTGATCGGCGTGGACAACGCCAAGTTCCGCCGCCAGGTTCGCCCCAACGACAAGCTGCGCATGGAGATCGACAACATGAAGGTCGGCTCGCGCATGGTCGTGCAGCACGGCAAGGCCTTTGTCGGCGACGAGCTGGCCGCCGAGGCCGATTTCAAGTGCGTGTTGGGCCCGGGCTGAACCCATGAAGCCTCCGCGCGTGATTGGTGGGGTGTGCCTGTCTGTTAACCCGAAAGGGTGCATGGCGGGGGTGCGCCAGTGGATAGCGGCCGAGAAGGGCCGGCCCGCGCTCGCGGACGGGCCCAAGTCCGTGCTGGTGCTGGGCTGCTCAGGCGGCTACGGGCTGGCCGCGCGCGTGGCGGCCGCGTTCGGCGCCGGGGCGCAGACCTTCGGCGTCTCGTTCGAGCGGCCGCCCACCGTGAAGCGCCGCGCCACGCCGGGCTGGTACAACAACCTCGCGTTCGACGCGGCCGCTGCCGAGGCTGAGCTGTTCTCCGAGACGCTGGTCGCCGACGCCTTTCTCGACGCGACGCGCGAGGAGGTGGTCGCCCGCGCCCGCGAGCGCCACCTGCCGCCGTTCGACCTCGTGATCTACAGCCTCGCCGCGCCGCAGCGCACCGACCCCGCGACCGGCGTCACGTACCGCTCCGCGATCAAGCCCGTCGGCCAGGCGCTCGCCGGGCAAACGCTGGACGTCGCCTCCAGCACGCTCGCCGACGTCACACTCGAGCCGGCCACGCCCGAGGAGATCGAGGGCACGGTGAAGGTGATGGGCGGCGAAGATTGGCTCCGCTGGATGCGCGCGCTGAAAGAGGCAGGCCTGCTGGCTGAAGGCGCGCGGGCCGTCGCGTTCTCGTACATCGGCCCTGACTCGACGTATGCGATCTACCGCTCCGGCACGCTCGGCAAAGCCAAGGAGCACCTGGAGGCCACCGCCGCCGAGATCGGCCGCCTGCTGGAGCCGCTGCGCGGCCAGGCCCATGTGGCGGTGTGCAAGGCGCTCATCACGCGGGCCAGCTCGGTCATCCCCGTGATGTCGGTCTACGTGTGCGCCATGTACAAGGTCATGAAGGCCAAAGGCCTGCACGAGGGCTGCCCCGAGCAGATGGCGCGCCTGTTCCGCGAGCGCCTGTATGCGGGCGGCGCGGTGCCCGTGGACGCGGCCGGACGCATCCGCATCGACGACTGGGAGCTGCGGCCCGACGTGCAGGCCGAGATCGCCGACATCCTCTCGCGCGTCACTCAGGACAATCTGGCGGAACTCACCGACACCGTCGGCTGCCGCAGCGACCTGATGGCGCTCTACGGCTTCTGAGCGAGAACGGGCGGGTGAACGCTCAAGTCGACTCCGACGCTAAGATAAGCGTTGTTCCCACTCTTAATCATAATCGTGCTCGTAATCCGAATCCGTTCTGTTGAAGAGATTAAGATTACGATCACGATGACGATGACGATTAGGAGCAAGAGGCTCTCTTTACCGGCTCATCCACACGCGGCCCGGCCTCACTGAAAATGTTCCTGCGAGGTCTTCCGCGGACGCACCCGCGGTGCTACAATGCCCGCGTGGCAGAGAACGGAACTGAGAGACCATCTCGCGGTCAGGGCCGCCGCCCTGCTCGCGGAAACGGGGGGCGGCACCCGTGACAGGCCTGGAAAGCTTGGCGCATCGTCGCAAAAAACTGGCTGCTGGAAAGCGGCGAAGTCGTGGAGAAAGCGTATGCGCCAAAGCGCTTGTCTTTCTCTGTTGCCTGTTTCTTGGTGCTCTCGGTTGTTCGCGGCATGAGGACGATATTTACACGGCATGTGAAAAGGGGGGGGGTGGAAGCGATCGAGCAGTTTCTTAGAGCTGACCCTGATCTTGTTAACCGCCGGAGAGAGTACAGCTTACATACGCCTCTGCATGTGAGTGCGATACACTCACGGTACGAAGTGACCAAGCTCCTCCTGTTGAAAGGAGCTGACGTCAATGCGTCTGCGGAGGGTGAGACAGCGCTACATATGGCCGCGTTCGAATTAGATGTTAAAACGGTCCGGCTCTTGCTTGATGCCGGTGCTGAGGTGAATGCGAGTCTTGCCCCCCCCTCCCCCTTTGAGCACTCCCTTAGACTATGTTTATGATATGGAGGAAATACTCGCTCTTGAAAGAAAAAGACCTAAAGAGCTGTTGCGGAGAAAGCACCTGGAGAAGAGTGAGGCCGAAATGCGCGCGGAAGACGAGGCGCTGCAAGAAATAGTGGATTTGCTGAGGAAGCGCGGCGGTAAACGGGCCTCCGAGTTGCCGCAAGACTGAAGCGTGCGGAACGGCGAGCTAGGCATGCTTGAGACAACATCGATATCCATGTGACACACACTTAAACGGTTACACTCGTCCATAACTTCAATGTTGGGCTGGGTGTGAGCTGAGTTGAGATTTCCACCGCTTTGCACCGGTCATGCCCGGGCGCACGCAGGCGCGATGTTGCGACGGCGAAGGACAGCGTGGGCGAGCAGACGCTCGCCCCGCCTGATGACACAGCCGTCAAGGGGACGTGCGTTTGCGCGTCCTCTCTGCAACTGAAGCGTGCGTGTCCGGGTGCATCCGTTTCATTGACTTGTGACTTAACTTGGGAAGAGCAGTTGAATCACCTCGTCGTCGCTTACACGTAGTCCCACACTTCGTCGGATACGCTTAGTCCAACTGCTTAGTCGCTGCTACACAGGCAGTTGCCGACTAAGATAACCGACTAAGCGTAACCGACGAAGTGTGGGATCACGTGTGAGATCACGTGTAGGGACGGAGCATGCTATGCACCAAATGGGTGCGATTAGAAAGGTGAAACGGGGATGCGCCTGGCGTGTCCCTCGCGCCGCGAATTGGCTGTGTTCGCACGGAGGGATCGTATATACTATCGGCATCCTGTTAATCACACATTCGGAGGCGGCACCATGAAGCTGACTTTTTTCGGCGCGGCGCAGACGACCACGGGCTCGATGCATCTGGTGGAGGCGAACGGGCTGCGCATCCTGCTGGACTGCGGGCTCTTTCAGGGCCGGCGCAAGGAGGCCTTTGAAAAGAACCGCCAGCTGCCGGTCGACCCCGCCACGCTCGACGCGGTGGTTCTCTCGCACGCGCACATCGACCACAGCGGCAACCTGCCGACGCTCGCCCGCCACGGCTTCCGGGGCAAGGTCTACTGCACGCCCGCCACGCGCGACCTGTGCGACATCATGCTGCGCGACTCGGCCTATCTCCAGATGCGCGACCTCGAGATCGTCAACCGCAAGCGCGCCGTGCAGGGCAAGGCCCTGTTCGAGCCGCTCTACGAGCCGCGCGACGTGGACGCGATCCTCGGACGCTTCGCGCCGGAGCCGCTCAAGCGCCAGTCCGACCTCGGCAACGGCGTGAGCCTCATGTTCCACAACGCCGGCCACATCTTGGGCTCCGCGCTGACACAGCTCGACTTCAAGGAGGCGGGAGGCCGCTCGCGCCGCCTGCTCTTCTCCGGCGACCTCGGCCAGCCCGACCAGCCCATCCTGCGCGACTACGACTTTCCGCAGGGCGCCGACACGCTGCTGATCGAAAGCACCTACGCCGACCGCGACCACCCGTCGGAGGAGGACGTCAAGGGGCGCCTCAAGGGGTTCATCGAAGATATTCACCAGCTGAAGTCCAAGCTGGTGATACCGGCCTTCAGCGTGGGCCGCACGCAGCAGATTCTCTATCACCTCAACCGGCTCGCCGAGCAAGGGCGCATGCCGCCCACGCGCATCTACGTGGACAGCCCGCTCTCGCTCAAGGCCACACAGGTCTACGCCAAGCACCGCGAGTGCTATGACGACGACGCTTCGGACATGCTGCGCCAAGGCGACGACCCCATGAAGTTCCCCGGGCTGCGCTTCATCGAGACGCCGGAGCAGTCCAAGGCGCTGAACGAAGAGCCCGGCCCGATGGTGATCATCGCGGCCTCGGGCATGTGCGAGGGCGGCCGCGTGCTGCACCACCTGCAGCGCACCGTCGGCGATCCGCGCAACATCATTCTGATCGTCGGGTTCCAGGCCGAGAACACGCTGGGCCGCCGCATCGTCGAGCG
Organism: uncultured Lentisphaeraceae bacterium; assembly: GCA_964386865.1. Lineage (GTDB taxonomy): Bacteria > Verrucomicrobiota > Kiritimatiellia > RFP12 > UBA1067 > CAYLUN01. The sequence goes on along the minus strand of CAYLUN010000024.1, from coordinate 11,304 downwards.
CCGGACGCCGCTGCGCATCTTGGGCGACGAGTTCGAGCTGCGGGCCCGCGTACACACCATCAACGCGCTCTCCGCGCACGCGGACCGCACCTCCCTCATGCGCTGGTTCGACGGCGTCAAGGGCAACCTGTCGCGCGTCTTCGCGGTTCACGGCGAGCCCGAAAAGGTGAATGCCATGGTCGAGCTGGTGCGGCAGCACGGCGTGGAGAACGCCGTCGCGCCTGTGCCGGGACAGGCCTTCGAAAACGTGTGAGGAGCCTCAGAAGTTCCAGCGGCGCGGCTGTTTTTCGCCGGGGGCTTTGAGCTCGACCCAGTCCACCTCGACCGGCTGCTTCTGCGCGGGCAGGTAGACGCGCAGGATGCCGAGCGGGAAGGCGGCGGGCACGTCGACGGCCACCGTCTGCCAGTCGCCGCCTTTGAGCGCGAACGGGATGGATTGCGCCGCGCTCTGTCCGGCGGCGGGAACGCCCTCGATTTTGCCGGGGCCCGCGGCGGCTGCGCGTGCCCGCACGCGTACGGTGGCCGGTCCCTTGTCGCGGCCAGCCGAGAAGCCGAGGAAGGGCGTATCGTTGATGCCGCGCACCGTGACGACGCCGTTCGTGAACGTGACCGTGCAGTTGCGCGCCTTCCAGTCGGCCTGCGCCGCGGGGCCGGGCTTGGGCTGGTCTTTCGGTTGCACGCCCTCCAGTTCGGGGTGATAGGCGGCTGGGTCGAAAGCGGGGTTCGGCGCGGGCACCACGGCCTGGGTGTCGCGCAGGAACGCTTCGATTTTGGCATCCAGCTCCTTGACGCGCTGCGGCTCTTGGGCGGCGAGGTCGTTCTTCTCGCTCAGGTCGTTCGCGAGGCTGAACAGCTTCCAGCGGTGAGCGCCCTTCTCGCCGCCGTGGAAGATGCGGATGAGCTTCCAGTCGTTGCAGAGCACAGAGACGGCGGGCGGCAGCCAGTCGGGCACGTGGGGGTCGTGCGGGAAAAAGGTGAAGAGCGCGTCGCGCGTCAGCGGCTGGCCCTTCAGCGCGGGCGTGACGCTGATGCCGTCGAAGCGCTGGCCCTCGGCAGGCTTGAGCCCGAGGATGTCGAGCAGCGTGGGATAGAAGTCGACGCTCTGGATGACCGCGTCGCTGCGGCTGCCGCCGGCTACGGTGCCGGGCCAGCAGACCACGCACGGCACGCGCAAGCCGCCCTCGTAGAGCGTGGCTTTGCCGCCGCGCAGCGGCGCGTTGCTGGTGGGCGTGGCGCCCTCCACCTCGTTGTACATGTTGCCGCCGTTGTCGGAGAAGAAGATGAGGATGGTCTTATCGGCGAGCGCGAGCCGGTCGAGCGTGTCGAGCAGCGTGCCGACCGCGTCGTCCATGGACTCGACCATCGCCGCGTAGGTGGGGCAGTGCTGGGGGTCTTTGAGGTCGACGCACGCGCGGTACTTCTCGATCAGGTTGGTCTTGGCGTTGAACGGCGCGTGCACCGAGAACATCCAGTAGTTGAGGTAGAACGGCTTGTCCTTATTCTTCTCCAAGAACGCGACCGCCTCCTTGGCCATGCGGTCTTCGAGGTGCTGGTTGGGCTCGGCTGGATCGGCGTCGAAGTCCTTGAACTTCCACGGCGCCACGTAGCTGCCTGCGGGGCCGGGGCCCGGGTAGTGCGGCACGTCCACGTCGAAGCCCTGCTGGAGCGGCGAGAAGGGCTCGGGGCCGAGGTGCCACTTGCCGAAGTGGCCGGTGGTGTAGCCCGCGGCCTTGAGCGACTCGGCGAGCGTCGTATACTCGAGCTTGAGGCGCGTGGCAGAGGCGCAGCCGAGCGCTTTGCTGCCCGCCGGAGCCGCCTTCATCACGGCGGCTTCGAGCTGCTCTTTCTGCTCGTGGCAGACAGGCGAGGTGATGCCGATTCGCGCGGGATTGAGTCCGGTCAGGATGCTGGAGCGCGTGGGCGAGCAGAGCGGGCTGGCGGAGTAGGCGCGGGTGAAGGTCATGCCGCGCTTCGCGAGCCGGTCCATGTTCGGCGTGCGGTGGTACCTCGTATGCCCGTACAGGCTCGTGTCGGCCCAGCCCAGGTCGTCCGCGAGGATGAAGAGGACGTTGGGCTTGTCTGCGGCAGAGCAGAGGAAGGGAAGGAGGAGCGCGAGTGCGACAAGGAGTTTCATGGCCGATTTTTCTTTCATGGTGCGTGCGTCAAGGTTTTGCGTCCGAAACAGGGGCGTCATCCACGCACCTGCGCTTAGGCCAAAGTGCGAGCGCGTCGTTCGCGATGCGGCCCGCGTATCCGAAGCCGGTCGGATCCGCGCCCGTTCGCTTAGCCGCCTTGCGCGTGAAAGCATGCCAGTCCTGCTGCGACAAGCGTCCGTCGGTGTGAGTGTACTGGAAGGCGTTGAGCGCAAACAGGAGAACGTAGCCGGAGTCGGTTGCTTGGGACTCGCGCAGGAGTGCCTCGAACGCCGCGTCCGCATCGCCGCAGACGCCGAGCGCCTGCGCGGCCATGAGGCGGTTGCCGGCGAAGGGGTCGGATGCGGCCATCGCGGAGAGCGCCTGGCGCACCTCGGCGCGCGGGGTGCGCGCCAGGAAGAGCGCGTACGCGGACCAGTGGCGGGCAACCGGATGACCGTCTCGAAGAGCGGCGAGATAGTCGGGGATTCTGGCCGGGTCGCCGAGGCTGGCAGACTTGGCGAGCGCGAGCAGGCGGCCTACGGGGTAGCTGTCGCTCTGAGCGTAGTCGTAGAGGGTCTTGTAGGGCCTGCCTGGCCCGGCGAGGTCGTCGAACAGCGGCTCGGGGATCAGGCCGATGTCACGGGTTTCGGCCATCCAGCGGTCGAGGTCGCCCTCCAACTTCCGGAGGCGCTCGCCGTGCTCGGGCTGCGCGGCGAGATCGGCCACGTGCCAAGGGTCGTTCTCCGTGTCAAATAATTGCACGGCGGGTTTGGCGCGGAAGAACTGGGACTGAACGGCGTCGCACTTGCCCGCCTCGAAGTGGCGTTCCCACGCGCCCCAGTTGGCTTGGTTGTCGAAGCCGTAACGCGAGTCGCGCCCGAGCGGGCGGTGCGGCATGAAGTTGCGGACAAAGGTGAAGCGTCCGTCGGTCACGGCGCGGCTGAAGTCGTAGCGCTCGGCCATGCGGTCGCGGTAGAAATGCACGGTCTCGGGCGGGGGGTCGGCGTTCGGGCCGAGGAAGGCGCGACCCTGCATCAGCGGTGGCGTCGGCAGGCCCGCAAGGGCGAGCGCGGTCTTCGGGAAGTCCACAAAGCTCACGAGGCGGCTCACGTCGCTGCCTGGCGCGCCCGGGGCGAGGTGCTGCCACTTCTTGGGGAAACGCACGATGAACGGCACCTGCGTGCCGGTGTTGTAGATGTAGCGCTTGGCGCGCGACAGCGTGCCGCCGTGGTCGGAGAAGAAGAAGACGATCGTGTCCTCTGCGAGTCCGGCTTGCGCCAGTTCCTGAAGGCGCGCGCCGACCTGCTGGTCCATGAGGGTGACGAGGTCGTGGAGCCTCGCCCAGTCCCCGCGAATCTCCGGCAAGTCGGGATGGTAAGGCGGCAGGGCGATGTCCGCCGGACTTACCCGGGGCGTGGCGGGGATCTGCTTGCTGGCGACATAGCCGCTGATGCTCTTCTGGCTCAGCTGGGCCTCGTGCGTGACGCCGATGTTGAAGACCGCGAAGAAGGGCTGCCCGTCTTGGCGCTTACGGTAGTGAGCCTTGGCGCTGGACTCATCCCAGAGCGAGCCGTCGCTCTCGAAGTTCGAGTTATAGTCCTTCTTGCTGTTGTTGCAGCAGTAGTAGCCCGCCTGGCGGAAGAGCTTGGGGTAGGCCGGAATGGCAGGGGGGAGCTGAACGCGCGAGCGCATCTGGTGGGTGCCGAGGGTGGACGCGTACAGGCCGCTGAGGAGCGTGGAGCGCGCGACGGCGCAGACCGGCGCGTTGGCGTAGGCGCGCGTGTAGCGCAGGCCCTCTTGCGCGAGCCGGTCGAGGTTCGGCGTCTGCGCCTGCTTGCAGCCGTAACAGCCGAGGTAGGGGCTGATGTCCTCGCAGGTGATCCACAGGATGTTGGGGCGCTCGGCGGCAGCGGCAAGGCCGCCGAACGCGAGGGCCGCGAGGGCTGTGAGAGTCCGTCTAGGCTGGCGGGAGCGTGTCGGTGTTCGCATAGTTGTTGAGGTCACCTCAGCGTCACCAGCGATCCGGTTTGTACGGCCACCAAAAGAACCCGCTGGTTCGCCGCGTCGTGGAACGTGCGGTAAGGGGCTGCTGCGTCGCCGGTAGTCTGGATCTCGCACGAGTCGGGTCCCGAATAGGTGCCGCCGTAGGTGAAGAGCGTCTTCTGGCGCAGGGCGCCGGGGGCGAGCCGGTGGACGTTCAGCGTGAAGCCGGACGGGAGCGCAAGGTCGCCGGTGACCGCGACGGTGTCGTTGGTCGCGGGCGAAACGTCCCAGCGGTAGACGGCGTCCGCCTGGAGGGTCAGGGCCGCGACGGTGAGCGTTCCCGCGCCGCTCTGGCCGGGCGAGAGGATCGCGCCGGACGGCACCGTACAGGTGCCGCCGCAAGCGCCGGTGCCGCCGAGCGTGGCTCCGCTCGATACGGTGATGAGGCCCGTCGCGGCGGACTGGTCGCCGTTGATGAGCAGCGTGCCCGATTGGACGGCGGTGGGGCCTGTGTAGAAGTTTGTTCCAGTCAGGATCGCCGAGCCCGCGCCCGCCTGCGTGACGCCGCCCGCGCCGCCGAAGGCCGCATCGAAGTGCGTGCCCTGCGTGACGGTGTCGGAGCGGTTGAAGGCGAGCGTGCCATCGGTCGTGATCGGACTGGAGAGGCTGAGCGAGCCGGTTGTGCCGCCCGCGCCGAGCCGCAGGGTCGCGTCGGGGCGGATCACGGTGGCGCCGCTGTAGGCGTTGGTGCCTGTGAACACGACCGCGCCAGACCCCTCGACGCTGACCGTGCCCGTGCCGCTCAGGAGTCCGTCGAAATCGGCGCCCTGCGTGATCGTGTCCGAGCGGTTAAAGGCGAGCGTGCCGCTGTTCTGGATGTCGCTGGACGGATTGAGCGAACCAGTGGGTCCGCCGTCGCCGAGCTGGAGGGTGGCCTGCGACTCGATGATGGTGCTGTTGACATAGGTGCTTGCGCCCGAGAGGATGAGGCGGCCGTTGCAGAAGGCGGTCTTGGCGTAGACGGCGCCGGCGGTCTTGCTGTTGCTGATGCAGCCGCGGACGACGGTCGTGCCGTTGGTGGCGGCCCCGGTTATGCCGATGAAGGTCACGTTCTGCCCGTTGAGGTCGATGGCGTTGAGCGTCAGCGTCTTGTTGACCGTGTAGTTGGCGATATCGCGCGAGGCCGATACGAGCGTGAAGGCGCCGCTGAACTCGAGGCTGTTGGTGCCGCCGAAGCGGAAGCCTCCGTTGGTGATGGTCACGCTGTTGGGGATCACCAGGCCGGGGCAGGCCGCGCGGATCTGCAGGCCGCGCTCGAGGACGGGGCCGGTTCCCAGCGCGTTGTTGTGGCCCAGCAGAACGAAGCCGCCTGAACTGGCGGTGGCCGTGGTGCTGTCAGGCGCGACGGTGTTGGCCGTCACGTTTCCGAGGACGGTCCCGCCGCTGTACGTGTTGTTGCCGCTGAGGAACAGCGTGCCGAGGCCGAGCTTGGTGATGCCGTAGCCGCTGCCGTTGTCGGTGATCGGCCCGTCCAGCGCGAGCCAGGCTTCGGTGTCGTTATACGTGGAGTTGAACGTCACGGGGCCCGTCAGCGTAATGTCGCCGGCAAAGGAGGCCCGGTATTTGTTGGCGCCGGTGAAGGTCAGCTGGCAGCCGCCGAGGGTCAGGTCGTTGAAGCGGATCGTGTTGTTGGTGCGGTTGTTTGTGGCGTTGTAGCGCTGGCACAGGAGCGTCGCGTTGGCGGTGACAGACAGGTCATTGCCGGTGGTGCCATCGCCCGTGACGATCACGGGGTCGTTTGTGCTGCCGTTGGACTCGGCCTCCAGCGTGCCGCCGTTGAGCGTGACTAAGCCGGTACCCAGCGCGAGCAGCTTGTTGTCGGTGGCGCTGTCTTGCGCGGTCAGGATGCCGCCGTTGAGCGTGGTGCCGCCGGCGTAGCCGCTGCCCGTGCCGCGCAGGATCAGTCGCGCGTTGGCTGCGCCGCCGTGTGTGACGCTGCCCGAGCCGATAATGCTAGCCGTCACGAGCAGGTCTCCGCTGCCCGCGCCGCGCGAGAAGAGCAGCTGTCCGTCGTTCTGGGCGATCCCCGTACCCAGCTGGCCGGTCGCGCCGCCATCGCCCACCTGCAAGATGCCGCCGGTGATGCGGGTGCCGCCGCTGTAGGTGTTGGTGCCCGTCAGGATCACCTTGCCCGGGCCGGTCTTCGAAAGCGTGACGACGTCGGTGCCGTTGTTCGGGATGGCCGCGTGGACGGTCAGGTCGCTGGCCGTGCTGTCATTGGCCAGCAGCAGCCCCGTTGGCGTGCCGTTCGCCTCGCCGCCTGCGGTGAGCGTGCCGTCGCCTGCGGCGGTGCCGATGGTGAGGCCTCCCGCGCCGGCGTTCAGGATGATGCTGCTGCCTGCGTCGCCGCCGACCACGAGCGTGCCGCCGCCGAGGCTGAGCGTGGCCGGCCCGTCGCTGGCGTCCATGGTCAGCGTGCCGACCCGGTTGGAGGGCGCGGTGAGCGTGACATCCCCGCTGACGCCGCCGTTGGCGATGCGGATGTTGAGCGTGGCGTCGTCCGGGATCACGCCGCCCAAGCGGTCCACGTCCGTGAGGCTGCCGCCGAAGGCGCGGATCAGGTAGCCGCTGCCGCCGTCGGAGACGCCGGAGTTGGCGGCCCAGCGGGTGACGCCTCCGACGGTCACCGTGACGCCGCCGAGCAGGCCGTTGACGTTGGCGGAGGTGGTGGAGGCGACGTCCTCTGCCGATAAGCGCAGCGAGCCCTTGACCGTCAGCTCGCCGAGGGCGAGGACGGCTGCGCCGCTGCTGCGCGTGATCGCCGAGTCGCCGCTGACCGTGGTCGCGGCCACCTGCTCCAGATGGGTGCCGCCAACGAGCTCGAGGGCGGCGGAGGCGACAGCGAGGGACGCGGTGTCGGAGAGCTTCGAGTTGTCCTGTGCGCTGTAGTCGAGGCGGAGCGTGCCGCTGCTGACCGTGGTGCTGCCCGTGAAGCTGTTGTTGCCCGCAAGGACGGCGACACCGCCGTCGTACGAGTCATCGACCTGGAAGTCGCCGTTGCCGGTGATCGCGCCCGCAAACAGGATCGGGCCGTTCTGCGAGGCGTTGTCGTTGCCTTGCACGACGAGCGCGAACCCGTTCGTGACGGCCACCGTTCCGCTCAGGGTGAGCTGCCGGCCGCCGGAGTAGTTGCCGAATCCCCGGTCGCTACCGCTGACCAGCGTGGCGGCGCCCGCAAGCTCAAGGTCGTTCGTGCCGCTGAAGCGCAGGGCGCCTTGGTCGACCGACAGGGGGTTCGGGATCACCAGGCCCGGCACGCCGGCGCGGAGCTGGGCGCCCTTGAACGTGACCGTTCCCGCGCCGAGCGCGTTGCTGTGGCAGACGACGAGGAAGCCGCCGGAGAGCGCGGTGGCCGTGTCGTTGCCGGAGACGTTCGACGTGGCGTTGCCGAGGACGAAGGTGTTCGTCAGGGTGTTTGCGCTGGGCAGGATGACGGTGCCTTCGCCCATTTTAGCCGCGCTGACGCCGGCGATCGGGCCGGAGACGGTCAGCGTCGAGCCCGCGTCGGCGGTGAGGTCGAAATTGCCGCTCGTGGTTTCGTTGACCGTGATCGGGCCGGCGAATTCTGCGCTGGCGCCGAGCTGGGCGCGCAGCACCTTGTTGTTGCCGGTGTCTCCGACAGTGAGCGGCCGGCTGAGCGTGATTCCGTTCGCCAGCTCAAGCTTGGCGTCGGTGTCGTTCATGGTGATCGACCCGGTGTTGACCAGCGCGTTCGAGTGCGCGACCCGCAGGGTACCGGCATTGGCCAAGGTGTTGCCGGTATAGCCCGCGTTGTCGCCAGAGAGAATGAGAAGCCCGTTGTCGTTAACCCCGTTCATCACGAGACTGGAGGAGCCGGTGATCGGCCCGATCACCTCCGTTGTGCCGTTCGAGGCTGCGCCGTTGATGCCCATGAAGTTGAGGGTGTAGGTGTTCATGTTGACCGGCCCCGTGAAGAGCAGGGTTCGGCTGCCGGAGTAATTGCCTATCTCCCGGGCGCCCGTGCTGTTGATGGCGCCCGCGAGTGTCAGGTCGTTGGCGCCGCTGAAGCGCAAGGCGCCGCCGTCGATGGTCACGGCGTTGCTGAGCGTCAGGCCGGGGATGCCGGCGCGCAGCTGCGCGCCCTTGGCGGAGACCGCGCCAGAGCCGAGGGCGTGGTTATGTCCCACGACCACGAAGCCGCCGGAGCCCGTGGTCGCCGTGTCGGAGCCCGAGGTGTTCGAGGTGCCGTTGCCGAGCGTGGTTCCGCCACTGTAGGTGTTGTCGCCGATGAGCCACAGATAGCCGAGTCCGGTTTTTGTGAGGTTGCCCGCTCCTGTGACCGGGCCGGCGACGGCCAGGCGGTTGGATGCGGCGTTGATCGCGAAGGTCGTTGCGCCGCCGAGCGCGAGGCTGGCAAGGACGGACTGGTCGTTGGTGACGGATGCGCCGACCGTCACGGCACCGCCTGCGCTAATCGTGAGCGGCTGGCTGCCGGACGCGCCTGCGCCGATGGTGTAGCGCGCCGCGTCGGCTGTCAGGATGGAGAGGTTGAGGAGCGTGACGCCCGGCCCCAGGTCGATGGTCGTGTTGACGCTCGCCCTGCTGAAGGTGGCGGTGTTGCCCGCGCCGGGGACGGCGGCGGGCGGCCCGTCCCAGTTGCCGACGTTCGACCACTGGGCATCCGCGTTGCCGTTCCACGTGGCGCTGTCGGCGGACGCAGGCGGCGGCAGCGCCCACGCCAGGAGCACAGCGATCACGCACGCGACAGGATGAGCAGACAGCAAGCGTTGGCGAGTCTTCATCGCGACCTCCCGCTTCAGTTTGTAAACCGAACCCTAAACTGTTAGCCCAGTATGACATGCCGCAAACAATGCTGTAAAGCGGGAATTCAAGCCCTTCGCCCGCGAACAATACATTGCTCTCCGGTGGCATTTCGGGTATTTTACCGCGCAACTTTCAGCGACGCCCTCTCGCGATCCGAGCGGGCCGTTTCTGATCTGAGGGGATTGTCAAGGCATGGACATGGAGCAAGAGATTTCGAGGCGCAGGACGTTTGCGATCATTTCGCACCCGGACGCCGGCAAGACCACGCTGACCGAGAAGTTCCTCCTGTACGGCGGGGCCGTCCAGCTGGCGGGCTCGGTCACTGCCCGCCGCACGCAGAGCGCCACGACCTCGGACTGGATGGAGCTGGAGCGCCAGCGCGGGATCTCGGTAAGCTCCACGGTCTTGCAGTTCGACTACCGCGGGTACTGCATCAACCTGCTCGACACGCCGGGGCACCGCGACTTCTCGGAGGACACCTACCGGGTGCTGATGGCCGTGGATGCGGTGGTGATGGTGATCGACGCGGCCAAGGGCATCGAGAGCCAGACGCTCAAGCTGTTCGAGATGTGCCGCCTGCGAGGCATTCCAATCTTCACGTTTATCAACAAGTTCGACCGGCCGGCCCGCGATCCGCTCGCGCTGATCGACCAGCTGGAGCAGACCCTGCAGCTCCACGTCTGCGCCATGAACTGGCCGCTGGGCGACGGGGCCGAGTTCCGCGGCGTGTACGACCGCATGCAGCGGCAGGCCCACTTCTTCGAGCGCACGCCGGGCGGAGCCTACCGCGCGCCCGTGGCCGTGCATGACGTGAGCGCTCCGGAGGTGCGCGAGCGGCTTTCGGAGCAGACCTACGCGGCCCTGATCGAGAACCTCGCGATGCTCGACGCGGTCAGCGAGCCGCTCGACCTGAAGCTGGTGCGCTCCGGCGACATGACGCCGGTTTTTTTCGGCAGCGCGATCAACAATTTCGGCGTGCATCTGCTGCTAGACGCGTTTCTCGAGTACGCGCCGCCGCCGCACGCGCGCGCGTCCAACAAGGGGCGCATCGCACCCGATAATCCGCTTTTTTCCGGGTTCATCTTCAAGATCCAGTCGAACATGGATCCGAACCACCGCGACCAGATCGCGTTTATGCGCGTCTGCTCCGGCACGTTCACGCGCGACATGAAGGTGTTTCACTCGCGCACCGGAAAGACGTTGCGTCTGGCCAGCTCGCACCGCGTGTTCGCCCGCGAGCGCGAGACGGTGGACGTGGCCTATCCCGGCGACGTGATCGGCCTGGTCGGGCACAGCGGGTTCGGCATTGGCGACACCTTGACGGAAGACGCGGAGCTGGTCTACGAGCCGCTGCCGCAGTTCGCGCCCGAGTGTTTCGCGCTGCTTCACAACCCGAGCAGCTCCACGTACAAGCGCTTTCGCGCCGGCCTGGAGCACCTGTTGCAGGAGGGCGCGGTGCAGGCGTTCGCGCTCAAGGACTCCGTGCAGAACATACCGCTTCTGGGCGCCGTCGGCGTTCTGCAGTTTGACGTCTTGCAGTTCCGGCTGGAGAGCGAATACGGCGCAACCTCGCGGCTGGAGCCCATGCCCTGGAAGGCTGTCCGCTGGGTGGCGCCCGAGGACGTCGGGCACGAGGCCTTGGCTGACAACAAGCTGCCGATGGGCTGCCGCCTGGCCACGGACGCGGTGGGCCGGACCGTCGTCCTCTTCAATAACGACTGGGAGGTCAAGTACTTCGGCGACCGCAACCCGGGCGTGCATCTGATGAAGCTGGCCTCCGACATCCGGCGGGACGCCGTCGAGGCGGGTTAGCCGCTGCCGTCCCTACCAGCGGGCCGGCTGACCGGCGGACGGCAGGGGGCTGCCGTCCCTACCAACTGCGGGCCTGTTCAGACGGCAGGGGCTGCCGTCCCTACCAGCGGGCCGGCTGACCGGCGGACGACAGGGGCTGCCGTCCCTGCCCGCCTCGCCTAGTCTGGCTTGAACCAGATGTTGCGGTAGCGCACGGGGTTGCCGTGATCCTGGAATTTCAGGGTGCCTTTCTGGACGGAATTCGCGAATTCGACCTTGTCCTGCACCAGCACGCCGTTGTGGTAGACCGTGAGCACGGCGGGCTTGACAGCCTTGCCGCCCTCGACCGCGGCGCGCGTGATGTGGATGTCGTAGCACTGCCAGAGGCCGGGGCCGCGGCAGGCGTTGACGAGCGGCGGGCGGTGCTTGTAGAGCGCGGCGGCCTGCCCGTCGAAGTAGGTCTTGTTGTTGAACGAGTCGAGCACCTGCAGCTCGGGGAAGCCCTCGATGAAGACGCCGCTGTTGCCGCGGCCCTGGCCGTTGCCCTTGA
>CAYLUN010000023.1:0-68011 GCA_964386865.1 uncultured Lentisphaeraceae bacterium | reverse complement strand
TGCCGACGCAAAGCGCGGAGCCGTTGGCGGGCATGAAGCGCAGCGTGAGGTCGCGCAGGGCGAAGCGGCTCATGCCGCGCAGGAGGTCGCGGCCAATGAAATCGCTGCGGCTTTCGGTGAGTGTGCGCGACTGGGCGGACGGGACTTGCAGGTTGGCTAGAATCGTCTGGTGCATGCCCGCGCCCTGAAGCACGACGTCGTCGGGGATGTCGAGCGTCTTGGCGAGCGCATAGGTTCCGGGCGGCAGCAGCAGGGTGCCGCCCGGCGCGGCCTGCTTAAGGGCAGCCTCGAGCGCTGCGGTGTCGTCCGCGAGTCCGTCGCCCGTGGCGCCGAGGTCGCGGGCGTTCACGGTGCGGCGCGCGGTGGGCTTGGCGGCGACGGTCAGCCGGAGCGGGTCGGACCAGCCGTAAGCGCCGCCGTGGCGGCCGTGGACGACCAGCTCGTAGTCGCCCGCCGCGAGGTCGGCCGGCAGCCAGGCGCAGAGCGACCAGCGCTCGGTTTGGCCGTCCTCGTGGTGCTGCGCGGCGACGCGCAGGGGGATGGCGTTCGTCGAGCCGACGGGCCGGACGACCGCGAGGGCTGAGGGCAGTTGGTAGCTCCACGAGAAGGTGCGGCCGAAGACGCGCACGGGCTCGCCGGGGGCCTGCGTCTGCGGGTAGAGCCACTGGGCCTGCGGGCGGTTGACGAGGTAGGGGCGGCTCCACGCGGTGCCGTCGCCGACCCAGACGACCGAGGTCAAAGGCGCGCGAACCCAGGGCTGTGGCAGGCTGCGGAACTCAACTTGCAGGTAGCTTTCGCCTGCGCCGACGACGCGGCAGTCGAGCGCGGCGGCCGGGGGCGTGGCCGGCAGCTCCGGCAGGTGCCCGATGGCGTCCAGGAACGCAAGCGGGTCGGCCGGCTGTTTCGCGTCGTAAGCGCCGAGGCAGAGCGCCTTCACGACGGTCTTGCCGGCCGCGAAGCCTTCGCCGGTCACGATGGCCACCTCGCCGTTGCAGGCGGGCTCGGTGATGACAGCTATTTCGGGCGCGGCGAGGGCTGCCGCAAGCGGGAGAAGCGAAGTGAGTACGCAGAAACGAATAGGCATGGATGGGCTCCTCAGTTGGCCTTACGGCTCGGGCATGCGGTAAAGGAGCCGCTTGCCTTCGAAATAGAACGAGGGGAGAACCTGCCCGCCCTTGTTCTTGGGCAGGCGGGACTCTTGGCTTTCAAAACCGTCTTGGCAGAACGCCTTGTGGACGGCCGGGGCGTGCGCCATCAGCGCCGGATAGGTCAAGCCTCTGTACATGTCCACCTTGTAGTAGACGTCCGCGCCCATGTCGGGCCGGGCCAGTAGCTCTTCGAGCCCGAGGTAAGGGCACAGCGCGTCGACCCAGGCGACCAGCCGAGCCTCTTCGAGCGGCGTCACCTTCACGCCGTGGTGCTTCCCGCTCGTGGCGAACTGGACGAGCTTGCTGCGGTACGACATCGCCGTCAGCGGCGGCACGACGGTGTCCTGGGTGACGACTTTCCACTCGGGGTTCGGATAGGCGTGGTAGGGGAAGAGCGGCCCGGCGATGGTCTTTTTCACCGAGTCCGCGAGGTCTTTCGGGTCTTTGCCGAATACCAGATGGACGTAGGGCCAACTGATCGTCCGCCCGGGCTCGGCGCGATGCGTGAAGTCGAGTCCCGCCTTGGGGCTCTCGCGGCCGTGGCACCGGATGCAGTACCTGTCGAGTGCCGGCTGAACGAAACGCGGGAAGCTGACGGTTTCGTCTCCCCACGGCGGCGGCGCCAGCGCGCTCGCGCCGCGCCGCATCGCCAGGGTCTGCGTGGACGGCACCGGCGCGTCGCGACGCGTCTCGTGGCAGCCCACGCACCCGCGGATCTCACCGGGCATGCCGTGCGTGAACGAGCGCATGGTTTGCAGGCAGCGGCCCTGCTCGTCGAGGAGCTGGAAGAACACCGACCGGACGGCCGGAAACGTGAAGTACACGCTGCCGTCTGCTTCGACCGGAGCCGTACCGAGGACGCGCTTGACGCCTTCGTCGTAAACGAACGAGATGGCGGGAGAGCCGGGCAGCTGCGATGCGCTCATGGGGACTGCGCCGGCCTTCCGATAGGGCTCAGACTCGCGCATGGAGGAGCGCCAGCCCGCGCAGTCGCTGTAGGTCACGGAGCTGATCTCCATCACGCGCAGGGCTTTCGCAAGGCCGCGGGGGATGGTCGTCCCCTCGCAGATGTCCGCGCTGTAGAGCATCGCGTCCTCCGGCGTCTGCTCCGCACGCTGCATCTTCCCCGGCCATTTGACCGGCGATGCGAGGACGTTCGGACGAGGGCGGGAGCGTATCGGCTGGGCGTGTAGAATGTTGTGCTCGCCGGCGTAGAGCAGTTCCATGTTGCCGTCGTAGTCCATCAGGTACAGCTTGAACAGGCCGGGGGCTGGATCGCTGCCCAGCGCGTTGTGCTGTCCCGTGCGTGCGGACACAAGGAAGAGGTCTTTGCTGATAGGGAAGGGCGTCTGAAACGCGCGGTAGCAGATGGGCGCGCAGAAGTCGGCGTTGTACGGCCTGTCCAGCGGGCCGCTGCCCACTTCGGCCCACGGGATGTGCGGGGTCAGGTTGTACACGCCGTCGGGGTAGTTCATGCCTTCCGCCTGGTCGATCACGCCCAGCGGGCCGTCGTAGCACGCGTGGTGCCCCGGCGCGTGGAAGAGCACCCGCTGCGTTCCGGGAATGGGGCGCGCGTTCAGTTGCATGTCGGGCCAGCGGCTCTGGTTGCCCCAGTAGGCGGAAGCTCCCGTGCCGTCCGGATTCACCGTCCACAGGCTTTGGATCCGGTTCACCTCCCGATCCACGTATTCCCAGCGGGTGTAGAGTATCCGGCCGTCGGGCAGCACGGCGGGGGTGAAGTCCGCCTCGTTGTTGGCGCTGATGAAATAGATGTTGCGGCCGGCCTTGTCGCAGCGCGCGAGAATGAACATCCTGAACTTCGAGTCGCCGCAGCGCAGGAACTGGTTGCACCGCGAGGTGGAGAAAGCGAACCCGCCGTCGGGCAGATAAACCGGGTCGAGGTCGTTGTAGTCGCCTTTCGTAATCTGGCGCGCGCCCGCGCCGTCGACGCCAGTCTCGTACAGGTGGTAGGCGGGCTCGTTCGTCAGCTTCATGCAGAACAGCACCCGCGTGCCGTCGAAGGAGAGGTCGGGCCGCCAGAAGGCTGCCTGCGCCCCCGCCTGCGGGGCGAGGACGCGCGCCGCGGCGTCCGGCCCCAGGCCGTCAAGCGCCAGCAGGCGGCCTCCGTGAGTGGCGCAGTTCTCCGTGCGGTGGCGGATCTCGTGATAGGCCTCGGATCCCTGCACGTACGGGTTGTCGACGCAGAGGAGCGCGTTGAAATCGACCTGGGCGTCGCCCAGCAGGCACTCGCGCTTCAAGGCGCGGATGTCGAGGAAGAGGCCGCCGCCGGTTCGCGCCGTCACCTCGTCCAGCCGCTTCTTGAGCGCGCTCAGCCGCGTGCGGCGCTCCGCCGCCGCGGGCTGCGACTCCGCCAGCTGCCGTCGCAGGATGCGCTCCGTCCGCACCCACTCGTCCCACGCGGCCGCGACCGCGTTCGTTCCGCGCTGCAGCAGCCACTCGCGCGTGGTCAGCTCGCCCCACGGCATCGCGCGGAGAAAGGCGTCCGGCTCCAGCACCTCCGGCGTCAGGCGCACCTCGTCGATCCACCCGTTGAACGGGCCCTCGCCCGCGCCATCCCCGATGCAGATCTCGCCGTCGGTGAACACGAGCGGGAAGGCGGTGCGGCCGCCGCCGCACGGCGCGTAGTCCACGTACATCCGGACGCGCTGGTCCGCGTAGGTGAAGGCTACGTGGTGCCACTTGCCGTCCTCGACGTCCACCCCGGTGCTGAATGTCTGGTTCATGCCCGCCGCGGGTGGCCATGGGCTGCTTTCCGGATAGCTGTCGAAGCGCGTGCGGATCTTCCTGCCGCTGACCGACAGCGACCACGTGGCCGAGTTCTTGGCACGGTCGCGGACCTGGCCGAGGATCAGCGGGTAGTCGTGGTGCGCGTTGACTTTGATGAACGCCTCGACGGTGAAGGAGGTCGGCCGGAACGCGCCGGGCGCGACAAGCCGCGACTGCCCATCGAAAAACGCCGAAGACCGGTTGTCCGCATTGACGACCGCGCCGCCGCTCCCGTGCGCGATCTGGCGGGTCGGCGACGGCATGACATCGGCGCTGAAGGCCGGCGAGCCGGCCGCGCGACGAGCCGTCATGTCGGCGGAGCCCGCCGCGCTAACCAGCGAGGTCACGGCGCAGGGCGGCTTCTCCGCGCCGTCGAACGTCCAGTAGGCCCCCGTCGCTGCGGCGCCTGTGCCTGCGACGCACAGCACGAGCGCGGAAAGCGTCAGGGTCTTGGGTTCGTATAGTTGCATGGGTGTTACTGCAGCGCGATCAGTGTGCCTCAGTGTTTGTCAAACGAGCCGAACAGTCACGCCCTTTTTGCGGAGGCGGGCGACTTCGGCGGCGGGCGCGCCGGCATCGGTGATCAGGATGTCGATGCGTGCGGCCGGCATGATGTGGGCAAAGCCCGCGCGGCCCAGCTTGGTGGAGTCCGCGAGCACGATGGTCTGGCGGGCCTGCTCGGACATCAGGCGGCAGACCTCGGCGATTTCCGCGCTGTCGGCCGTGATGCCCTTCTCGGAGGTCAGCCCGTCGGAGCCGAGGAAGGCCTTGCCGACGTGGAACTGCTGCAGTTCGCGGATGGTGGCGGGGCCGGTCATGGCCTCCAGCGCCGGGCGGAACTCGCCGCCGGTCAGGGTCACGTGCAGGCCGGGGTTGTTGCGTACGTAGGGCAGCAGGAGCGTCGAGTTGGTGACGATGTTCACGCCCTGCCGGCCGAGCAGGAAGCGGGGGATCAGCGAGGTCGTGGTGCCGGCGGTGATCATGATGTCGTCCGAGTCGGCGATCAGCTCCGCCGCGGCCCGGGAGATGCGGCACTTCTCGTCGATGCGGGTGCGCTGCCGCTCGACGATGTTGGCGTGGAGGGCCGGCAGCCCGCCGCCGTGCTGGCGCACCAGCAGGCCTTGGGCGGCCAGGTCGTTCAGGTCGTTGCGGATCGTGACGTCCGAAACGTGGAACGCTGAGCCGAGCTCGGAGACGGAGAGGGCTGGCGACTCCATCAGCAGTTCCAAAATGCGCTGTTTGCGTTCGCGCGCCTTGCTCATAAGGGCCTCATGCTGGTTTCGGTGGTTCGATGGGTATGAAAGTAAATCGGAAGCGGTTCGAAAGCAAGTCGAAAATATTTGCAAAAGCCGAATTGTCAGCCGCGGCCGATTGTGGTACGGTATCTCGAACATTCGGGCGCATGGCGTGTGGGCGTCAGACGCGTCGCGGATAGCGGGGCTTAAGGCCGTGCAAGGCCCGCCCTTCAGCGAACGAAAGGGGAATGCGATGAGCAAGTCGAGCATGTGGGTGTTGGCGGGTGTCGCCGTGACGGTGGCCTGTCGCGTGGTGGCCGCGGATGTGGCGGCTGGGCTGGATCAGAAGTTTCGGCCGGCGCTGTTCAAGCAGTTCGGGGACCACGTGAACGTGCCCGACGGCCTCGCGCAGGACAAGGACGGCAACATCTTCTGTGCCGCGCCGAATTTCGTGGACCAGTCGTACGCCGGCACGATCATGAAGATGTGCAAGAAAACCGGCCGCTGGTCGGTCTTCGTGGCGGGCCTGCTGCACCCGGACACCAAGCGCGGCGCGCCCATGGGCATGGAGTTCGACGAGGACGGCAACCTCTACTACTGCGACAACCAGTATTTCTTCGACAAGACCTACAAGTCCCGCGTCATTCGCGTGGTGATCAACAAGGCCGGCGAGCCGGTGCGGATGGAGCCGGTGGTCGAGAGCGCCAAGCTGGCGAACGCGCTCCGCATCCGCGGCAACGCGGTCTACTTCACCGACACCTTTTTCGACATCGAGGGCAAGAACCAGGGCGGCGTCTACCGCGTGCCGTTCAGCGCCTTCAAAGACGGCCCGGCTCGTCTGCTGCCGAAGGATCAGGCCGCAAACGACCCGTATTGCATCGGCATCACCTCGACGACGCCGAACCACCGCAACGACATCGCCGCGACGGACGGCATGTGCTTCGACAAGGACGGCAACATCTACACCGGTAACTTCGGCGACGGACACTTCTACGTGCTCAAGCTGAAGAAAGACGGCTCGTACGAGAAGCCGGCGACGCTGCTCAATGATGTGAAGCAGCTTCCGTGCGTCGACGGCGTCTGCTACTATCCGGCGAAAGACTGGGTGTTCATCGCAGACTCCGAGCGCAACGCGATCCTCTACTGGGACATCAAAGCCGCGAAGCTCGGCACGATGTGGATGAACGACGACACCTGCGGCAAGGACGGACTGCTCGATCAGCCCTGCGAGCCCATGGTCTGGGGAGACAAGCTCGTCGTCGTGAACTTCGACATGACCTTCCCCGGCCTCAAGAACACGAAGAACGACCCGATGCACACGCTGAGCGTGATCAACCTGAACGACAAGCCGTTCTGGAAGTTCTGGTAAGGTTCGTTATTCAAGGTGCGTGTTAGCATAGACATGATTACACGATTCACATGATTTTGGGATGCGCTGCTTCTGCGGCGACTTTCATCATGTTAATCGTGTAATCATGTCGTTTTTTTGGCAGATCAGGACGGAGACACTTCATGCAGAACTTTTTGGATTTCAAGGGCAAGACCGCGCTGGTGACCGGCGCGACAGGGGCGATCGGAAAGAGCATCGCCCAGGGGCTCGCCCAGTGCGGCGCGCGCGTGTTCATCACGGACCTCAAGCAGGAGATGGTGGACGCCACGGTGAAGGAGCTCGGGGCCGCCGGCTACGACGCGGCCGGCCTCGCCGCCGACGTGACGAACGAGGCGCAGGTGAAGGCGGTCGTGGACGGCGCGGCGGCGCGCTTCGGCAACGTGATCGACATTCTTGTGAACGTCGCGGGCGTCGCCGGGCAGAACCCGGTCGAGCAGATCACGGAGAAAGAGTGGGACTTCGTGTTCGCGGTGAACTGCAAGGGAACCTTCTTTTTCATCAAGCACGTGGTGCCCTTCATGAAGGCCGCCAAGTTCGGCAAGATCGTGAATTTCTCGTCGCAGTCGGGCAAGATGGGCTCGGCCCTGCTGAGCCACTACAGCGCGGCAAAAGGCGCGGTCATCACCTTTACGCAGGCGCTGGCGCATGAGTTCGCCAAGGACAACATCAACGTGAACTGCGTCTGCCCCGGCGTCACGGACAACACCGGCGTGTGGACGTTCATGTCCTCGAACTACATCGAGAACCTCAAGCAGGATCGCGCGGACGTGGTGAAGCGCTTCACCGCCAAGATTCCGCTGGGCCGCCTGGCCGACATCGAGGATGTGGTGGGCACGACGGTCTACCTCTGCTCCTCCGCCGCCAACTACCTGACGGGGCAGTCGATTAACATTTCGGGCGGGCGTTTGATGTAACCCTTACGGAGAGATTGAGCATGAGCACGTTTACGAAAGAGCAGGTCGCTAAGGCGATGGATCACGCGGTGCTGAAGCCCGCGATGACAGACGACGATATCCGCAAGAACGCGGCGATGTGCGTGGCCAGAGGCGTTGGCGACCTGTGCGTGCGCCCCACCGACGCGGCGCTGGCCGCTCGCCTGGTGAAGGGCTCGGGCACGACCGTCGCGGTGGTGGTCGGCTTCCCCCACGGCGCGAGCCGGCCTGAGGTGAAGGCGCTCGAGGCCCAGCTGGCCATTGAAGACGGCGCGAACGAGCTGGACATGGTGATGAACATCGGCAAGTTCCTTTCGGGCGACTACGAGCACGTCGCGCGCGACATTGCGGCCGTCGTGGCTGTGGCCAAGCCCAAGGGCGTGCTGGTCAAGGTGATCCAGGAGTCCTGCCTGCTGACGCTGGAACAAGTGGCGAAGGCCTGCGAGCTGTCGATCGCGGCGGGCGCCGACTTCGTCAAGACCTCCACGGGTTTCAACGGCGATGGCGCGACGGCCGAGCAGGTCGAAGTCATGCTTAAGACCTGCGCGGGGCGGGCGAAGGTCAAGCCGTCCGGCGGCATCCGCGACTGGGACCGCGCGGTGATGTTTCTCAAGATGGGCGTGCAGCGGCTAGGGGTCGGCTCGGCCGACAAAATCCTCGACGGCGCGCCGGCGGAGGGCGGGTACTGATGCGCGCGGTTGTGTATCACGGGCCGATGGACGTGCGGGTGGAGCAGGTCGCGGCGCCCACGTGCGGCGCGGGCGAGCTGCTGGTTCGGGTTGACGCGTGCGCGGTGTGCGGCTCGGACATGAAGGCGTACAAGTCGGGCAACCCGCGCATGCGTCCGCCGATCGTGATGGGTCATGAGTTCGCGGGCGTGATCGTCGAGAGCCGCGCCGGCGCGGGCTATGCGCCGGGCGGGCGCGTGGTGATGGCGACCTCGGTCGCCTGCGGCGAGTGCGCCTACTGCCAGCGCGGCTGGCGCAACCTGTGCGCCAACATCCGGCCCATGGGCTTCGGGTACGACGGCGGCATGGCCGAATACGTCGCGATTCCGGAGCTGGCCGTGCGCGGCGGACACGTGGTCAGCGTGCCCTCGGCCGTCAACCCCGTCCACGCGGCGCTAGCCGAGCCGGTGAGCTGTGCGGTCAACTCATGCGAGAACAGCGGCGTCCAAAAGGGAGACACCGTGCTCGTGATGGGCGCGGGGCCGATGGGCATCCTGAACGCGGTGGTGGCCCGTGAGTTTGGGGCGGCAAAGGTGATTCTGTCGGAGATCAACCCCGCGCGCCTGGCCCCGTGCGAGGCGTTCGGCTTCGACCGCCTCGTGAATCCCGCCACGGAAGACCTTGCAGCCATCGTGAAAAGCGAGACCGGCGGCATCGGCGCAGATGTGGTGATCGTCGCCGCGCCCGCGGCGCTGCCGCAGGAGCAGGCGGTCAGCCTCGTGCGCAAGCGCGGCTGCGTGTGCCTCTTCGCTTCGCTGCCGGCCGGCAAGAGCCTGCTGACCGTGGACAGCCGGCCCATTCACTACGGCGAGCTGCGCGTGGTGGGCACGAGCGACTCCACGCCGGCGCATGTTGAGCGCGCGGTGTCGCTTCTTGCGGCGGGCTCGTTCCCGGCCAGCCGGCTGGTGACGCACGTCCTGCCGTTCGAATCGTTCAAAGACGCGATCGCGCTGATGGAGTCGGGCGAAGCGCTGCGCGTGGTGCTGAAGCCGTAGGGCAAGCCCGAAAGAAGAGGACACGATTACATGGTTAACATGATTGATAGGCTGTAATGCCCGTCATGTTAGTCAGGTAATCTTGTCAATTAACCGTTCGCTTAACCTGCATAGACTAATAGGATCTTACGTCATGGATTTGAAGCTGAAAGACAAAGTCGTGGTCGTTACGGGGTCGTCAAGCGGCGTCGGCAAAGCCATCGCCTTCGCGTTTGCCGCAGAGGGCGCGTGCGTCGTCATCAACTATCTGAAGAACGAGGCCAAGGGGCTCGACTTCGTCAATGACGCGAACGCGGTCGTCCGGGAGATCGAGAAGCGGTACGGGGCGCGCGCGATAGCCGTGCCCGCCGATCTGGCGCACGAGGCGCAGATCGTGGCTATGTTTGACGCCGTCGAGTCTCAATTGGGGCGGGTCGATATTCTCGTGAACAACGCGGCGTATTGTCCGAAGGGGCCGCTGGACGCCTATACGGTCGAGGAGTGGAACTACACGTTTCAGGTCAACGTGACGGGGTGCTTCGTCGCCTGCCGCGAACTGGTTAAGCGGCTGCGCGCGCGCCAGGCGACGGGCAAGATCGTGAACATCGCCTCGCAGGCCGCGTTCCTGGGCTCGACGTCGGGCCACCTGCCGTATGATTCGAGCAAAGGCGCCGTGGTGTCGATGACCCGCGCCATCGCGCGCGAGACCGCCAAGGAGGGCATCAACGTCAACGCGGTTGCGCCCGGCATGGTCATGACCGAGATGATCGCCAAGATCTGGGAAGAGCGCAAGGAGCAGTATCTGGCGAGAATTCCGCTGTGCCGGATCGCGCAGCCCGAAGAGATCGCCAACGTCGTCGTCTTCTTGGCGTCGGACGTGGCCAGCTACATGACCGGCACCACGCTCGACCTGACCGGCGGCCTGATGATGAGGTGAGCGCGCCCACGCGCGCAATGGAAGCGTCTTTTGAGCTTGGCTCCTGAGCGGGCTTGGGCTTGGCGTGGGAAAGCGCGCGTCCTCATCATGTAGACGCGAAAACGGCCGCTCATCGGCTCGCATTCCTGGCTGTCGCGCCCCCGCCTGTTTTGCTACAGTAGGCCCAGTGAACGTGGATTGAGCGGGGCTTGCGTCATGCTGAAATCGATCGATCTGTGGGCGGTGGGGCTCTACCTGGGTTCGTTGGTCGCGGTGGGGGTGGTCGCGCGGCGGCGCGCGGCGGCCAGCAAGGACGCCTACCTGTTGGGCGGCAAAGCGCTGCCGTGGTATCTGCTGGGGCTCTCGAACGCCTCCGGCATGTTCGACATCTCCGGCACGATGTGGATGGTGACGCTGGCCTTCGTGTACGGGATGAAGAGCGTGTGGATCCCGTGGCTGTGGCCCTGCTTCAACCAGATCTTTTTGATGGTCTTTATGGCCGCGTGGCTGCGGCGCTCGGGCTGCACGACGGGCGCGGAGTGGATCACGTTCCGCTTCGGCGCCGGGCGCGGGGCGACGCTGGCCCACACCGTCATCGTCGTGTTCGCGCTGGTCAACTGCCTCGGCTTCCTCGCCTACGGCTTCGTCGGGCTCGGCAAGTTCATCCAGATCTTTGTGCCGTGGAGCGAGGTGGCGCCGTTCGTGCCGCTCCACGTTCCGGACGCTTACGTGCCACACGTGTACGGGATCGCCTTCACGCTCTTCTCGGTTTTCTACTCGATTCTGGGGGGCATGGCCAGCATCGTCTGGGCGGACGTGATCCAATACCTCATCATGGCCGTGGCCTCGGTCATCATCGCCGTCATCGCCATGGTGGCGCTAAGCGGCCAGTCGCTGCCCGTGCCGGACGGGTGGATGTCGCCGTTCTTCGGTTGGCACCTGAACCTTGACTGGTCGCGCGTGATTCCCGAGGTGAACGACAAGATCCGCGAGGACGGGTTCTCGGTGTTCGGCGCGTTTTTCATGATGATGGTTTTCAAGGGCATACTCTCCAGCCTGGCGGGGCCCGCGCCGAGCTACGACATGCAGAAGATACTCTCCACGCGCTCGCCGAAGGAGGCCGCGCTGATGAGCGGCGTGGTGTCGATCATCCTGCTGCCGGTGCGGTACCTGATGATCGGAGGCTTTGCCGTGCTCGGCCTGCTCTACTACGAGCGACTGAATCTGAGCGCGGCGGGGCGCATCGATTTCGAGCAGATCCTGCCGTCGGCGATCAGCCAGTTCGTGCCTGCGGGCCTGACGGGCGTCCTGCTGGCGGGCCTGCTGGCGGCCTTCATCGGCACCTTCGCGGGCACCCTCAACGCGGCGCAGGCCTATCTGGTCAACGATCTCTACCTGAAGTACGTGAACCCCGGGGCCAGCAGCCGTCAGGTCGCGCGGATATCCTACGCAACGGGCGTGGCGGTGGTGGTTGTGAGCATCGTCTGCGGGGTCTTTGCCAAGGACGTGAACAGCGTGCTCCAGTGGATCGTGTCGGGGCTGTTCGGCAGCTACCTCGCCGCGAACCTGCTCAAGTGGTTCTGGTGGCGCTTCAACGGCTGCGGCTACTTCTGGGGCATGGTGGCTGGCCTCGTGCCGGCCATGATCTTCCCGCGCGTCTTCCATTTCTTGGACCTCTACTACTTCCCCCTGATCGCGCTGATCTCGCTGGCCGGGTGCGTGGCAGGCACCTATGCGGCGCCGCCGACAGACGACGCCACGCTCCGTCGCTTCTACGCGCGGACGCGCCCGTGGGGTTTCTGGGCGCCCGTGCACCGTGCGGTCGTGGCGGCCGACCCGGCCTTCGTGAACCGCTCCTCGTTCGCCAGGGACATGGCGAACACCGCGGTCGGCGTTGTGGCGCAAACGTGCCTGATGATCATCCCGCTCTACCTGGTCCTGCTGCGGCCCGCGCCCGCGCTAGCCGCGCTGCTGATTCTGGTCGTGAGCGGCGCGTTCCTCAAGCGGTACTGGTGGCGCGCGTGCCGAGCGGATTTCGAGCGGGAGTAAAGGAGTACCCCATGTCATTCGACCTGAGACTGGACGTGTTGCAGACCGAGCACGAGGCGTTGCTGGCGCGGCAGAACCAGCCGGTTCTGCCCGGAAACGGCGTGTACGTGCGGTACGCGCACCCGGTGCTCACGGCGGAGCACGTTCCGCTCTTCTGGCGCTATGACCTGAGCCCCCAGACGAACCCGTTTCTGCAGGAGCGCTTCGGCATCAACGGCGTGTTCAACGCGGGGGCGATCAAGTGGAACGGCAAGTACCTGCTCGCGGCGCGCGTCGAGGGCGCGGACCGCAAGTCGTTCTTTGCGATCGCCGAAAGCCCGAACGGCGTGGACAACTTTCGCTTCTGGGACGAGCCGGTTACGATGCCCGAGACCGGCGACCCCGACACGAACGTTTACGACATCCGGCTCACGCGTCACGAGGACGGCTGGATCTACGGGTTGTTCTGTTCCGAGCGCAAAGACCCGAAGGCGGCTCCCGGCGACCTCTCCTCGGCCGTGGCGGCGGCTGGGATCGCGCGGACGAAAGACCTCATGCGCTGGGAGCGGCTGCCGGACCTCCTATCCAAGAGCCAGCAGCGCAACGTCGTGCTGCACCCCGAGTTCGTCGGGGGCAAGTACGCCCTCTACACGCGCCCGCAGGACGGCTTCATCGACGCCGGTTCGGGCGGCGGCATTGGCTGGGCGCTGGTGGACGACATGACGCGCGCGGAGATCGGCGCCGAGACGATCATTAACGAGCGGCGGTATCACACGGTCAAGGAGCTCAAGAACGGCGAGGGTCCGCACCCCATCAAGACGGACAAGGGGTGGCTCCACCTCGCGCACGGCGTGCGGGGCTGCGCGGCGGGCCTGCGCTACGTGATGTACCTCTACATGACTGCGCTCGACGAGCCGTGGCGGCTGATCGCGGAGCCCGCCGGCTACTTCATGGCGCCGCAGGGTGCCGAGCGGGTCGGCGACGTATCCAACGTGCTTTTCGCGAACGGCTGGATCGCGGACGGCGACGGCACGGTGTACATCTACTACGCCTCCTCTGACACGCGGATGCACGTCGCGGTGTCGAGCGTGGCGCGGCTGACCGACTACTGTTTGAACACGGCGCCGGACGGGCAGCGCTCTGCCGCCTCGGTGGCGGCGCTCAAGGCGCTCATCGCGCAGAATCGCGCGTGGCGGTGAGCGGCGCGTAGCGTGTGACGGCAGGGACGGCTCCGCGAGCCGTCTGCGCGGGCGCCGGCGGGGTGGCGTCGCTGCCGCAGGGGTGTGCTGTGCGTTCGCGCAGTCAACGGAACTAAAGGGGGTGGCGATGATCAGCAGGCAGATCGGCGGAGCGGTGGTGGCGATGGCGTGTCTGGCGGCTTTGGGGCAGGAGACGCCTACGGATATCCACGGCGCGCCTGCGCAGCAGAAGCGGGCGGAGATCGTGTGGACGAAGGCGATCTGCAAACAACCGGGGCGCTACATCGGCTGGCCGACGGTCTGCGCGCGGAAGAGCGGCGAACTGGTGGCGGTCTTCTCGGGCGACCGCGACGCACACGTGTGCCCGTTCGGCAAGGTTCAGCTGGTGCGGAGTGCGGATCAGGGAGAGACCTGGTCTGGCGCGCGAACGGCCTGCAACACGCAGCTGGATGACCGTGATGCGGGAGTCATCGAGCTGCCGAACGGTGACCTTGTGCTGGCGTGGTTCACCTCGCTCGCGTATGAGGCGCAGATTCGGGATCGCAGCAAACTCAAGCCGGGAAGCCCGCAGTTCTATTGGTGGCTGCACGATGAGAAGCTGCCGGCGTCGGCGAAAGAGGAGGGGCTGGGGTTCTTCACCGCGCGCTCAGGGGACGGGGGCAAGACGTGGGCGAAACCGGCCCGCACGCTCGGCTCCACGCCGCACGGGCCGATCCTGCTGAAAGACGGGCGCCTCCTGTACGTGGGGCGCTATTTCAAGGAAAAGCTGTGCGTCATCTCGGTCGAGGAGTCGCGCGACGGCGGCGCGAGCTGGCGGTCGATTTCCGAGATTCCGGCGCTCCCGGAGGAGCAGAAGCCGCATATGTTCCATGAGCCGCACGTGGTGGAGACGGACGACGGTCGGCTCGTCGCGCAGATCCGCTACCATGGCGCGGACCGCTGCATGCGGCAGTCGGAGAGCGCCGATGGAGGCAAGACCTGGAGCGTGATGGCGAAGACGCCGTTGGCCGGGCTGCCGCCGCACCTGATCCGGCTGCGGAACGGCAAGCTGGTCTCCGTGTATGGCCGGCGGTTCGACGCGTTCGGCGAATATGCGTGTGTCAGCGACGATCACGGGCGGACGTGGGACGTGCAGAACGAGATCAAGCTGGCTGGGCATTTCGACGGGGATCTGGGCTACCCCGCTTCGGCCGAGCTGCCGGACGGCTCGATCCTGACGGTCTACTATCAGGCCGAGAGCAAGGGCGAGCTGACCTGCCTGATGGCGACGAAGTGGCGGCTGAAGTAGCCGGGCGTGCGAGGGGGGCCATGGGACGAGCGACATGGATGCGAGGTCGCTTGTCTCTGCCTGTGCGGGACTGTGAGTGGCACATACGTGAAGGAGTGGCGGTATGGCGAGTCAGGATGTGGCAAGGGTTGGCCTCGTTTGTTTTGCCGTGGTGCTGTGCGGAATGGCCGCCTCGGAAGGCGTGTGCGCCCCTGACGCGGTTCCTTCGGCGCGGGAGCTGGGGCGTGCGTTCGGCGAGCAAGACGCGGAAGCCTTTCGGATGCCGCCGCCCGTGTATCACCCCGAGACCTGGTTCCACTTTATCGGCGGGAACGTCGCGGCGGCGGGAATCACGGCCGACCTGGAGGCGATCAAGGAGGCTGGGATTTCGGGCGTGCAGCTTTTCCATGGCCAGTTCGGCGGTCCGTGGCCAGGGGTGGAGCCGCAGATTAGGTGCCTGAGCGAAGCGTGGGACGGCGCGGTTCGCCACGCGGCGGAGGAGTGCCGCCGGCTCGGGCTGCGCTTCACGATGCAGAACTGCCCCGGCTGGGCCATGTCGGGCGGGCCGTGGATCGCGCCGAGCAACGCGATGCGCCACCTCGCGTGGAGCCGCACGGATGTAGCGGGCGGGCAGACGGTGGCGGTCTCGCTGCCGCAGCCGCAGCCGAGCAAGGAGGCGTGGCGCGACTACCGCGAGGTGGCGGTGCTCGCGTTCCCGACGCCCGCGGGCGACACGGGCAAGCCGCTCGTGCCGGCGGCGGTTCGCAGCAACCGCGAAGGCCAGCCGTGGGCGAGATGCCTGGGCGACGAGACGGGCGCGAAAATCACGCTTGAGCCAGGCCCGGAGCCCGCCTGGGTGGAGGCCACCTTTCCGGAGGCGGTGACGCTTCGCACGGTTCGCTTATCGTCCGTTCAGGCCTTCAACCACGCGTGGTGCTACGACCCCGGCGTGACGGTGACCGTGCAGGCTGTGGGGCCGGACGGCGTGCGCGAGGCCGCGCGGGTGAAGATGCCGCCGAGCAACTGGCAAGACCACCAGCCGATTTCGCTGGCGTGCGCGGAGACGTCGTCGAAAGTCTACCGCATCACCATCGGCCACGAGCACGCCTTGTCGCTGACGTCGCTGCAGCTCTTCTCCGGGGCGCGGAAGCACAACTGGGAGTCGGAGGCCGCGTGGACGTTGCGCGCGCTCGACGTCTCTGCACCGGCGCAGCAGGACAAGGCGGCGTGGCTCGACCCCGCGCGCATCGTCGATGTGAGTGGCAAGATGGATGCGCTGGGGCAGCTCCGCTGGGAGGCGCCGGCAGGCCAGTGGACCGTGCTGCGCGTGGGGCACGTAAACACCGGCAAGAAGAACGGGCCGGCGCCAGCCGAGGCGACGGGCTGGGAGTGCGACAAGCTTTCGCCGGCCGGCGCAGAGGCGCATTTCGCAGGCTACATCGGGAGGCTCTCGGGCAAGACGGGGCCTGTCGGCAAGTGGCTCCTGCGCGGCATGCTGCTCGACAGCTGGGAGTGTGAGACGCAGACCTGGACGCCGGGCATGGACGCGCAGTTCCGCCGGCTGCGCGGCTACGCGCTGTCCGCGTGGATGCCCGCCCTGACGGGCTACGTGGTGGGCGACCCCGAGACGACCGCGCGGTTCCTGCGCGACTGGCGGGCGACGGTGAACGACCTACTGGTGGAGAACTTCTTCGGGCGCCTGGCGGCGCTGGGGCACGCGCGCGGGCTGGCGATCTCGTTTGAAACCGCGTCGGGCGACGTCTTCCCGGCTGACATCCTCGAGTACTACAAGCACGCGGACGTGCCGATGTGCGAGTTCTGGCAGCCGCGGTCGGAAGGCTATGTCGGCTGCCTGGACTTCAAGCCGATCAAGCCCTGCGCGTCGGCGGCGCGGCTCTACGGCAAGCCGCGCGTGGCGGCCGAAGCCTTCACGTCGTTCGCGCTCACGTGGAACGAGCGGCTGGAGATGCTGAAGGACGTCGCGAACATCCACTTCGCCGAGGGCGTCACGCACCTGGTCTTCCACACCTACACGCACAACCCGCGCACGGACTTTCTGCCGCCGGGCACCTCGTTCGGCTCGGGGATCGGCACGCCGTTCCTGCGCGGCCAGACCTGGTGGAGGCACATGCCCGAGTTCGCCGGCTACCTGTCGCGCTGCTGCTACCTGCTCGAGCGCGGGCGGCCGGTCTCGGACGTGCTCTGGTATCTGGGCGACGAGGTCGGTCACAAGCCGCCGCAGGAGGCGCCCTTCCCGGCGGGCTTCAAGTACGACTACTGCAACCCCGACATCCTGCTCAGCCGGCTCTCAGTTCGCGGCGGCAAGCTTGTGACGCCCGAGGGCCTGAGTTACCGTGTGCTGTGGCTGCGCGACGGCGGGAGGATGCTGCCGGAGACGCTCGAGAAGATCGTCGAGCTGGTGCGCCGGGGCGCGACGGTGGTGGGCGAGCCTCCGCGCGGGCTCGCGACGCTGAGCGGCGGCGTGCTGTCCGAGCGGCGTTTCGGCGAGGCCGTGCGTGAGCTGTGGGGCGAGGGAGCCGCCCGCGGCGTACGGCGCGTGGGCAGAGGCTGCGTGGTGTCGGGCGTGTCTCTGGATGACGCGCTCGCGGGGTCGCTCATCGAGCCCGACCTCGTGGGCGAGGGCGTGCTGTGGCAGCACCGCCAGACGGAGGGCGCCGACTGGTACTTCGTGGCCGCTCCTGCGGCGCGCGGGTTCCGCGGGGCGCTCAGCTTCCGCAGCGTCGGCGACGTGGAGGTCTGGGATCCGCTGACGGGCGCGGCCAAGGCGGCGGGGGCGGTGCGGCGCGATGGCGTCCGGAGCGTGGTCGCGCTCGACGTGCCGCCAGCGGGCGCGTGCTTCGTGGTGTTCAGAAAGGCGGCAAAGCCCGCCGCGGCGATCGTGCGCGTGGAGCGGGACGGGCGCGCCGTGCTGGGCGCCGACGGCGCGCGCGCGGTTGCTGAGGTGCCGCAGGTGCTCGTGGCCCGCTACGGCGACTTGAAGGCTGAGGGGCGCTGGAAAGACGTGACGCGCCTCGTGCAGGCGGCGCTGGCACGCGGCGAGGCCTCGGTGCGGGCCTCGAACGGGTGGGCTGAAGGCGACCCCGCGCTGGCTACGCGCAAGCGTCTCAGCGTCACGCTGCGCCTGCCGGGCGGGCGCGAGCAGACGCGCGAGGCGTGGGAGGGGGAGCCGCTGGCGCTCGGCGCGGCTGCGGTGGCCGCGCCGACGGTGTGCGAGGTCGCCGATAAGGAGGGGACGCTCGTGGCGTGGGAGCCGGGGCGCTATGCGGTCACGCGCTCAGACGGAAGCGTGCGGGCCTTCGACGCCCGCGCGCCCCGCGCCATACCCCTCGCGGAGCCGTGGACGCTGTTTTTCCCGAAAGGCTGGGGCGCGCCCGACGCTGTCCGCTTGGACACGCTGAAGCCGTGGTCAGAGCTGGATGTCGCGCCCGAGGCGCGCGCCTTCTCCGGCACGGCCGCGTATGCGACGGAGTTCGCGGTTGACGCCGTGGAGAGCAACCTATGTTTCGAGCTGGACTTGGGCTGCGTCGAGATGGTTGCGCGCGTGCGCCTGAACGGAGAGTCGCTCGGCACGGTCTGGTCTCAGCCTTACCGGGTCGACGTCACGCGTGCGATCAGGCCAGGCGTGAACCGTCTGGCGGTGGACGTCACCAGCACGTGGTTCAACCGGCTCGCCTACGACGAGGGGCTGCCCGAGGCCCAGCGCAAGACGTGGACGATCAAAGGCCCGCGCAACGATTCGGCGCTTCAGCCGTCCGGGCTGCTGGGGCCTGTCGTCGTGCGCGTGGGCCAGCGTCTGCCGGAGTGAGTGCTTGCGCGCGAGATGCGGGCCCTCTGCGGCGCGGCGGGGAGGCGCTCAACCTGCCGCAGGGTGGCAGGTCCGGCGACAGCCAACCGTCCTCAGGCCGGCCGACTTCAACACGTTTCAATCGCCCCCGGCGGTGTTTGTTCGCTCGACTTTTTGGTTGCGCTGGAGACGGCAAAGCAAGAGAATAGCGCACATAGGCCAGTGTGGTAGCTACTGCGAGGTGATGACATGGAACTTTCTTTGCTGATGCAGGCGTTCAAAGTCTCCGGGCGTCTGGTGACGATCAACCCGACGGGAAACGGGAACGTGAACGACACGTTTCTGGCGATCTTCCGAAACACCTTTGCCGAGGAGCAGGTGATCCTTCAGCGGGTGAACAAGAACGTGTTTCCGAAGCCCGAGGCGATCATGCACAACCTGCGCCAGCTGACGGCGCACGTGCATCCCAAGCTGGAGGCGGAGGCGGATACGTGCGACCGGGTGTGGCAGATGCCGCGGATTATCCAGACCCGCGACGCCAAGGACTTCTTCGTCGATGACTCGGGGGACACGTGGCGGGTGATCACGAAGATCGCGTCGGCCACGGCGTTCGACGAGGCGCAGGGCGCCGAGCACGCGGCCGAGTGCGGCGCGGTGCTCGGCCATTTCCACTGGCTGGTGTCGGATCTTGACCCGGCGTCCATGATCGACCCCTTGCCGGGGTTCCACATCACGCCGAAGTACCTGGAAAAGTACGACGCGACGCTTGCGGGTTTGCCGCTGGCCAAGGAGCGTTTGAACGCGTCCATGGAGGCGCGGCGCATGGCGATGTTCATCGAGGAGCGCCGCGGGTTCGCCTCGAAGCTCCAGACGGCGCTCCAGTCGGGCGAGATCAAGCTGCGGATGATGCACGGCGACCCCAAGGTCAACAACATCATGATCGACGACTACACGGGCAAGGGCACGGCGATGATTGACCTCGACACCGTGAGCCCAGGCCTGATCCATTACGACTTCGGAGACGCCCTGCGCTCGATTTGCAACCACGCGGGCGAGGACGAGCAGAACCTCAGCAAGGTGGTGTTCGACCTCGACCTGTGCGCGGCGTTCTGCAAGGGCTACATGGCCCACGCGCGGGCGTTCCTGACCGAGGCTGACTGCAGGTACCTGTACGACGCGATCCGCCTCATCACGTTTGAGCTAGGGCTGCGCTTCTTTCAGGACTATCTCGCGGGCAGCGTCTACTTCAAGATCCGCCACCCCGAGCAGAACCTCAACCGCGCCCGCGTGCAGTTCCGGCTGTGCGAGTCGATCGAGGCGCGCGAGCGCATGGTTCGCGATCTGCTGTCCGGGCTGTGAGGAGAGGCGGTCGGGACGGAGCCCGACCCTCCAAAACAGGGGACAAATAAGCTATGTCAGGTGGAGGGGCGACCTCTGTGTCGCCCGCAGATGTTAGCTTATAGCGACGCGTTGACCTTGGCGTCGCCCTCGGCGACCTTTTTCTTCATGTCTTCCTTGTGCGCGTGGAACTTCGCGCGCAGCCCGGCGTCTGCCGTGCCGAGGATCTGCACCGCCAGCAGCGCGGCGTTGATCGGGCCCGCGCTGCCGAGCGTGACGGTTGCCACGGGGATGCCCGCGGGCATCTGCAGCGTGGCGTAGAGAGCGTCGAGGCCGTTTAGGGCGCCGCCGGCCACGGGAATGCCGATGACGGGCAAAACCGTGTGCGCGGCCAGCACGCCGCCGAGGTGGGCCGCGCCGCCCGCGGCCGCGATGATCACCTTCAGCCCGCGCGCCTCCGCGCCTCCTGCGTATTCGAAGGCCACGTCCGGGGTGCGGTGCGCAGAGATCACGCGCGCTTCGAACGCGACGCCGAACGACTTCAGCGTGTCGGCGGCTTTCTGCACGAGGGGCCAGTCCGAGTCGCTGCCCATGACGATACCGACCAGAGGTGTGGACATAGGGTTGTTCCTTGGTTTGAGAGGTTCACGGTTCAGAGGTTCAAGGTTCGGAGGTTCAAGGTTCAGAGGTTCGCGGGTGCGAGAATCACAGGTTAGCGGTTGAAGGCGCGGTGGGCGATGTCGGTGCGGTAGTGCCCGCCGTCGAAGCGGATTTTAGCGACCGCCTCGTAGGCGCGACCGACAGCCGCCTCCAGCGTGGTGCCAAGGGCTGTCACGGCGAGCACGCGGCCGCCGGAAGTGACGACCTGGCCGTCTTTCAGGGCCGTTCCCGCGTGGAAGACCACGGCGTCGGGCACCTGCGCGGCCTCGGCGAGGCCGTGGATGGGCGTGCCCTTCATGTAGGCGCCCGGATAGCCGCCAGCGGACATGACGACGGTGGCGGCCGCTTCGGGGCGCACCTGGATCAGCGCGTCGCTGAGCGTGCCGTCGATGCAGGCCTGGAGCGCGGGGATCAGGTCGCCCGCCAGGCGCGGGAGCACGGCTTCGGTCTCGGGGTCGCCGAAGCGCGCGTTGAACTCCAGCACGTTGAGCCCGCGCGGGCCGATCATGAGGCCTGCGTAGAGCACGCCCTTGTAGACGATGCCGCGCCGAGCGAGTTCGCGCACGACCGGCAGGATGACGGTCTCCAGGATGATCGGCAGGAGCGCCGGGGTGACGACCGGCGCGGGCGAGTAGGCGCCCATGCCGCCGGTGTTCGGCCCGGCGTCGTTGTCGAAGATGCGCTTGTGGTCCTGCGACGAGGGCAGGATCACGGCGCGCTCGCCGTCGACGAGAGCGAGGATCGAGGCCTCCTCGCCTTCGAGGAACTCCTCGATCAGCACGTTTGCGCCGGCTTGGCCGAAGACGGCGTCCACCAGCATCGAGCGCACGGCGGCGACTGCCTCGTCGCGCGTCTGGGCGATGATCACGCCCTTGCCCGCGGCGAGCCCGTCGGCCTTGACCACGACCGGCAGGGAGAAGGTGTCAAGCGCAGCGACGGCGGCGTCGGCGCAGTCGAACGACTCCGCGCGCGCCGTCGGGACGCCTGCGGCGTTCATGATCTCCTTCGAAAACAGCTTGCTGCCCTCCATGCGGGCCGCGGCCTGGCAGGGGCCGAACACGCGGAGGCCCTCGGCTTGGAAGGCGTCGGTCAGGCCGAGGCAGAGCGGCACCTCGGGGCCCACGACGGTGAGGTCCGGGCGGTGCGCCCGGGCCCAGGCCAGCAGTCCGGGCACGTCCTCGGCCGCGAGGGGCAGGTTCTGGGCGAGGGCGGCGGTGCCGGCGTTGCCGGGCGCGCAGAAGAGGGTGGGTCGGCAGGAGTCTTGTGCGAGCCTCCAGACGATGGCGTGCTCCCGTCCGCCGCCGCCGACTACTAGAACGTTCATGCGCGATAAGATACGGGAACAGGGCGCCCCTTTTCAAGGACGAATCGCAGGCGTGTTGCTGGCGCGCGCGGGTCACGCCGCTCGCTGCCCCGCAGCGGAACCGGGGTGGGGCGCTTGCGAGCGACGTGACCAGACGCACTTCGCCTTGACGCCTCCTTCTCAGTTTGGCACCCTAGTGCGGTAACGAGTACGCCGACTGAAGCTGGTTTCATCGGGAATATTGGCTGACAGGGAAGCGCGTTCTTGTCTATTCAGGAGTCACTATGAAAAACGCACCTTTCTTGTTTCTGTCGGTTCTGGTGAGCGCGGCGCTGGTTCTTTCCGGCTGCGGCAAGGCTGAAAAAACGGTGACGGAGAAGCTGATCGAGAAGAGCCTCAAGAACTCCGGGGCGGAGGACGCCAAAGTCGATGTATCCAAGGGTAAAATGACCGTTAAGACGGCTGAGGGGGAAATGGAGCTGAGTTCCGGCGAGTCCGTCACCCTGCCCGCGGATTTCCCGAAGGACGTCTTCGTGCTTAAGGGCGGCAAGATTCAGATGGCCATGAAAACCCCTCAGGGCGTCATGGTTCAGATGAAGGCCGACCAGGCTGTGGCCAAGATCGCGGAGTCGTACGGCGCTGAAATGAAGGCGCTCGGATGGGCGCAGGAAACCTCTGTGGACATGGGCGAGATGAGCAGCAGATCATACAAGAAGGAAAAGCGCCAAGTCGCGGTCATCGTGACCAAGGACGGCGACTCCTCTGGCGTTATGCTCACCTTGACGACAGAAGACTAGCCCATGAAGGACATCCTGTGCGCGCTGATCTTCGGTGTGACCTACTGCGGCATTGCGGTGGGGGGCGTGCCGGGTTTGACGCTGGACCGCACGGGCATCGCGCTGCTGGGGGCGATCGCCATGGTGGCGGCGGGCGTGTTGCCGCTGTCGCAGGCGATGGGGGCGATCGACGCGCCGACGCTCCTGCTGCTGTTTGGCCTGATGCTGGTCTCCGCGCAGCTGAGGCTGAGCGGCTTCTATGCGAAGGCCGCTGGCGCCCTGGCCGGGCTCACGGCCCGCCCGAAACGGTTCCTTCTGTTGCTCATGCTGGTCAGCGGCGGACTCTCCGCGGTACTCGTGAACGACATCGTGTGCCTCGCGTTCACGCCTGTGCTGACGGTGGCGGTGCTGAGGGCGGGGCTCAACCCGATGCCGTTCCTCATCGGCCTCGCCTGCGCCAGTAACATCGGTTCGGCCGCGACCCTGATCGGCAATCCCCAGAACATGCTGATCGGTCAGGTGGCCCGCCTGGACTTCGGAGGGTTCCTCGCGTGGTGCGCCGTGCCGGTGCTGCTGTCGATGGCCGCGGCGTACGGTATTCTGCTGTGGCTGTACCGGGGAAGGCTGAGTCTCGGGGAGCGCTCAACGCTGAACGGAGAGACGGGAGGCCTGAAGCCTGAACCCCGATCCCTGAACCCGGAGTCCCCCTGGCCGGTGAGGAAAGGGCTGCTGGTGGCGGTGGCGGTGGTCGCTCTCTTCTTTACCCCGGTGCCGCGCGAGACGGTGGCGCTGGTGGCGGGCGGCGTGCTGCTGTGCAGCCGCCGCATGGATGCGCGCAGGCTGCTGGGACAGATCGACTGGAGCCTGATCCTGCTCTTCTGCGGACTGTTCGTGGTGATCGCCGGTTTCGAGACGACGGGGCTGCCGGCGCGTGCCCTGGACTGGATGGCGCAGCACGACGTGTCGCTTGCGAGTCCGTACGCGCTGACGGGCGTGGCTGCCGCGCTGAGCAACCTGGTCAGCAACGTACCCGCCGTGATGCTGCTCGTCCGGTTTTTGGACGGCGCCCCAGCACACGCGTGGTACGTGCTGGCGCTGGCCAGCACCTTCGCGGGCAACCTGATCACGATCGGCAGCATCGCCAACTTGATCGTGATCGAGCAGGCGCGCGGGCTTGGCGTGCAGCTCTCGTTCCGCGAGCACGCGCTGTCCGGAGTGCCCGTGACGCTGGTGTCGCTGGCGGTCGTGGCCGCGTGGCTGCTCGTTCTGCGGGCATGAGGTCTGAGGAAGGCATAGGACTTGCTCTTAGTATGTGTGGTGGATGGCGCTGTCATGAAGCACCGGGAAGACAATCGGCGGGTTCCAGGCGGGTACCGGGCACATGTGCTCGGTGCCGCATATGTGCTATTCATTTGCGGGACAGACTGTTGCGCATGGTCTGACGGGACTGACGGCGGGCGCGGGTTCGCAGCGGTGATCGAGGGGAGCGGGGATCTGCGTGACCCCGCAAACCGACTGCGCGTGGTGGCCGAGATTCGCATGATCGAGAACGCGCGCCGTGAGGCTGCGAAAACGAGGGCGCTCCGGCTTGGCCTGCCGCTGCGCGGCGACTTGCCGAACGGCGGCGCTTTCGAGCTGGCCGACTTCGAGGGAGATCAGCCGCTCTACCGCATCACCTGCAACGCCAACGCCGCGATTTCGACAGCCGCCAACCTCATCCGTGTCGCCCCCTACAACGCGAACGGCAGCGGGGGCGTGGTGGGCGTGTGGGACGCCTCTTCGGCCCGCACTACGCATCAGGAGTTTGGCAGCCGCGTGTCCACGATGGACGGATCGTCCGCGACGGTTGACCACTCGTCACATGTGGTCGGCACGGTCTGCGCGGCTGGCGTCTCCAGCTCGGCCAAAGGCATGGCGCCCTCCGTGCGGGTGGACAGCTACGACTGGAACAGCGACACCTCCGAGATGACGGCGCGCGGGGCCTCTTATCCCGTCGAGCCTGGCAAGCTCAACATCTCCAACCATAGTTACGGGCAATACGCCGGCTGGGGATACACGGCGACGCCGTACTACACCTGGAACGGAACGGGCGCGGACGCCTCAGGTGTCGAGGATGATTTCGGCAAGTACGAGACCAACGCGCGAACCCTGGATTCGCTGGCCTATAGCCTGCCGTACTATCTGGTGTTCTGGGCGGCGGGGAACGACCGAAACGAGAACCCGTACGCAGGCCAATTGGTGTCGGTCGGAGGCGCCACCGTCGCGTATGATCCCGCGGCCCATCCGCCGGGTGACGGTGTCTACCGCGGTGGCTATGATTCGATGAGCTACCACGCGTTGGCCAAGAACAT
Organism: uncultured Lentisphaeraceae bacterium; assembly: GCA_964386865.1. GTDB lineage: Bacteria > Verrucomicrobiota > Kiritimatiellia > RFP12 > UBA1067 > CAYLUN01. The sequence goes on along the minus strand of CAYLUN010000023.1, from coordinate 43,174 downwards.
CGTGACGGTGGGCTCGGTGAGCGACGCCGTGAGCGGCGGCGTGCGTTACGTGCCTTATGCCGCGATGGCATCCTACTCCTCCTGGGGGCCGACAGACGACGGGCGCATCAAGCCTGACCTTGTGGCGAACGGTTTAGGCCTGTATTCAACGTACAAGACTTCGGATACCGCATACGGGACTATCAGCGGCACCAGCATGGCCAGCCCCAATGCGGCGGGGACGGCGCAGTTGCTGGTTCACTATTTCGGCATCCTGTTCACGAACCAGACCATGCGGGCCAGCACGCTCAAGGCGCTACTCATCCACACCGCCGACGATCTGGGCAACGCGGGCCCCGACTATCGGTTCGGCTGGGGGTTGGTCAACGCCAAGGCCGCGGCCGACCTATTGCGGTCGTACAGCACCAACGCGGGAACGCGGCGGGTGGTGGAGGACAGGCTCGTCAGCTCCACGCGCACGGCAGCCAGTTTCAGCTTCACGTGGGACGGGGCAAGCCCGATCCGCGCGACGCTCTGCTGGACGGATCCCGCGGGGGCCGCGACCGCCGCGCACGACTCGCGCACGCCACGGCTGGTCAACAACCTCGACCTGCGCGTGACCGGCCCCGCGGGCGCGGTCTACCAGCCGTGGGTCATGCCCTTCGTGGGCGACTGGACCACAAACACGTTCGCGTCGCTCGCAACCGCGGGTTCGAACACGACGGACAACGTGGAGCAAGTGCTAATCAGTTCGCCCGGCGCACCCGGCACCTACACCGCGCACGTGACCTTCGCGGGCACGCTCGCCAACGGCAGCCAGCCCTTCTCGCTGATCCTGAGCGGCGCGGCGGGCGCATCGGCCGCGCTCGCGCCGGTTGTGACAGCCTCGGCGCCGGCCTCCGGCACGGGCACGAACCTGTTTACGCTCGCCGGCGACCGCTTCATGCTGGGGGCGGACGTGCGGCTGCGCCGCGCCGGCGCGCCGGACGTGAGGGGCGCGAACGTGGAGGTTCTGGGCGACACGCTCAAGTCGCGGCTCTACACGACGGGCATGACCAACGGCTGGTGGCACCTCGTCGTCACCAACCCCGACGGCCAGCGGGCGGTGTTCTACAACGCGTTCCTCGTGGGCGCGGGCGTGGTCAAGACGATTCGCGCGGAGGATTTCGAGACCAACTCCATCGCGGCTAAGGGGTGGGCGTTCCAGTCGATTGTCGGCGCGAGCCAGTGGGGGCTTTCGGCCGCCAAGAGCGTCTCGCCGACACGGTCGCTGTTCTCGGCCGGGGCCGAGACCCGGTCGGACACGTGCGCGGTCTCGCCCGCGATTGCGATTCCTGCGCAGAGTTCGGGCCTGACGCTTTCGTTCTGGCACGACTACGACTTCGAACTTCTGAAGGATGGCGGCGTGCTCGAGTTCTCGCTGGACAACGGCGGCACCTGGTTCGACGTGACCGCATCCGGCTCGGGAGCGGCGTTCTCGGCGGGCGGTTACACGGACATCATCTCGAGCCTGGGCAAGCCGTCCGACGTCAACCCGCTGAAGGACCGGTGGGCGTGGACCGGTTCAAGCGTTGGCTTTGCGAAGGTGACCGTCAACCTCACCGACGCGGCCACGTATGCGGGCAAGACCCTCTACGTCCGGTGGCGGCTGGGCACGAACGGCTCGACCGCCAGCGCCGGCTGGTACGTGGACGACGTGGTTCTCTCAGGCGTGACGCCGCCGAACATGACCCGCGCGACGCTGCTGTCGGTGCGCTAGCCGCGGCGGTCGCAGGTTAGCAGGTAAGCGACTGACGGCGCCACCACGCACATAGGCGGTCGTGGGCAGAGCAGTCGTCCGGCCTCTGCCCCGCGTCAAGGCCCGGGGTTCATCATGATCAGCGTGCCGCGCACGCTTCGGCGGACCGTGAGCGTCCTGAAGTTGTCCGTCGTGTGCCAGGCGAGATTCGGGCCGAGGGCGGGCAGGTTGGTCGTGCCGAAGGCGCCTGCGGGCACGACGTCGAAGAGCGAAAAGGCGTCGCCGGCTGCGAGCGCGTCGCCGGAGGCTGTGACGACAAGCGCGCCGCCGGCCGCCACGCTGGCGGTGCCGCCGACCCGGTCGCTCGCGAGCGCCGCGCCGCTCTTTGAGAGGCGGAAATGCGCCTCGCCCGCGAGCGCCAGCGTGTTGCTGATGCTCAGAGTGCCGAGCGCGGCGTCGCCCGGCGCGAGCGTACCGCCGGCAGCCACGGCGACGGACTGGTAGACGTAGCCGAAGCCGCGCAGCGCGGCGCCGCTGGCGACTTGCAGCACGCTGCTCGGCGCTCCGATCCGTCCGTTGACGACCAGGGTTCCGGCGGTCACGACGGTACCGCCGACGTGGCCGCCTAACGGGTTGTCCCCCGAGATGACCACGCGTCCCGAAAACCCGCTCTGGTTGACGGTGACGTCGCCGTTTCCGGCGAGACCTCCCGTAAAATTGATCGTCGCGGGGTCGAAGCCTGAGAACAGCGTGACGGGGCCGTTAAGCGTGATGTCGCCCGAGAAGGTGTGCGTGCCGTTCGTGTTGTAGAGGCCGCCGATCACGACGGACCCTCCGGCGTTAACCGTAACAGGCTGGCTGAAGGTCGTGCCACCGGCGGGCGGCAACAACAGGAGCTTGGCGGACGTCCCGCCGCCGCCCAGGAGCACGGGAATCCCGGCCTTCAGGCTGCCACCGGAGCCCACGACGAACTGCCCGGCCGGCACCTCCACCCCGTGCGTGCTGTCCCCCCAGTTCTGGGCCGCCGACAGGAATACGGTCGTGTCGCCGCGCCGGAGGCGCAGCTTGGTGGCGTTGCCGCCGCTCAGCGCGGCATTGAGGGTCAGCGAGCGGTTGTCGTTGCCCCAGACGTGATACTCTTTGCCATTGTCGTTGTAGATGTTCTGGTTGATTTCGAGGTCGCCGTTCACGGGGTTCAGCTCGATCTGCGGCGCGCCGTTCTTACCGCCGGAGAGAGGGCAGTTGACGGTCTGCCTCCGGTAGCTGTTGTTCTCGATCCGCTGGTTAAAATCGATACCGCCGCCGCTGCTGTTCAGGGTCAGGCCCGCAGAGAAGGTGCTGTCCCAGACGATGTCGTTGATCTGCGGCCAGTAGCCGAGGTCATGGTAAAGGGTGGTCTGGCTGGCGTTGTTGCGGTAGGCGAAGTGCAGGCTTCCGGAGCCATAGCCCCAGGCGGGCGTGGAGTCGTAGTACCAGTTGTTGGCGTAGGAGAAGTTGCCGGCGGGATTGTCGCCGTCCCAGAAGATGTCGGCAAGCGCGCCGAGCGGGCCCAGCACAACTGTGATCGCCCACGCCGCCCCGAGCCGCCCCGCCTGCCTGACAGTCGAGAGGATACTTGCCGTCTCACGTATGCTCATGTTTTCAACGACCTCGCTTTCTCAGGTTTGTAGTGGCGCCGTGAGGCGCTTCTTGGCCATCGTTAGAATTGCTGGTCGGGCGGTCAGAGGCCGAACTGCTGCCAGTAGGCGGTTTTGAATGGGTTTTGCGCGGGGACGTTCTGCGGGCTTTCGTTCTCCATGCACGGGCGGACGTCGGCCCACCACGCGTCATAGGCCGCGCGCAGGCGGGCGACCTCTTCGGGATGCTTGTCGGCGACGTTCGTCGTTTCCTTCGGGTCCGCCTTGAGGTCGTAAAGCTGGCCGTTATTGTCGAAGCGGAAGCGAGCCGTCCGGACGGCGCACTGCTTGTACTTGGCTTCGTCGGGGTCGGTGCCCGGTTTCCAGCGGCCGACGTGCGTGAAGAGCGTGCGGTCCTCCCACGCGGCTTTCGGGTTCTGAAGCAAAGGCAAGAGCGGGCGGCCATCGAGCTTCTTGTCGGCTGGCGGCGTGGCGCCCGCGAGGGCGCAGAAGGTCGGGTAGAGGTCGATGTGGGCGGTGAGCGCGGGGCACTCCGCGCCTTCGGGCAGCGTGCCTTTCCAGCGCGCGAGCAGGCCCACGCGCGTGCCGCCCTGAAACGGCGTGCCCTTGCCGCCGCGCATGCCGCCGTCGTAGAGCTTTGATTGACAGGTTCCGTTATCGCCGAGGAAGATCACCAGTGTCTTTTCGGAGAGGCCCCATTCGTCGAGCTTGGCGAGCAAGCGTCCGACGTTCCAGTCGATGTTCTCCACCATGCCGCAGAAGCCGGCGGTGTCGTCATTGAGCCCGGCGTCGACGTAGCGCTTCTTCCACGTGTCGGGCGCGCGGTAAGGGCCGTGAGGCGCGTTGGGCGTCAGATAGCAGAAGAAGGGCTCGCTGGCTTTGCGGCGGGTGTCGATCCAGGCGAGGGCGCGGTCGAAAAAGACGTCGGTGCAGAACCCCTGGGTTCGCTCGAAAGTGCCGTTGTGGCGGATCACGGGGTTGAAGTAGTCGTTGTTCGGCGCGTCCCCGCAGGAGCCTGCGTAGGTCTGCCCGATGCCGCCTGCGCCGTGGATGAAGACTTCGTCGAAGCCGCGGCGGCCGGGCTGGTAGGCGTCCTCGTCGCCGAGGTGCCACTTGCCGAAAATGCCGGTGGCGTAGCCTGCCGACTTGAGCGCCTGCGTCAGCGTGAAGGCCTTGAGGCTCATGCGCTCGCGCTCGAAGATGGTGTGGGTGACGCCGGAGTAAAACTCGTGGCGGCCCGTCATGATCGAGCAGCGCGTGGGCGCGCAGGTCGGGCTCACCTGGAAGTCGGAGAACCAAAGCGACTGCTTGCGGAGCGCGTCGAGGCTCGGGGTCTGGATGTGCGGGTGGCCGGTCCAGGCCATGTCGCCGAGCCCCTGGTCGTCGGTCATGACGAAGACGATGTTCGGGCGGCGGCCCGCGAGCGGGGCGGCGGCGTCTTGCGCGGCGGCGCGGCTGGCCGCGGCGGCGGCCGCGAAGGCGAGGGAACGGAGAAATGATCGGCGGTTCATGGGGGTTGGGATTTAGGAGTTGGAATTGTGGGGTTAGGAGTTGGAGAACGGTCAGCGCTCAAGGTGGGGGCGGCAGCGGGTCGCTCATCGCCTGCATCAGCTCGGCGAGGCGGCGCTTCAGCGTCGCGAGCGTCTGCGCGTGGGCCGAGTCGCCGGCGAGATTGTTCAGCTCGTGCGGGTCCTTCTTGAGGTCGAAGAGCAAGAAGACGCCGGGCTGCGGATACCAGATGAGCTTCAGGTCGCCCACGCGCACCATGCGCTGGAGCTTCATGTAGGCGCCGTAAACCGCGTCGTACTGCCTGGCGCGGTCGCCGCGGACGAGCGGCAGCAGGCTTTTGAACTGCACGTGGGCGGGCGCGCGGGCGCCGGCCAGCTCCAGCGCGGTGGGCATGACGTCCTGCAGGTACACCGGCGCCTCGACCTGCTTGCCCGTGGGGAAGCCCGGGCCCGCGGCGAGCAGGGGCACTTTCATGCTGTGCTCAAACATGTTTTGCTTGCCCATGAACCCGTGCTGCCCGACGGAAAGGCCGTTGTCGCCCGTGAGGAAGACAACGGTGTTCGCGGCTTGGCCCGACTTCTCCAGCGCGTCGAGCACGCGGCCGAGCTGCTGGTCGAGATAGGTGATGAGCGCATAGTACTCCGAGCGGTGGACCTGCACGGCGCGCGGCGTGCGCGGGTCGGGGGCGAGCTTCTCGTCGCGCAGCGCGTGCTCGCAGCCGATGGCGTCCTTGTAGGGGTTGGACGGGAGGAAGCTCGGCGGCACCGCGAGCGTGTCCGGCGGATACTGCTCGACAAACTCCTTGGGGCTCTGGCGCGGGTCGTGAGGGGCGTTGAAGGCGGCGTAGATGAAGAAGGGTTGCCCGTCGGCCCGGGGCGCCTCAAGGAAGGCGATGGCGTCGTCGGCCGTGACCGCGCTCCAGTGCTTGCCGCCCTGCCAGTGGCCGCCGCGCGACTCGTCCCACGGCTGCCACAGGTCGGGCTGGCCATCCCGAGGGCGCTCGTAGGCCGCCTCGCAGGTGGCGGGCATGCCGGGGCGGACGTTGCGGGCCTCGTCGAAGAGCGCGGTTGGCTGGATGCCGGTGACGTGCCACTTGCCGGTCATGCACGTGCGGTAGCCGGCGTCGTGCATGAGCTGCGGCCAGAGGCAGCGCCGCTCAGCCTCGGCCTTGAGGCCTTTCTCGACGGCGCAGGCCTCCCAGAGGAAGCGGCCGGTGTTGAGCATCGTGCGGCTCGCGACACAGACCGCGCCGTGCCAGCCGCCCATGTTGTAGCAGTTCACGAACGCCGTGCCGGAGGCCGCGAGGCGGTCCAGGTTCGGCGTGCGGATCTCGCCGTTGCCCAGCGCGTGGATGGAGTCGAAGGTCTGGTCGTCGGTGTAGAGCAGCAGGACGTTGGGCCTGCGGGGCTTCTCGGCCGCGCGCGCCACAAGGCACGACGCCCCCGCCAAGGACAAGGCTCTCAGGAAATCGCGTCGCTTCATCGGCAGGCCCTCCCCGCTCTACGCGTCACAGCTCGATCTTGAGGACGATCTTCTTGACGTGAGTCGCTTTGTCGGTGTGGCGTCCGGGCAGGTGGGCGTCCTGCGGGAAGAAGATCGCGAACATGCCCTTGCGGAAGCGGGTGAACCACGCTTCGCCATCATAGAAGCCGATGTCCTTCTCGGGGTCAAAGGGCTTGGACACGGGCTGGGTGCCGAGCGGCGCGTAGCCCATGAACTCTTCGCCTTCGAGGATGTACTGGATGTCAACGTACTTCTTGTGCGACTCCAGCTTGCCCTCTTGGATGGGCTTCGTCTCGTAGGTCTGCACGAGCGCAAAGAGGGCGGAGCCGTCGACGTCGGTGCGGCCGAGTGCGACGGCATCGATGTCGGGGCGCCTCAGGAAGGCGAAGGCCGCCTTGAAACGCGGGTGCAGGCTTTCGTAGCGGGCGCTGTTGACGAGCGTGTCGATGACCATGTCGTGGACCTTTCTTAGCAGTTAGCAGGCCGCCGGGGCGGTCTGATTCAGAAAACGCACGAGTCCGGGTACGGCCCGCCGGATCAGGTCGCGGCAGCGGCGGTAGTCGTCGAGGCTGCCACAGTAGGGATCGGCGACATCGCTGCGCTCCGTTGCCGCGTCCGGGTCGAACGCGCGGAGCAGGTAGATGCGGTCGCGGGCGACCGGGAAGAGCGTCGCGAGCTGCTGGGCGTGGGCGTCCGTCATGGCGACGATAACCGTGGCTTCGCGCACGTCGCCGTCCGACACCAAGCGGCTGCGGTGGGCGCGCAGCTCGCAGCCCAGCTCGTCGAGCGCCGCCACGGCCCACTCGGAGGCCCGCGTACCGGGGCAGGCGGCGAGGCCGGCTGAGGCGACGCGCCACGGCGAGCGGGGCGGCAGCGCGTCACGCACCAGCGCCTCGGCCATCGGGCTGCGGCAGGTGTTGCCGGTGCAGACAAAGAGGGCGAGCCAAGCCATGCGGCCTACTCCGGGATCAGCACGCGCCAAGGGATCGTGCCGACGTTCTTGGTCGTGACGGGTATGGCCGAGGCGATCATGCCCTTGGGGGCGGCGGGGGGCGTCACGCCGGCAGGAGCCGCGGGCGGCGCCTTGACGGCCGGCGGGAAGCGCGGGTCGCGAGGCTCGGGCTTGGCTGCCGGGAGGGGCGCGGGCGTGGCCGCCGCGGCGAGGGCGGTGGCATCGGCCGAGGCGACGGGCGCGGGCGTGACGGGCTTGGGCGTGACGGGCTTGGGCGCGACCGCAGCGACCGCCGGCGGCGCGGGCTTCTTGGCGGCCTCTTTAACGGAGACGAGCTCGCTCTGGAGCTTGGCGCTCTGCTCCTGCATCTTCCTGAGTTCGGCGCGCATCTTTTCGAGCTCGCCGTCCTGCGAGGCGACCTTCTCGTGCACCTTGGTCGCGATGTCGCTGACCCCGTCCAGCTTTTTGTCGAGGCTGCTCTGGAGCTCGGAGGTGGCGCGCGACATCTGGCGGACGGACTCCTCGAACACGGGCGAGGTTTGCACGATGGCCGCGGGTGCGGCGGCTGGCGCCGGAGCCGCCTTCTGCGCGAGAACGGCCTCGAGGAGCTTGTTCTCCCGCTCGGCGTTGTTGCGCCACATGGCGATTCCCGCCGTCAGGAAGCCGGCGACGACGACGACCATGAGGACCGCGAAGAAGACCGAAAGCTGAACCACGCGCTTGCGGGCTTGGGTACGCTCGGCCTCGATGTAGTCCTGAAACGCCTTGAGCACGGGGAATGACTCGGCGTTGGCGTGCGAGGCCGCGTTGTACATCGCGACCAGGCCGCCGCCGGTCTCGGGCGCCTCATAGGGGGCCGGGTCGGGCGCATGCTTGGGGGGGATAGCACTCATGGGAATAGATTAGAGTATTTGGGGGGGCGGGGAAAGGGGAAAATAGGCGGACGCGCCTGTTTCGCGACGGGGCGCTCAGCGTGTGACGCTGAAGGGCACGGGGGCGCCGGCGACGCGGAGGATGTCGGGCGCGGGGATGGCGCCTTCGCGCAGCACGGCGACGGCGCCGTCGGCGTCGACCTTGACGACCGTGCTGGCCACGCCGCCGGGTGAGACGCCGCCGTCGATCACGAGGTCGGCGTCGAGGCCCACGTCGCGCAGCGCGTCCACCGCGCTGACCGCCGGCATCGCGCCGCTCAGGTTGGCGCTGGTTACGCGCAAGGTACCCCCGCAGGCCGCAAGCAGCGAGCGGGTGGCGTCGTGGTTCGGCACGCGGAAGCCTTCGCAGGTTTCGCCGCAGGGAAGCACGAGGGTGAGCGCGCCCGGCCAGTAGGCGGCGGCGAGGCGCTGCGCGGGGGGCGGGAACGTCGCGCCGAAGGCCGTTACGGCTGCGGCGTCCGAGGCGAGCAGGGCGATGGGCTTGCCGGTGGGCCGGCCCTTGAGCGTGCAGATGCGGGCCACAGCCGAGGCGCACTCCGGGTGCGCGGCGATGCCGTAAACGGTGTCGGTGGGAATGACCACTACGCCGCCCGCGCGCAGGAGCCGCGCGGCCGTCGCGAGCGTCTCGGGTGTCAGCGAGTGCATAGAAAATATGTACCACACTTGAGCTTGGGGCGCAAGGCGTGTAAGATAACGACGTTGAAGAGGTTTGGAGGTTTACGGTTCAGTGGTTCTGGATACTGGTTTGTCGCGCGTGTTCAAGATCCGTGCGGGCCGAACGTTTGAACGTGAACGCTGAACCTGCAGTCGATACACGGAGGAGTTTTTCATGCATCAACGCGTGTTGGTCACGGGCGGAAGCGGCTTCTTGGGCATCAACCTGATCCGCCACCTGCGGAGCAAGGGTGTCACCGACATCCGGTCGATCGACCTGGTGCCGTTCGACTATCCCGAGCGCGGGCAGGTCGACGCGCTGGTGGGCGACATCCGCGACGTGTCGGCCCTGAAGCGGGTGATGGGGGGCGTGACGTGGGTGGTCCACACGGCGGCGGCGCTGCCTCTCTACTCCGAAGCGGACATCATGACCACGGACGTGGACGGCACCCGCAACGTGATGGCGGCGGCGCAGGAGGCCGGCGTGGAGCGCGTGGTCATGATTTCGTCGACGGCCGTGTACGGAATCCCGGATCACCACCCGCTGCTGGAGGGCGACCGGCTCATCGGCGTCGGCCCTTACGGCAAGGCTAAGATCATGGCCGAAGAGGTTTGCATCAACTTTCGCAAGAAGGGGCTCTGCATCCCGATCATCCGCCCGAAATCGTTCGTCGGCCCCGAGCGCCTCGGCGTCTTCGCGCTCTTCTACGACTGGGCCTACACGGGCCACGGTTTTCCGATGATCGGCAGCGGCAAGAACCGCTACCAGCTGCTGGACGTCGAGGATCTGTGCGAGGCGATCTGGCTGACGCTGACGCTGGACAAGGCCTCGGTGAATGACACGTTCAACATCGGCGCGAAGGCGTTCACGACGATGCGCGAGGACTATCAGGCTGTGCTTGATGACGCGGGCCATGGCAAGAGCACCACGGGGCTTCCGGCCACGCCGGTGATCTGGGCCTTGCGGTTTCTGGAGCTGCTGCGCCTCTCGCCGCTCTACAAGTGGGTGTACGAGACGGCCGCAGAGGACTCGTTCGTGAGCATCGAGAAGGCGGAGCGCGCTCTGGGCTACCGGCCGAAGTATTCCAACAAAGACGCGCTGGTGCGCAATTACCGGTGGTACGTGGCGAACTTGGACGGCTTTAAGAACGCGTCGGGCGTCTCGCACCGCGTGCCGTGGAAGCAGGGCATTCTGCGCTTCGCGAAGTGGTTTTTCTGAGCGGCGGAACACGGGGCTGGAGACTGTAAACGTGAGACCGGGGATGTGAAACTGGAAACTGGAAACTGGATTCTAGGGATGAGGGCGCAGGCGTGCGGCGGGTGTGTGCTGGCGGTCGCCCTGCTGCTCGCGGGCGCGGCGCGCGCGGAGGGGCGGCGCCTGTCGAGCCCGGACGGCGCGGTGCAGGCGGTCATCGGCATTGACGCGCAGGGCCGGCTGGCCTACGAGGTGGCCTTTCGCGGCGCGCAGGTGGTGGCGCCGTCGCCGATCGGCTTGACGCTGGACGGGAAGGACATGGGGCGGGTCGCCTCGCTGACGGCGGTTAACGTGCGGGATGTTCACGAGCGCTTTCCGGTCCGCGGCGCGCACGCCGAAGCCGCGTACGACGCGCTGGTGGCGCTCTTCACGGTGACGCCGCTCGAGGGCGTGCCTTACGGCGTCCAAATCTCGGTGGCGAACGGCGGCTTCGCGTGGCGCTTTCTGGTGCCCGGCGAAGGGAGCCGGCGCGTCACGGGCGAGACGGCGCGCTGGCGGCTGCCCTCCGAGAGCCGCGTCTGGTTCGCCGAGCGGCGGTCGGAGTGGAAGCTGAAAACCTATGCGGGCGAGTGGCTCAGCGCACCGCTGGGCGAGCTGCACCGGATCTCGCCGCAGGGGCCGGTTCAGACGATGCCGCTGGTGGCGGAGCTGCCCGGAGGGCGGGGGTATGCGGCCGTGACAGAGGCCGCGCTCTACCGCTATAGCGGCCTGCGGCTGGAGGCGCGGCCGGACGGCGAGCTGCGCGGTGTTTTCACCGAGAAGGACGGCTTCTCCGTGAGCGGCCGCTTCCGCACCCCGTGGCGTGTGCTGCTGCTGGCGCCGACGCTGGACGCGCTGGTCAACAGCGACCTGGTGTCCGGGCTCAACCCGCCTCCCGATCCGGCGCTGTTCGAGGCCGACGGGTGGACGGCGGGAGGCCGCAGCGTCTGGAGCTGGTGGCAGGGCGACCCCGACTTCATGACGGTTGAAAGCGAAAAGCGCGTGATTGATTGCGCGACCCGGCTCCAATTCGAGTTCACGACGCTGGACGAGGGCTGGGAGGGGTGGACGAACGCCTGGGACACGCTGAAGGACGTGTGCGGCTACGCGGCGACGAACGGAGTGCGCGTGTTCGTGTGGAAGCACGCCAAGGAGCTGAATGTGCCGGCGGACAACTACGCCGCGCTGCGGGCGTTTCTCGACCGCGTGAAGGCGGCGGGCGCGGCCGGCGTGAAGGTGGATTTCATGAACGGCGAGGACGCCGGGCTGGTCGCGTTTGACGAGTGGGTTCTCCAGGAGGCCGCCGCCCGCAAGCTGCTGGTGAATTTCCACGGGTGCCAGAAGCCGTGCGGCGAGAGCCGAACCTATCCGAACGAGGTCACGCGCGAGGCGGTGCGGGGGCTGGAGCTCAACCGCATCACGGAGGGCTATCTGAAGCGCCAGCGCGAGAAGGGCGCGGACCTGAGCAAGCGGGCGCTCGTGCCCGGCGGCGAGAATCAAGATTTGCCCGCGTCGCACAACGCGGCCCTGCCGTTCACGCGCGGCGTGGTCGGCCATGCGGACTACACGCCGCTGGCGTTTTCGCGCCCCGGCGAGACGACGTGGGCGCACCAGCTGGCGATGGCCTATCTGGTGACGTCGCCGCTGCTGGTGATGGCGGAGCACCCGCAGCGGCTTCTCGGCGAGCCGCGGCTGGCGGCGGCGATCCCCTTCATTCAGGCGCTGCCCGTGGCGTGGGACGAAACGCGCGTGCTGGAGGGCAGCCGCATCGGCGAAGTCGCGGCGCTCGCCAGGCGCAAGGGGACGGCCTGGTACGTCGCCATAGTCAACGGGACGCCGAACCTGAAGCTGGTCTCTTTCGCGCCGCTCTTCACGGGCTGGAAGAATGTGCGCGTATCACAGTTGGCAGACGTGCCGGGTCGCGCGGCGGAGTTTGCGGCGTCGGAGCGAGCCGCCTCGGGCGATGGCGCGTTGATTGTCACGCTCGAGCCGTGTGGCGGCTATGTGGCGCGTCTCACGCGGGAGTGAGCCTCACGGTATCCCCAGCGCGCGGATAAGGTCGACGGTCGCGGTCTGGCGGACGGCCTGAAGCTGCACGAGCGTGCGCTCGGCGGCGAGGAGCGCTCGGTCGCTTTCGACCACTTCGAGGTAGGTGACGAAGCCCTTGTCGTAGCGCTCGCGGGACAGGGCGAGGGCGCGGCGGGCGGCGTCGCGGGCGCGCTCGGCGGCCCGCTGGCGCTCGGCTTGTCCGCGCAGGGCGTTCAAGGCGTCGGCCACCTCGCGGTAGGCCGTGAGCACCGCGGCCTCGTAGCCTGCCGCAGCCTCGCGCAGCGCGGCGCGCTCGAGGTCGAGCGAGGCCTTGAGGCTGCCCCCGTCGATAAGCGGAGCGGTGAGCCCGGCCACGAGCGACCAGAGGCGGCTGCGCCAGTCCAGCAGGTCTTCGAGCCGCTCGGCTTCGGCTCCGATCTTTCCGGTCAGGCTCAGCGAGGGGTAGCGCGCGGCGCGCGCGGCCTGCACGCGCTGGAAGGACGACTCCCACTTCGCGCGCTTCGCAGCGACATCGGGGCGCTGCTCAAGCAGGTCGAGCGACAGGGTGTCGGGCACGTCGGGCGCGACGGCCTCAGCGGGGGGCGGGCTCGTGGCGGCGCTGTTTGCAGCGGGCTCTCCGCACAGCAGCGCGAGCGCGTTGGCGAGCGCCTGCTCGCGCTCGCGCAGCGCGGCGCGCTCGCCATCGCGCGTGGCGGCCTCGACGCGCACGCGCTCGACGTCGAGGCCGGTGGCGTAGCCTGCGTCGACGCGGGCGGCCAGGAGCTTTTCCGTCTCGGCGTAGGCGGCGAGCTGGCGCTCGAGCACGGCGGACTCGCGCCTGACGGCGAGGCGGGACAGATGCGCCTTCGCGACTTCGGCGCAAAGCGCGATCTCGGCTGTGTCGCGCTCGGAGGCCGAGAGCTCGACGCTCTTGGCCGCGGCTTGGCGAAGGGCTCGGATGCGGCCCCAGAGGTCGGCCTCGTAGGCGAATTGGAGGCTCGCGCCAAAGCGTGATTGGTAGGCGGGCAGGTACGAGGAGGAGGCTGTGCTTTCAGAGCTGCGCGCGCGCGTCGCGCTGGCAGACCCGGTGACGTGCAGCGCGGCGTCGGCGCCGGCGAGGCGGGCGCGGGCCTGGGCGGCCTCGATGCGCGCGGCAGCCTGTGCGAGGTCGCGGTTCCTTTCGCGCGCGGTGGCGATCAGGCTGTCCAGCTCCGGGTCGCGGAAGGCCGTCCACCACGCCTGCGGCAAGGGTCGCGCACTGCGCGTGGCGGTTGCGTTTATTGCTCCGGCGGGCGGCGGCGGGGTGTGCAGCGGCTCGGGCTGCGGCGTGGAGCAGCCGGCGAGGAGGAGCGCGCTGATCGCGAGCGTCCGTAGAAAACCCTCAACGCTGAACGCCGACCGCAGGCCTCTGATCGCTGACCTCTGATCGCTGACCTCTGATCGCTGATCGCCGACCGCTGACTTCTGATCGCTGACCTCTGATCCCGTGGTGTCCGAGGGTTGGGTGATGTTCAATGGGCGTCGCATGACTATTCCTGAAGGTAGAGGTCGAGCTGCTGGCCGACGTAGAGCGTGTTGGTTTCCGAGTTCGGGCAGCGGTAGATAACTTGCAGCACGCGCGTGTCCACGCGCTCAAGGCTGCTGCCGGTGAGGGAGGTCTTGGGGATGATGAACGGCTCGATGCGGACGAACTCGAGCGGGATGGGCTTCTGGGTATCGCCCTTGAGGTAGCCGACGGCCTTCATGCCGGCGCGGACGCGTGGGGCGACCTGTTCGTCGATGTCGGCGCGGATCTGAAAGTAGGTGAGGTCGCCGAGCACCAGCGGGGCGCGGGCAGCGCCGGGGGTGACGAACTCGCCGGGGCGGGTGTTGACCTGCAGCACCGTGGCGGCGCGGGGGGCGCAGACCGTGAGGCGTGCGAGGAGGGCTTCGGCTTGGGCCACGGCGGCGCGGGCGGAGGCGAGCTCGGCGGTGGCGACCTGCACGTCGGAGCGGCGTGTCTCGAGCTCTTCGCGTGTGATGGCGCGGCTGTCGGCGACTTTCTCCAGGCGGGCGAGCATGCCGCGCAGGCGGGACTCGGTGGCCTCGGCGACCCGCGCGCGAGCGCGCAGGCCGAGCAGGGAGGCCTGCAGCTCGCGGTCGTCGAGCTGGAGCAGGGGCTGTCCGGGCTGGACGGTGTCCCAGACGCGGACATGGACCGCGGTGACGAGCCCGGCCACGGGCACTCCCAGGGCGATGTTCTCGCCCTGGGCCTCGACCAGGCCGGCGGCGGCGACCGAGCGCGCGAAGGGGTTGCTGGGCGGGCTGTGCGGCGGCGCGGGTGCGGGATCCTGCGCCGACAGGCGGAAGACGAGCAGGCCTGTGTAGAGCATGCCGGTCAGGCAGAGGTAAAAGCTGAGGCGGGTGAAGAGGATGGACATGGCGTTTCTCCTGAAGGGGCGTTAGGATCCGGGCGGGTGGAGCGCGAGGATCTCCTCGTGGGTTCTGAGGGTGCGGAAGATGCGGCCGTCCTCCATCTCGGCCATGTGGTCGGCAAAGCCGTACGTGCGGTTGTCGTGGGTGACGACCAACACGAGGCGGTCGTTCTGGCTGGCGGCCTTGCACAGGAGGTCCATGACGTGGCGGCCGTTCTCGCTGTCGAGCGAAGAGGTGGGCTCATCGCAGAGGATGATGGGAGGCTCGTGGACGAGGGCCCGCGCGATGGCCACGCGCTGCTGCTGGCCGCCGGACATCTTGGCGGGGCGGAAGTCGGCGTGGTCGGCGAGGCCGACCCACTCGAGCACCTCCCGCGCCTTCTTCTCGGCGTGGCGGTGGGCGCGGCCCTGGATGACGAGGGGCACGGAGACGTTTTCGACGGCGGTGAGGGTCGGGATCAGGTTGAACTGTTGGAAGATGAAGCCGAGGTTGTGTGAGCGGAACTTGGCGACCGCATTCGGCCCCATTTTGTCGAGGCGCTGGCCGAGCACCTCGATCGCGCCGCTGTCGGCATGCAGGGTGCCGGCGATGATGCTGAGCAGGGTGGTCTTGCCGCAGCCGGAGGGCCCGACGAGCATGGTGAGGCGGCCGGTCTCGACCGCGAAGTCGGTCTTCTTGAGCACGACGGTTCGGGCTTCGCCGCGGCCGAAGCTCTTGTCCACAGACTGAACGTTGATGCCGAGCGCTGACATGGCGGTTACCTGAAGACGATGGCGGGCTCGAGCCGCGCGATGCGGGCGATGCCGATGAGGGCCGAGAGGGCCACGATGACGAGGACGGCGACGCCGACGATGGCGGTGATCTGCCAGAGCAAGAGGAAGGGAACCTTGCCGAGGCGGAGCAGGTTGTTGCCGAGGAAGGAGACGAGGCCGAGGCCGGTGCCGTACCCGATGAAGCCGACGAGCAGCGCTTGGGAGAGCAGCATGCGGGAGAGCTCGCCGCTGCTGGCGCCCATGGCACGGAGGGCCGCGAAGTGACGGGTGTTCTCGAGCACAAAGGAGTAGAAGGTCTGGCCGGAGATGGCCGCGCCAATGATAAAGCCGATGATGACGATGGTTCCGACGTTGATGGGGATGCCGGTGTTGCGGATGTACCACATGATGGTGGACCACATGAACTCGCGGTGGGTGAAGGCGGCGAGGCCGGTGCGCTCGGCGATGCGTCGGGCGAGCTCCTCATCCGAGATGCCGGGCTGCGGGGCGGCGAGGATGAAGCTCAGCATCTTGCGCTGGTTGGGCGCGTACTGGACGGCGCGGTCGTAGGTGGTGAATACGTAGGGGCCGCCGGTGAAGGAGCGGTAGCTCTGGCAGATCGCGACGATACGGGCCTCGCGGTCGTTGATTTCGAAGACGTCGCCGACGCCGATGGGGCGGCCGCGGCCCGCGCTCAGTCGCTCGACGCCGAAGTCGTCGAGGATGACGGTATTGGGCATGCGCAGGTCTTCTAGGCGGCCTGCGATAATCGCGGTCGGCGCTCCGATCAAGGTGTTGCTGTCCAGGCCGATGAGGGTGATCATCTTGGAGGTGCCGTCGGTGAGGCGGGCCATGGAGATGCCCTGGTAGAGGGGCACGGCCCAGGCCACGCCGTCGACGGAGCGCACGCGGGTGGTGTCGGTGTCGCGCATGGGCTTGTTGTCGTTGCACTGCTCGACTTTGGGGTCGGCGACCCAAACCGGCACGCGCACGTTGCGAAGGGTGGAATAGGTCCAGGACATGAGGCCGCAAAACAGCGACATGCCCTGCGCCATGAGCAGCGTGGCGAACGTAATGCCGCTGATCAGCATAACGTACTTGCCGCGGTCGCCGAATAGCATTTTGAGCGCAATGCGGATCATGCGCGGCCTCCGTGAGGCTTCGTGGAGGAGGTGGCGAGCTTCCGGAAGCCGGCGGTGCCGAAGGCCACGAGCGTCGCCATCAGCGCGCCGGGGTCGGGCTTGGCTTGGGCGGCCATAAGTTCGGGAAAGGGCGGATTGACGGCCCATCGCAGCATGTGGATGAGGCAGCCCGCGTAGAGTGCGAGGCCGAGGCCCGCCTGCTCCTCGGACAGCCCGGGCGTGATCCGGCGGAGCGCCTGAATGAAGCGCAGCGCCACGTGGAGTAGCTCCTGCCTGAAGATGTGCTGGGCGATCTCGTCCGACTCGGCGAAGGCGCGGCTGAGCAGTCGGTTGAGCCGGCGGCCGGTCTCGGGGTTACTTAGCGCCTCTTCGATCATCACGCGGGCGAAGGCGTCGAGAACCTCGGAAAGGGCGGGGGGGCGACGGCGGCGCTCGAGGGCGGTGAGCGACGCGAGGCGCCGCTCGTTCAGCGGGCGGATGCGCCGGCTTAGCGCCTCGACAAAGAGGTTCTCCTTCGAGCCGTAGTGGTAGCCCGCCGCGGCCAGGTTCACGCGGGCGCGGCCGGCGATGTCGCGCATCGAGACGGCGTGGTAGCCCCGGTCGGCGAAGAGCGCTTCGGCGGCGTCAAGCAGCCGCTCGCGCGTCGCGGCTGCGCCCCGCGCCAGACGGGTCTTAACAGTTTGATTCATACGTTTGTTTGAATAGTAGCAGGCGGGGGCGCTGTCGTCAAGCGCGAGTGAAAGCGGGCAGCGGTTCTCGTTCTGGCCATGCTTGGAAGAATGACCTTGCTGGCACGCCACAAGCGGAGTCGCCCGCGTTAGCTCATGTTTGAGGGGACGCCGTGAGGCGCTTCTTGGCCAGAGCGAGAATGGGCGGGAAACGGGCGGTCAGCCGGGTTCGGACGACTGGCGTTGTAGCCAATCCGACATGAGGCGGATGCCTTCGTCGCGGTCATCGTCCGAGATCGTGGGGTTCAGCTCGTGCAGAACCTCGTCGGCCTCGGCATGGGAGTGGGTGCTGGCGAGCAGGAGCCACATGACCGCGTGGGGCGTGCTCTGGGCCACGCCGTCGCCGTGCAGGTGGCACACGCCGAGCGTGTGCATGGCCTCCCTGCAGCCACCTGACGCCGCCTTCTGCCACATTTGCACAGCGGTGTCCGTGTTTTGCGGCACGCAGGTTCCAAGGGAGTAACAGAGGCCGATTCGATACACCGCAGTCGCGTGTCCCTGGAGCGCCGCAGCCATCCAAAGCTCCAGCGCCTTGCGGATGTTGATGGGGACGCCATGTCCGTACGCATAGCAGGTGCCGAGCTCATATAGCGCTTCAGGGTCACCGGCATCGGCGGCAGTCTCGATGTTCGACAATGGTCTGTGAGATGGCATCGTGGTTGAACTACTCAAATGAGCGCACATGTTACCTGTCTGCTGCGCCCAAGTCAATCGGCTTTACCCGTTTGGGATGGCCCTTTGAGCGCAAAGGCCACGTGTGCGCAGGGGCGCGGGTCGCCGACAGTTCACCAGCGAAGGATGGCCGGGCTAAGGCCGTTCGCGTAAGGGACTAATGCCAGCACACGGGCGCCAGACGCCCGTGTGCCGACTGCAAGTCTGCTGTGCAGCAGGTTTATCGAATTTTGAGCAGCATGCCGTCGGAGAAGAGCAGCTTGAGCGAGTGGTCTGCCTGGCTGTAGAGCTTCCAGCGGGAGTCCGGCAGGTTGGTGTAGGCGAAGGCGCCGGTAAGCGTGCCAGTGCAGGTTAGGATGGTGTACTGCCGGCTGCGGTCAAGTCCGTCCAGATCCACGATCTGCAGGGCATAGCTGCCAAGGTCGATGTCGCCCTGCACCGCCAGCACGTCGCAGGCGCCGTCGGTGGTCACATCCGCGAGGTAGAGGGCCTGGAGCGAGCCGGACGCGCGTGCCGTCAGGCCGTAGGACTGCGTGCCGGTGCAGTACTCGCCGGCCGGCGAGATCATGGTCCGCAGCGTGCCGTTCGTGATGCTGCCGCTCAGGGCCGACGTCGTGCTGACCAGGTTTGAGAGCGTCATCCCGTTCAGGTCCAGCGTGCCGCCGGCGAAGGCGAGCGTCGCGCCCGTCGGGATCGCAAGCCCGTGGGCGGGCTTGAGCGTGCCTTCGGCCAGCGTGAGCGCGCCGCCGAAGGTGTTGGTGCCCGACAGCGTCAGCGTGCTGGTGCCCCGCTTCGTGAGCCCGCCGCTCACGTTCGGGGCGAGCGTCACGCCGGTGACGGCGGTTTGCAGGTTGGTGCCGCCGCCGGAGAGGGTGACGGTGGGGGCGGTCAGGTAGTCGTAGCCGGGCGAGGTGATGGTGACGCCGGTCACGAAGCCGCTGGCCGAGTCGAAGTTCGCGAGCGCGGTCGCGCCTGCGCCGCCGCCGCCCGTGATCGTGACCATAGGCGGCCCGATGTAGCCGCCGCGCGGCGCGAGCGTGATGCTGGCCACGCCGTTACCCGACGGGGCGAGCAGGTTGGCGTTGGCCGTGACCGCCAGGTTGGAGGAGTCGAGCGTCGCGCCGCCGGCGTAGACGAGCACCTTGTCGAGCGTATTCGCGTTGGCGCCGAACAGGTTGCCGGACGTACGGGCGCGGTAGGTTCCGCCGTCGAAGCCCAGCAGCGCGGTCGCGGTGGGGCGGCTGCCCTTCGCGATCAGGTTCGCGGTGAGCGTGCCGCCGTTGAGGTTGACCGAAGCGAACATGTTGGTGCGGTCGCCCACGTTGACGTTGCCCGTGACCAGCACGTCGCTGGTGCCGTCCACCGTGAAGATGGCCGTGCCGCCCGTCAGGGTATTGTCGGAGGTGTCGCCGACGTTCATGCTGACGAACGACGCGAACGTGCCGCCCGCCAGATAGACCACGCCGACGCCGCCGCGGCTGAGGCCGAACTGGCCGCCGTACTGGGTGGCCTGACGGAAGGCGCCGCCGTACTGCGACAGGATGCCGATGCCGGTGGTGCCGACGCCTAACTGGAAGTAACCGTTGTTCGTCATGGTGCCGCCGCTCAGCTCGTAGTAGCCGTAGCCGTTCTGGCCGACGCGCGAGTCGTTGCCCTGGCCGCCCCAGTTGTGGAAGAAACTGTTGCCGCGCTGGTAGATGGCGCCGTGGCTGCCGCCGTTGACGCCGACCACGAACTTGTTGGTCAGCACGGCGTTGTCCTGGAGGATGAAGACGCCGCGGCCGCTGTTGCCGACGGAGAGTTGCGGCGAGGCCCTGTTCTGGATCGGCAGGACGGTACCCCAGACGGCGCTGCCCGCGAGTGTCATGCGCCCGAAGTCGGCGGCGGCATTGCCTACGATCGTGTTGGTGGCGTAGGTGTGCGCGGCCGCGTCGCTCGTGACCAGGACGGAGGCGTTTCCGATCGTGACGTTGCCGAGGCGGTGGTTCGGCCCGCCGTTCATCGCAAGGTCGCCGCCGTTGACGTTGATGGGCCCGTTGAAGCTGTTCGCGCCCGTCAGCGTCAGGGTGTTGTTACCCTGCTTGGTGAGGGTCAGCGGCTGGGTGAGGTTGCCGGTGTATGTGACCGAGGAGGGCGTCGTGTCGAGAATGAGCGCGGAGGTATTCGTCACGAACAGCGCGTTGTCGTGGAGGGCCTGGAGCTGCGCGGCGTTCCAGCCCGCGATCCCATCGTAGGAGTGGAGGGCCAGCGTCGCGCCGCCGACGACCGAGACTTTCCCGGGGACGTTGTAGTCGGGCAGCGAGCCCGGATACTTGGCGAAGAGCGTGCCGTTGCTGACGATCGTGCCGCCGCCGTAGGTGTTGTTGCCGCTCATCATCCAGAAGGTCGAGGCGGCGTTGCCGGCCTTGACCAGCGCGCCGGGGCCGGAGATGTCACCGGTAGCGGTCCAGCTCATATTGGCGACGTTGCCGAAGAAATAAGCTTTGCCGTTCAGCGTGATGCTCCCGCCCCAGACATTCACGTTGGTAGCCGTGTTACCCCCGCTGGAGCCGCGGAACTGGGCGTGCTCGTTCAGGATGGCTGTGTACGGCGGCACAGCCGGGAAGAGGTTGTACATTTCGAGCGTCGCGCCGTTGTTGACCGTGACCGTGTTGGCGGCGCTTCCGTTAAGCGTGCTGGTCGACTCGAAGCGCATCAGGCCCTGGTTGACGACGAAGTGTCCGGCGCCGGGGTGGACCGTCGTGGTGATGATACAGAACTCATTGATGCCGGTTTTGAACAGGGTGTTGTCGTTCATGTAGAGGACGCCCGCGGCGTTGCGGAAATCCCAGCGCCTGTTGCCGCCGAACGTCGTGTCGCCGGCCAGGGATGCCTGGTAGAGCGCGTACATCTGGTTCTGGCCGGAGTTGTTGACGACCGCACCGGCGCCGTTGACGCCGTGGCCGCTGATTGTGAAGAGGCGGGCGCCCAGATTGAGCGCGTCTGCCCCGCGCGTGCCGCCGACGGAACCATCGCAGCCGAGGTCGAGGGTGGCGCCGCTGGCGATCGTCACACCTCCGCCTGAGACTGGGCCGAACGTGCTATCCTTGTCGGGGCGGAGGACGCCTTCGTTGATAAAGGTCGGCCCCGTGTAGGCGTTCGCGCCGAGCAGGTGCAGCAGGTTTGTGCCGCTCTTGGTGAGCGTGCCGGAACCGCCGATGGCGCCGGGCAGGCGGCTGAGAGACACGCCGCCGAACTCGAGGACGCCCTCGTCGATAAGCGTGGTGCCGCTGTAGCTGCTGTGGCCCGCGAGTTTAACGGTGCCCGGCCCATACTTGGCGACCGAGGAGGCCGATGTGTTGTTGGTGACGGCGGCGTTGACCGTGAGGAGGCTGGCCGACTGGTTGATCAGCGTGAGCCCGCCGCCGGCTGCCGGCGGCATGACCAAGCCCTCGTTAACCTGCGTCCCGAGCGTGAGGTCCGCCTTGCCCGTGTCAATCATGACGTCAGCGACCTGCAGCGTCTGGTTGGTCATGCCGATGGTCGAGGCGACGTTCCAGTTCTGCATCAGCGATCTCAGCGCGCTGACGGGCATACCGTTGAGGGCCAGCGGGCCGGCCGTGCCGTCGCTGCCGATGCGGGCGTTGAGCGCGGCGTCGTTCGCGATCTCGTATTCGCCTTGGGCCGGGATGTCGGTGAACACGCCGTCGCCGGCAGGAACCACGCCCAGGGTTACGTCGTAAGCCGCGTAATTCGTGGCGTTGTGCGTGGCCCAGAGGCCGATCAGGCCGGCCGGCTGGGCGGTGATGAGCACCTGGTTGCGGGCGTCCGCATCTCCGAGGCCTGCGCCGCGGAAGTCGAGCCTGCCGCCGCCCGTGTGGGCGATGGAGGCGAAGGAGACCGCCGAGGTGTAGCCTTCGTCGGCCTGTGAGGTCTGCACGATGTTGGAGAAGCTGCCGATGACTAAGGGTCCGGTCGTCTCGGTGTAGTGCGCCGCACCGCCGGTGTGGGAGAAGTCGAACTTGCCGCCGTTCAGCGTGATGGCGACCGTGTCGCGCAGGCGGTCGGCGTTGTTGGTCAACTCGCTGTTCTGGAGTTCCAGCGTGCTGTTTCCGGAGAGCGTGATGGCGCTGGTGCCGGAAATCGTGCCGTCGGTGCCTGCCAAGGCGAGCTTGCCGCCGCTGATGGCGGTTGCTCCGCTGTAGGAATTGGAGCCCAAGAGCGTCCATGTGCTGGCGTTGGCCTTGGTGAGCGAAAGCGTGTTGATGCCGTTGCTGATCGGCCCGGCAACGACATTGCCGAGGCTGAGTCCGTCCAACGCGAGGGTTTTCGCCGCCGAAGACCGCAAAATGGCCGCGGTACCGATGCGCACCTCCGCCGTATTGGTCGGAACGATCACCACGCTACCGGAGCCGCCTGCGCTGAGATTGATCGAGGGGATGAGCAGCGCGGGGACGCCACCGCTGACGTTCGTAGCCGCCAGCACATTCAAGGTGAGTGAACCCAAATCGAAGTCGCCGAGCGAATGGCTGACGGCCTCCGTGCCGCCGCCGTTACCCAGAACGAACGTGGCGACCGACAGGCTGTTCATGAAGACATAGTTCGTGTATTCGTTGACGCCGTTGTGATCGAGAACCAGCGTCGCCGCATTACCGGGGATCGTGATCCTTCCGGTACTCAGCGCCTGCGGGTTGGCCGCGATCAGGGTGCCGCCCGAGAGCGTGACGCCCCCGGTGAAGGTGTTGGCGTTCGAGAGCTTCCAGATGCCGGTGCCGGCCTTCGTCACGCTCAGCATGCCGCCATTCGCGTTGGGGATCACGCCGGCGAACTCGCCGACGCCGATCGTGGAGCCTTGCAGCGTGAGGACTTTGTTGGTGCCGGGGCTGGGGCTGGAGAAGGTCATGTTCCCCGTCAGCGTGAGCTGGTTGGTACCGGACATGTCGAGCGTGGCGCCGCCAGAGGTGCCCGCGAGGTCGATGTTGCGGTCGGAGGTGTCACCCATGCCGAAGTAGGTCAGGGTCGCGCCGGTCGTGCCGCTGCCGATCTTGATGGTGCCCGACCCGGCGTCTGCGGGCGCGCCCAGCGCGCTGCTCGCTGCGCCGACGTTCCGTATGGAGGTGGCGCGCAACGCGCCGCTCGCGACCCACGTCTGCCCCTTGTAGGTGTTCTCGCTCGTCAGGACGAGCGTTTGGGCGCCGACTTTCTTGACAAGGTGCGGGGTTACGTCGCGGTCGCTGATGGTCCCCGTGATCATACCGATGCCGGCCTCGCTGCCGAGAAGCCCGTCGTTGGCCGTGGTGATGTCGCCGGCGAGGGTGACGGTGCCCGCCCAGACGGCGCCGTTGTCGATGCGGAGCTGGCCGTAAGGTTCGCCCGTATCGCCGCCGTAGAGGGTGAGCGCGGCCGTGTGCGTCCCGACGGCGTCGACCCAGAGCGTTCCGTTGCTCAGCACGTTAACGGTCGTGGCTGCGTTGTCCAAGCCGCGCATCCGCGCCCGGCCGGAGCCCGCGATCCCGTTGGTTCCGATGTTCCAGACGCCGGTAAAGCCCGAATAGTCGCCGTTCAGATCGGCGGTTGTAAAACCCATGCCGAGAACGACATTGTTAGTGCCTGAGCCTGTCAGCGCGGCGGCGAGTCCGGAGTACGTGACGGCGCCCGCGTGGAGGTTGAGCGTGCCGCTGCTGACGACGGGACCGACGCCGAGCGCGTTGGCGTTGCTGGCGATCACGACGCCCTGCTGAACCGCGAGCCCGCCGTTGAAGGTGTTCGCGCCGGTGAGCGTCAACACGCCAGCACCGGTCTTGGTGAGCGAGCCGTTGCCTGTGACGGTGCCGTTGATCAGCCCATTCGCATCGTTCTGTCCCACCGTCAGGGAAACCGCGCTGGGCGAGGCGGCGTTGTCGACGAGCGCGAGGTTGAGGGTTCCGTTGATGTTGCCTACATTGAAGGCATGGCCTGCGACGGAGCTGTCGAAAGCCGTGCCGCCCGTGGTGAGCGTGCTGTTCTGGAGCGCGTCGGCATTCGCTAGGACGAGCGTTCCGCCGCCCACGCCGGTGTCACCGGAGAAGGTGTTGGAGGCAGTGAGCGTGACGGTTCCGCTACCGGCCTTGTTCAGTTTAGAAGCGGCGCCGTTGTCGGCGATCACCGCGTTGACGGTGAGGCCGTTGGCGCTGTCGTTGTTCAGGGTGAGTTCGCCGTTGGCCTGGAGCGCCGAAATGGCGCCGTCGCCCGCGGCCTGGCCGACGGTCACGGCGGCGCGTCCCGACGGGATCACGAGGCCGCCGGTCTGCAGCGTCTTGCTCGCGGTGTCGATCGTGGCGGGCGTGGTGGTGTTCTGGAGGATCGAGGCTACGCGGGTGACGTCCGAGCCGAGCGCGATCGGGCCGCTGACGCCGTCGGTGTTGATGCGCACGTTGCTGGAGTCGTTGCTGACGATGGTGGAGGGGCCGCGCGCGGCGACGTCGGTGTGCATGACCGGCCCGGCCGCGTAGACGCCGAGCGTGGCGCTGTAGGCGGCGAGCGTGTTGCCGTTGACGGTCGCCCAGGGGCCGATCAGCCCGTCGGGCTGGCCCGTGATGAAGATGCGGTTGCGGTCGCTGCCGCCGAGCCCTGCGCCGGTGAAGTCCACGGCGCCGCCGACGGCGTGCGCGAGGGAGGCGAGGCGCAGCGTTGCGGTCTGGCCGGCCGCGGCTTGGGTCGTGGCGATAGTGGCGTTGCCGGCGCTGAGGGTCACGGGCCCGACCTCTTCCAAGTAGTCGGCGCTGCCGGCGGTGTTCGCGAGGCGCAGCGTACCGCCGTTGAAGACCAGCGGAATGGCGTTACCGAGGCGGTTGGTGTTGTTGGCCGAGGTGTTGTCCAGGAGCAGGGTGGCCGAGTTCGAGATGACGATGGAACTCGACAGCAGGATCGAGCCATACACGTCGGCCAGGGCTAGCGTGCCCTCGCCGAGCACCGTGGCCGAGGTGTAGGTGTTCGTCGCGGTGAGATACCAGGTTCCGGTGCCGGCCTTGCTCACCGCGAGGGGGGCGGTGGCGCTGCCGTTCCGGAGCAAGCCCGCGAACTGGCCGCTGCCGGTGGTCGAACCTCTCAGGACGAGCGTTTTGACGCCGGCGGCGGTGCTGACGGTGACGGGCGACGTGAACTTGAGCGTGCCGGTGCCGGCGCTCTCAATCACGCCATTGGTGCGTATGTCGATGATACGGTCGGTCGTTTCTCCTGAACCGGTGTAGAGCAGGCGCCCGTAATTGCAGGTGCCGAAAATGAAACTTGTGCCAGCCCCGAGGTTTCCGGGGACATTCCTGTTGTTGATCACCGACACGCTGATCGTGCCGCCGCCCGGCCCTCCCGCGTTGATGATCACGTTCTGGGGGAAGTCGTTCAAGGGGTTGCTGAGGACGAACGTGCCGAAATAGGTCGTGTGGTAGTACTCGAAGCCGTAGGGGCCGGTGAGTTTGGCGCTGATGACGCAGGTCTTGCCGTTGGCCACGCCGTTGTCGGCGTAGTTCTCGCCGCCAGCGCTGCTGAGGAAGATCGTGCCCTGGCCGTTGATGACCGTGTCCTGGGAGCAGACGATGCCATTGCCGCCGCCGTTCGCGATCGCGAGCGTGCCGCCGTTCGTGACGGTCACCGTGGCCGGGAACAGGGGCGTGCCGTTGGCGTTGAGGGTCGTGAAGATGTTGGTCCCGCCCAGGATGAGGGGCCGGTCGGTGTTCAGGTTGTAGGTGTCGATGCGGTTGGTGCCGGAGAGGTAGACGGCGCCGTTGGCGTGCATGACGGTGTTGACGCGGTTCGAACCCGTCATCGTCAGTTGGCCGAAGGTGCCGTTCGTGATGGTGAGCGAGGAGCCGCCGCCCGGCGAGACGTTGCCGCTGATCAGGAAGGAGCCTGTGCCGAGGGTGATCAGGGTCTTGGCGCCGGCCGTGCCGCCGCTGTTCGTCGCGGTCACGTTGCCGGCCAAAACCAGAACGTTCGCAAGAGTCTTGTCGTTGCGCAAATTGTGGGAGCTGGCCGCGCGGTCATGGCCCAGCATCGTGATGGCGTCGATGGTCTGGTTGCTGTTGACCGACGATGCGACGCGCACGATGCTGTTGTTGGTGAACACGAGCGCCTGACCGTTGGCTCCGCCGCTGCCGAGCGTGTAGGCGGCCGCGTTGGCGGTGTCAAAGAAGATGTCCTTGCAGCCGAGCGTGAGGCCGGCCACGTCGACAGTGGTGCGCCCGTTGCCGCTGTTGTTGAAGGTCGCTGTTTGGTCGCCTGCCGGATAGGGCTGGGCCGACCAGTTGTACGAGTTCGTCCAAAACGCGCTGCCGACCACGCTGTTGGTGCTGTACCACGTTCCGTTTGCGGCTTGGGACAGGGATGCGCACAGACCGGCGGCCAAGGCCGACGCGGCATACGATAGACGACGGCAAGACATAATCCTAAGCATAGGCACCTCGTTGGTAGTGAACCACTCTTACGGTGTTTAAAACACACCCAAACTGTAGTCTATAGTATAATTGTCCGTTACGCCGCCGTCAAGGCTGACGTGTAGCGGCGCAAAGCAAAGCCAGCGCGGGCAGCGTGCCACGCCGGCTCAGTCGGCGGATATGCCGCAGCGGGGCGCTAGCGAACTTTAATCAGCGTGCCGTCGATGAAGGCCAGCTTGACCGTGCCGTCGCCCACGTAGAGCACATGCCAACGGCTATCCGGCAGGTTGTCGGAAGCGAACGTGCCGGTCCGCGTCCCCGCGCAGGTCAGGATGGTGTATTGCTGGTGGCGGTTCAGATTGTCTGTGTTTACGATCTGCAGCGCGAGGTTGGACAGGTTGATCTCGCCTTGGACGGCGACGAGGTCGCTGGCGCCAGCGTCGGTTACGTCGGCGAAGTAGGTGCCTCGCAGTGTGGCTGAGGAGCGGATCGCAAGGCTGAAGGTCTGCGAGCCGACAACGCCCTCTCCGGCCGGCGAGAGCACGGTCTGGAGTGTGCCGTTGGTGAGTCCACCCGCGATGGCGCCGGACGTGTTGATCAGGTTCGTCAGGGTCAGCCCGTTCAGGTCGAGCGTGCCGCCCGCGAAGGTGAACGTCGTCGTGGCGGGAAAAGCCAGCGCGTTGTTGGGCTTCAGCGTGCCGCCCGCGAGCGTGGTGGCCCCGCCGTAGGTGTTGGTGCCCGTGAGCAGCAGTGTGCTTGTGCCCTGCTTGGTCAGGCCGCCGCTGGTGTTGGGGGCGAGCGTGACGCCGGTGACGGCGGTCTGGAGGTTGGTGCCGCCTCCGGAGAGCGTGACGGTCGGATAGGTCCGGTAACCGTAGCCGGGGCAGGTGATGGTGACGCCGGTCACGGTGCCGTTGGCCGAGTCGAAGCTCGCGATCGCCGTCGCGCCGGTGCCGCCGCCGCCCGCGATCGTCACGAACGGAGGCCCGATGTAGCCGCCGCGCGGCGTGATCGTGATGCCCGATACGCCATTACCGGCGGGCGCGAGCAGGTTCGCGTTAGCCGTGACCGCGAGGTTGGTGGAGTCGAACGTCGCGCCGCCCGGATAGACGTAGACTCCGTCAGGCGCGTTGGCGTTGACGCCGAACAGGTTGCCGGCCGTGCGGGCGCGGAAGGTTCCGCCGTCGAAGTTGACGAGCGCGAGCGAACCGGCACGAAGTCCCTTGCTGAAGGTGTTGGCTGTGAGCCTGCCGCCGTCTAGGTTGACGGTCGCGAACATGTTGGTACGGTCGGCGATGTTGAGGTTTCCGGCCACTGTCGCATCGCCGGTGCCGTCTACCGTGAACTCGGCAAAGCCGCGCACGTAACCGCTTCCGGAGAACTCTCCGATATTGATGCCGAGGAAGGAGTCGAACTTGCCGCCGGCCACATAGACGACGCCCGTGCCGCCACGGCTGACGGCGAACGCGCCGCCGTACTTGTTGCTCATCCGGAAGCTGCCGCCGGACTGCGACAGGATGCCGACGCTGGCGGGATTGACGCCCAGCTGGAAATAGCCGTTGTTCGTCATGGTGCCGCCGCTCAGTTCGTAATAACCGTACCCGCTCTCGCCGATTCTGCCGTCGTTGCCTTGGCCGCCCCAGTTATGCACCAGGCTGTTGCCGCGCTGGTAGAGGGCGCCGTGGCTGCCCGTGCCGTAACCGAGTATGATCTTGTTTGTGAGCACGGCGTTGTCCAGGACGGTGAGCACGCCGCGCCCGTTGTAGCCGACGTAAAGGGTCGGCGAGGGCGTGTTTTGGATCGGCAGGACCGTACCCCAAACAGCGTTACCCGCGAGTGTCATACGCCCGAACTCGGCGGCCGCGTTGCCGACAAAGGTGTTGGTCGCGTACGTGTGCATGGCCGCGGCGTTGGAGACGACGAAGGAGGCGGTGCCGATGGTGACGTTGCCGAGCCGGTGGTTCCCGGAGGCGGTCATGGTGACCTCGCCGCCGTTGACCGTCAGCGCGCCGTTGAAGGTGTTGACGCCCTGCAGCGCGAGCGAATTGGTTCCAGCCTTGGTCAGCGCCATAGGCTTCGCGAGGTCGCCGGGGTGCTCCAGGCTCGCGAGGGTCGTGTCGATGGCGAGCGTGGCGGTGTTTGTGTTGAAGGTGTCGGCGTCGTACAGCGAGCGGATCTGGTCATAGGTCCAGCCCGTCGTGGCGCCGTCGCCGGTCGGGAGAAGGAGCGTGCTGCCGCCGGTGACCGTGACGCGGCTGGTGCCGGTGCCGGGCAGCGAGCCCGCGGTCTTGGCGTAGAGCGTGCCGTTGCTGACGGCGGTGGAGCCGGCGTAGGTGTTGGTGCCGGTCAGGTACACGGTGCCCGGGCCCGTCTTGATGACGGAGCCGTCGCCCGCGAGTTCGCCGGGATAGGTCAGGCTGAAGCCGGCGTTGGCAGACAGGCTCGCCGCGCCGTTGAGGGTGACGGGGCCGCCCCAGGTGTTCACGGTGCCGTTGCCGTTGCCTTGCGTGGCGAGTACCGTCGAGCCGTGCTCAAGAATGAGGGACCAGGGCACCGCGTTGGTGACGATGGGCACGTTGTACAGCTCGAGCCGCGCGCCGCCCCGCACGGTCAGGGTGTTGGCCGCGCCGCCGTTCAGCCGGGTGCCGGCGCCGTCCAGCCCGAAGGAGCCGGCCTGGACGTCGATGTCGCCCGTGCCGCCCGCGCCGTCGGGATAGACGGTCGCGTTCGACAGGTTGACGAAGTTGGTGCTGACTTTCGTGATCGTGAAACCGTTCATGGTCAGAACCGGGGTGTTGCGCATATCCCAGCGGGAGGCTCCGCCGAAGGTCACATCATCCGCAAGCGTAATTCTGTGGAAGGCGTTGTACTGTTGGGTATTGGAGTTATTGACAAGGGCGCCCATGCCGTTGACGCCGTCGCCGCTGACGGTGAAGACTTCGTTCC
Source organism: uncultured Lentisphaeraceae bacterium (assembly GCA_964386865.1). Taxonomy (GTDB): domain Bacteria; phylum Verrucomicrobiota; class Kiritimatiellia; order RFP12; family UBA1067; genus CAYLUN01. Next base: position 13,966 of record CAYLUN010000023.1, on the reverse strand, counting down.
TCATGTCCAGCGCGTTGACGGCAAGGCTGCCGCCCGCATCAAGCGTGGCGCCCGCTTCGATCACGGTGCCGGTCACGGTACTGCCGAAAGCGGCGCTGTTCTGGGCCACGACGACGCCCTGCTTGATCGTGGTCGGCCCGGTATAGGTGTTGCCCCCGCTGAGGGTCAGGATACCGTTGCCGCTCTTGACCAGCGTGCCCGCGCCGCTGATGACGCCGCCGAGTGTCTGCGTCGACGTGCCGCCAAACTCCAGCGTGCCGTTCTCCATGAGCGTGGTGCCGGTGTAGCTGCTCCGGCCGTTGAGCTTGACCGTTCCTAAGCCGAGCTTGACGAGCGCGGAGGCGGAGGTGTTGTTGGTGACGCCCGCGTTGAGGGTGAGCGTGCTTTCAGCCTGATTGATCAGGGTCAGGGTGCCGCCCGCGGTGAGCGGCATCACGAGGCCTTCGTCCTGCTCCGTGCCGAGCGTCAGGTCGGCTTTGCCGGCCGCGATCATCAGGTCGCTCACCAGCAGCGTCTGGTTGGTCATGCCGACCACCGAGGCGGTGTTGGTGTTCTGCAGGAGCGACTTCAGAGAACTCACGGGCGAACCTTGTAAGGCGAGCGGGCCGGCGGTGCCGATGTCGTTGATGCGGGCGGTGAGTGTGGCGTTGTTCGTGATCTCGTACGGGCCCAGGGCCGGGATGTCGGTGAATACTGAATCGCCGGCCGCGACGACGCCGAGGGTGTCGTCGTAGGCGGCGAAGCCCGCGGAGTTGTAGGTCGCCCACAGGCCGATGAGACCGGCGGCGGGAGCGGCTGTGAACATGACCTTGTTGCGGTCGTCCACGCCGAGTCCGGTGCCGCGGAAGTCGATGGCGCCGCTGCCGTTGCGTGCGAGCGAGGCGAAGGTCAGCACGGAGGTCTGCGTCTCGTCCGCCTGCGACGTCAGCAGGACGTTGGAGGCGCTGTTGACGACGAGCGGGCCGGCGGTCTCGCTGTAGTTCGCCGCGCCGCCCGTGTGGCTGTAACTGAGCGTGCCGCCGTTCAGGGTGACGGTGGCCGCGTCGCCGAGGCGGTTGGCGTGGTTCAGGAGGTCGCTGTTGGCGACCACGAAGGTGCCTGTCCCGCTGAGCGTCACGGGGCCGGCGATGGAGCCGTTGGTGCCGCCGACGACCAGCGTGCCGCTGCTGGCGGTGGTCGCGAGGGTGTAGGTGTTGGAGCCGGAGAGCGTCCAGGTGCCGGTGCCGACGTCACGTACGACGCCCACCGTCTCGCTGCCGCTGCCGTTGACGATTGCGCCCGAAACCTCGCCGTCGCCGTCACCGCGCAGGCGCAGGTTGCGGGCGCCGTTATAATCGCCCTCGATCTGGCCGGACAGCGTGAGTTTGCCGGCTGCGGAGTGTACAACCGTGTCGCCGCCGCCGCCCTGTAGATAGAAATTGCCCGCGATGCTGTTCTGGCCCGCGAGGTTGCGCAGCGCGCCTTCGTAGGCGCTGCTGGTATAAAAGGTGAGGTTCGTTCCGAGCGCGATATCGCCGGCCGAGCCGTCCAGGTGGAGCTGGGTGTTGCCGATCGACCCGTTGAGGATTCGGACGTACTTGTTGCTGACGCCCAGCGAACCGCTTTGCGTGATAACCAGGATGCCCTGATTGACATCGACATTGCCGGAAAAGAGGTTGTCGCGCGTAAGCTTCCAGGTGTTGAAGCCGATTTTGTACAGGTCGACGCCATGGCCGCTGAGGGTGTTATTCACAACGCCGGCGAGCACGCCGACGTTGTTGGTGATACCATCCAACTGGAGCTGCTTCGCCCCCACGCCGGAAGAGATCACGTCAGCCGTGAGCGTCCACGTGTTCGTGCCGCCGAAGTACAGCTTGATTGTGCCGACGTTTGAGGCGAGATCGATCGTGCGGTCGGTTGTCTCGCCCATGCCGAAGTAGTTGAGCGTCGCGCCGGCGCCGTCGCGCCCGAGCTTGACGGTTCCTTGCGCGGCGTTCGTCGGCGCGCCGAGCGCGCTGGCGCCGCCGTTGACGCTGCCCATGTTCGGCACGCGCAGGGTGCCGGCCTTGACCCAGGTGGGGCCGAGGTAGGTGTTGGGGCCGGAGAAGACACTGGCGCCGCCGCCGACGATGCTGATCGTGTAGCCGGCGCCGAGGTCGTCGATCACGCCGGTGTAGTAGCCGGTGTTGCCGGTGTTGGCGCCGAAGTAGGCGTCGGCGATATCCGTGAGCGTCCCGCGTACGGTGATCGGGCCGGCCCAGACGGCGCCGCCGTCGAGGCGGAGCTGGCCGATGGACTCGCCGGTGTTGCCGCCGTAGAGGTTGATGGTCGCGTTGTGCTGTGTGGCGGCGGCACAGAAGAGAGTCGCGTTCGACAGCACGTTGATGGTGGCTGCGGCGTTGTCAAGGCCGCTCATGATCGCCTTGCCGCCCGAGCCGTTCACGCCGATGTTCCACAGACCTGTGAAGCCGGAGTAGTCGCCGCTCAGGTACGTGTTGTTGCCTCCTGTGCCAAGCAGGACGTTGTTGGTGCCCGCGCCGGAGAGGCTCGTCGAAAGGCCCGAGTAGGTGACGTCGCGTGCGTTGAGGTTGAGCGTGGCGTCGTTGACGACGGGGCCGAGGCCTAGCGCACCGACCGCCGTGGCGGTTACGGCTCCGGCTCCGGGAGCGAGCGTGAGGCCGCCCGTGAAGCTGTTGGTGCCGGAGAGCGTGAGCGTGCCGTTGCCCGTCTTGGTCAGGCTGCCGGCGCCGGTCAGCGTGCCGGCGAAGGCGCTGGCGGCGTTGTTCTTGCCGACCGTGAGGGCGACGGGGTTGGCGGCGTTGTCGGCCAGCGCGAGGGTGAAGACGTTGGTCAGGTTGCCGACCGTGAAGGCGTGCGTGGCGACGGAGCTGTCGAACACGATGCCGTTGGCGTTGGGGGTGTCGAGCGTGACATACTGCAGGGCGTCGGTGTTGGCCAGCACGAGCGAGCCGCCGAGCACGGCGACGGTGCCGGTGAAGGCGTTAGCGGCGGCGAGCGTGGCGCTGCCCGAGCCGTACTTGGTCAGCGTGGAGGTCGCGCCGCTGCTGGTGATGGACGCGTTGACGGTCAGGTCGTTCGCGCTGTCGTTATTGAGGGCGAGTTCGCCGTTGGCGAACAGGGGCGAGAGCGTGCCGTCGTTGGCCGCGGCGCCGACGGTGACCGAGGCCTTGCCTGCGGGCACCGAGACCACGGCGGTCTGCAGGGCTTTGCTGGCCGTGGCGACCGTGGCCTCGTACGCGGTGTTCTGGACGAGGGCGGTGATGCGGGTGACGGGCGAGTCGAGCGCGATGTCGCCGGAGGTGCCGAACGTGTTGATGCGGACGAGGCTGGCGTCGTTGCTGACGATGGTGTCACCGTAAGCCGCGATGTCGGTGTAGGCGGCGGCGTCGGCCGCCGCGTAGACGCCGTTGGCGGCGCTGTAGGCCGCGAGGTTCGTGCCGTTGACCGTGGCCCAGGGGCCGATCAGGCCCTCGGCCTGGCCGCTGGTGATGAAGATGCGGTTGCGGGTGTCGAGGCCGAGGCCTTCGCCGGTGAAGTTGACGGTGCCGCCCGCGTTGCGGGACAGGGAGGCGAAGCGCAGCGTGGCGGTCTGGCCCGGGGCGGCCTGCACGGTGGCGACGGTGCTGGCGTTCAGGTTGACGGTGAGCGCGCCCGCGTTTTCAAGGAAGGTGGCGCTGCCGCCGTCATTGGAGAAAAGCAGCGTACCGCCGTTCAGGGTGATGGCGCTGGCGTCGCGCAGGCGGTTGGTGTTATTGGCGGCGGCGGTGTTGTCGAGCAGCAGCGTGCCGCCGTTCAGGAGGTAGCCGGTGGAGGCGTTGATCGTGCCGGCTGCGCCGGTCAGGGAGAGCGTGCCGCCGGAAACCGTGGTTGTGCCCGCGTAGAGATGGTTGGCCGTGAGCAGCCACGTGCCGGTGCCGTTCTTGGCGAGCGCGGTGGTGGTGCCGGAGCCGACGGGGATGGCGGACGCCATCTCGCCGATGCCGTCTGTCGAGCCCTGCAGGGTGAGGGTCTTCACGCGGGCGCTAGCCGTGTGCGCGCCCGTGAACTTGAGGAGGCCCGTGCCGGAGTGGTCAAGCGTGAAATTGGTGGCGATGTTGAGGATGCGGTCCGTGGTTTCGCCCGTGCCGACATAGTGAAGCGCGCTGCCAGGGTTGTTTCCGTCAACGTTGATCGTGGTTCCGCGCCCGAGATTGCTTGTCGTAGACCCTTTGTTGCCGATCTTCGAAACACGCAAGACATGGGTCGAGTTGAACGTGACATTCTGAGCGAAGTCGTTAATTCCGTTTAGGACGAACGTGCCGTTGGTGGTGCCGCTGTTGTTGACATACAGCTCAAAGCCGGACGGACCGGTCAGCCGGGCGTTGATCACAAGCGTGCGCCCGAGCGTGACAGAGTTATTCGCAAAGTCGCCGCCGTTATTGCTGAGTACGACGTCGCCGGGGCCGTTGATCACGGCGTCTTGGGTCGCGACCAGATTGCCGTTACCGCCGTTGGCGAAGACGAGCGTGCCCGCGGTCACGTTGACGACGCTATTGCCGGTGCCGGCGAGGGTCATCTGTCCGGCGAGGATATTCGTGCCGGCGAAGTTCAGGGGGCCGGCGGCGTTGACGTTGACGGCGCCGAGCCAGTTCGTGCCCGAGAAGATGAAGGCGCCGCCGTTGGCGTTGACCGTGTTGACCCGGTTGGAGCCCGTCAGGAGCAGGGTGCCGGTGGCGGTGTCGGTCAGGGTGAGCGGGCTGTACCCGTTGGTCACGATGTTGCCGCTGATCGTGGTGTTGCCCGCCCCCGCGACGTTCACCGTCTTGGTGCCGCCCGTGCCGCCGCTGTTGGTGACGGCCATGCCGCCTGCCAGCGTCAGCGTGCCGAGCGGCTGGTCGTTGCGGAAGGTGTGGGTGGTGGCCGTGCGGTCTTGCCCGAGCAGGACGGTCGCGTCGATGCGCTGGCTCTCGACCGTGGTGGGGCTTACCCGCAAGATGCTGTTGTTAGTGAAAACGAGGGCCTGTTGGCTGGGCCCGCCGCTGCCAAGGGTGTAGGGCGCGACGCCGAACGTATCGAACACGATGTTCGATACGCCGTACGCGAGGCCGGACACATCGATCGTCGTGCGACCGTTGCCGGAATTGTTGAAAAGCGCAGTCTGGTTTCCGGCTGGATAGGGTGATGCGCTCCAGTTCGCGTTGTTTGTCCAGAACGCATCCGAGCCGGCGCCGGCGCTAGTCCACACGCCGTTGGCTGCATGGGAACACGTGGCAAACAGGCCGGCGGACGCCGCCAGAACAAATGACACCTTGAGACAGACCACACGCTTACTCATAACTCACCTCACGGTATACTAATTGACCCGATCATACGGCCATACGACACAATAATACGAGTAAAAATGATAGCGACTTGCGCCACCGAAGTCAAGGCGCGGCGGGTGCGATTGCTATTGCAATCGCACAGAATTCAGAAGCCAGAATTCAGGAGTTGGATGCCAACGAGTTATGTCCGATTCGCGCGAGATTCTTCCTGTCTCCTCTTTGGGAGACACCTTTTTGGGCGGCGCTTTCGTATGTAAGTCGTTGCGAAGCAATTCTGAATTCTGACTCCTGAATTCTGACTTCTGGGTGCGATGCAACGAAGTAAAATCGCACCCAGGCGCGGCGGGTGCCATGACGGGGCGCTTCTTTTCTATTTTGACTGTCCGATTCACAGTAACGGCCGTCCCGGCGATACCAGAGGCTGCGCGAATTGATAGACGTCGAATGTGTTTCGGTTCTGGACGGTGATGGTGTTGGCCGATCTGCCGTCCAAGGTCGTTCCCGCCTCGATGGTGAAGGTGCCGTGAACGCCGGAAGCGCTGGCTGTGAACTGACAAAGCCCGCCGTTGGACAGGTAAAGGGTCTGGGCACCTGCGCCACCGTCACCGAGCGTGCTGGGCGCCACGCCGGCAGTTTCAAGACGGATTTTGGAAATACGCTCAGTCCCACAAGGCGACGCTCGGCAAGCACCTGATTGCTTGATCAGCGAACCTCCGGCAGGGGGGGGCTAGCGGAGCTTGAGCACCACGCCGTCGACGAAAACGAGCTTCGCGCTGCCGTCCGACCGATACAGGACGCGCCAGCGACTGTCGGGCGCCACGACCGAGCCGAAGGATCCGCTTCGCGTGCCGGTGCAGGTGAGGACGGTGTACTGAATCTGGCGGTTCAGTTGGGCGGGGTTGGCGACCACGAGGGAGGAAGAAGGTTCCAGGCTGACATTCCCGAGGACGGTCAGCTGGTCAGCTGCGCCTGCGGGGCCGATGTCGAACAGCAGGGTTCCGGTAAGCGTGAGCGTCGTCGCGGCCGTCAAGGTGCCGAGTGTGTTGGTGCCGCCGGGGGCGAGCGTGCCCGTCACAACCAGCGTGCCGTTCGAGACGAGCCCGCCGCCGTGCAGCGTGGCCAGGGACTGCGTGTTGCCGCCCAAGTCCAGCGTGGCGCCCGGGGCGATTTCGACGGCGGAGGCCGCGTCGAGCAGGTTGCTCCGGACGCCGGTGGTCGTCAGCAGGCTGCCGTCGCCCGGGTCGGCGAACGGCAGGTGGGTGGCGGACAGGCCCGGCTGATAGGTCTTGAGTGTCGCCTGCGGATCGAAACCGACGCCCATCGCCGTAGTTGTCCAAATGTTGGAGATGGCATTGGGGCCAATCCAGCCGGTTGCCTGGCCTACGCGGAGATCGAGGAAGTGTGGGCCGGGTGTCAGCGTGTAGGTCGCGACCACGGGCGTCGAGGCCGAATAATTGTCGATCACGGTGACGCCGTCGATCTTAAGGGACGTTCCGTCATCGAAACTCTTGGCAAAGCTCCAGACCGCGTTCGTGCCGGAGTTGTTCCACAGGAATCCGCTGTAGGCGTAGGTGCTGTAGTCGACCCAGATGCCTCCGGAGTCTGCGCTGGTGGGCCCGAAGCGCTGGTTGGCGTAGCGCGTGGAGAGCGTGATGGCCGTCTGCGGGTTGGTGTTCGTCGTGTTGTAGCGGTCTGTCAGTCTCCCCTCGTACAGGCCGGGTGCGGCGGGGGCCAGCTGGAGGGTTCCGCCCGCGACGGAAACGGGCGTGGCGGACGAGAGGCTTGCGGAGAGGAGCGCGGTTCCGTCGCCGACCTTCGTGAGGCCGCCGTTCAGCCAGCCGTTGAGCACGGCGCCCGAACTGACGGTCAGCGTTCCGTTCGAGATGGCGCTGCCGTTGAGGTCGAGGGTGCCGCCATGCACGTTGATGTCGCGGCCCGCAGGGAAGGCCTCGCGAAAGGCGAGTCGCAGGATGCCGTTGCTGACCGTGGTCGCGCCGGCGTACGTGTTGGTGCCGCTGAGCGTGAGCGTGCCGGGGCCGGTCTTGGTGAGGCCGCCGCTGACGTTGGCCGTCCGCGTGATGGCGCCCACGGTGGTCTGCACGTTGGAGCCGCCGCCGGCGAGCGTCACCGTCGGGTTGGACGTGTAGCCGAAGCCGGGGGAGGTGATCGTGGCGCCGGTGACGGTGCCGTTGGCGGAGTCGAACTGCGCGAACGCCGTGGCGCCCGTGCCGCCGCCGCCCGCGATGGTGAGGAAGGGCGGCCCGATGTAGCCGGCGCGCGGCGTGAGCGCGATGCTGGAGAGGCCGCTGCCGGCGGGCGCGCGCAGGCTGGCCGGTACGGTCGCGAAGATGTTCGTGGCGGTGTCGAAGGTCGCGCCGCCGTCGTAGATGTTGACGTAGTCGGGCGCGTTGGCGCCGGTGTTGAACAGGTTGCCGGAGATTCGGGCGGCGAAGGTGCCGCCGTCGAAGTTGACGCAGGCGATGGCGCCGCTGCGGTTGCCTTTGGAAATCATGTTTGCGGTGAGCCTGCCGCCATTCAGATTAACGACGGCCAGCATGTTCGTGCGGTCGGCCATCGTCAGGTTGCCGCCCAGGTAGGCGGTGTTGGCCGAGGGGGCCATCGTGAACTCGGCGAAGCCGCGCGTAGAAGTGTTGTCGTTGGCGTAACCCACGCTCAGGCCCGCCGAGCAGGCGAAGGTGCCGCCCGCGAGATACACCACACCCGTGCCGCCGCGGCTGAGCTGCATGTCGCCCTGGAAGGGGGTGCCGTGCTGCATGCGACCGCCGTATTGAGCCAGGATGCCGACGCCGGACGGCTGGCGGCCGTACTGGATGTGGCCGTTGTTGGTCAGTGTTCCGCCGCTGAGTTCATAGTAGCAGTAGCCATTCTCGCCCATGCGCGCGTCGCTGGCGCGCCCGCACCAGTTGTGGACGTGGCTGCTCGCGCCGCGCTGGTAGACCGCGCCGTGGCTGCCGGCCGCATTGCCAATGATGAAGCGGTTGGTGAGCGTGGAATTGTCGATGGTGAGCACGGCCCGGCCGGCGTTGCCGACGTAGAGGATCGGGCTGGCATTATTGTCCGGTGCCAGGTAGGAGGACCACGAGGCGTTGTTCGACACGGTCAGTCGGCTGTTGTCGGTGGCCGCATCGGACAAGGAGCACGCTTGGTTCGTGACATTGATCGCGAGGTTGTTCAGGACAAGCTCGCCGCCGTTCACACGGACCTGGCCGCGGAGCGACTGGTTCTGCGGAATCGTCAGCGTGCCGTTGCCGTGCTTGTGGAGACCCATGGGGACTGGAAAGTTGTAGAGGTGGTCAAGGCCCGGCGGCGCCGTCTCGATGCCGAGCACGGCGTCGACAGCGGTGAACGTGGCTGAGCTGTGTAGGGTGTTGATCTGGTCGCTCGTCCACCCGTAGGCGCCGGTAGCCTGGGGCACGATGAGCCGGCCGCCCGACGTGACCGTCACGGCGCCGTAGCCGGGCAGTGAGCCCGGGTGTTTGGCGTAGAGGGTGCCGTTGCTGATGGTGGTCGTGCCGCCGTAGGTGTTGTTGGGACTCGTGAAGTAAGTCGTCGAGTTGGCCGTGGTCTTGACCACCGAGCCGCCGGGGCCGGAGATGTCGCCGCTGACGGTGTCGCTGAAGGTGCCTGCGGCATCGAAGACCGCACGGCCTTGCAGCGTCACGGGGCCGGCCCAGATGTTCAGCGAGGTGGTGTTGCCGGCCCGCGCGTAGAACCGCGTGTTGTCCTCCATCGTCAGGCTCCACGCGACGGGGTTGGTGAGGCTGTAGAAGTCGAGCACCGTGCCGCCGCGGACGGTCAGCGTGTTGGCGGCCGAGCCGCCCATGGTCGTGGCGGACTCGAGCGTGAGCGAGCCCTCGCGGAGGTCGATGGAGCCCGCGCCGGGGGTGACGTTGATGCTCGTGAAGCCGACCGTGTTCGAGCCGACCTTCGTGATGGCGTGGTCGTTCATGAGCAGAGTCGGCGTGACGGGCGAGCGGTTCTTACGGATGTCCCAGCGCGCTAAGGCGTGTTCGCCGCCGAAGGTCGTGTCGCCCGCCAGCGACACCTTGTTGAGGTAGCCGTAGTAGGTCGTGTTGGTGCTGTTGATGATGGCGCCGCGGCCGTTGACGCCGTCGCCGCTGACCGTGAAGGTCTCGTCGCCCAAGTCGAGCGTGTTGGCGACCAAGGTCGGTGCGGCCACGTCCAGGGTCGCGCCGGCTTCGATCACGACGCCAGAAACTGCGCTGCCGAAGCAGGCGTTGTTGTTGGCCTGGAGCGTGCCCGCTTCGAGGGTGGTCACGCCAGCGAAGGTGTTTGCGCCGGACAGGGTCAGGCGCCCGCTGCCGCTCTTGGTCAACGCGCCGGTGCCGCTTATCACGCCGGCGAGAATCTGGGTTGCGCCGCCGTCGGACACGGTGAGGGCTCCGTCGGTGATGGCGGTGGGGCCGGTGTAGCTGAGCCGTCCGGTGAGCCGCACGGCGCCGGGCCCGGTCTTGGTAAGAGAGGATGCCGACGCGTTGTTGTCAATCGGGGCGTTGATGGTGAGCGTGGCGCTTTCGCTATTGTTTTCGAGCAGCAGGTCGCCGCCGGCGGTGAGAGCCGAGAGGGCCCCGTCTCCGCTGGTCGCGCCGATCGTGAGGGCTTCCATGCCCGTACCGATCCGGATGGCGGAGGTCTTGAACAGAGTGTTGGTCGTGGTCACAACGGCAGGGATGTTGGTGTTCTGCAAAAGGGTGTAAATGCTGCTGACGGGCGAGGTCGCCAGCGTGATGAAACCGTCATCGCCGGGACTGTTGATACGCACGTGGGCGGCCGCGTCGTCGGGGATGACCGAGTCGGGCCCGCGGGCCGCGATGTCGGTGTAACTGAGCGGGCCAGCGGCGTAGACGCCCAGCGTGCTGCTGTAGGCAGCGTAGTTGGTGCCGTTGACGGTGGCCCAGAGCCCGATCAGACCGTCTGGCTGCCCGGCCAGGAAAATGCGGTTGCGCTCGCTTTCGCCGAGTCCGACCCCGACGAAGTCGAGCGTGCCGGCGCCGTGGCCGAGCGTGAAGGTGAGCGTGGAGGTCTGGCCCTCGGCGGCCTGTGCGGTGGTGATTATGGACTGGCTTTGGTTGGCCGAGACGGTGCCCGCCGTTTCGCTGAAATCCGCTGCTCCGCTGTCGTGTGCGAACGCCAGCGTCGCCCCGTTGAGGTAGAGCGTGCCCGAATCCGAAAGGCGGTCGCTGTTGTTAGCGGCAGCGGTGTTGTCGAGCAGAAGCAGGCAGCCGGGGCCGACTGTCACGGCGGCAGAGGAACTGATTGCCCCGCCTGCGCCGGTGAGGGCGAGCGTGCCGGTGTTAACGGAGATCGCGGCCGTCGTGGCGTTCGCGCCGGAGAGGACGAGGCTGCCGCCGTTGACGGTGATGGATCCGCTGTAGGTGTTGTTTCCGGAAAGACGCCACGTGTTCGTCCCCGTTTTTGCGATCGACGTGGTGCCCGTGCCTGCGCCGATGGTGCCGCTGATCTCGCCGGTGCCGCTGTTCGTTCCGGCCAGGGTGAGGGTCTTCACGTTGCCGCCGACTGTTAGGTCCGAAGTGAAAAGCAGCGTGCCCGTGCCGGCGTGGTCGAGGGTCGCGCTCTGGTTGAGTTCGAGGATGCGGTCGCTGGTCTCGCCCGAGCCCGTGTAGGCCAGCTTGCAGCCGCTGGCGTTGAGGAGTATTCGCTGGCCCCTGCCGAGGTTGCTCGCGGTTGAGCCTTGATTGCCGATCGCAGAGGCCGAGATGGTGCCCGCCGCGCCGAAAAGGATGTTCGAGGCGAAGTCGTTCATGCCGTTCAGCACGAAGGTACCTGTGCCGCTCCACAGTTCGAAGCCGCCGCTGCTGACGACGGAGGGGTTGATGACGACCGTCTTGCCGGGGGCCGCATACCAGTCGCCGTAGTTGATGCCGGTGCTCGTGCTGACGCGAATCTTGCCCGTTCCGCTGATCGAGGTGTCCTTATAGGCGTTGAACACGTTGCCGCCGGAGTTGTCGAGAAAGAGGTAGCCGCCGCCAAGGTCGACCGTGCCGCTGTTGATCGTGAGCGTGGAGATGATGTTTGAGCCCGAAAGCGTGAGTACGCCGGCGCAGTTGTTCGTCACGGTCAGGTTGCTGGCCCCGCTACGCATGAGGTTGCCGAGGATCGCAATGCTGCCCGCGCCGTTAACGGTCAGGGATTTGGTGCCCTGCGTGCCGGCGCTAGCGGGGGCCGAGACGTTGTTGAATGTCAGGAGCTGTCCGGGGTTGTCATTGCGGACATAATAGGGGGCGGCTCCCCGGTCGAGGCCGAGTTGGACGGCGCCGCTCACGACCTGGCTGCTGCCGGCGGTCGAGGTAAGCTTGATCTCGCCGGTGTCGCGCAGGATGGCGGTCTGGCTGTTCGGCGCTCCCGCGCCGAGCGTGTAGGCGGCTACGCCGGGGGTGTCGAACGTGATGTTCAGAATGCCTGCGAGACCGGCGAGATTGACGGTGACGATGTCGCTGGCCCCGCTGAAAGTCGCAGTGTCGCCGCCGGACGGATAGGGCGAGTCGCTCCAGTTGGCGCTGTTCGTCCAGTAGGCGTCCGCGGTGCCATTCCACGTTCCGTTTGACGACCATGAAACAGCCGCAGAGGCAAGGACAAAGGCTATCGCAACGAACACCTCTCGCACCTTCGAAGTGGCAGATTTCATACGTGCTCCAAACGCTACTGGGTTTCAAGCAAGACGAAGTGAGTTTTGGCGTAACTTACGACGAATGCAGACGCCTGTCAAGTGAGGCGAAAGGCGTAAGCTGAAAGGGGGGGCGTGTGTGGCGCCGGCCCGTCACAACAGAACGGCACGCGGGCGAGTGTCCCGCGTGCCGTTACGAGGCAGCTGTGGCGTCTACGAGCGCTTAGCGCACCTTAATGAGCGTGCCGCCGGCGAAGATCAGCTGTATCTGCCCGTCGGTGCGGTAGGCCACATGCCAGCGGGTGTCGGGAACACTGACGCTGCTGAACGTGCCAGTGCGCGTACCCGAGACCGATGCGATCGTATAGGTCGTGCCCGGAGACAGCTGCTCGGGGTTGGCGATCTCGAGCGAGAGCGTCGAGAGGTTGATGCTGCCGGCGATCACCAACGTGTCGCTGGTCACGGTGTTCACGTCGATCAGCAGCTTGCCGCTGACGCCGGAGGAGTTCGCAACCGTCAGCGTGCCGATGGTTCCGTTGCCGCCCGGCATGATCGCGCCCGTGACGGCGAGTGTGCCGTTGGAGATGATGCCCGAGCCGCTGACGCTCGAGAAGGTCTGGCTGAAGGTGTCAAGGTCGAGGATCGCGGTCGCGCCGAGTTCGAGCGCGGCTGCCGCGTCGATCAGGTTGGTGGCTGCGCCGCCCGCCGCCGTCAGGGTCAGCAGACTGCCATCGCCCGGATCGGTGAGCGCGGCATAGTTCAGGATGTTCGTGTCGTTGCGGCCGAGGAAGTCGACGCCGAAGCCGAGGGTCGTCGTTTTCCACCAGGTGGTGATGGCGGGCGGCCCGCCGCCGCCCGCGCCCTGGCCGAAGCGGGCCTCGAAGGCATGCGCGCCGGGCGACAGGTTGATGGTGCTGAGCGTGGGCACGTTCCACGTTCCGTTATTGAGCACCACGGTGGTGTCGATCGTCAGCTTGACGGCGTCGTCGAAGTTCTCGGCGAACGTCCAGTTGGCATTGGTCGCGGCGCGGTTCCAGATATACCCTTTATAGATCCAGGTCGTGTTGTAAGGCTCGTAGTACTGGATGTTCGCCATGCGCGTGGTGAGGCGCGTCACGATGCTCGTGGTCATGTTGTCGGTCACGTTGAACCCGCCTGCAACGGGCGCTTCATACAGGCCGGGCTGCGTGCTCTGCAGCTTGGTTACGCCACTGCCGAGCACCAGCGGAGCGGCCGAGCTGAGCGGCGCGGCCAGCGTCAGCGTACCGCTGGAGGTCTTGGTGAAGCTGTCGCTGACGAGCCGGCCGTTCACGATTGCGCCTCCGGTCGCGGTGACCGCGCCGTTGGTCAGGGTGAAGCCGCCCAGATCCAGGCTGCCGCCCGCGATCGCGAGCGCGGTGCCGGTGGGTAGGGCCTGTTGCACGCCGAGCATCAGGGTGCCGTTACTGATCGTGGTCGTCCCGGCGTAGGTGTTGGTGGCGGTGAGGGCCAGCGTGCCGGAGCCGAGCTTGGTGAGGCCGCCGCTGACGTTTGACGACAGCGAGGCGAGCGCAACATTGTGGATGTTGGTTCCGCCGCCGGAGAGGGAGACGGTCGGCGCGGTGGTGTAGCCGAAGCCGGGGCAGGTGACGGCGACGCCGTTCACGAAGCCGCTGGCGGAGTCGAACTGCGCGATGGCCGTCGCGCCGGTGCCGCCGCCACCCGCGATCGTGACGAAGGGAGGCCCGACGTAACCGCCGCGCGGCGACAGGCTGATACTGGACACGCCGCTGCCCGTTGGGGCCAGCAGGCCTACGGGGATCACGCAGGCGAGATTTGTTGTGTCGAAGGTCGCGCCGCCGCGGAAGACGTTGACCGCGTCAGGGGCGCTAGATCCTGTACCGAAAAGGTTGCCCGCCGTGCGGGCCATGAAGGTGCCGCCGTTGAAGTTGACGAGCGCAGTGGAGTTTTGCCGTACGGCGCGCGTGATCTGGTTCGCGGTGAGGGTTCCGCCGTT
>CAYLUN010000022.1:0-74364 GCA_964386865.1 uncultured Lentisphaeraceae bacterium | reverse complement strand
ACGGCGTGCCGCGCAGGGCCGCAAACGCGCTGCGGCTGTTGGCGAAGGTGTTGATACGCATGCCGAACCACGCGACGCCGTAGGAGCCGAGGATGCCCAGAACCGAGGCGGCGAGGATGATGCCGACGCTGGCCAGCGGCATCTTCTGCAGGATCAAGAAGTAGTAGATCATGCAGACCGCGATCAGCGCCCAGAGGATCGCGAGGAACTTGCCCTGCTGGGCGAGGTAGCTCTTGCAGGTCTCCCAGATGATGTTCGAGACCTCGCGCATCGAAGCGTGCACAGGCAGGTTCTTCGTCTGGGTGTACTGCACCAGGCCGAAGATCAGGCCGAGCGCGCAGACGCCGATTCCGATCATCATCAGCGTCGTGCCGGAGATCGCGCCGTTGAAAAACTTAATCCCCAGATCAGGCAGGATCAGGTCCGCCTCGCTGGCAAAAGCCGGCACGGCACCAAAGATCGCTGCGAACAAAACCGACCACCAACATTTCGATGTAACACGTGACAACATATCTGCTCTCCTCCTGTACGACTAGACCATGCTCAAAAAAAACGTGCGGAAGTATATATGATTCGCGCGGGCGATTCAACACCTATCCCAGAGCAATTTTTTTGCCCGTCGAAGCTGCGGTGCGGCCCGACTTCGGTGCGCCAAACGCCGTGATTGAGGACGGCCTTAAGTCATGATAATATCGCCTAGCTGAAACGAAAGGGCCGAATGAACACCACGAACGCCATCCTCCTCGCCGCGTCGCTGTTGTCGGCAACGGCTGCCGCGCAGTCGGGCTCGCGCCCCAAGGCGCCATCCGGGCAGAAGCCGGTCATCGTCAATATGGCCGCGGACGGGGTCGTCAACTTCGTGCTTCAAAAAATCGAGAAGCCGTTTGGCAAGGGCGCCACGAAGGAAATGGCGCTGGCCGCTCTCGACCAAGAGGTGGACCAGTATCAGGGCATCGGCGTAAGCCACCTCTTCTGGAATGTCAACTACCAGCGAGCCGGCTACAACAGCGCGGCCTGGCCCAGCTACTGGGATATGCCCGATCCTGAGAAGCAGGTCACCGAGTGGCCTCGCACCTACTACGAGCTGCACAAGCTGGGCATCGACGACGTCTTCGCGCGGCTTATCCCCCGCTGCCGCGAGCGGGGCATCTCGCCGTGGATCTCGCTGCGCATGAACGACCACCACTACACCAGCGACCCGAGCCGCGTAAGCCCCCTCCTGTTCGAGCACCCCGAGCTGCGCATCCACAACGGAAAAGGCCTGTTCAACTATGCGCGGCCTGAGGTTCGCGAGCATTACCTGAAGCTGGCCGCGGAGGTGCTGCAGCGCTACGACGTGGACGGCTTGGAGCTGGACTGGATTCGCACGCCCAGCAACTTCGACGACAGCAAGATCGACAGCGGGCGCCCCATCCTCACCGAGTTTGTGCGCGAGGTGCGCCGCCTGACGTCGGCTGCCGCACAGCGCCTGGACCACCCCGTGCGCCTGGCCGTGCGCGTGCCCACCACCCCTGAGTTCTCGCTCGGTAAAGGGTTCGACACCATCGCGTGGGCGAAGCTGGGCCTGATCGACATGATCATCCCCAGCGGCTGGTGGAGCGGCTACAACGACACGCCCGTCGAGGCGTGGCGCGCACAGATCGGCCCCGAGGCCAAGAGCTGCCAGATCGTGCCCTGCACCGCCAGCACGTATGCCTGCACGCCCAAAGGCTACATGATGAGCCGCAATCTGGCCGGCATGCGCGGCTTCGCCGCCTCGATGTTTGACCGCGGAGCCGACGGCATTTACCTGTTCAACCACTTCGACTCCGTGGCCGGGAGCGTCCGCATGCGAACGCCGGAAGGCAAGAACACCAACGAATGCACCGTGGCCGAACTGCTGCGCGCGGCCGGCGATGTGGCAGGCGCGGCGAGCCATACGCGCGTACACGCCCTTGCCATACATGACTGCCTCCCGCTGAAGGGCGATTACCGGCACGCTTTGCCGGCCCCGGTCACACCCCGGCAGCCGATGACGCAGCGCATCCACATCGGCCCTCAGCCGGCCGCAGGCATCTGCGTTGTCCGCGTCGGGCTGGACCAGTCAGAGGACCTCGCCGCCGCGAAGCTGGGCGTCAAGCTCAACGGTCACGACTGCCGCGCGCTGAACGATCAGCCACAGCCTGCGAAACCTGACTCGCGGCCGAACCAGCCCCGGTATCATGTCTGTGAAGCCGCCCCGCGGGTCATGCAGTTTGAAGCGCCTCTGCCTGCGGTCACGCGCGGCTACAACACGATCGAGCTCACGGTTCAGCACGGCGGGCCGCAGAGCGTCACCTGGATGGAGATCGCCATCAGCCCTTAGCGCGGAGCGGAGCGCGAACGCGGCTCAGCGCTTGGCGCGCCTCGCTCAAGGCTGTCGGACGCTCCGGGCGGCGGCTCTCGGCGCGAGACGCCGCGCCTTCAGCCCCTCAGCTGCTGAGCGCACCCCTCATGCGTCAGCCCGCCGGCCCCGATTTCTCGCTGGCACAATGAGACGGATTGCGCTACATTCAGGCCAACCTTTGAAAGGCTCTGCCATGACGAACGTTACTCGCCGCAGCTTCCTCCACTCGGCCACAGCCGCCGCTGCCGGAACCTCTGTGTTGCTCGCTGGCTCGAAAGCCTGGGGCCGCGTTCTAGGCGCGAACGACAAGGTTCGCATCGCCGTGGTCGGGATCAACGGCCGCGGCTCGGGCCACATCCAAGGCTACCTCGAGCAGAAAAACGTCGAGATCGCTTACCTGGTAGACCCGGACCAGAGCGTGCTGGCCAAGCGCCTGAAGGACGTCGAAACGAAGAGCAAGGGCCTGCAGAAGCCGCAGGCCGTCGCG
Organism: uncultured Lentisphaeraceae bacterium; assembly: GCA_964386865.1. GTDB lineage: Bacteria > Verrucomicrobiota > Kiritimatiellia > RFP12 > UBA1067 > CAYLUN01. The sequence goes on along the minus strand of CAYLUN010000022.1, from coordinate 71,512 downwards.
GACATTCGCCGCGCGCTGGAGGACAAGACGGTCGATGCGATCTCGATCGCGTCCCCCAACCACTGGCACGCCCTGATGACCATCTGGGGGGCACAGGCCGGCAAGCACGTGTACGTCGAGAAGCCGATGAGCCACGACGTCGCGGAGGGGCGTGTTGCCGTCGAGGCGCAGCAGAAATACGGCGTCGTCGTCCAGCACGGCACGCAGAGGCGCAGCGACTCCAAGATCGCCGGGTTGCACGAGGCGATCAAGGCCGGCAAGTTCGGCCGCCTGAAGATCTCTTACGGCTACTGCTGCAAGGCGCGCGGCGACATCGGGTTCAAGCCCGAGGAGGCGCCGCCGTCCAACCTGGACTGGGATCTGTGGAAAGGCCCAGCCGAGATCTCCGCGTACCACCGCAACCTCGTACACTACAACTGGCACTGGTTCTGGCAGACGGGCAACGGGGATCTCAACAACCAGGGGACGCACCAGCTCGACGTCGCGCGCTGGGCGATCGACGACGACCAGACGCACCCCGTCAAGGCGATGGCGATCGGCGGGCGCTTCCTGTGGAAAGATCAGGGGGTGACGCCCAACACGATGTTCGCAATGGCCGAGTACCCGAACGGCCAGCAGGTCTTCTTCAATGTCCGCAACGTCAAGTACGAAGGCTACCAGACGCAGGTGGAGAACGAGTACTACTTCGAAGACGGCGGCCGGATCATCCGCGACAAGTACTATGCGAAAGGGAGCGACAAAGGAGAGGCGCTCAAGGTCGAGCCAGGCAACGTGACGCCGGGCGGGAGCTTCGGGAGCTTCATCGCGGCGGTCCGCGCGAACGACCCCAAGATGGCGAACGGTAATGTTGTGGAAGCTCACAACTCCTGCGTCCTCGGGCACTTGATGAACAACTCCTACCGGCTGGGAGAGAAGGCTCCGTTCAACGCGAAAGCCGGCAGGTTCGGCGACAACAAAGACGCCGGCGAACACTTCCTGAAGCTCCACGAGATCATGCGCGCGGGCGTCGGCATCCCCGAAGCGGGCAGCAGCTACACCGTCGGGCCGGTGCTGGCCTTCGACCCCAAGGCGGAGCGGCACGTCGGCGAGCACGCGGATGCGGCCAACGCGCTGCTGAAAGATCCGAACCGCAAGGGGTTCGAGGTTCCGCAGGCGGGCGGAGTCTAGACCCTCGCGCAAGTGCCCCGGCCCGCGCATGTCGGGGCCGGGCGACGCGCACATGGAACAGAACGATGAGCTTGACCGCGAGTGACAGGTCTGTGCCGGCCGAGTCCGACTGGCAATATCGGGAGCTTGTTCGCGTGGCGCGCCGCGCGGGCGTACCCGACGACAAACTGGCGCGGATCCTCGACGCTCTGCACCCGGCCTATTACGGCTATGACGCCAAGGCGGCGCTGGCTCAACGCCGATTCCGCCGGGGGGCCGCAGCGGTCTACTGCCTGTCGGCCAGCGCGGTTATGGTGGCCATTGGGCAGCTCCTTTTTGCGCCGGCGCTTCAGGCAGCGGTCGCGCTCGAAGTTCTGGCGATGGCCGCGGCGCTGCTGCTTCTGATTGAAGGGCATCGGCGGCAGTGGAAGCGGCGCTGGCTGGAGAACCGCTACGCCGCCGAACAACTCCGCATACGCATGTACCTGTCCGTCGTGCCAACGCGGGGCGATGCCCCCCCCGGCGAAGGAGAAGCCCTCGACCCTTCGGACATGTTGCCTTTTTACAACCAGCTTGGCGCCAAGCTGCCGGGCGATGCCGAGCGCGCGATCACAGACAGCCGCTTAGCCGGCTGCGCCGTCGAGAATTTGCCCGTGCTGAAGAACTGGGTGGGCGACGGCTGGATCGCCAGCCAGATCAGCTTCCACGAGAAGACCGCTCGACGCAAGCGGCGGTCAGCACGCATGGCGCGGCGGGCGACAATCGGTCTGTTTGCCCTGACCCTGATTGCCGCCCTGCTCCACGCCGGCGGCTTTGGCCATCGCGGCCCCTACGAAGGGCCGATCCAGAACACCCTGGCGACGAGCCTGATCATCTTCCTCAGCATTGCGCTGCCGGCGATCGCATCGGCGGTTCACGCCATCAACGACCTGCTTGATCACGAGCGGATTGCCGTTCGCTCAGACGGCATGGCGTCGATACTGGGCCACCTGTCCAACGAGATCAAAGAGGCACGCACAGTCGACCAGGTCGTTGACCTCGCGCGAAAGACGGAGCAGGTCATGGCCATAGAGAACTTCGAATGGCTGGCGGCACTGATGTTCCGCCAGCCGCCGCACGCGCCGGTGTAGGGCAGCCGGCTCGCGCTCGTGAGAAATCCACCGTATGTCAGAAAAACCATTTGGCTTGACCGTGAGAGCGGTCGTCAGCGACGGGCTGGGCCGGTGCCTGCTGATCCGGCGTTCGCCGGCGAACAGAAGCGCTGCCGGCAAGTGGGAGTGGCCCGGCGGTAAAGTTGACCCCGGCGAAGATTTCGCCGCGGCTTTGCACCGCGAGCTGGCTGAGGAAACCGGCCTCGCCGTCCGACTCACCGGTTTGGCGGGCGCCACGTCGTTCGAAATGCCGAAGGCCAAGGTCATCCTCCTCTGCCTGGAGGCCGTTCCGGCAGGTGGCGCGCTCACGCTCAGCGCGGAGCACGACGCCGCCGAGTGGGCGCCCATCGCCGACCTCGCCCGCTGGGAGCTGTCCGACACCGCCAGGCCTTTTATGCTGGACTACGCGGAGCGCTGGTCGCAAAGCGCACGCGAACACGCGCGCGCCCCTACACGCTGCCATGCCATTCCGGAGGATCTAAAATGACGCTAGACTCGGGCATTCCTGTGCTTGACGACCCGCAGGCCGCCGCCAAGCTCAGCGATCAGGAATGGGTGGAACTGCACGTGCCGCGGTTCAAGGACGGCGTGAGATCGCGCTATCTCGCCTATGAGACCTTCTTGAAAGACGTGCTGACAGCATTTTGCCGCAAGGCCGCGCCGCAGGCCATTGTTCAGACGCGGGCCAAAGGTGTTCCGAGTTTTGCGGAAAAGATACTCCGCAAGCGCGCCAGCTACACGGGCACCACGGATTCCCCTCTGCCGCCTGACCCGCTGGTGCGGCTTACCGACCTCTGCGGAGGGAGGGTCATCGCCCAGACAGCCGCTCAGGTCAAGGCCGTCAGCCAGCTGATCGAGCAGTGCTTCGACATCGACTGGGCGAACAGCGATGACGCCAGCACGCGCCTGAGAACGGCCGAATTCGGCTATCGCACAATCAACTACATTGTGATGGCCAATCCGCAGAAGCTGGCCGCCGCCGGGATCGAAATTCCCGTCCCCCAAGACGTCCTCGCCTCCGTGCGGCCCGAAGCGGACGCCCCCGTCAGGCTCAAGGCGGAGATTCAAGTCCGCACGCTGCTCGAGCACGCCTACGCCGACATCGGGCACGACCTGACCTACAAGACCGAGGTCACGGTGCCAAGCCGGATCCACCGCTCCTTCTCGGCGATCGCAGCGGTTCTTGAGACGGCCGACAAAGAATTCGAGCGCCTGATCAACAGCCTCAGCGAGTTCAATTCCAACTACGGCGCCTACCATTCGCGCACACAGGTCGAAGACGAGATTGCGCGGCTGCGCGTTGTGCTGTCCAGCGACCCGGCCAATGTTGCGCAGGCTGTGCGGATCGCCAACCTGGCGCTCGCCATTGGCAACTTTGAGTGTGCTCGAGACGTGTTAGCCGACTTCCGCACGCGCACGGATCAAGGCGCGCAACAGGCGCTCGGGAAGGCGCTCACGCACATCCATTGGGACGCGCCACGCAGCCCGGAGTTCCAAGAGGGGCTGGCGTTCCTCGACGCGGCATCCCGCCACGCCGAAAAGGACGCCGAGCTGCTGTGTTCCCTCGCCGAGTGCTGGGCGCACTGCGACCGCGAAGACAAGGCCGGCGACCTGTTCAGGCAGGCCCTGTCCGTCGATGCGGCGGAGCCGCGCTCCCTGTGCCGCTACCTGGAGCTTCAGGTTAAGCACAGCAGCAGCGAGACGGTCGTTCGCCTGGCAGAGCCCATGATCAGGAACGCCATTTCGCGCTGCGCGCTGCAGATCGAGGGGCGGGTCAACCTGCCGAACGCGTGGGGGAGCAAGGCCTTTTTGCATCTTCTGGTCGGAGAGCCCTTCGCGGCCTTGGACGCGCTGGCCCACCTCCTCGACCTGTGCGAGCGGCCGGCAGCCACGAGCCAGCCCCAGCACCCCTGCGCGGCTGGCCGGGCCGTGTCTCAGCTCCAGCAGATGCTGTTGCACATCCGGCCCATCAGGGAGAAGCTGTCCGGCTTCGACTGGCTTGAACGGGCGGTTCTGATCGGCCTGGCGGTGCGAATCGGCGAGGCCGCCGCGCTGCGCGAGCTGCGCTCAATGGCGTCGGCGGGAGCGGGCGCACCAGCCTTCGCAGCCGACGACCGGATCCTGATTCTCGCCGGCGGCTGCGCGCCTGAAGTCGAACCGTTCATGCCGCCATTCAAGTCCGCGCTGCTCAAGGGCGTTCAGGGTCAGTCTTTCACCCTCATCACCGGCGGCACCCAGAAAGGAATAGGCGGCGTTGCGGACGCGGTCGCCGGCGAATCGAACGGCCGCATTCGCGCCGTCGGATACCTTCCTGGGCCGATCTTCAGGGCCCTATCCGAAGCAAGGCAGCCGGGAAACTTCGGCCCGCTCTTCCCGTCTGCCGGAACGGACTTCTCACCGCTGGACCCCCTGCAGGGCTGGACTGACCTGATCGCGTCTGGAGTAGACCCAGCCCGCGTGAGGCTTCTCTCCTACGCGGGCGGATCCATCGCGAAAGCCGAATGCGCCTTGGCGCTAGCCCTCGGCGCGAGAGTCGGCGTCGTGATCAACGCCGACCTGCCGAAGGAGCGCCAGTTCGTCGATCCGGGCTGGGCCAGCCACAAGAACGTCCTGCCGCTGCCGCTGGACGCCATGACCCTGCACGCCTTTGTCCGCATTGAAACGGTCGCGCTCAGCGACGGCGAGAAGAAGCGGCTCGAGCCTGCGGCGCGACAGGCTCACGAAGACTATGCGAAAGCGGCTGCCCCGAAGGAGCCCTCTCTGCTGCCGTGGGACAAGCTGGACGATGCGCTCAAGCTGTCCAACTACCACCAGGTCGCGTACTGGGAGAACGTCTTGAACGAGTTTGGCCTGGGCGTGCGTACACTCGCCGACGGCGACACGCCGCACGAGCCTCTCAACATGAGCGAGGTTATCGGCTGGGACAAGGTCAGAAAACTCGCGGAAATGGAGCACGGCCGCTGGACTGTCGAGCGCCTCAGCCGCGGCTGGCGATACGCCCGCGACAAAGACATACCCAGGCGTCTCTCCCCCTATCTGATCCCCTGGCAGCAGGTGCCCCCCACTATCCAGCAGTACGACATCGACGTCATCACCGGCTTGCCCAAAAAGCTCCGCGAGGCGGGATTGGAGCTGGTTCGGCTCGACGCGCAATCCGCCGCACCCCTTCGCTAGCGCCGAGCGGTGTGCTTGACGCCCCTGGCTGAAAGCCGAAAACCGCGATCATCTGTTTCAGCCGGGCCCCGCTGGCGCACGCCAGCATGACCTCCCGCAGCGTCTTCAAATCCGCGCCCGGCGCCTGCACAGGGTCATCCACTGATACGCCTGCTGCGCATTCCGCCAAAACACCTTGTCCGTCGCCTCCTGCCCTTTTGCGGCGAAAAACGCGGCGACGATCTGCTGCACGGTGGCCAGCTCAGCGAAGCGCCCGCTCACCGGCCAGTTGCTGCCGTAGATCAGCCGGTCAGCGCCGAAGCAGCGCCAGAGCGTTTCCAGCACAGGCTGATAGTGTTCCACGCTCACCGGCGCATCGCCCTCCGTGCGGCGCGTGCCCTCGACCAGGCCGGAAACCTTCATGAATATCTGCGGATGTTCGGCTAGCGTCCGCATCAGGCTCTGCCACGCTTCAGGGGGCTGCCCGCCCGTAACCGGCACATTGGCCACATGGTTGATGACGAGCCGCAGATTCGGCACAGCGCGCGCCAGGCGGTCGGCCTGGGCCACCCACGCCGGCGCCGAGTGCACGTCGAAGCTGAGCCCGTGGTCGGCTATGTCGCGCAAGTCTCGGAGAAAGGCGCGGTCGCTCAAGCCTGCCTCGAGCGAGCCGGCGCGAATCCGGATCCCGCGAAAGAGCGGATTCGCGGCAAACCGCTTCAGGTGCCCGGCGAACGCGTCACTCCCGATGGGCAGGTTGCCGACCAGCCCCACGATCAGCGGCTCCCGCTCCGCCAGATCGAGCGCCCACTGATTGTCCTCCACCCACGCGCTGGCCTCGACGACCACCACGCCGTCCGCCGGCTGCGGCACGGCAAGCGCACGGTAGTCGTCGGGCAACACGGGGCGGTAGAGCAGCGCGTCACTGGAGAGCGGCCACGGCACGCCCTGCGGCCTTGACGGATCGTAAAAGTGCACGTGCGTATCGATGATCCTGGCCGGGCGCACCTTGCCGCCAAGCAGGCCGGTGGCGCAGCCGCCACACGCGGACACCGCACAGGCGGTCGCAGACTGTAGAAAGGCTCGTCGGTTCTTAACCATAGGAGCATCTCCGGTTGGCGGCCATGCGCAAAGCGTTCATGGGCAGAGGATGCCAAGACGGGCCAGAGGTGTCAAGCCAGCAGGCCACATCCCGCTCAGCCTTCGCGCGCGCAAGGGCAACCTGGGTGCAAGGGACCTTAACCTAGATTGACTTTCGCGGTTTGAACGTCTATGCTCGTTATTAAGTAATACCCTGAAACGGGTGCGACACGGAGTGTTTGTTAATTAGAGAGGTTCCAATGAGGTCCAAAATGTCATACGTACGCGCGTGCTCAGTTTGGGCAGCCTGCCTGCTGCTCGGTAATTCGGTCGCCCTTGCAACCAGCCAGAATTGGGACGGGAGCGGTGCCACCGCCTACTGGACGAACAACATTAACTGGTCAGCCAACGGCGCCTATCCGGTCACCGACGACACGGCCACCTTCAACGCGACGGTGGCCACCTACACCAACGTCAACGTCGCGGGCCTCTCCGCCATCAAGTACATTAACTTCGACACCACCGCGGTTGGCTCCTATACGATCGGCGCGGCCCCCGTCAACAGCCAGACCCTGGTGATGCGCAACGACGGTAACTTCCGGAACCTCCTCTCGGCCAACAAAATCCAGTACTTCAACGCCGCGATCCAGCTCGGCCCGACAAGGCCGGCGCAACCTACAACTTCCAAAACGACAGCCCGACCGTGCCCCTGCTCCTGTTCGGCAACATTTCGGGCTTCGCCACCGGCGGCACGGCCGGCGACAAATCAATCCAGGTGAACGGCATCGGAGCCGTCAAGCTCCTGGGCGACGTCACGCGCGGCAACGCCAACAACCTCGACATCTACATCAACAACCCCAGCACCACCACGCTTTCAGGCACGAACCTTCTCCGCATCCTGCGCCTGAACGGCGGCTCCAGCAGCGTGCTCGACCTCGGCTCCGGCGTCACCGTCTTCACAAACACGGTCGCGGCCGGCCTCGGCGGCGAGAATTTCTCCAGCACCTACGGCGGCACGATCAACGGCCCCAACGCAGCCATGTACCTCACGACCGCCACGGGTGAGAACAATTCCGACAACTACGTCTCCGACGTGAACTCGACCCTCACCATCAACTGCCGCCTGCGCGGCGGGGTCGGTTTCGAACTGTATACCGGCAACGGCGTGGCGGGCACGTTCGCCCTGAACGGCGTCAACGACTTCACCGGCAACGTCTTCATGAACGCGGCGGGCACCATCAGCGCCAACAAGTTCGGCAACCGCTACGCCACCGACAGCGGGCTCGGGGCCGGTTTCCGCGTCCGGTTCAGCAGCACCTATTTCGGCGGCCCCACGCTCAAGTATACCGGAGTTGGCGAGACCTCGGACCGGCAGTATGAGTTTGGCTCGCCCGGCAAAATCGAGCAGGCCGGCACCGGCAACCTGAACCTCTCTTGGCCGTTCCTGATCAATACGACTTCGGGCATCACCATCACGCTCAAGGGCTCAACCGCCGGAACCGGCGAAATCAGCGGGGCGCTCTCCAACGGGCAGAGTACCGCCGTCGCACTCCTGAAGGAAGGCACCGGCGCCTGGACGCTCTCCGCGCACAACATGTTCACCGGCACGCTGACCGTCAACGGCGGCACGCTCAACCTCACGCGAACCAACGCGACGGCGGCCGCGACCACTGTCAACGGCGGCACGCTCGCCCTGACCGGAGCGTCCGGCACCGTTCCGAACACGAGCGGCATCACCCTGAACACCGGCGGAACCCTGCTGATCGACAACACGGCCGCCAACAACCAGCCGAACCGCGTGCGCGACGCCGCCGCCCTGACTTTGAACGGCGGCACGATCGCCTTCACCCACACCGCGGGCGCAGCCTCCTACTCCGAAACCGTCGGCGCGGTTACGCTGAGCGACGGAGCCAACACCATCGCGGCCTCGCGCGCCGCCGTCGGACAGACCTCCACGCTCACGCTCACGTCGCTCGCTCGCACAGCCGGCAGCGTGGACTTCGCCGGCACCGGCCTCGGCACCGACGCCCGCAACCGTATCCTGATCGCCGGTCAGGCCGACGGGCTCATCGGCCCCTGGGCCACCGTCAACGGTTCGGCGCTCGCCGCGTACAGCAGCACGATGGGCGTCTACCCTGCGGCAGCCGCTGCGTACACCGATATCGCGGCCCGCGGCCCAGCCTCCACCATTCCCGACGCCGGCGCGGCAGCGGCCGTCCGAATCAACAGCGACGGTAGCTACGGAAACGTCGACTTGGCTGCAGCCACGACCACGATCGGCAGCCTGCTCCAAAACACAGGGACAGGCGCCACCGTTGACACCGCGAGCAAGACGCTCCGCGCCACCAGCGTGATCATTCCCGCAGGCAAGGCCGCCGTCACCCTCGGCTCAGCAGCGGGCGACGGTGCCCTTTCAGTCGCCACCGCCGGCGGCGGGCTCTCCTTGGCGAACGACGGCACGGCAACGCTGACCGTCAACGCCGTCATCGCCGACAACACCTCCGCGTCGGCCCTCAACAAGTCCGGTTCCGGCACGGTCCGGCTGGCCTCGGCGAACACCTTCTCGGGCGGAACCTCGATCAGCGAGGGCAGCCTCGTGCTAGCGGACGGCAACGCGCTCCAGAACAGCACGCTGACGGTCGGCGCGGCCGCGCCGGTTTTCGACAGCTCGGTCTCCAGCCACGCCTTCACGCTGGGCGCCCTCGCGGGCACCAAGGATCTCTCGCTCACCGACAGCGCGGGCGCGCCCGTCGCCCTCAGCGCCGGCCAGAACAACGCCAGCACCGCCTTCAGCGGCGTGTTGAGCGGCGCAGGCAGCCTCACGAAACAGGGAGCCGGCGCGTTGACGCTCAGCGGAGCCAATACGCATGCGGGCGGAACCACCATCGCCGGCGGCCGCGTGTCCGCGAACCACCAGCAAGCCCTCGGCACCGGCCCTGTCGTCAACAACGGCACCCTCGACTTCACACAGGTGCCGGCCACCTATTCCGGCGCGTCCTATGCGCTCTCCGGCTCGGGCACGAACAACGTGACCCTCTTAACGAACTTCGGCGGCGCGACCTCCTATTTCAACGGCGACTACAGCGGCTTCACCGGCCTGTGGAACATCGGCGTCGCGGCAGGGGCCACGGCCAGCCGCGTCATCATGAACGGCAGGGACAACGCGGCCGCCAGCATCGTGGTGCGCACCAACGCCACGCTCTGGTCCAGCGCCGCCGTGCAGCACAACGCCACGCTCACCCTCCAGGGCGGCAACACGGGCGAAAGCAACGGGCAGCTGCGCCTCGACAACAACGCCCTCTGGGGCGGCAGCATCATCCTGGCCGGCGTCTTCACGGATGGCAACGACGGCTTCCTCGGCAGCGGCTCGGGTACCGGCTATACCAGCGGCCTGATCAGCGACAACGGAGGCAACTACCCGCTCAACAAGGTCGGTGGCGGCACGATCGCGATCATGAACACGAACAACACCTTTGGCGGACAGCTCTGGGTTCGCCAGGGCTGGGTACGAGCAGCCGCCATCCGCAACCTCGGCCAGGCCAGCTCGCTCGGCGCGCCGACGACGCCGGCCAACGGCTCCATCAAGCTCGGCAACGGAGGCACGACGGCCGGACTTGCCTACACCGGCGCCGGCGACTCTTCAGACCGCGGCCTCGACCTCGCCAGCACGACCGCCACCATTTATCTGGAGCAAGCCGGCACCAACCTGTGGCGCATGACCGGCAACGTGGTGAGTTCGGGCGCGGGCAGCAAGCGGCTCCAGCTCCAGGGCAACACCGGCGCGACCGGCGAGCTGGCCGGCGTGATCGCGGAATATAGCGCGAGCTACACCAACGACATCTATAAGACTGGCCCCGGCGCGTGGAGGCTCTCCGGCGACAACACCTACAAAGGCAATGTCGTCGTCGATAACGGCCAGCTGATCGTCGCCCACAACCGGGCGCTCGGCATCGGCCCCAAGACGGTCCAGTCCATCAACAGCGCGAACAATGCAAATCCCCATATCCACCTGGACGGTTCCGCTGGCGATCTGACGATCCCCGCCGATATCTCCTTCCAAACCAGCAACCAGCGCGTTGGCGCCATCTTCAATGAGGCTGGCAACAACACGATCCTCGGCAACATCCGCATGTCTTCCGGTGACGGCGACACGATCCTGAATTCGGTCTCGGGCAAGCTGACCGTTGCAGGTATGGTCTACCCCCCCTCCGACACCGGTCGCCAGCTCCGCCTCTGGGGCGCGGGTGACGGCGAAATCTCGGGCATCATCTCCAATGGGCTCACCGTGGCCATGCCCGTGTTCAAGGAGCGCGGCACCGGCACCTGGACGCTGTCGGGCGCCAACACCTACAGCGGCATCACCTACGCCAACAACGGCACGCTCATCATCGGCGGAACCAGCGGAGCCATCGTCGGTGCGGTGGACGCCGGGCAGGGCGCCACGTTCGTCGTGACCAACTCGCCCGTGGCCAACAACGGCAACCGCCTTTCAAATTCGGCGGCCGTCACGCTCAACGGCGGCACGCTCCGCTTCGCCCATCCCGGCGGCGCCGCCGACTACAGCGAGACCGCCGGTGCGCTCACCGTCGGCATCGGCGAAAGCACCGTCGAGAACGCGCGCGCCGACGGCGGCCAGACCTCGACGCTGACTTTCTCCTCGCTCGCCCGCACGGGCGCAGGCACCGTCAACTTCGTCGGCGAGGCGCTCGGCGACGCCGACAACCGCAACCGCATCCTGTTCACCTCGGCGCCTGTGGCCGACAACGCGGTCATCGGCCCTTGGGCGATGTACAACGGCACCAACCTCGCCTCCTACACCGTCGCCCAAGGCGTCATCGCGGCGGACGATTCGGCCTACTCCAACATTTCGGCCAAAGGACCCTCCCTGATTCCCAACGATGCGGCCGCGATCGCGCGCATCAACGCAGAGGGAACGGAAGGCGGCATCGCGTTGGCGGGCGAAGGCATCAGCAGCGTAAACGCCCTGCTGCAGGCCACCTTGTTCGACGCGGCGGTCGGCCTGACCAACCAGACCTTCCAGACCTCCAGCCTGATCATCGGCGCGGGCATGGCTTCGCTCACCATCGGAACGAACACGACCGACGGACTGCTGACGCCGCTCACGTCGGGCGGCACGCTCACGCTCGTGAACCACTCGGCCAACGCCTTGTCGATCAACACCCCCATCACCAATAACGGTGCCTCGGCCGCCTCGCTCATGAAGCTGGGCGCGGGCCCGGTGCGTTTGAACGGCATCGTCGGTCACACCGGCACCACAATGATCAACGAGGGCGAACTGATCTTCGTCGCGAACACCTTGACCCAGACGCTTGCGGGCGTGATCAGTGGCAACGGCCTCTTGGCGAAGGAAGGGGCTGGCCGCATCAATTTGAGCGCGGCTAACACCTACAACGGCCTGACCGTCGTCCGCGACGGCACGCTGATGCCGAGCAACAATACTGCGCTCGGCTCGACGCTCGCCGGCACGATCGTGACCAATGGCGGCACGCTCGATGTCGGCTGGAGCGGTACTGACAACGCCGTCAATTACGGCAACGAAGCCTTCACGGTCAGCGGGGTCGGCGTCGGCGGACGCGGCGCCCTCGTCAACTCCTCGGGCCGCTCGCAGTACAGCGCCTTCCGCTTCCTGACGCTCGCGGGCGACACGACCTTCGGCGGCGAAAACCCGAACGCCCGCTGGGACGTACGCAACACGGACACGCTCTATCCGTCCTTCTTCGACATGAACGGCTACACCGTGACCAAGGTCGGCACGAACATGGTCGGCCTGACCAGCACGCCCGTCCTCGACCCCGGGAACATCGACGTCCAGCAGGGGCAGTTCACCGTCGAGGCGACGACCACGCTCGGCGGCAACTCCAACAACGTCATGACCGTCCGGAACGGCGCCGTGTTCGACATTTTCAACCTCGCGACGCCGATCGCGTGGAAGCTGGTGATGGACGACGGCGCGCGTTTCTACTCGCGCAGCACGGCCGGCGTCGCAGTCAACGTCTGGGCCGGCCCCATGATCTTCAAAGGCTACACCCGAATTGACTCGGCCGCCGTCACATCCGAGACCCTCGCAGGCGAGATCAGCGGAGCGGGTTCGCTGGTTAAGATCGGCGCCGGCAACGCCTACCTCACCGGCACGAACAACACATACAGCGGCGGCACCTACCACAGCAACAACTGGCTGTACGCCTACAATCCGGGCTCGCTGCCCCTGTATGCCACGCCCGGCAAGGTGCAGGTCGCCAGCGGCGCGACCTTGGCGCTCTTCGGCGGCAACGGAACGGTCGGCTGGACCGGCGAGCAGCTCAACGCCCTCCACAGCACGGGCGCGTTCGTGGCGAGCAACTCGGTCATGGCGGTCGACACCACCTACGCCAGCGTCACGGGACTCGGCGGCATGAACAGCTTCGCGCTCTACAAGTACGGCACGAACACGCTCACCGTGACCGGCGTAAACACGAACCGGGCGCCCCTGTCGGGCGAGCACAGCAACCTCCGCGTCTATGGCGGCACGCTGAACCTCTCCAGCTCCAGCTCGAACCAATACGGCCGCTGCTACGTCCTGCCCGGAGCAGCCGGCGCCACGCTCGAGATCAACGGCCCCACGACCTTTACGGAGTCGCTCTATGTGGGCAACGGCAACGGCGACCGCAGCCGTGTGATCGTCAACACGAACATGACGGCCAATCGCGCGTGGGTCGGCATCAGCCAGATCGCGAGCGGCGCCCTGATCCAGAACGACGGCATCGTCGAGGTCACCCCGAACACCGGCGGTACGCAGATCTTCGAAATCGGCCGTGACGGCGCGTACGGCTACTACCGCATGAACAAAGGCGTCCTGCGCACCGGCCAGTTGGCGATCGGCGGTGGCGCCGGCAACGCCCTCACCGGCAACAACGGCGTCTACGAGCAGTTTGGCGGCGTCGTGAACGTGACGGGGAGCGGCGGCTGGCTGATCTGGGGCTGGGTCGGCGGCAACGGCGTCGCGAACATGTACGACGGCGTGCTGGTGGCGCCCTATTCAGGCAACAACGTCAACATGGCCCACACCGTGGACCGAGGCTCGTTCGCCATGCTGAACCTGCTCGGCCCGGGCGCGTTCCTGCACACGGTCTCAAATAGCGCGAACCGCATCCTCAACCTCGCCAACACGAACGGGAACTACCAGTCGGTCGTGAACCTGAACGCCGGCGTCATCCTCGCCAACCGCGTTTCGGCGCTGAATGCGGGGACGCCTTCGCTGCTCAACTTCGGCGGCGGCACGCTGCGTGCGAACGGCAGCACCGCCCTCGCGAGCACCTTCCTGCAGGGCCTGACCGCAGCCACCGTCTATCCCGGCGGCGCGGTGATCGACTCCAGCAACATCACGATCACCGTGAACCAGCCGCTACTCGCACCCACCGGCTTCGGCCTAGCCTCCATCCCGGTGGCCCTTGGCGGCGCCGGCTACATCGGGCCGCCCGTCGTCATGATCTCGGGCGGCAGCGGCACCGGCGCCACCGCCATCGCCTCGGTCGACGTGAACGCCGCCAGCCCGACCTACGGCCAGGTGACCGGCATCACGGTCACAAGCCCCGGCACCGGCTATCTGTTCAACGACGTGCTGACCGTCTCCCTCCTGCGGGGCGGCTACACCACGATGGCGCAAGCAGGCGCGCCTGTGGTGGCCCCGAACCAGGTCACGGGCGGACTAACCAAGACCGGCACCGGCACCCTCACGCTGGGCGCGGCCAACACCTACGGTGGCGCGACGACCATCCGGGGCGGCACGCTTAAGCTCGGCAACGCGGCGGCCATCCAGACCGGCACAGACATCGTGCTGGACGGCGGCACGCTCGACCTCAACGGGTATACGGTGAACAACGCGATCAGCGGATCCGGCGTGGTTTCGAACGGCACCGTCGTGACGGTTCTGTCGCCGGCCGGCGAAGGCGTCCTAGGCACCGACTCGCTGGCCTTCAAGAGTGTCGCGGTGAGCGGCACCTACTTCGCCGATGTCACGGCCGACGGAGCGAGCGACCTCGTAGCCGTGCAGGGGAGCATCGACATCTCCGGACTGTCGCTCCAGATCGTTGACCCGGAGGCCCTCGACCGGCACAACCAGTATACGATCCTGACCTGCACCGGCACGCGGACAGGAACCTTCGCCTCGAACAACCTGCCCGACGCCCGCTGGCGCATCTTCTACGGGACGGACGGCACGGTCAAGCTGATCTTCGTCGACGGGACGTTGATCAAGGTTCGCTAGCCTTCAAACATGCTGCGAGCAACACCTAGGCGCATGGGCGGAGAAGCCCATGCGCCTGACTATCTTTGAGTGCAGCAGCCACATTGACTTCCTAGGCGGGAGTCGATATAATTAAATAATAATTATTGGCTCGGCAGTTGTTTGGTTCAACGTGTTGAAAAAAACCGTGAGGTGCATATGCGTAGGAGTGTGTTCTGTCGCCACGTGTCGTGTATTCTGTCTGCTATCGTTGTCGGCCTGACCGCACCGCTTGCTCATGCGGCCAACGGAGTGTGGTACAGCACCAACGGCGTGTCTCGAAACACGTATTGGACAAACTCGTGGAACTGGACCGCCAGACCCTTCCCGGCTGGCAATGAGACCGCGACCTTTAACAACAGTGTCAACATCACCAACACGACGATCGACCTGACCGGCCTCACCTACGGCTGCTCGAACATCGTGTTCGACACCGCGAATGTTGCCGCCTACACCTTAGGCAGCAACGGCGTGAACCAGCAGACCCTTGTGTTCACCAACAACAGCGGCGTCCGGCTCAGCACGACGGTCGCCAACCCCCAGCGTATCAACGCGCTCGTCCAGCTCGGCCACGACCGCACCGCCAGCACGCACATGTTCCGTAACGAGCAGCCTGTCGCACCCCTGATCTTGGCGGGCAACGTCACCGCGCCCGCCGTCGGCGGTACGGGCGCCGGCAAGACCATGAACCTCGGGGGAATCGGCGATATCACGATTTTTGGCAACATCCTCACGAACGGCTACAGCCCGCTGACCCTCACCGACGCCACCTTCGGCAACGTGCTGCTCACGGGCGTCAACATGATCAACACGCTGAACGCTAACGCCGGCCCCCTCACCCTCAGCGGAACGAACCGAATCGTCACGTTCAACCTGACCAGCGGCAACGCCATCCTCGCGGGCTCCAACCTGGTCGACACGATCACCCTCACCGGAGGCGCCCTCAACCTCGTCGGCACCAACCGCGTGACCACGTTCAACCACAACGCCAATGCGCCGGTCAACCTCTCCGGCACCAACATCGTCACGACGTGGACCTTCAACGGCACAGGCGGCGCCGTCGTCAACGTGCTGTCCGGCACGCTCTCCCTGTCAAACCTTGGCACCACAACCTTCGTTGCCAACCAGGACGCAGTCATCAACGGCCCGGGCTCCATCTTCCTCAGCTACACCGCCACAGACAACTGGGCCGACAACAGCGCAGCCAACGGCAAGACGCTGACTATCAACGCCAAGCTCACCGGCGACACGGGCTTCGAGTATTACGGGGCCGGCGCGGGCACCATCGTCCTCAACGGCACCAACGACTTCATCAAGAACGTCTACATCAACAACCCCGGCACCATCAGCGTGCGCCTGATCGGCAACAAGGGCGTGGCCGGAAACCTCGGCAAGGGCACGATGTTCCGCTTCAGCGCGGACGGCGCGGGTGCCCGGCTGCTCTACACGGGCGAGGGCGAGGCGACAGACCGCACGCTCGATTTCCAGAAGACGGTCTCCATCATCGAGCAAGCCGGCACGGGCAACCTGAAGTTCACAGCCCCGATCACGGTCAACGCCGGCAACAAGAACATCATTCTCCAAGGCTCCACCTCGGGCACGGGCGAGTTCAGCGGCCTGCTCTGGAACAACGGTGGCGTTGTCAGCATCACCAAGGCAGGCACCGGCACCTGGACCCTCTCCACGAACAACACGTACACCGGCGCGACCACGGTCAACGCCGGCACGCTCAGCTTGGCCGGCACCCACGGCGCGGTCGCCGCCACGGCCAGTATCGCGCTTGCGGCGAACGCCACACTCGTGCTGAACAACACGTCCGCCGCGAACAACACCAACCGCCTCAACGACGCCGCCGCCCTTTCGCTCGCCGGCGCCACACTCAGCTTCTCCAACACCGGAGGCAGCGTCAACTACAGCGAAAACGCGGGCGCGGTCACCCTCAACCCCGGCGCCAGCACCATCGCGACCGTCCAGGCCGCTTCGGGGCAGACCGCCACCCTGCGCTTCGCCTCCCTCACGCGCAACGTCGGCGGCTCGGTCAACTTCACGGGCGCCGGGCTCGGCGCCGACACCCGCAACCGCATTTTCATCACCACCGGCCAGGCCGAGGGCCTGATCGGCCCGTGGGCCACGGTGAACGGCACCAACCTCGCCGCCTACAGCGCCGCCAACGGCGTCTACGCGGCCGACGACGCCGCGGTCTTCACCGACATCGCGGCCTACGGCGACACGATCGTGAGCAACGACGCCAGCTACGTGCGCGTCAACACGTTCGGCACAAGCGGCCCGATCACGCTGGGCTCCGACGTCACGCGCGTCACCGCCCTCGCCCAGAACACCGCGTACGCTGCCACCGTCGACACCGCCGGCAAGGCCCTGCAGACGGCCGGCATCTCCGTGCCAGCCGACAAGGCCTCCGTCACCGTCGGCGCCGCGGCCAACGACGGCACCCTCTCGCCCCTCCTCCCGAACGGCGAACTCGTCCTCGACAGCGGCGTGGCGAACGGGCTGACCGTCAACGCCACACTCGCCGACAGCGGCGCGGCTTCCAAGTTGACCAAGACCGGCTCCGGCTCCGTCACCCTCGCCGGCTCCAACACCTTCTCCGGCACGGTCACCGCCGCAGGCGGCGCGCTGGCGCTGGCCAACACCTTCGCCCTGCAGAGCGCCACACTGACCACGACCGGCACGGTGTTCGACAGCTCGGTGGACAGCCACGCCTTCGTGCTCGGCAACCTGAGCGGCGCCTTCGGCCTGTCGCTCGCCGACAACGCAGGCACACCGAACCCGGTCGCCCTGACCGTGGGCAAGAACAACGCCGACGCGCTCTTCGCCGGAGTCCTGAGCGGCGCGGGCTCCCTCACCAAGGGCGGTAACGCCACGCTCACCCTCTCCGGCGCGAACATCTTCACCGGCGGGCTCGCGATCGATTTGGGCACCGTCATCGCCAGCAACGCCTATGCGCTCGGCATCGGCGGGCTCGCCAATAACGGAACCGTCAACCTGCCCCTCACCGGCAACGCGTATTACTACTCCGGCATCTCGAACAGCATGAGCGGCGCGGGCACGGTCAACGTCTGGCTTCCCAGCGGCGCCTCGACCACGTTCTTGAACGGCGACTACGCGGGCTTCACCGGCGTCTGGAACATCGGCACCAACGCCGCCGCCGGCTGGGGCAAGGTCCAGATGAACGGCCCGGACAACGCCGCCGCCACGCTCAACATCCTGCCGCACAGCGCCGCCATGATCGCCGGCGGCACGCACTACGCCACAGCCGTCCTCAACGGCGGTGACACCGGCGAATCGATTGGCCAGCTCCGCGTCGAGGCCAACGCCAATTGGGCCGGCCCCGTCACACTCGCGGGCGCCATCACCGCCACGGCGGACGGCCACATCGGCGCCAACTCGGGCCAAGGCACCATCAGCGGCGCGATCGGCGAATCAGGCGGCACCTACGGGCTTACCAAAGTCGGCGCGGGCACGAACTACCTGACCGGACTGAGCACCTACGTCGGCCCGACCTGGATCAAGAACGGCGGCCTCCGCGTCGACACCCTCGGCAGCGTCGACGGCGGCGACAGCCCGCTCGGCAACCCCACCTCCATCGCCGAGGGCACCGTCAAGCTCTGTACCGTCAACACCAACGGCACGCTGCTCTACACGGGTAACGGCGAGACCTCCGACCGGCAGATCGAGATGGGCGGCACCCTCAACAGCGTCGCGACTCTTTGGCACGGCGGCAGCAACACGCTGACCCTCACCGGCGACGTGATCTCGACCCTCGACATCAACAAGCAGCTCCGCCTGCACGGCACGACCGTCGGCGCCACGGGCGTCCTCGCCGGCGTCTTCTCAGACTACGGCGCCGCCAGCACCAACAACCTCCTCAAGGCGGGCCCCGGCATCTGGACGCTCGCGGGAAACAACACGTTCAAAGGCAACGTGCAAGTCGAGAACGGCGGCCTGTGCGCCGCGTCGAGCGGAGCGTTCGGCGACTGGCCCAAGTCCGTGACCGTCGCGAACAACCAGAACGGCAGCAACCCCCACCTCCATTTTGACGGGGCGCTGGGGAATTTGACCTTCCCGACCAGCATCACGTTCCGCACGAGCAGTGTGCGGGCCGGCGCGATCCACAACGACGGCGGCACAAACACCGTGCGCGGGCCGCTCTACCTGACCGGCGGCGACGGCGACACCCACCTTTACGCGAACTCCGGCAAAGTGATCTTCGAAGGCTTTGTGAAGGCGGACGTCTATGCCCGTGGCCTGCACCTGCGCGGCGACGCCGACGGCGAAATCTCCGGCAACATCATCGAAGGGCCTACAACGAACATGCCGGTCTACCGGGACGGCGGCTCAGGCACCTGGACCTTGCTAGGCTTCAACACGTACAGCGGCCTGACCTACGTCTCCAGCGGCACGCTCGCGGTCGGCGGCGCCGCAGGCTACATCAACGGCAACCTCTCCATCAGCTCATCAGGCACCTTCGCCCTTCGTAACACCGCGCTCGAAAACAGCGCGGACCGCCTCGGCGACACGAACAACGTCGTTCTGGGCGGCGGCTTCTTCGCCTATAGCCACACCGGCGGCGCAGCCAACTACAGCGAGACGGCCGGACCGCTCCTGGTGACCTCCGGGACGAACGCCGTGGTCGCCTCGCAGGCCGATGAGAGCCAGAGTTCAATCCTGACCTTCGCCTCCCTCACCCGCTCCGGCAACGCCACGCTCAACTTCCAGGGCGAAGGGCTCGGCGTGGACGACCGCAACAAAATCCTGTTCACGACCTCGCCCGGCACGGGAATCATCGGGCTGTGGGCCACCCACAACGGCACGAACGTCGCCGCGTACAGCGACACGCTCGGCGTGACTGCGGCCGGCGACGCGCTCTTCACGGACCTGACCGCGAAGGGCCCGGCGCTGATCCCCGATGACGCCGCGCTCAACGCCCGCATCAACAGCGAAGGCACGGAAGGCGTCATCGGCCTCGCTGGCGCGACGACCAGCAGCATCAAGTCCCTCCTGCACAACACGGACTGGGACAGCACGGTCGGCATGACCAACCAGACCCTCCTCGTGAACGACCTCATGATCGCCACGGGCGGACGGGATCTGACGCTCGGCACCGCCGAAAACGAAGGCCTCGTGATGCCGCTGACCTCCGGCGGCACGCTCGCGCTCATCAACCCCTCCACCAACACGCTGACGATCAACGCGGGCGTTACCAACAACGGCGCAACCGGCACCAAGTTGGTTAAGAGCGGTACGGGCGCGGTTAAGCTCAACGGGCGCAGCAGCTACACCGGCACGACCCAAATTTACGAGGGCTCGCTCGAATTCGGCGGCAGTTCCACGCAAACGCTCAGCGGCGTGATCAGCGGCGCGGGCGAGCTGGTCAAAACCGGCTCGGGCCGCCTGACCCTCTCGGCTGGCAACACCTACATGGGCACGACCACAATCAAGCAGGGGTCACTGGTGGCCCAAAACAACGCGGCGCTCGGCAACGCGCTTGCCGGAACGGTCATCGAGGACGGCGGCACCCTCGACCTGGGCGGCACGCTGGGTGCGAATGCGCTGAACCTCGGCGCCGAGGTGGTCACGGTCAGCGGGGCGGGCGTCAACGGGCGCGGCGCGATCATCAACTCGTCCAAAAACACGCAGCAGAACGCGCTGCGCTTCGTGACCTTGGCCGGCGACACGACGTTCGGCGGTGAAGAAACCAACGGGCGCTGGGACATGCGAAACACCGTCAACCCTGCCACGCTCATTATGAACGACTTCGACATCACCAAGGTCGGCTCGAACTATGTGATCCTGGTGAGCGTCGGCGTCATGCCCGGTTCGGGCAACATCGACGTGAAAGAGGGCATCTTCTCAACCGAGGCGTCGACCCTGATGAACGGCTCGTCCGCCAACCTGATGACCGTCCGCAGCGGCGCCACCTACGACATCTGGAACCTCGTGACCCCGATTTCCTGGAGCATGCTGATGGAGGACAACGCCAAGTTCTACTCCCGCTCCGGCAACGTGACCAACCAGAACATCTGGGCCGGCCCGGTCTCGATCAGCGGCCGCGCGGTGTTCGATGGCGTGAACGCCTCTACCGACACCCTCGCGGGCGACATCACCGGCGCGGGCTCGGTCATCAAGATCGGCGCGGGCGTGACCACCTACTTCACCAGCCCCAACAACACCTACGACGGCACGACGGTCATCAGCAACGGCGCACTCGTCGCTAAATACGCGGGGTCGCTGCCGGGGTATGACTCCGGCAAAGTCACCGTGGTTGGCGGCGCCACGCTCTCCCTCATCGCGGGCGACGGCACCACCGGCTGGAGCGCCGTGCAGCTCCAGGCCCTGCACGACTCCTCCATCTTCGCCAACAACACGGCCATCTTGGCGGTCGACACCACCCAGAACAGCATCGACAACACCGCCAACCTCACGAAGACGCTCGCGCTCACGAAAAACGGCAACAACACGCTGACGCTCAACGGCACGAACACGTTTAGCGGCGCGCTCACCGTGAACGCAGGCACGCTGAGCTTCGCCAGCGACACCACCAACTTCACGGGCAACATCACGGTCAACAACGCGGCCGTGCTGGCGTTCAACGGCCCCGCCTATAACACCAACGGGACGGTCACGATCAACAACTTTGGCGTGCAGACGTACGGCAGCGGCACCACCAATGACGTCGGCGGCGCCACCGTCAACGCCTTCGGCGTCCTGAACTTCGCCGCCGGCAGCACGAGCACCGTCGCGGGCGTCACGGCCAAGGGCTCGAGCACGGTGAGCGTCAACGGCGCGCTCTCGCTCCGGAACTACAACATGACGGTCGGCAACGCCGTCGGCGACCGCCCGACCGTAACCTTCAACGACAACGCCTACCTGAACAAGCTGTACCTCGGCAACGGACTGTCCTCGGCCGGCGCGGTCATCCAGAACGGCGGCGCGGTGACCGTCAACCCCGCGCAGGGCGGCCAGGACGTCCTCTCGCTCGGCTTGAGCGGCGGCTACGGTTACTACCGTATGAACGGCGGCACCCTGACCGTCGGCCAGTTCGCCCTCACCGGCAACGGCGCCGGGCAGAACACCGCCGTGTTTGACCAGTTTGGCGGCGACGTGCGGGTGACCAGCACCAGCGGCTGGCTGATCTGGGGTTGGCAGACTGGCTACGGCGTCTACAACCTGTTTGGCGGCACCGTCGCCAACCCGCCCAGCGCCAGTAATCCCCCCACCATGGCGTTTGTCGCCAACCGCAACTGCTTCGGCATGCTGAACCTGCTCGGCCCCTCGGCGCAGTTTAACTCCACCGTAAGCGCGCACAACCTTCAGCTCGCCGCGCAGCCCGGAAACATGGGCTCGGTCGTCAACTTAAATGGCGGCTCGCTGCTCGCTAACCGGGTCATCGCAAACTCCGCCGCAACGCCGACCTTCCTCAACTTCGGCGGCGGCACGCTGCGTGCGAACACCGCGCAGGCCCAGTTCCTGCAGGGCATGAGCTACGCCACAGTCTATCCCGGCGGCGCGGTGATCGACGCCACAAATGTCGCGGTGACGGTCAACCAGACGCTGCAGGCACCCACCGGTCACGGCGTGACGGGCGCCACGATCCTTTCCGGCGGGCAGGGCTACTGCGGCGCGCCCGTGGTTCAGATCACCGGCGGCAGCGGCACCGGCGCGACCGCGATCGCGACGGTCGACCTGGCCGAAGGCAGTCCGACGCGGGGCAAGGTCACCGGCCTCACGGTCACCAGCCCCGGTTTCGGCTACGGCGCGTCTGACATCCTCACGGTGCGGTTGCTGGGCGGCGGGTTCACCAACAACCTGATGGCCACGGCCAGCCTCTCCCTGAGCCCGAATAGCGCGGCGGGCGGACTCACCAAGTTGGGCACAGGCGTCCTGACGCTCGGCGGCACCAACACCTATGGCGGCACGACGACGATCAGCGCCGGCACACTCAAGCTCGCCCACGCGTTCGCGCTCCCCACCGGCACCGCGGTCGACGTGTCCGCCGGCGCGACACTGGATCTGAACGGGCTCACCGCAACCAACACCTTCAGCGGCAGCGGCACAGTCTCCAACGGCACCGTCTTCACCGTCCTCTCGCCGGCCGGCGAGGGTGTTGTTGGCGCCCAGACGCTCACGCTCAAATCCGTCACCGTCACCGGCACCTACCTCGCCGACGTCACGGCCTTGGGCGCGAGCGACGTGGTGGCCGTGCAGGGCAACATCAACCTGTCCGGCATCGCCCTGCAGATCGTGGACACCGACGCGCTGGACCGGCACCAGCAGTATACGCTGCTGACCTGTACCGGCACGCGCACCGGCACGTTCAGCTCCGAGAATGTCGCGGACGCCCGCTGGAAGCTCATCTACCTGTCCGACGGAACGGTTAAGCTGATCTTCGTCGACGGGACGCTGATCAAAGTCCGCTAAGCGCGCGAGGCAGCGGAGCGCGTGCTGTAGGCGCGCGGGTCTCACGGCCCGCGCGCCTCTTCTTATGTCCCGCCGAATTCGCGCTTGTGCCAGAACCATGACCTGCTATACTCAAAACCAATTCTAAACGAGTCGGCCGCGCGGCGTGTGACATCCCGCGTGGTGCTGTCACGACAACATCAGGGAGATCACCGACCATGAGCAGCTCGACACCTCTCACCCGCCGCACGTTTGTCCAGTCCGCCGCCGCGGGCGCCACACTCTCCGCCCTGCCCGGCATCCTCAAAGCCCAGCAGGCGCCTTCCCAGAACGTCACCGGCGCGAACAGCCGCATCAACGTGGCCTGCGTCGGCTTTTCCGACCGCTTCAAGGACGCGCTGCTCCCCTCGTTCCTGAAATCCAAGGACGAGCTGAATTTCGACCTGGTCGCCCTCGCCGACCTCTGGAGCGTCCGCCGCGAGGAGGGCAAAGCCAAGCTCGAGGAGAAGCTCGGCCACGGCATCGACCTCTACCGCAGCGACGACGAGCTCTACGAGAAGGCCAAGAACGTCGACGCCGTGATCATCTCCACCGCCGACTTCCAGCACGCCCTGCACACCGTTCACGCCGTCAAGGCCGGCAAGGACTCCTACTCGGAGAAGCCCTGCGCCGAGGACATGGACGCCGCCAACGCCGTGCTCGACGCGGTGAACGAGGCGCGCAAGGCCAACAACCGCGGCGGCGCCGTCATCCAGATCGGCTCGCAGCGCCGCAGCGGCAGCGCCTACCACATCGCCAACGACTACATCCGCTCCGGCAAATTCGGCGACATCACCTACGTGGACCTCTGCTGGAACGTCAACCAGCCCCGCCGTTGGCGCCGCGACGAAAAGCTCGTCGCCAGCCTGAAAGAAACCGACACCGACTGGAACAAGTGGCTGCTCGACCGGCCCAAAGTGGCTTTCGACCCGCGCAAATACCTCGAGTTCCGCCTCTTCTGGCCCTACTCCTCCGGCATCCCCGGCCAGTGGATGTGCCACCAGATCGACACCGTCTCCTGGTTCACCGGTTTTGACTTCCCGCGCTCCGCCATGGCCGGCGGCGGCATCTATGCGTGGAACGACGGGCGCCAGAGCTGCGACACCTTCACCACCATCCTCGAATACGGCCCGGAGAGCGACCCTGCTAAGGGCTTCCAAGCGGTCTTCAGCTCGCGCCAGACCAACGCCGCGCGCGGCAACGTCGAGAAGTACCACTCCGCCATCGGCACGATCGACCTGATCAAGGGGACGGTTTCCAACGAAGGCGTCGAGAAGGCCAAGGAGGAGACCAAGAAGCTCGCCGAAACCGAGGTCGCCGCAACCGCCGCCAACACCGGCGCGGGCGGTATGGAAGTCGCCCACATGCGCAACTGGATGGAGTGCGTCCGCTCGCGCAAGCAGCCGAACGCCCCCGTCGAGGCCGGCTACAGCCACGCCGTGGCGCTCATCATGTCCAACGCCTCGCTGCGCACCGGCATGAAGGCCACGTTCGACCGGGCGGCGCGCCAAGTCATGGCCGGCGGCAAGGTGTTCAAGGGATACTGAGAGGAGCCTCCATGCATCTCAACAGAAGAACGTTCATCCGGACGATCGCCGCCGCAGGCGCGGTCGCCGCAGTCGGCTGCCGCAGCACCCATGCGCAGCAGGCCTCCGCACAGCTCCTGTTCGGCCTGTGCACGGGCACCGACAAGGCCGAAAAGCTGAAGGCCCTCGGCTACCACTTCATCGAGGGCGGCGTCGGCGGCACCTTCAAGCCGGACACGCCGGACGCCGAGTACGCGCCGGAGCTGGCCAAGCTCAAGGCATGCGCCCTGCCCATCCGCTCCTGCAACGGCTTTATTCCCGGCAAGTACCGCCTCACCGGCCCAGAAACCACGCACGACGCGGCCCTCGTCTACGCAGTCAAAGCCTGCCAGCGCGCGGACGAGCTCGGCGTGCCGTTCATCGTGCTCGGCAGCGGCGGCGCCCGCAAGGTGCCCGAGGGCTTCGACCCCGCCAAGGGCAAAGCCCAGTTCATCGACTTCTGCCAGAAGCTCGGCGACCGTATCAAAGACCTCAAGGTCACCATCGTGCTGGAGCCCCTCAACAAAGGCGAGACCAACCTCCTCAACTCCGTCGCCGAGGGCGCCGAGTATGTGGACGCCATTCAGCGCCCCCGCATCCAGCTGCTCGCGGACTTCTACCACATGCTGAAGGAGGGCGAAGGGCCAGACGCGATCCGCAAAGCCGGCGCCCGCATACGCCACTGCCACATCGCCGAACTCGAGGGCCGCAAGGCCCCCGGCACCAAGGGCGAAGACCTGAGCGGCTACTTCAAGGCGCTTAAGGACATCGGTTACGTCGGCGGCGTCTCCTGCGAATGCAGCTGGCCCAAGGAGAACGTCGAGGAGGCCTGGAAAAAGGCGCTCGCTACCATGCGCTCCCAGGCCCAAGCCTGACGGCGCACAATCTAAACACAAACGTTCAGCGCTCAACGTTCAAGTTGAAACGTCTCCGATCACCCAGACGGTCGAAGAACAGCCGGACACACGGGCGGGCAACCACATCGCCGGCCAACTGCTCCGCTCCGACCCGCTCCGCTCCACAACCACGGAGAGACCGAGGGCGCGGAGTCCAGAAACGACTCTGTCCATATCTTCGTCGCCAGCATCCGCACCGCTAGCACGAACGCCTGTCGAGAGGACACTGTTCCGTATTCCACTTCAGAGCTGAAAGTTGAACGTTGAGCGCTGAGCGTTGATAGTTTAAGAAAAGCTCAAATGAAAGCCGCTCCCTTCCCTCTCGCCGAAACCTATGCCCGCCTGCTGGCGGCGGCACCCCCTGCCGTCTGCGAGCCGCGCGCGCCCTACCGACCCTGCTTTCACTGGAGCGAGCGTCACCTGCAGTGCCTCTGGTTCGACCCGCGCTACCGCCCCACGACCTTCCCGCTCGCAGGCGGCGAGACCCTCACCGTGCTCGACCCCGGCGAGTGGAACCTCGAGGCCGGCCCTGACTTCCTCAACGCCACCCTGCTCGTCCAGCCGGGCGCGCGTCAGCTCCGCGGCGACGTCGAGCTCCACGTCCACCCCGCCGACTGGGACGCGCACGGCCACGGCGCCGACCCGGCCTACGCGCGCGTCGTCGCGCACGTCACCTGGTTCTCTGGGCCGGCTCCGCGCGACCTCCCGCCCGGCGCTCTACCCCTCTCGCTCGCGGAGCCGATCCTTGCGCGGCCGAGCCTCTCCCTCGATGATATCGACCTCAAGGCCTATCCCCATGCCGTCCTCCCAGCCACGCCGCGGCCCTGTGAAGCGCACCTGAAGAACAGCCCCGGCCGCGCACGCGAGCTGCTCGCCGCCGCCGGCCACTACCGCCTGCAGGCCAAAGCCGTCCGGCTCCTCGCGCGCCTCGGACAGGTCGGCGACCGCCACCAGGTCTTCTACGAAGAAGTCATGGCCGCCCTCGGCTACAAGCACAACCAGGCGCCTTTCCGCGCGCTGGCCCGCCTGCTGCCTGCCTCACGGCTGGCCGGCCTCACGCGGGAAACCGCCTGCGCGCGGCTGCTCGGCGCCGCACGCCTGCTGCCCCAGCCCGAGGCGGCGCCAGACGACGAGGGCCGGCGCTTCATCCGCTCGCTCTGGGATCTGTGGTGGCGCGACTCCGGCGAGGCCCTGCCCGAGGAATTCGCCTGGCGCCTTCACAACCTCCGGCCGCAAAACGCCCCCGCCCGCCGCCTCGCCGCGGCGGCTTGCCTGTTCTGCGGCCTCTCCAACGTCCTCCACGACCTAGACCGCCTCGCGGGGCAGGCCGGACCGCGCTGGCACTCGATGGCGCTGGACTGCTTCGAGGCGCGCTGCCGCTGGCCCTTCTGGAACAGGCGCCTCGCCTTCACATCCGCGCCCGACACGGAGCAGGACATCGCCCTGCTCGGCGAGTCGCGCGCTGCGGCGATCCTTGCCAACGTCGCGCTGCCCTTCGCCGCCGCCGAGGGCGCCCTGCCCGCCGGCGCGCTCGCCAGCCTGCCGCCCGAAGACCTCTCCGCCCCCATGCGCCTGACGGCCCTTCACCTCTTCGGACGCGACCACAACCCCGCGCTCTACGCGGACAGCGGCCTGCTCCAGCAGGGCCTGCTCCAGATCCACCTCGACTTCTGCCTCAACGCCAAGCCCGGCTGCGACGCCTGCACCCTCTGCGCCGTCCTCTCCCAAAGCGCCGCGCAATAGGCGCCCGACGCCGAGCGGCCCGAGTCCTCACGGCCGCCCGCTGCGGTCGACCTGAAACTCGAAGCGCACGCGCTCTTCGCCGCCCGCGCCCGCGCCGTCCATCTTCAGCACCGCCGCGCAGTCTTCGTTGAACGTGTGCGAGAACGAGCCGTCGCGCGTCAGCCTGGGCACTTTCGCCAGAACCGTCAGCTCCGGCTCAGTCCGCGCCTTGCGCCGCCGGCAGAGCGTGATGTTCGACGGGCTCTCCGACTCGAAGGTCAGGTTCGACTTGCTGCGCGGCCTGCTGCCGTCCCGGTAGAAGAGCGTTACGCGGTCACCCTCCTTGAAGCTGCCCACGAACGCGCCCCGCTCAGCCGCTGCGGAAACGAGCAGCGGCCGCCCGCGTTCACCGGCCAAGGACTCGGCCTCGGCCGCACGCTCCGCCTCAGCCTGCTGCAGCTTGAAGTAGGCGACGGTCATCACCGGGTCGACCGCCTGATACAGGCTGATCAGCACCCGCGCCTTGCGGGTGATGCGGTCGTACCGGCCCACGCCCCGCGAGAAACTCTGGGTGTCGCCGATCAGGCACTCGGCCAAGCACGCCACGTCCTCCGGCAGGCTGTGCATCGCATAGGGCCTCACGAAGCCCAGCTGGAAAACCTCCGGCGATGGCGCCCCCGGGTCGGGCACGCCCGTATACTGGAACCCCGGGGGATTCGCAGCCAGCCAAGCGGCCTCGCTGAACTTCCCGTAGAAGCCGAAGTGGATGCCGTGCGCCAATTCGTGATGGAACACGCTCTCGAAGACCGCGGCGTTGCCGTCGAACTTCATGTAGATCGTCCGGTCCTGGTAGCGGTAAAGCCCCATCCAGCCCTCCACGCTCCGGCTCCTATTCGACGTCCACTTCAGCTCCGAGCCGACATACACGGTGTCGAGCACGCGCTCGATGAACGACGCCGGATACTTTTTCAGCGCGGCCTGCAGGGCCTCACGCGCGGCCTCGACCTCCTTGTCAGACTGCAGCTTGGTGATCGTCACGCCGCCTGCGCTGCGGTACATGTTCTTGACGACCACGCTCTTGCCTACGAGCGAATCCGCCTTCACGATCTCCTGCGCTCGCGCGGAACCTGCGAGCGCGAGCGCGCACAGCAGGAGGCCGAACAGGCCAGCCTCCACATCAGCGGGCATCCTTTTCCGGCTCGAAAACGCCAGCATCCCCTTCACGCCTCACCTCCCCAGCCGCACCAGCACCGGCTCCAGCGGCGCAAAACGGTAGACCAGCGTCGAGCCACCGCCGCGATCGGGCGGGCTGCCGAACTCGGCCTTCAGCGAGCCGAACCCTTCGCCCACCGTCACCGTCACCGTCGCAGCCTCAGACGCGCCGTTCACCGCCAGCACATAGACGCTGTCGCCCACGCGCCAGGCGCGCGTTTCGACCGAGGGCGAACCCCCGCACGTCACCGACGGCGCGGGCTCCGCCGAGAGCAGAACCGGACTGTAGCGTTTGACCTCCTCCGCCATCGCGCAGACGTCGGCCCAGCGCTTCTCGAACGGGTCGCGATCATTCATTTTGAACAGATCGAAGAACGAGTAGAAGACCAGTCCGTTCGCGCCCGCCGCAACACATTGCCAGGCCATCGCACGCATCTCCGCCAGTGTCGGCGCGCGCGTCTTCTCGCGCTCCTCGCCCTTCTTGTAGGCGCCCCAGTCGAACACCTGCGGCACTTGCCAAACCGCCCGCGCGCCGTAGCACTGGTCGCGCGTCACGCGCGTCCACTCCAGCGCCGTGCCTGCGGGTTTACCGGGAATCGGATACGGATCCGTGCCGATCACGTCGAAGGTCGCGAGGTACGCCCGCACCTGGCTGTACTGGTAGAGCACCACCCACGTCGGATGGTCAGGGTCAAGCTCTTCCATCAGCCGCTGCCGCGCAGCCAGGCGGTCGACCATCGACACCGGCAGCTCGTCGTTGATGTACCAGGCGAGCAGCGCCGGATGGCCGCGGTAAAGCGCCACACGCTTCTGGATCTCGGCGGTCTCGTCCGCCTCGCTCTTCATGCCGGCTGGCGCCCACCGCGTGCCGGAATAGAAATCCTTGATCGAGTAGATCACCTTCAGTCCCCGCGCGTGGCAGGCGTCCATCTGCTGCAGGTTCGGGCTGCCGTAGGGCATGAGGCAGTTAAACGGGCCTTTCGCATACGTCTCCAGCTCGGGCTCCTTGACGCCGCCCCAGTACATGCCCAGCGGGAAGAATGGCTGGCCGTCCACGATGAGGCGGCGGTGGTCGTCGATGTACGCGCGCCGCGCAGGCAGCGCCGCCACGCGGCTGAACCGCGTCTCGGCCGCCCCCTTCGACGCGCCGTCCCGCGTGGACAGCGCGAAGGCGACCGTATAGTCGCCGACCGTCAGCGCGGAGGCGTCCAGCGTCAGCGTGGCGCGACCCGCAGTCAGCGCGTCCGGCTGGGCCGAGCGCACGACCGCACCGTCCGCGCTTTTCACGGTAAAGGCGCACGTGATCTCATCCGGCTTGACGCCGGCCTCTTGCAGCGTGAGGCCCGCCGAGAAGGTCACAGGGCCGCCCGCCGCCGTATGCCGGTAGCACGACGCGCTCACGGTGGTCACCAGCGGCGGGTAGTGGCGCGACACCCGCAGGTCGTCGAACCACGCCTTGCCGGTCATGCCGCGCCGCACGTAGGGCGCGACCGTCACGCGCGCGGCGTTAGTCGGGAGCGCCTCGGTGAAGCCGCGCACCAACTTCCAGCCGTCGCTCGTGCCGCGCACGCCTTCCGCATACGCGCCGCCCAGCCACTTGCCGGCCGGGCCGGACCACTCCAGGCAGATCGTCGCGCCCGACTCGTCGCCCGTCAGGCTTTCCGTGCGGACCCACACCTCAAAGGCGTAACAGCACCCCGGCCGCAGGTCCAGCTTCTGGCTCGGAAACGAGTAGAACGTCGGGTCGGCGTTCTCGAACGCGAGCCCACGCGACCCGTCCCGGCCAGCTCCGGCCTCGAACCGGTAAACCGGCTTGCGCTCCGACCAGCCAACCGTCGCGCCGGCCGCGTCAGCCTCCTCAAACCCCGGATTGCGGACCGCGTTCTCCTGCGCGGTCGCAGCGGTCGCCAGCAACGCCAGCGAGACACTGAGCACCCCTACGCGAGACAGCGAAAGCTGCATAACCCCCCCTAAGCCAATGAATTTTCATTTTTCAGTGTACACCAAAGCATCGCGCACGGCATCTGTTTTCCAACCGCCTGTTTTCCAGCCACCCCGCTCCTAACACTACCTTCTTGCAGCAATTCAAATTATGCCCTAATTGAAATGGCTGGGGCGCAATAAATGCGGCTTTCCATCCGGATGGCTTCGTAGGATAATATCGATCTGTTTGGAGGTTCCCTATGCGTTCTGCCCACTTCTTCCTGCTTCCCGCTCTCGCCTTTGCGGCGCCCGCCCTGGCCGATACGACCGTCTGGCTCGACGAACTCGACCTCTCGGCCATGACCTGCGGCTGGGAGAAGCCGCAGGCCAAGCGCTCGGTTGCCGGCAACCCGCTGACTGTCGACGGCAAACGCTTCGAGCGCGGCGTCGGCACGCATGCCGAGAGCTGGTATGTGCTGGAGGCCAACGGCAACGCGCTGTCTTTCGAGGCGCAGGTCGGCGTGGACGACGAGGAGCTGATTCGCGGCAAGGGCTCCGTCGTGTTCCACGTCTACGCGGATCAGAAGCTGGTCGCCCAGACCAAGCAGGTGCGGGCGACCATGGCCGCCAAGAAGCTCAAGGCTGACCTGACGGGCGCCAAGCGCGTGATCCTACACGTCTCAGACAGCGGCGACGGCGACTCGTTCGACCACGCCGACTGGTGCGAGGCGTTTTTCACGCTGAAGGACGGCGCGGCGCTCAAGCCCTCTGACCGCCCGCTGACGGAGCAGCTCGGCATCCTCACGCCGCCGCCCCCCGCCGCGCCGCGCCTCACCGGCGCCCGCATCTATGGCGTCCGCCCCGGAAGCCCGGTGCTATTCACCGTCTCCGCCACGGGCGACCGGCCCATGGCCTTCACGGCCAAAGGCCTGCCGGAAGGCCTCTCGCTCGACCGCGCCACGGGCATCCTGACCGGCGCAGTCGCCAAGCCCGGCGCCTACACCGTCGCCTTCACCGCCGCGAACGCCAAGGGCAAGGCCGAGCGCGAGTGGCGGCTGGAGGTCGGCGACCGGATCGCCCTCACCCCTCCCATGGGCTGGAACTCGTGGAACTGCTTCGCGCACGCGGTGTCGGACGAGAAGATCCGCCAAGCGGCCATCGCGATGGTGGAGAGCGGGCTCGTCAACCACGGCTGGACGTACGTCAACATCGACGACTTCTGGCAGACCAAGCCCGACGAGAAAAGCGACGCGTCCCTCATCGGGCCGGCTCGCGACGCCGGCGGACGCATCCTGCCCAACACGCGCTTCCCGGACATGAAAGGGCTCGCCGACTACGTACACGGGCTCGGCCTGAAGATCGGGCTTTACTCATCGCCCGGCCCCACCACCTGCGGCGGCTGCGTGGGCAGCTGGCAGCACGAGGCGCAGGATGCCCAGACCTACGCCGAGTGGGGCTACGACTACCTGAAGTACGACTGGTGCAGCTACTCGCAGGTTTCCGGTTCGTCCACCCTCAAGGAGCTCATGCGCCCCTACCAGCTGATGACGACCTCGCTGCGCGCCCAGAAGCGAGACATTGTCCACAGCCTCTGCCAGTACGGCATGGGCAACGTCTCCGCGTGGGGCGATCGGGCCGGCGGGCAGTGCTGGCGCACCACGGGAGACATCGTCGACACGTGGGACAGCATGTCGAAGATCGCCGACGCGCAGGACGGGCTCGAGCTCTTCGCCCGGCCCGGCTGCTGGAACGACCCCGACATGCTGATCGTCGGCATGGTCGGCTGGGGCAACTTGCACCCCACGCGCCTCACCCCGAACGAGCAGTATACGCACATGTCGCTCTGGTGCCTGCTCTGCTCGCCGCTGCTGATCGGCTGCGACATGACGCAGCTCGACGCCTTCACGCTGAACCTGCTCACCAACGACGAGGTGCTCGAGGTCAACCAGGATCCGCTAGGCCAGCAGGCCGCGCGCGTGCAGCGCGCCGACGGCGGCGACGTGTGGGCCAAGCGGATGTCGGACGGCTCGTGGGTCGTCGGCCTCGTCAACCGCAGCTTCATGACGGGGGAGGTCGGCGTTGACTTCAAGGCGCTCGGGCTGACCGGCCGGCAGCGCGTGCGCGACGTGTGGCGGCAGAAGGACGAAGGCCTTTTCAGCGACCGCTACGAGGCCACCGTGCCGGGCCACGGCACCCAGCTCGTCCGGCTCTTCCCGCAGTAAGGCGCTTATGTGCACGCGCTTCTCATGCAAGCTGACGCTGGAGACGGTCGAGGCGTTCTTCGCTGCGCTGCCGGATCTGTCGCGGCCGCCTCCGCCTCCCCGGGCCGACTTCGCGCTGGGGCAGGAGGTCGCCGTCCTGCCCGCAGGTGGGCGCCGCACGCTCACCGCGCGCCGCTGGGGCTGGCCGAAGCCTGACGGCGGCCTGCTGGCGAACGCCCGCTCCGAAACGCTCAGCCAGAAGCCGCTCTTCTCGCGCCACGCCGACGCGCGCCGCTGCGTGCTCCCGGCGAGCGGCTTCTACGAGTCGCGGCGCGTGCGAGGCGGCTCGGAGCCTTGGTTCTTCTCGCTGAAATCTACGCCCGTCTTCGGCCTCGCGGGCCTGCTGAACGCCGACGGCGACGTCGTGATCCTGACCACAGAGCCCAACGCGCGCGTGCGCCGCGCCCACCGCCGCATGCCGGTGATCCTGCGGGCCGACCTCCTGAGCGGCTGGCTCAACCCCGACCTGCCGCTCCTGTCGCTGCCAGAGGCTTTCAGGGCACCCTGGCCCGACGACGACACTGACGTTCAGCCGCCCACGCCGGCCGGCCCCCAGCAGCCCGAACTCTTCTGACGCCAAGGACCTGCCACGCCAGAAGAGAAGCTGGGCTCAAGCCGGCAGCACGGCGCGTGCTTGCCAGGCCTTCAGGGGCTCGCGCTCCCGCGAGCCTAATCGCCGATGCGAGCGAGCGCCTCCAGGCACATCCGCCCGTTGTGGTACGGGCACTTCCACAAGCCAACCTTGTCCTCCGCGAGAGACGGCCGAAGCGACTCGTCCACACCCCAGAACCACTCGCCGTTCTTCTCGTCGACCAGGTGAGCGCGGATGAACGCCCATGACGCTTCGGCCCGCTCCAGCCACACAGCCTGCCCCGTCCGCTGCCACGCGTTCAGGAACCCGACGACCGCCTCCGCCTGCGGCCACCAGTCCCGGCGCAGGTCGGCGTGCCCGCTCGCGGCATCGCGCTCGTTGATCAGGCTGCCGTCCGGCTGCAACCCCTCGCACGCGGCCTCGGCGAGCGCGGCCGCCGCCGACCGCACGCGACGAACAACCCCCTTCTCGCCCACCGCCTCCGCCGCCTCGTCGAGCAGCCAGGAGGCCTCGACCTCATGCCCATACGAAACCCGCGTCGAGGTGCGCGCCCACCGCTCCGTCAGAAAGAGGTTCAGGTGGCCCGTTTCCGCGTTGACAATGCGCGTGACGAACACGTCAAGCAGCGCCTTGAGCGCCTCCTTCACCAGTTGACCGGGCCGCGCGCGGAAAAGGGCGGCGTACGCCTCCAGCACGTGCAAGTGCGTGTTCATGCTTTTCTTTT
This sequence comes from uncultured Lentisphaeraceae bacterium, assembly GCA_964386865.1. Classification (GTDB taxonomy): domain Bacteria; phylum Verrucomicrobiota; class Kiritimatiellia; order RFP12; family UBA1067; genus CAYLUN01. The sequence goes on along the minus strand of CAYLUN010000022.1, from coordinate 37,349 downwards.
CGTTCTCGTCCTTGGCGCTCAGCCGGACGTCCGCGAGCGGGCGCCAGCCGCGCGTGAACGCCTCGAGATACCCGCCGTGTTCGCCGTCCCGGCTGTGCCGCTCGAGCAGCTCGAACAGCTCGTGCGCCAGGTCGAGCGCGTGCAGATCGCCGGACGCTTGCGCGTATTCGGCCAGCGCATAGATCGCGAACGCGTTCGCGTACACCTGCTTTCGCATGTCTACGGGATGACCGCGCCGGTCGGCGCTCCAAAACACGCCGCCGTGCAGCGGGTCGTTGAACGCGCGCAGCAGAAACCCATAGGCCCGCTCGGCGTACGGCAGGTAGTCCGGCCGCTTCAACGTCCGGGCCGCCGCCGCGAACGTCCAGAGGATTCGAGCATGCAGCACGCACCCCTTCAGCGCCTCGGGGTGCAGGTGACCTTCGCCGTCGATGCGGCCGTAATATCCGCCGCAGGCGTTGTCTGGAACGTGCTCCATCCAGTAAGGCAGAATCCGCCCTGTCAGCTCGGCGAGCAAATCGGCGCGTTCAATGCGCCTCAAGCCGCTCACGCGAACACCCGGGCCCGCGCCAGCGCGTCAATCGCGCCCTCGACGGTCTGCTCGGCGGGCACCACGTCCGGCGCGCGCCCGGCCGCAGCCAGCGCGGCGGCCGTCGGCTTGCCGATCGCCACCACCGTCTTGCCGTCGAGGCTCACGTGAGCGTGACGGCGGAAGAACACCTCGACCGCCGACGCGCTGGCGAAGAACACCGCGTCGAACGCGGGCAGCCGCTCATACGTCACGGGGTCGTTCGTGTAGAGCTGCACGTCATCGACCGACGCGCCCCGCTGGCGCAGGGCGTCGGCCAAAAGCGCGCCCGCCTTCTCCGAGCGCAGCCGCAGCACGCGCTGCCCGCCGAGCGGCAGGTCTTTCAGCAGCGCGGCCAAACCCTCGGCGCTGTAGTCCATAGGCGGGGAGAGCTCGGGCTTCACGCCGTGGCTTTCAAAGGCCGCGACGCTGCCCGGGCCGCACGCCATCACCTTGGGCAGCCGGCGCAGATCGACGCCGGCGGCGCGGGCCAGCTCCATGAAAAGGTGCACAGCGGACGGCGACGTCAAGACTGCCCAGTCGTAGGACGCGACCCGGGCCACGGCCGCAGCCGCGTCCGCGCAGGGCGCCAGGCGGATCAGCGGCCGCAGGAGCGGCAAGCCGCCGAAATCGACCACGCGCAGGGCGGCCTTCTCGAGCAGCGCCTCGCTGCACGTTAGCAGCACGCGGCACCGGCACAGCGCGCCCGTATCGCGCCGATAGCCGCCCGCGGCGGCCGCGCCGATGACCAGCAGGCCAGGCGCGTCCGACTCGCCCCCGCAGGCGACGCCGCTGGCCAGGCCCGCCAGCGTCGTGCGAGAGATGGCCTCGTCGTCCGCCCCGGCGTTGAGCACGAGCGCGGCGGGCGTCTCCGCGGGCCACGCCTCGGACAGCAGTTGGCGCGCCACATCGCCCGCGACTCGGACCGACATGAAGAGTACGATCGGCAGGTTCTTGCGGACGTCCAGCGACACCCCCGCGACACGCCCGCCCTGAGCGCGCGGGGTCAGGGCGGTGAACCCCCTCGACACGCCGCGGCGGGTCAGCAGCAGGCCTGTGCCCGTCGTGCCGACGGTCAGCGCACTCACGCCGGCACGCACGCGGTAAGGCAGGGCCAGCCGGTCGAGCTCGTCCGTCTCCTCGGCCAGCCGCCCGAACAGACCCGGGTCGCCGCCCTTGAGGCGCACCACGCGCCTGCCCTGCCGCGCGCAGGTCGCGATCAGCGCCGTAATGTCGGTCTGCGAGACGGTGTGGTCGCCGCAGCGCTTGCCCACGAACACCCGCTCGGCGTCCGCCGGCAGAAAGGCGAGAAGGGCGTCGTCCATCAGCACGTCGTACAGGCACACCTCGGCGTGGCGCAGGTCCTTGACGCCCCCCCACGTACAGAAGTCGGCCGAGCCCACGCCCGCGCCCACGAAGCGCACAGCCTTCACGAAGTACGCGCGCAGCCGCGTCCAAACCGGATCGCCCGCGCGGAAGGTCACCGCGAGGTAGCCCTGCCCCGCAGGCACGGGCAGCTCGGACAGCGGCACCCACTCGGTCACGCGCTCGGAAAGCCCGAGCCGGTTCAGCGCCGCGCCCGCCATGAGAATCGCGTCAAACGCGCCCGCGTCGAGCTGTTCGAGGCGGGACGGGATCGTGCCGCGGATGGGCTTGAGCGCGGCCTGCGGAAAGCGCGAGCGGCAGCAGGCGCCGCGCCGCACGCTGCTGATTCCGACCACCGGATTCGGCGGCAGGTCGCCCAAGGCCTGTCCGGGCCGCAAGATCCACGCATCGCGCGGATCCTCGCGCCACGGCAGCCAGAACCAGTCCAGATCGGCCGGCACGGGGTCGGGCAGGTCTTTGGCGCTGTGTACGGCCACGTCGACACGGCCCTCGCGCAGCGCGTCGTCCAGGTCGCGCGTGAAAAAGTCGGCCGGGCTCTCCCGCAGGTCCGTCGTCAGGTCGCGGTCTCCCGGCGTATCAACGGGCACGACCTCGAACGCGAGCGCCGGAAAGAGCGCGGCCAGCCGGCCCAGCGCGTCCTGCGTCTGCACGAGGGCCAGCCGGCTTCCTCGAGACCCCACTTTGAAGACCTGCTTGACCATGGTGCGACCGACCTTCCTCAGCCCGCTTGTTGGGGCGCCTCGCCTTGGATGCTGCGGCGGATGCGCTCGTAGATTTCGCGGTGCTCGTCCATGACCCGTCGGCAGGTCTCGTCGACCCGCAGCCGCGTGCCATCGTTGACGCGGGCCCACTGCTTGAGCACGTCCAGATCGGCCACGCGAACGCCCGGCGCGCCCGCGTCCAAAGCCCGGTCGATGTTGCGGGGCAGGCCGAGGTCGACGAGCACGGCGCCGGCCGGGTTCAGCGCGGACAGGTGCGCCGCGCGCGTCACGACCGGCGCCGGCGCGTCAACGGCGCTGAGCACCACGTCCGCCCGCGGGAGCGCCCGCGCCAACTCGCCGAGCTGCGCCACCTCCACGTGTGGCGCCGCCTCCTTGTCCAGAGCGGGCGCGTTCCGATGGTAGAGCCACAGGCACCGGCACCCCCGCTTGAGGAGGCCCGCGATAAGCCCTTGGCCGACCATGCCCGTCCCGATCACGAGTGCGGTCTGCCCGCTGAGTCCCGGCAGGACACCGTCGAGATAGCGCAGGGCCACGTCTTCGATCTCCGAGCTGTCCAGCAGCGGCTCCACGTCGCGGCGGAGATCCTTCGAAACATGCAGGGCCGCGTCGCACAGCTCGCGAATGATCGAGCCCGCCCAGCCACGGGCGGCGGCCTCGTCGACCGCATCCTTGATTTGCGACACCACGTGGCACTCGCCGGGCGTCTGCGAATCGAGGCCGGCGGTCACGCGGCACAGGTGCGCGAAGGCGTCAAAGCTGTGCTTCATGTAGTACAGGTCCTGGCGCAGCTGGTCAAACCGCAGCAGCCGGCGGAGGATGCCGCTGGTTCCCGCCTCGCGCGAGATTGCGGCGACCACCTCGATCCGGTTGCACGTGTTCAGGATGAAGAACTCGTGCACGCCCCAGACCTGCCGGATCATGTCGCCGATCGCCTCGCGCTCGCGCAACAAGAGGTGGTAAGGCGCACGCTCTTCCGAGAGCAGGTACTCGTGGCTGGTGCCAAGCACCAAAAGGTCCGAGCTTTCGATCGAGTCGAGGTGCTTCCGCAGGTTGTCTTTGATCAGCCGCGACTGGCGGCAGGAGCGGCCGCTCGTCGAAACCGCGATCAGCACGTCGCCTGAGCGGATGATCGCGGGGGTCACGAAGTCGCCGTCGGACCAGTTTCCATCGGCGCAGCAGCACGGGATTCCGGCAGCCTGCGACGCCTCGAGGATGCGCCGGTTGACGTGCTTGTCATCCGTGCAGGCAAAAACCAGCGTGCATCCGGACACGTCGCCGTCAGCGAACAGGCGCGGCTCGAAGCGAATGTAGCCGCCGTCGGCCAGCGCGACCAGCTCGCCGACGCACGCGGGGCAGACCAAGGTGACGCGGGCGCCGGCTTCCAAGAGCAGCTCAACCTTGCGCTGCCCGACGCGCCCGCCCCCCACGACCAGAACCTTCCGGCCCTCGATCATCGCGTTGATCGGAAACGTTTTTCTGGCGGGTCTTCCTTCTCTCATAGGCGGGGCGGACTATACCACATCCGCGTGCGCAACGCCACACGAACACACGTCTGCAGGAAGCTCGGCCGGCGCTCAGCGGCTGCGCCCAGAAGAGGCCTCTTCGGCTAGCTTGGCCAGCTCCGCCTGATCGAACTTCGTCAGTTCGCCTTGCCGGTTCTTGACCTGCCGGATCAGCTCGCGGGCGCGCTCGATTTCGCCCTTCTTGAGGAGGATGCGGGCCAGCGTGATGCGAATACGCAGGTCGTCGCCATAAAGCTCCATCGCCTTCTTCACGACCCGCTCGGCCTCGTCGAGGTTCTTGTTCAAGTCCAGCAGCGTCGCGCCGAGCGTCTCCCAGGCCACATACAGATCCGGGCTCTTTTCGACGGCCATCCGCGAGAACCGTTCCGCCTCCTCGAACTTGCGGATGCGCCGCAGCACCTCCGCCAGGTCGTTCAGGGCCGCCGCGCTCGGGTTGGTGTCCACGCTGCGCCGCAAGAAGTCCTCCGCCTCGCCGTACGAGCCCTCCTGCAGGCGGAGCGAGCCCATCACATAGTTCGCCAGCGAATGCTTGCGGTTGACCCGCAGCACCTGCCGCGCGTGCAGCTCCGCGCCCTCCTGGTCGTTCATGGCGATGTCCAGCTGCAGGATCATGTCCTTGACGCCCGGGACGTCCGGCCGCAGCATGGACGCGCGGATGAAGCCCTCGCGGGCTGCACGCTGGAAATTCTTGCCCTTCTTCATGGCCACTTGGGCGCGCGTGATCTGGATGAAGTAGTCGTCGACGGTGCCGGCCACGCTCTCCATCTTGGGCAGCAGCACTTTCTCAACGTCCTCGGCCTCATCCTGCTGCAGCTGCACCATGGCCAGCATCGCCCACGCCTGCAGGTTCTTCGGCTGTAGGTCGGTCGCCTCCTGAAGCGCCAGGCGAGCCTTGCCCACATCGTTGTTCATCAGGTGGATGACCGCCCACTCCACGCCCAGCACGCCGCGCTTATCCTCGGACTTGGCCGCTTTCTCGAGCCACGCCTTGGCCTTCTCCATCGCGCCTTCCTGAACCGCCAAGCGGGCCAGGCCCAGCATGGCCGTGCGGTTGCCGGGATCGCTCTTCATGATGTCCTGGTAGACCGCCTCGGTTTTGCTCCGGTCATCCGACAGCGCGTAGATCGCGGCCATCGTCTGCATCGCGTTCACCCGCTGGTCCGTCGGCAGCAGGTTGATGGCCCGGTTGATGCCGGCCAGCGCAGCGCCCTGCTGGCCGGACAGCGCCCAGCCCCAGCCCAGCCGAGCGAACAGCTCCGGCGACCGGACGTAGCCGAAGAAGCGCGACAGCGACCACAGCGGATAGCGCTGCTTCAGGTTGCCGACGAAATCTTTCAGCTCGCGCTCAATCAGCTCTTTGCTGGCGCTAGCCGCCGCCACGCCGCGCCGGGCCATTTCGAAGCGGTTGAAGAGCGACGAGATGTTTTCGGGGTCCCATTTGCTGTGCACGAACGTGTAGACCGCGTAGGCGTCCTTGTCGTTCTCAAGATCCTCCAGCAGCACGCCCAGATTGTTCGCCACGAACCCCACGTGGCGGCGCATGTTCGCCCGGAGCGTCAGGGTCGGATCCTGCGTCGCCTTCTCGTTCTTCGGCAGCACCTTGCCCATCTCGTCCCAGAACTTCTGATACTCCGCGAGCAGGGGCTTGTCTTTCAGCGTCCGGATGTCTCGGCACCCCGCAAAGAACATGAACTCCGGCACGGGCGTAATGCCCGCCGTGTACCAGAAGTCGGGCACGCCGAAGACCGCGACCTTCTTCTCGATCTCCTTGTCCATGGCGAACCAGTCTTGGATGAAAGGCAGCACGCCCAGATCCAGCGTGCTCTTCATGCGCTGCAGGTCCCCCGCCGCGAACAAGCCCTTCCGTTCGATCAGGCTCGCCATGTGTTTCAAGTAGTAGGGGCTCATGTCCTTTTGCAGGCAGAGCAAGTTCAGCTCGAGGCCGCGCTCACGCGCCAGAAGCTGGAGGTGCGGGTCCAGCGTGCCGTCCGTCACCAGCCACGTGCGGCTTCCCATCCGGTCCAAGATCTCCTGGGCGCACCTGTCCGCGAACGCGCCCCGCGAGCCGCCGCACTCGAACACGTTGATGATCGCCGCCAGCGCCACAATGCCTGCCATCGGATAGGCCAGGAGCAGGCCCAGCCAGTCCCCGGCTTGCTTGGTCAGCGCCGACGTCTCGTTGCCCCGCTTCGGACGCTTCACCTTCAGAAGCAGGTACCAGTAGGCCACGAGGTAGCCGGCCACCATCGCGAGCATCGCGTACGAGCAGACGGGCAGCCGGCCGTAAGGCTTCAGGATCTCCCACGGCGAAATGGGCGCGTTCGTCAGGCCCAGCACCGTAATCACGCTCAGCGTGAAGTGGAGAATGTACTGGCTCCACGACCGCTCGTTGTTCAGCGCGCGGAACGATGCGAACCCGCCCGCCACCCACGGGACGACGCTCATCATCAGCAGGATCAGCCAGCCCACGCGCGGCAGGCCCGACCGCAGCTGGAGCACCTGGCTCTTCCACACCGACACCATCACGTCCATGACGCTCTTGAAGCCGAGCACCGAGCTGTCGCTAGACTTGAAGAACTGCCACGAGAAAACATAGTAGAGGCCCATGCCGAGCGCGGCCAGAACGCCCATCCAGGCCACGCGAGGCAGGCTCAGCTGCCCGTTTTTCCACAAGACATAGATGAGGAATGTCAGCATCACCGGCGACAGCGGGACGAAAATGACCGACTCCACAATCCCCGCCCCGTACAGCAGGGAGAAGGCAACCAGCGCCCACGTCCACCGGTGAGCCGCGTAGAGCACCAGCAGATAGGCCGCGATAAGCGCCAGCATCAGATCGAAGCCCTGGTACTGCAGGTGTGTGGCAGCCTGCCACACCGGCACCGCGAACTGGAACGCCAGCGCCGACACCACGCCCGCCCAGACAGACACGCGTGGCGCGTACTCGACCGAGTACTCTTCCGAGATCGTGTCGTGGATCAGGAACGACATGATCCTGTACATTAACACGACAGACACGCAGGAGCAGACCAGGCTGAAGAGGTTCAGCCGCAGCGGCAGCGTGAGCACGGGGAGACCGCTCAGCCACGAGACAATCCCGCCCCACAGCGGGTGGAGCGGGAGCTCGAGCGTCTCAATCCCGCTATAGACAGTCATCAGGTGCGCCGACTCGCCCGGGAAAACCCCTTTCGACAGAGTCAACCCGTAGACCACGGCCGCCAACAGGCCCAAGCCCAAGGATACGATCCAGTCCAGCCTGCGTTTCTCAATCGACGCCGATTTGAAGCCTGTAGTCATCTCTGCACCCATCCACACGTGCCGTTTCAGCCTCTGCCCTGCCAGGGATGACCGAACCGACTGTTACTAATAAGTGAACCATCTTATCCTGTTCTTCAACGTTCCGCAAGCATGCACCGGGCAAAGAGCCAGGTCAAGGCGCCCGCTCCGCCGCCTCGAGCTCTGCGCGCAGCGGAAAATGGTCGGAGTACCCCGTCAGATAGACATCGCCGACCTCCTTGTTCCTCACCCGCCGGAACGGCAGCGGAGCGCCGGACTGCGAACACTGTCCGGGCAGCTTGAAGACCCCGTAGGCCGCGCGCCGCACGCGCCAGGGCGACGCCGGCTCAACCCCGTCCAGCATGCCGCGCGTCACGCTCATGGAGTCCAGCGCGCTCCACTGCTGGGCCGGGGAGTAGTAGTAGGTGCTGCGCGCCGATTCCGTCAGCCCGCCCGACAGATTGTAAAGCAGGCGCCGGGCCCCGTCCTCCCGCACCAGCCGGTCATCGAGCGAAAAGCCCGCCGCCTCCGTCAGAATGGCCGAAGCCGGGGAATCGTTGAAGTCGCCGGCGACGAGGATTGCCGCAGCCGGGTCGGCCTTTAGCCGCCCGTCCAGGAAAGCCCGCACGGACTGCGCCTCCCGGGCCCGGATGCCGTCGCTCTCCTCCTTCTTGCCCAGCTGGGACTTCCAGTGGTTGGCCAGCACCGTCAGCCGCCGACCTTCGAAGTCGAAATCGCACGCCAACACGTCTCGCTGGCCCGCTACGGCGCAGAACCAGTTCGTCGCGGCGGGCGCCACTTTGGCGAGCATCGCCACATCGATTCCGCGCACGTCGCCGCCGTCGCGATGCACGATCACCGGCAGGTCGTAGCCGTTCCGCTCGCGCAGCGTCCGCACCAGATCCGTCAGCACGCTGCGGTTTTCGACCTCCGTCAGGCAGAGGACGTCCGGGCGCATCGCGGCGATCACCTGGGCGAGGTGCTCCAGCTTGAGCGCGTACCGGGCCTCCGTCCACCGGCTCCAGCCGCGGGGCGTATACCCGTCGTCGCCCTCCACCGCCGGGTCGTCCTGCGTGTCGAACAGGTTCTCGACGTTCCAGCTCGCCACAACCAGCGAACGAGGGCTACACCAGGCGGGCGCCGCCCACAGCAGCGCCACGCACCCGATCACCGCGATCCGGCCCAGGCGGCGCGCCCAATCCGTTACTCCAAGCACGAGCCCACCTCCAACGCCGGCGCCACGTCCAACCTCATCGCCCCTCCCCCCCTGACGCCGCCACCGGCGCCAGCCAGGCCCGCGATCATGGCCGCGTTGTCACCGCAGAACCGCGGCTCCGCGAGCAGCAGCCGCACGCCCGCCTCGCGCGCCACCCGCCCCACCTGCTCGCGCAGCCGCCGGTTCAGCGACACGCCGCCGCCCACGGCGAGCGCGCGGTAGCCGCCGCCCTGAAGCGCCCGCTCGCACCGCTCAGCAAGCGCCCCGACGATCGCCTCCTGATACGCGGCCGCGATCTCAGCCACCTCGCCCTCACCGCAGGGCGGGCGCTCGCGCAAGCGGTACATCAGCGACGTCTTCAGCCCGCTGAAACTCACGCAGAGCTCCGCGCGCAGCGCGCCGATGGCAGGCGTGCCCGGCCGCGGCCGCCCTTTCGGAAACGCCATCGCGCCGAGCCCCGACGCCTGCCTGGCCGCCCGGTCGATCGCCGGCCCGCCGGGATATCCCAGCCCCAGAAGCTTGGCCGCCTTATCGAACGCCTCGCCCGCCGCATCGTCCAACGTCTGCCCGATCACCCGGTAGTCGCCCGGCGCCGGCACGTCGACCCAGCACGTGTGCCCCCCTGAAACTACGAGCGCCAGCAGCGGGCACACGTCGCGCGGGTCTGGCGCGTCCGGGCTCAAAAAGACGGAATGGATGTGCGCCTCGAGGTGGTTGACGCCGATCAGCGGCCGTCCGAGGCTCAGCGCCAGCCCTTTGGCGGCCGAGAGCCCCACGATCAGCGAGCTGGCCAAACCCGGGCCGTAAGTCACCGCCACAGCGTCGATCCGTTCCCACCACTCCGGCCTCACCTCGGACGCCAGATCGCCGCCAAACGCAAGGCTCAGCGCCTCGCGGATCACGCCCGGAATCTTCTCCACGTGGCTGCGCGAGGCGATCTCGGGCACGACTCCGCCGTAGGGCTGGTGCAGCGGCACCTGACTGTAAACGACGCTCGACAGCACCCTCTTGCCGTCCTCGACAACCGCCGCCGCCGACTCGTCACAGGACGTCTCTATTCCCAGCACAACCATGCGACAGCCTTCCCGCCCGCTCAGCCTTTGTTCAGAATGCGCGCGCCCTTCAGCACGCTCTTCGCGCGCTCCAACTGCTCGTCCTTGACGCCGTCCATCATCTTCTGCATGCCGCCGGCAGACGCGCCCGGCATCTCCTCGTAGAGCCGGCGCATCTGGGCCTGCCGCCACTCCGCCTTCGTCACGTCGACTTGGATGTCCGGCGCGATCCCCACACCGTGAATCATCTTGCCGTCCGGCGTATAGTAGAAGCCGGTGGTCAGCCGCACGGCGCAGTCGGGGCGGAGCGCCAGCTTGATGATGTTCTGAACCGACGCCTTGCCGTAGGTCTTCTCGCCCACGAGCACGGCCCGCTTGTGCGCCTGCAGCGCGCCCGCCAGGATCTCCGAGGCGCTCGCGCTCCCCCCGTTCACCAGCACCGCGATCGGCACGTCCGTGCAGCGGCGCTCGCAGGGCCCGGCCTCATACCGCTGCTGGGGCTCCACGCCGTCGCGCCCGCGCACCGTCACGATCTCCCTGCCGCGGGGCAGGATCTGCTCTGCCACGCCGACCGCCGCTTCAAGGAGCCCGCCGGGATTGTCGCGCAGGTCGATGATGAGGTCGGTGATCTTCTCCTTTTCGAGCGCCGCCAGCGCTTTGCCGAAATCCGCCACCGCCGGCTCGTTGAACTGCGTGATGCGCAGGTAGCCGATGCCGTCGCCCAAGGCCTTTACGCCTTTCACGGGCGTCAGCTTGATGTCGTCGCGCACCAGAGACACGTCGACCTTGTCGCCGTTCGGGCGCAACACCGTCACCTTCACCGGGGTGCCCCTGTCTCCGCGCATCGCCTTGACCGCCTCGTCGACCGAAACCCCCTCCAGCTTCTTGCCGTTCACCGCCATGATGGTATCGCCCGCATGGATGCCGGCCCTGAACGCGGGAGAGTCCTCGATCGGGGCGATCACCTTGACGCCGCCGCTCTCCACCCCGACACTCACGCCGATCCCCCCGAAACTGCCCTTCGTCTCCTCTTCGAGATTCGCCAGCGGCTGCGGCGGCAAGAACGAGCTGTTCGGGTCGAGCTCACCAAGCATGCCGTCGATCGCCCCGTACACCACATCCCGAAACGGCTTCTCCTCCACGTAATACCGCCGCACAAGCAGCATTGCCTCGGTCAAGACCGCCAGATCGTCGAACGCCTCCTCGCGCAGCCGCGGATCGGCTTCGCGGGCCGCCGCCGCGTCTCCGGCGCGCGGCGCCACGCACCCGCCGGCCGCCGCCAGCAGCCCCACAGCCGCCACCGCTCGCAGCGCGCCTGCCCTTTGCTTCTCAGCCAACCGTTGCATCGTCGCCCTCATTTCGCTCCGCCTCGCGCGTTCACCAGAACTTCCACCACGCCTTCTTCTTCTCTTCCTTGCCGTCGTCCGCCATCTCGCCGTACAGCGCGCGCACGCGCTGTGAGGCCGAAATCTCCGGATCCAGCAGGTTGTTGCGCTCCACGACTTCTACGTTATCGGGCAGCGACCAGAGCACGGTCCGTATGAACGCGTCCTGCGTGGCCCGATGCACGACCGTCACCTCGCCGTCCGGCGAAATATCCAGCTTGGGCTCTGACAGGCGCAGCAGCGTGCCCAGGTCGAGCGAGTCCCACACCTTGCCGTCGGGGTCGTCCTCAATCCGAAGAAAGAGCCGCTCGCTCTGGTTGCGGTGCCAATAGACGAGCTTGAACAGGCGCTTCGAGTTCGGCCGCTTCAAGAACATCTGAACCGCATCCTTAATCGGCATGCCGGGCACGATGTCGAAGCTCTTCTTCGAGGACTCGTACCGCATGCCGTTGTGCACGAGCACGGTCCGCACCGCGTACCGGCCCTCCGCGCCGAGCGCAAACCACTTGTCCAACTCCACCTTGTGGCGGAAGGTCTGCCCGGGCTTCAGCTGGGCCGCGCCGACAATCGGAGCGGGGTTGAACGCGTCAATCTCGTTGTAGCGGTCGCCCTTGGTGATCTCGACGAAAACCTCGTCCTTCGACTCCGCGCCGCCGATGTCGAGCAGGTCGCGCGTCGCGTTGACCGCCTCGATCTGCACGAGCACGGGCTCGCCCACAACGAACGCGGTGTACGCGAGCGTCATGGTCACCTCGACCTGCTGGGCGGCCGCCGCCCCGGCCAACAGCACAGCCGCAAACAGCAACGCCCCTCCGCCCGTCTTTTTCGCCAATCGCATGATGTAGCCCCAATCTCTGTCGATTTCTCTTGCGCATCACTGTACCACAAAGCGCGCGCCCTGTCATGTCACCCGATGGCGCAGCCCGTCGTAGCTCACGCGCACCTCCGGCGGCAGCCTCGCCTCCAGTTCGCCGTGATCCACATCGTGGCAGAGGTGGATCAGGTACGAGCGCGTGGCGCCGATGCGGGCCAACAGACTCAGGCTCTCCTCCACGCAGATGTGGGACGGGTGAGGCCGATACCGCAGCGCGTCCAAGATCATCACGTCCACCCCGCACAGGCGCTCCACCGTGTGGTCGGGCATCGTGTGGCAGTCGGGCACGTACCCCACCCGCCGCCCGCCGCTCTCAAGCAGGTACCCCGTCATCTTGCGGCCGTGCTGCACGTCGAGCGGAGTCAGCCGCACGTCGCCCAGCTCGAACGGCCCGCCGATCTCGATGAAGTCGACCAGCGGCCGGTAGAGCCCTTTCGGGCAGGGCCGGTTGCCGATGTAGTGGAACACCCGCTTCACGTCCTCCAGCGTCTCGGCGTCGGCGTAGGCGGGGATCACGCGGTTCTGCAGCGTGTTGAAGCGGCGGATGTCGTCGAACCCGAAAATGTGGTCCGCGTGCGCGTGCGTGAACACCACCGCGTCCACCCGCTCGACCCCGTGGTCAAGCGCCTGCTGCCGAAAGTCCGGCGGCGTGTCGATCACGAGCGCGGCCTGCTCGGTCCTCACGTACAGGCTGGTCCGCCGGCGCGTGTTTCGGGGGTCTTTCGACGAGCACACGGCGCAGTGACAGCCGATCATCGGCACGCCGACCGAGGTTCCCGTTCCCAAGAAAGTCAATTCGAACGACATCGGCGTGCAGTATAGCATATCCCGCCGCGCCCGCTAACCCCGAAATCGCCTGATCCTGCCGCGCCGGGCGTTTCGCCAGCCCATTGACACCCCGCGCCCTTCTGGCTACAGTACAGGCATGCACGAACAGCTTCAGTTTTTTGTCGCCGTCTGGCTGAAATTCTTCTTCATTTTTACGCCGTTCTTCGCGCTCTCGATGTTCCTGAGCATGACCGGCGACTACACGGAGCGCCGCCGGCGCCGGCTGGCGGTCATGATCAGCATAGCCGTGGCGGCGCTCTGCCTCGGTCTGCTTTTCCTCGGCAACCAGATCTTCGCGCTCTTCGGCATCACCCTCAACGCGTTCCGGGTCGGCGTCGGCGCCCTGCTCTTCCTCTCGGCAGTCGGCCTCGTGCAGGGCCGCAAGGCCGCGCCTGACGCCAACCAGGAGGCCGACATCGCCGTCGTGCCGCTCGCCATGCCGGTCATCGTCGGCCCGGCCACCACCGGCACGCTGCTGGTAATGGGCGCGGGGCTGGCCGACGTCACCCAGAGGGTCGTCGGCAGCCTCGCCCTGCTGTTCGCCGTGGTCTGCGTGGGCATCATGCTGCTGCTCGGCACGGCGATCGAGCGCGGCATCGGCCACCGCGGCCTCAACATCCTGAGCAAGCTGACCGGCATCATCCTCGCCGCGCTCGCGGCCCAGATGATCATGGACGGCGCGCTCGGGTTCATCGCCGCCCAGCACGCTACAGCGCCTTGACGTAGTCGAGGCAGCGCTGCGCCGTCACGAAGGCGTTCTCCGGGTCGCTCTCGTGCTCGATGATGTAGACGGCCGTGCCGCCGACCTTCTCGCAGAGCGCCATCGCCCGCTTGAAGTCCACCACGCCCTGCCCGAACACCGCGCCCTTCGGCCCGCCGTGCTCTTTCAGGTGCACGCTCAGCGAACGCCCCGGATACCGCTCAATCAGCGCGTACGGGTCGCCCCCGCCGCCCAGGCAGTTACCCAGGTCGATCTGGTGGACGAACGACGCCGGAGTCAGGTCGAACAGCATCTCCCACGCCGTCCGCTCGCCGTCGATCTTCTTAAAGTCGCCGCCGTGCGCGTGATACCCCAGGTGCAGCCCGGCCGCCTGCGCGGTCGCGTTCGCCCGCGTCAGAATCTCAGCCGCCTTCTGGCAGCCGTCCTTGCTCTCGAGCTGCTTGGGGTCGATCCACGGCACAATGATGTACGGGCAGCCGATCGTCTTGTGGAAGTCGATCGTCTTCTGGATCTGCTCGGGCATAACCAGACTGTACCCCGTGTGCGTCCCGAACGCCTTCAGGCCCGCGTCGTCGAGCAGCTTGCGCAGCTCCGCCGGCTTGTCGCCGTACGGCCCGTAGCCGGCGAACTCCACGCCCGAGAAGCCGATCTCCGCCGCCTTTTTGATGATACCAGCGAAGTCTTTCTCCCCTTGCTTGCGGAACGAATAGAGCTGGATCCCCACCGGGATCTTCTTTGTCCCAGCAACCGCCCCGGCGCTGCCCCGCAACGCCGCCAGGCTCGCGCACGCGAGCCCCGCCTTCACCATAAACTGCCTACGTGTGTTCATCGCCTGTTTCCTTTCAGCCTTCATCCCACAGCCTACAGCCTGAAACCATCCGCCTAGCCGATCGCCCACCCGTCGCGAACGTGAGGCTTTACGAGTTTGTTCGCCTCGTCGCTGTTCGCGAACCGGCACCGTTTCGCGTCCCACGTCAGCTCGCCCGCCACCTGCTGCGAAATGCAGCCCAACAGCACGGCCTCCGTCATCGGCACCGAGTGGTCGATGTGGGAGAACGGCTTCGCGCCCCCGCGGATCGACTCCGCGAATTCCCAGTGGTGGCTCTTCACGCGCGGCAGGCTCACAGGAATGTCCTTCGTCGCGGCGTGCTGCGCGAGCCCGCGGAACTTGGGCTCGTCCTTCAGGCAGATCGCGTCGTTGCAGATGATCGCCTGGTCGCCGATCAGCGTCACGCCGCCCGGCATGCTGCCCCACGTGGCCACCGCCTTGGGGCACACCTCCGGGCCCGGCTGCGTTTTGCCGTCGTACCAATACACCGCCACCGGACGACTCTGCCCCTCGGCCCGCACCAGCAACCGGACCGTCGTCGCGCAGGGGAAGGTCTCAGGAAACTTCTGCGTCGTCTTCACGGTTTCAGCCGAGACCACCTCGCCCAGCCTGAGGCCGCGCCAGAAGAAGCTCATCGCGTGGCAGGCGATGTCGCCCATCGCGCCCGTCCCGAAATCGAACCAGCCGCGCCACTTGAACCCGTGGTAGACGTCTTTCTTGAACGGCCGCTCCGGCGCGACGCCCAGCCAGCAGTCCCACGCCAACTCCGGCGGGACCGGGTCGCTGCCCTCGGGCCGGCTCATCCCCTGAGGCCAGATCGGCCGGTCCGTGTTCACGTGGATCTCGGACACCTCGCCCAGCACGCCCGACCGCAGCAGCTCGATCCTGCGGCGCTGCGCGTCCGTGCCGTTGCCGTGGTTGCCCATCTGCGTCATCACGCCGCACGCCTTCGCCACCTCCTCGAAGCGCCGCACCTCCCACACGGTCCGCACCAGCGGCTTCTCGACATAGACATGGCAGCCCTGCTTCATGGCCGCGATGGCCGCCGCCGCGTGCATGTGGTCCGGCGTTGAGACGACCACCGCGTCCAAGTCTTTCTCCTGCGCCAGCAGCTCGCGGAAGTCCTGATACTTCCGCACGTCCGGGCAGCGCTCCTTGACCGCTTTCGCCGAGTTGTCGAGCCGGTTGCGGTCCACGTCGCAAACGGCCACGATTTGCTCGCCCAGCGCGTAGAACTCCTTGAGGTTCGAGCCCCCCCGTCCGCCCGACCCGACGAACGCCATGTTCAGCTTGTCGCCGGTTTTGCGAAAACGGGACGCTTTCGCGATCGACACGCTCGAACACCCCGCCAGCGAGACCGCGCCCACAGCCGCCGCACCGCCGCGCAGAAACTCGCGCCGTGAAACCTGACTCATTTTTTGTTCCCCCGTTTTTACATGGCCTGCATCTATGGCCAGAACTGATATCATTGCTGATAGCATAGCGCACCCGCCCGCCCCCAACAAGCGCGATTCTTCGCCCGCTTGCGCAAGCAATGCCGCTCTGCTATTCTAGCCGGGAAGGGAGAGCACGGGCGCGCGACGCACGCGCCAGCCGGACGCGAGGAGCCCTCTATGTACGTGACCGCACACCCGCTGCCCCCCATTCGATGCCTGCTTGCTGCGCTCGCCGCGCTCCACTGCTCGGCCGCGCCCGAGCGCCCCAAAAGCCGCTCCGAGGTCAAGGGCACCGAGTCCGACGACACCTACCTGCGCTACGCGCACCCGACGATCCGCGACCCGTTCCCAGACCTGCTCAGTCTCGCGGTTCCTCCGGAGCTCGGAAACCAGCGGCTCGCCGCGCTCGGCTTCGTCGACGTGACCGGCAAGCCCTTCAGCGCCGATCCGACGGGCGCACGCGATGCCACCGGGGCGATCCAGGCCGCCGTCACGTTCGCGCGCGACCACCAGATGGCCTGCTTCTTCCCGCCCGGCACCTACCTGCTTTCGGACACCCTCAGCTGCGCGCAACAGCTCTACACGCGCGCCAACGGCCGCACCTTCGGCGGCAACCGCTTCCCGAACATGCTCGTCGGCTCGCGGGCCGGCCCGCAGCGCCCGCGCCTGGTGCTCGCGCCGCGCTCCGCCGGCTTCGGCGACCCCGAAAGGCCGAAGGTTTTCGTCTATTTCTGGTCACGCGGCTACGCCAACCCCACGACCGCCGACCGCGTCACCGACGGCCTGCCGCCCGAGGTCGAGCAGCCCAACATCGGCATGAACCAAATGCTGGTGAACCTGGACATCACCATCGGCGAGGGCAACCCTGGCGCCATCGCGCTGCGGCACCAAGCCGCTGAAGGCTCGGCCGTCGAGGAGTGCGCCATCGACGCCACGCACGGCCACACCGGCATTCAAGGCGGCATTGGCTCGGGAGGCAGCAGCGCCGACGTGACCGTCATCGGCGGGCGCGTGGGGCTGGACTTCACCGGCTACCTGTCAGGCACGCAGCCCACGCCCGTCATCACCGGCTTCACGCTGGCCGGACAGACCGAGGCGGCCATCCGCAGCACGAGCCGGCAGACGCTCGTCGCCGTCGGGCTGAAGATCGGCGCGGACCGCTGCGCGGGGCCTCCCGTTCAAATCGGGCGGGGCCTGCAGGCCAACCACGGCCAGCTGACGCTCGTCGACAGCGTGATCGATTTCGGCGACACCGCGCTGGCACGCCCCGCGCGCGTCGCCGTGGATTCCGACTGCGGCGTCTACCTCGACCGCGTTTACGTGCGCAACGCCACGCAGGTGCTCGCAGACCCCGCGCGAAAAACCGTGCTGCCCGGCGCCGGTGGCTGGCTGCACGTGCGCCGGTACGCCCAGCCGTGCGCCCCGCGCGAAAACCAGGGGGCCACTTATCGCTACCCCGTCTACGCGAACGGCGCGAGCGTGGAGCGCGTCTGCGAAGTCGAGCCCGGCGGCACGCCGCCCGCCGACCTCCGATCCCGCCATCTGTGGCCGTCGCCGTTCCCCGGCTTCGAGTCGAGCGGCGCGGCGAACGTCAAAGATGCGCCCTACTCGGCGACGGGCGACGGCCGCACCGACGACACCGATGCGCTCCAGCGGGCGGTCGACGCGAGCGAAATCGTGTTTCTGCCGAAAGGCTGCTATTTGCTTACGCGGACGCTGAGCCTGAAGCCGCGCACGAAGCTGATCGGCGTCGGACAGACGATGTCGCTGCTCGTTGCGGCCCAATCCGGCGCCTTCGCAGACCCGGAGCACCCCGCCCCGCTGGTCCGCACGGCGGACACCGCCGACGCCGCGACCACCCTCGCCTTCCTCGGCCTCTACACGCCTGCGAGCGTGGCCGGCGCCCAGTCCCTGCACTGGCGCTGCGGCGGCGCGTCGCTCTTCCGCGGCGTGGAGATCCAGGGGCGCCAGGCTGTCGCGCCCGCGCCCGTCGTGATCAGCGACCACGGGGGCGGCAACTGGTACAATTTCCGCAACGCCAGCGCGCGCCTGCTCGTGGACGGCGCGCCGGGGCCGCTGCGCTTCTACCAGTTCAGCGTGCAGCAGGTGACCAGCCAGCTGCGCGGCGCGAAGCGTGTGGACTTCTTCGGCTGCAAGTACGAGGGCAACGACCCGATGCTGACGTTTTGCGACTGCGACCAGATCCGCGTGTTCGGCCACGGCGGCAACGGCAAAGGCCGGCCTGACGCGTCGCTCTACCTGTTCGAGCGCACGCCCAACTTCCTGCTGGCCAACGGCGTGGACGGCCCCACCAAGATCGGGTCCAAAAGTCTCAGCCACCGCGACGGCAGCACCGACCCGCGGCTGTGGCACATCCTCATCGACCGCCCGCCCGGCGGCCCGGAGCTGAAGGTGGCCCCGCTGGAGCGCCCCGTCCTCTACTTGCGCGGCAGCCCGGGACGCTAAGGGCGGCGGCCCCGCGCCGTCCGCGGACGCCGGCCCGTCAGCGTCACGCCTGCGCGCACCGCGCGGCGGTCTACTCTGCTTCGCCTGCGGGCGCGTTGAAGCGCCCCATCCACACCCAGCAGCTCTGGCACACGCACGCCGGGCCGCGCCCGCAGGTGCCGCAGACGTCCTGAAACGCAGCGGGCTTGATCGCCTGCCGCACCAGCGTCAGGAGCGCCCGGTAGGTCGGGTCGTCGGTGCCAGCGAAGCCGTCTTCCTCGTGCCCCCACCCGCCCGCCGACTCCGGCAGGGCCATCAGCAGCACGCGGCTCTTTTCCGGCGCGCCCACGTTGACCAGCGCGTGAAACGGCTGCGCCGCGACCGACTTGCCATAGCGCGCCTCGACGGCAGCCCGCAGGCGCCGCTCGCCCGCAGGGTCGGCCTCGCGCTGCTCCTCCCGGTTGAAGCCGTAGTCGCCGTACTGGGGCGCATTCAGATCCATCCAGACGATCAGCGCTTCCCAGTCCGCCTTCGACAGAACCACACCCTCATGGCCCTTTCGCAGCAACGCGGTGAGCGGGCTCACCACGGCAAAGTAGTCCTTGGGCCTGCTGGCATCCGACTCCTTGTACCACTCGGCCTGCCGCACCATCTTGCGCTTGATCAGCTCGCCGTACGCGGCCGGCCCAATCAGCTTCGGGCACGTCTCCGCCATGTCGCCCAGCCCGTGGCAGCGGATGCAGTGGTGGTCGAGCACCGGCTGTACCGTCCGCATGAAGCTGAACCCGCCCGCGTAGTCCAGCGCGGGCGCCGGCCGAGGCACGGCGACGTCCCTCGCCTTGGCCACCTGCGGCGGCACGCTCCGGGTCTTGTTCTCGTGGCAACCTGCGCAGCCGACCCTTTCGCCGCCGTGCGCGTAGATGAACGACCGCATGGTCATCACCGCCTGCCCGTCCGCGTCCAGCGCCTGCAGCTGGATCGGCATGCCGGCCGGAATCCGGAACGTCGCGGAACCGTCCGCCGCCACGGGCACGACGCCGAGCGGCCGCTTGGGCAGCTCGGTGAACACGCTGCTGCGGACGGCCTTCTCCGCCGTCGGCTGGCCCAGGATCTGGTTGAGCCGAAGGAACTTGACCGAGCCCTTTTCGAGCGGCTCGCGACAGTCGTACACGTTCTGCACATCACACACGCCACTGTCGGGCGCGTCCCCGCGCGGCGGCAGCCGCGAGGGGATGACGGGCGGGCGAGGGCGCTTGCGCAGCGGCATCGGCGAAAAGGTTCCGATCGCCGAGTCCTGGTAGATCAGCTCGCGCCCGCCGAGCGTGTCCACCAGCCACACCCCGAACGCGCTAGCCCGCGGCCACGAGCCGTGGCACTCGCCGTTCGCGCCCCTCCACTCCACCTTGTCCGGCGAAAAGGCCGCCAGAAAGAGCGTGTCGTTCAGCGGGAACGGATTCGCGTAGCACCCCGGCAGATCCCACTTCTCGGACTCGGGCCACGCGACCTCCGGCGTCACGCGCGTAAGCGGCGCCGGGCCGTCCTCGCCCGTGTGCGTGTCGATGGCGATCAGCGACCCCGCCGTAATGAAGTGGTGTGCCGCCGCTGTCGCGATCACCACGTGCGTGCCGGGGATCGCCCGCGCCTCGGTCTGGATGCAGTGGTGGCGCGTGTTGTTACCGTAGAAGTGCGCGGTTCCCGTACCGTCCGGATTGGTCGTCCACAGGCTCTGCAGCCACATCTCGTTGCGGTTAACGCAGTCCCAGCGCGTGTAGACCAGCCGCCCGTCATTCAGCACCGAAGGCTCCCACTCGTTCGACTCGCCGTAGGAAAGCTGGCGGATGTTCGAGCCATCCCCGTCGGCCCGATAGAGCAGGAACGACGGCGCGTAACGCCCCCAGTGGCAGCGCCCAAAGCCCTGGCAGCGGGTCGACGTGAAGGCGAAGCCGCCGTCCGGCAGATAGCACGGGTCGACGTCCTCCACCAGCGCCGTCTGGCGCCCGCACCAGGTCTCCAACGGGTCGCGCGGCGTGCCGGTCAGCTGCCGCACCCAGGAGCCGTCGACAGCCGCCTCCCAGACGAAATAGCGCAGGTGCGCGGTCGGGTTCACGTCGTAGCCCTTGGCCGCGTCGGCGAAACAGGGGTTCTGCGGATCCAGCGCGCGCACCGCGTTACCGCACTCGCTCTTGCCGCGCTTCGCCATCTCGGCCAGCGTCGGAACCACCACGCCCTCCGCCGCCGGAGGCCGCGCCGCCGTGACGTCGCAGAAGGCGAACAGCACGCGGTCGCCGCCCCAATGCAGGTCCGGGCTGAGCACGGAGCCGGCGGGCAACTTGCCTTTCAGCGGCTCGACCTTGCGCGGCGACTCCTTCCAATTCTCGATGACCACGAGCCCCGGGCCAGGCCGAGCGTAGCGCCCGGGATACTGATCCACCATGTGCGCGTTGCAGGAGTAGGGCAAGGTGCGCTGGCACGCCAGCAGCCGCTCAAAGGCCAAGTCAGGGTGCGAGAACAGGATGCGCCTGCGCAGCGCGCGGATCTCTTTCTCCAGCGCGGCCCGCCCGTCGCCCCCCTGCGCCTGCGGCAGCTGCGCGGCCAGGCCCGCAAGCTCCGCGGACAGCTCCGGTCGCGCGGCCGAACGCTCGACGTAGGCCAGCGTCCGCGCCGCCAGCCCAAGCGCCTCCTCCGCCGTGCCGCCGCTCGAGCGCGCCACAAGCGCCCCAGCCACAGCAACCACAAAGACAACTCGCCTGAACGCGTGCCGCATCACTCCCTTCCCGGTTCAGCAACGAAGTCTGAGCCGTCCGCATACCGTTCGTTCCTCGTGCGCTGTAGTGTATCAACAGGCGCCCGTGCGGCACAAGCCCAGCCCAAGCCAAGCGCCAGCAGCGGGGGGACTACACGGCTTCTGCCCCGTCCCCGCCCTCGTCCAGCACGTAGCCGATCCCGCGCACCGTGCGAATCAGGGGCTGCGCGGCGCCCGCCGCCAACTTGTCGCGCAACCGGCAAACCAGCACGTCGACGACGTTGGTCTGCGGGTCGGCGCTGCAGTTCCAGACGTGCTCGAAGATCAGACGCTTCGTGATCGGAAAACCCCGGTTCTGGATAAAGTACTCCAGCAGCGTAAACTCCCGCGGCGTCAGTTCCACAACCTCCGCGCCGCGGCGCACCTGACGCTTGATCCGGTCGACCACCCAGCACGCCACCTGAACCGTTGCCGCCTGAGCCGGCGCAATCGCCTCAGGGCTGACTCTCCGCATGATCGCGCGGATCCTCACGCGCAGCTCCGAAAAGGAAAACGGCTTGGTCATGTAGTCGTCGGCGCCCAGGTCGAGCCCCCTGACCCGGTTGTCGACCGACGCCTTGGCGCTCAGGATAATCACGGGGGGGGCCTTCGTCTCGGACTTAACCTTCTTCAGCACCTCGAATCCGCTGATGTCCGGCAGCATCAGGTCGAGGATCACCAGATCGTAGCCGCCCCTCGCAACCAGGACGATTCCGTCGCGGCCTAAACCCACAGCGTCCACGACATGACCGTCCTGCTGGAGCCCGCGCCTGAGATAGGACGAGATTCGCTCTTCGTCGTCGATGACCAATATACGCATAGTGAAAAGCCAGCCCGCTCGGATAGCGTCACGCGTGCCGCAGCCTCACTGACGGGCGAGAGGCAGTGACACCTTCACCAGAAGCCACCCGCCGGATACGGCCAGCCGCTCGACGCTCCCGCGCGGCAGCCCGTCCAGTCTCGCCTTCTGCTTCTCCTGCAGCGCGACGAGAACGGAGGTCGCGTCGTGCAGCCGAGAGAGGCTCTCGCTTAGCTCCTCCTTCGGATGCGGCACGACCCAGCCCCGCGCATAAAAAAGCGCACTGTAGGGCGTGCGCCGCTCGAAAAGGAGCGGCCCCTTGAACGCCTGCGCTGCGGCATACTCCTTGGCCAGCGCCACAACGCCTCGCGCGGTCTTGACGTCCTTGAGGAAAAAGCAGCATCCGGCCGCGCCGACCGCCATCGCCACAAGCATGACCGCCGCCGCCTGCCTCATCCGCTGCCACATGGCCGGCCTGTCGCGCGTCACCCAAACCAGCCACGCCGCCAGCACGGGAACCATCGGCAGCAGGTAGGTGATCAGCAACTGCCTGGCCAGACACCAGAAGAGCGTGCCGGCCGCGAAGCCGATGAACAGGAAGCTCGCCATCTTGTCCGAGCCGCGCCGCACGGGCGAGAACAGCTTATCGCGGAAGGCCCGCCAGAGCGCGAACAGGCTCCAGGGCGCCGTCGCAGCCAGCAGCATCAGCACCGCGGTCCCGCGCGGATACAGGTGGCCAGTCCCGTATGCGTCGCCGTAGTCATGCGTGACGAAGCGCAAGAAATTCTCGTTGATGAAAAAATAGCTGAGGAAGCCGGGGTTGCGCAGCTCGCACAGGATGTACCACGGGGCGGCCACAAGCAGGAACAGGAGCGCGCCGGCGAGCCACCGGTGCCCGCACAGCGTCGACCAGGCGCGCCAGCGAATCGTCCAGACCAGAACCGGCAGCCCAAACAGCACCAGCGCCACGGGGCCCTTGGCCAAGAACCCAAGCGCCAGCAGGAAGAAGACCAGCAGGCTCCATCGTCCGCGCGCCGTTGGGCTGGGCTCCGACAGAAACGCGAAGTACGCGAGCAGGCTCCCTCCGACGCAGGCGCTCAACACCATGTCGACGGCGACGCTGCCGGCGACGGCGAAGAAGAACCCGCTCGTGGCCGCGACGAGTACGCCGATCAAACCCGCCCCCCGTGAGACAGTGCGCTCAAGCACCACATACAGGAGGCCCAGCAGGGCCAGGGCCGAAAGAAGGCTTGGCAGGCGCGCCGCGAACGCACTCACGCCGCAGAGCTTCATCGCGCCCGCCGCCGCCCAGAAAAAGATTGGGGGCTTGCCGAGAAACGGCAGGTGCGCTTCGTTCATCCACACGCGCGGCGTCACCCAGTCGCCGCTGAGCGCCATCTCCTGCGAGACTTGCGCGTAGCGCCCTTCCGTCGGGTCGGTAAGCGGCAGAAGCGCCATAGCGACGGCTCGCGCAAACACGGCCAGAAATAGCAGTGCGGCCGCCCACCGCGACAACATGTCCAGCACGTTCATCCGGTCATCCCTCACGCAAACTGGGGACCGGCACCAGCTGCGGTTGCGCCCACGCGCCCCCGGCCCGCTGCGGCTGCGGCCCGCGCCGGAAGCGGAACTGCCAGGCCGCGGCGAGCATTTTGACCCCGTCCCGCACCGGATGCACCGTCGAGCCGGCAACCTCGCGCCACGCAACGCCGCACTCCAGCACGTGGAACCTGCGCTCGCGGGCCAGCACAAGTAGCTCGAGGTCGAAGGCGAAGCGATCGCACCGCAGCCGTCCGAACAGCTCGCGCGCCACCCCACCCCGGAACACCTTAAAGCCGCACTGGGTATCGCGAACCCGAAGCCCCAGCAGCGCGCGCGTGTGCCAAGCAAAAACCCAGCTCAGCACGCGCCGGCTGAGCGTCTGGGCGACTTCAACCCGCGCGTCCGCCGCGCGCCTTGATCCGACCACAATATCCGCCAGCGCGTGCTGGATGGGCACCGCAAGGCGATCCACCTCGTCAACTGGCGTGGAGCCGTCCGCGTCCATGAACACGACCACATCGCCCATGCTCGCCGCGACGCCCCGCCGCACGGCGTAGCCTTTGCCCCGGTTCACCGCGTAGGCGATCACGCGCAGCGGGAGGCGCGATGCGAAGGCCAAAACCACGCGCTCCGTCTCGTCCTGGCAGCCGTCGCACACGACGATCACCTCGCACGAGACCCCCCTCTTAGAGGCGCGCCTACAGTATGTTTCCAACGAAGACAACGTGGCGCCAATTCGCCGCGCCTCGTTGTAAGCCGGAACGATAATCGATAGGCTTGCCAGCATGCCCGCTTCCTTCCCCCGCGCGTCCGCGTCCGCACGGCCGCTGAGACTGATCGCCCCGCCCGGATAAGCGGATTCGTCCTGTCTTTCTGGGCTGAGAGTATACGCGCCGGGGATTACAGCCTGATTGCGCATCCATTACAGATTTGAAAGCCGCATGCCGGCGACGCGATCCTGCCCGCCGCCGCGGAGCGGTGAAATTCGCCGTTTGCCCTTTCCCCCCGCTTCGCCAATCTGTTATGTTGATCACGCATCGGTTACTCAATCACGTTCGGCGCAGCGCAGAGGTTTCGGCTATGGCTTTCAAAGGCGACGTCAAGTTCGGTCAATCGATCCTCCACGCCCCGGAAGAGTGGCTGAAGAGCCGCCTTCTGCCGTGGGTCCCACGCCACATCGAGACTTACCACCTCACGCTCATGACGGTCTTCTGGGCCGCGCTGATCCCCTTCTTCAGCCTTCTGGCGCGCGCCCGCATCGACTGGCTCTGGGCCGTCTCGCTGATGATCGTGCTACAGTACATCACCGACCTCTTGGACGGCGCGATCGGCCGACAGCGCAACACCGGCCTCGTCAAGTGGGGCTATTACATGGACCACTTCCTCGACTTCGCCTTCCTCTGCGCCATCCTCATCGGCTACGCGGTTCTCCTGCCGCAGCAGTACCGAACCGAGCTGTTTTTCATCATGGCCATGTTCTCCGGCTACATGGTCAACTCGTTTCTCTCCTTCGCTTGCACCAACAAGTTCCAGATCGCGTACATGGGCATCGGCCCGACCGAGATCCGGCTCGTCTTCATCGCCGTCAACACGCTGCTCATCTGCTGCGGCAAAACCCACCTCGTCAACGCCCTGCCCTACGTGCTCGCCTTCTCGGCCTTCGGCCTGTTCGTCACCGTCTACCGCACCGGCCGGGAGCTTTGGCGGATCGACATGCAGAACAAGAGCAATCCCCCTCCCAAGCCATGATCACCTACCGCAAACGCTTCCTCGCCGGGCTCGCCCTTGCCGCCGCCGGCGCGACGGTCGGCACCACCCTCGGCGGCCCGAAAGCCCGCGCCGCGGCGACGCTGCTCCTGCTGGCGGCGGCGATCCTGCTGGGCCTGGCCGGCTACAGCCTGCACCACACGCGCCACGAGCGCACCTTTCTGCGGAACGCGCTGCTCGTCTACGCGCCCTACGCCTCCGTCGCGCTCCTGCTCGCCGTCGCCCTGCGCGTCTGGCTCGTCCTCGCTCCGCCCGGCCGGATCGCCCTGGCCGAGCTGCCGCCCGACCGCCTCGCCGCCCACATTGAGGCCGATTTCGCGCGGCTCGCCGAGCTTCGCACACAGGCGCCCGCCCGGCTGGACGAGCTGTGCTCCGCCCAGAATGCCGCCGCGCTCGCTGCGGCGTGGACGAACACGCTCGGGCTCTACCGCGCATACGGCGAGCTTGTCGAGACCTACAAGGGTTTTCACCGCATCGACTACGTCGAGAACCCCCGGCTGCACACGGGCGCATTCGTGCTCGGCCTCTGGGCCTGCGTGCGACAGCAGACGATCGCCCAAGCCGTTTCGCGGACGCTCGGCGCCGCCCCGGAGCTGCGCACGCGCCTCGACGCCTACTGCGACGGCTTCGGCGCGGAGGCCGCCACAGCCATGATCCGAACCATGGGCGCCGACGCCACCCTGCTGCGCCTGCACGCGGGCGCCGCCTACCTCGCGCTGGTCGACAAAGACATCCCTCCTTCGTTCGTCGACGCCTTGCCCAGCCTCCGAGCCGAACTTGCCGCCGCCCAGCGCCGTTCGGGGCCGGGCGCGCTCCGGGCCGTCACCGACCCGCTGACGCGCCTAAAGGAGCTCGACTTCCCCGGCCGCGAGCCGTGATCGCCCGCTACCGGAAAACCGGCTCGGGCGTGGCGAAGCCGCCCTCCATGGACTGCGGCAGGCGGAAGACGTCGCCCCTCTGATTGCAGAAGTAGAGGCGCGACTCCGAGGGCTTGCGGCCGTGCCCGTCCGCCCAGAAGCCGTAGAAGTCCGGGTGCGCGTTCACCGGGCGGCGCACGTAGGTGTGGTTCCTCTCGCTGCCCGACGTCATCTGCCGCGCCATCTTCCACGTCGCGCCAGCGTCAGCGGAAAGCCACATCGCAATCTCGCCGCCGGGGTTGTAGGGCTGAGGCCCCGCCTGCGTGGGGCCGATGAGCCGCCACGCCGTGTCGCTTTCGATGTAGACTGGCCCCACATCGTAGTTGCTGCCGGAGGCAATGCCGGTGTTCAGCTCGCGCCACTCCGTCCCCGTCCAGCGCGCCAGGCACCACTCGCGCGGGCCGTTCTCGGGCCCGGACTCGTAGCCCTTGCTCAGAACGAACAGGATGACCGGATGGCCGGCGGAGTCGAACTGGATGTCCGACAGGTAGACGTTGCGCCCTTTGCTCTGGTACTCCAGCACGCGCGCGGGGTTGGCCTTGTCGCTGAGCGGCGTCGCCAGCGACTCGCCCGCCGCAGTCTTCCACGTCGCACCGAAGTCGTCCGACTCCATGTAGTAGATGTTCGTGCGGTAGTTGAGGCCCTTGCCCTTCGGGTGCATGTTGAAGGCCACGCCGGTCTTCCGGTTCTTCCACACGCCGCTGATCTGATAGTGCCCCTCCTCGAAGTAAGACGTCTGCTTGCGCTCGCTCCAGACCGTGCCTTCGGGGTTGCTGGTCATCATGTAGTTGCCGCGGCCGGCCACGTACCAGGTGTGAACGAAGAGGAATCCCCGGCCCGGATAGTACATCGGCTGAGGATACGAGTAGTTGCCCGTCCACATGAGCTGGAACTGGTCGATGTCGTGCGGCTTCAACGAGCGCGAGATGTACGAGGGCCGCCCGCGCCCGTGGCTGCTGGAGAATATCCAGACATAACCCTTGTCGTCGAGGTTGAGCACCGGGTTGTCGTGCGCGTCGGTCGTCTTCTTGTCGAGCAGAAGCGTGGGCCTGGCCACCTTGCCGGTCGCGTGGTCGTAGTACGACACCATGTGCAGCAACGTGCTGTTGTTGGTGTCCGTGCCGCCGTAGCAGAAGAAGGTCTTGCTCGCTTCTGGCGCGTACCAGGCGAAGGGGATATGGTTGGCGCAGTAGGTGCCGAGCCCGCCGCTGTACTTATAGACGTACTCGCTTGCGATCGGCTGGTTAAAGTACCAGATACCCCGGAACCCGTCGGCTTTCACGTTCTGAATCGTCGACAGAGTCGGCTGGATCTTCACGAGGCACGGCGCGCCCGCCACGCGGTTCTCGATGACCGTATCCGTCGCGTGCGTGTCCCAGCGACTGAGCAGTTCTTCGTCGAGCCCTTGACGCTCCTCGCCGCCGAAAACGGCGTTTACTTCGGTTGCCTCCAACACCCGGTTCCACACGCGGATGTCGGTCATGCTGCCCTTCAGGACACGCTCGTCCGAGCCGAGCGCCACGCCCACCGTCAGCGGCGCGCGGAACGTGCTCCTTTTCAGGGCGATGGCCTTCCGCCCTTCGAGCGTGCCGTTCCGATAGACCTTGGCTTCCTTGCCGTCGTAGGTGCCTGCGTAGTGCGTCCAGACGTTGGGCTGGGGCGGCTTCGCACCCGCAAACCCGTACTGACCCTCCACGCCCTCCACCAGCATCCGGACGGCCCCGTTGTAGAGGTACAGGGAGAAATCCTGATTGGGCGCGCCGGCCGTCAGGAACATCTGCGGACGCTTCTCGTCCGAGAGCCGAACCCAGACAGAAACCGTAAAGGCCCCGGCATTGATACGCTCCGTGAGATTGCTGACGGAGAACCCCGTCTGTCCGTCAAACGGATAGCCCGCGCTTGTCGGCGCGGCCCACGCGCCGAGCGCAGCTGCCGCCAGCAGGCCAACCATGATTTCTCGTTTCATTGCGCGCCCCCGCTTTCTTCGTCCCTGAACTTCAACAGCGTAGACCCCGTCGCAGCCCCGCCCATGCTTGCAAAGATCTGCGTTGAGGCATGAACATAACATCTGTGCTCCGCATCCATTACGTGTAGCATGTTGATGAGACCGCACGCAAGCCGATTTGCTTCACATATATATTCTGTCTCCCTGCTCCGGCCGGCGCTTGGACTGGATATTCACCGTCATATTTGCTACCCTTTTCTTGCCGATGCATTCCGAATCTACAGCCTCTCCGACGGCCCTGACCGCTGACCTCCTCCTGAACCGCAACAAGGAGCTGGGGAACCTCCTTCTTTCTGAGCGCGCGTCGGCCTACGTCACGGTTCTGGCAGCTTTGCTGGCTTACCGCCGTGAACACGAGCTGGAGCCGCTCCACGACGACCTCTACGCGGCCGTGCGCGCCGACCTCGGCGGCGAATCCGGCTATTCGCACGATGCCTTTAATCAGGACATCCGCCAGCTCCTGCTCTGGAACCTCATCACCGACCGCCTCGAGAAGGAGCGCCTGCGCGGCTACAAGGACACCCGCCGCCGCAAGTTCCGCTACCGCCTCGCCGACGAGGCGGCCGCCTTCCTGCTCTGGCTCGAAGCCCGGCGCCGCGACGACCTCGAGCCCAGCGACACCGACACGCGCGACCTGCTCTCGGAACTCATCGGCACCCTGCGCGAGACCGTCCGCCTCTTCAACAAGTCCGGCGCGGAGACCCTCGATTACGAGACTGCGCGCGGCGTCTTCTACCGCCTCTCGCGCATGGGCGCCCTCACAGATAGCGTGAGCCAGACCCTCGGCGACTTCAACGTGCGGCTCCTCGGCTTCGCGGCCAGCCGCTACGACGTTCCGACCGCACGCACGATCCTCGCCGAACTCGACCGCTTCCTCAAGCAGTTCCTCAACCGCATCCACACCCTGCGGACCGAGATCACGCCCGAAATCAGCAAGCTGCGCCAGGCTCGCCTGGCCGCCCGCTGGCAGGCCAGCCTCGAGCGCATGCAGGAAGAGAGCCGCGCGACCTCGCACCTGATGCGCACGCGGCTGCCCCACCCCGAGCGCACCCTCGCGGGCCTCGCCGCCTTCTACGCCGCCGAGGGCACTCTCGAGCAGCTCTGCAACCGCGTCAACACCGCGGCGCTCCAAGTGTGGCGCAAGCTGTACACCCACCTGCGCGAGCTTGAGCGCCGCAGCCACCGCCTCGAAGACCTGCGGGCGCGCGTGTCCGAGGTGTCCCTCCTGCCCTCCGGCGCCGTTCCCGCGGCCTTCCTGCTGGGCCTGCTAGCCCCCGCCCGCCTGATCGGCGACATGCACTTCTGGGACGAGAACGAGAAGGCCCTCCCGCCCCAGCCGCGCTGGGATCGCCACCGCGTCCGCGAGGAGAGCGTGCTCTGGCTCGACGATAAGCCGCGCGCCGACGGCAAGCCCACACAGTCGCTTGAAGAGTCCCGCCTACAGGCCCTCGACACCTGGCTGCGGCAGCGCGGCCTCGCCGCGTCCGGCGACGCGGCCTGCCGCGTGTCGCAGGGCAGCTTCTCCGCTTTCGAAGATTTCCCGCGCCTCATCGAGCTCGCCCGCAGCGGCCTGCTCGGCCGCGGCGCGCGCCTCGCCAAGCTCGGCCTCGCCCTCGAGCCCACCGCCGATCCCGCACGCGTCGAAGCGGACCGCCACGCCCTCGCCTTCCTCGACCAGCTCGTGAAGACGTCCGGCGGCCCGACCCACCGCCCCCCAAACTCTTAACTCCTACCCCCCCCTTCTTATGTCCGCCTTCGACGACCTTCTCCTGAAGCAGAAAACCCGCGTGCAGGCCGTGCTCAACATCCTGCTCGAGAGCCCCTATTTCTACCGGGCCGACCACGAGGAGCACTTCCTCTTCCTCAGACGCTACCAGCGCGAGTTCGCGGGCTTCTTCGAGGAGACCTTCGGCTGGCAGCTCGTGGCCGACCCCAAATGCGCCCGGCTCTACAAGGAGGTCTGGTACAACGAGCGCATCACGCCCTCGAACCGCGACCTTTTCAACTTCACGAAGCGCGACGAGTGCGTCGCCTTCATGCTGCTGCTCGAGTTCTTTGAGCACAAGCTGGAAGAGGATTCCGCCAGCGTCGAGGAGCCCGACAACGTACGCTTCCGCTTCGGCGACCTGCTGCTCTTCGAGCGCACCCGCTTTTTGGAGCTTTTTTCCGATCACGCCGAGAACTACACCGAGGAGGACGTACGCAAGATCATGCGGCCCGTCATGCCGCAGCTTGAGAAGTACCGCTTTCTCGAGAAGATCGACCCGCCGGACGACGAAACCGTCGAGCCCGACGACACGATCTACGAGTGCCTCCCCGCACTCTGGCACTACAGCGTCCAGCGCATCTCCCGCCCCATCGACGAGTCGCCGCGGCCCGATGCGTGCTCCGCTACAGGCCCAGACACGGAACGCGTCCAGTAACACGCAAAACAGGAGGACATGCCATGTCCACACCCCTCCACATCCCCGGCTTTGTCGACCTGCAAGTCAACGGCTTCATCGGCGTTGACTTCAGCAGCGAGGCGCTCACTGAGGAGGCCTTCCTACACGCCGGCCACGCGCTCATCGCGCGCGGCACCGCCGCTTTCCTGCCGACGCTCATCACCAGCACAGAAGCGCGTCTGCACCGGAACCTCAAGCTGATGTGCGCCGCGCTCAAGAAGGACGCCACGCTCGCGCGCCACGTGCCTGGCTTCCACCTGGAGGGCCCGTTTATCTCTAAAGAGCCCGGCGCGGTCGGAGCGCATGACCCGGCCAGCGTTCGCACGCCAGACGTCGACCTCTTCGACCGCCTTTTCGCGTGGTCGGAGGGCCGGCTGCGGCTGCTCACCCTTGCGGCCGAGCTGCCCGGCGCGGTGGAGCTTGCGCGACACGCCGTCAGGCGCGGAGCCGCGGTCTCCTGCGGACACCAGCTTGCGGGCGCGGTCGACCTCGCCCGCCTCGTGGAAGCCGGCGCGACCTCCCTCACGCACCTCGGCAACGGCATGCCCAACCACGTCCACCGCCACAACAACCCCCTGCTCAGCGGCCTTGCCGAGCAGCGGCTCAAGATCCTCTTCATCCCCGACGGCCACCACTTGCCGCACCACATAATCGCGCTTTTCGCCCGCGCCGCCGGGCCGGACCGCCTGATAGCCACGTCCGACTCTGCCTCCGCTGCTGGCCTGCCGCCTGGCACCTACGACGTGCTCGGCAGCCGCGCCGTGCTGGAGCCGAGCGGGCTCCTGCACAGCCCTGAGAAGCAGTGCCTTGTCGGCTCTTCCTCCACCCTGTTCGCCTGCATGAACGTCCTGCATGGAACCGGGCTTTTCGCGCTCGACGAGCTCTTGCGTATCGGCTTTTACAACCCGCTCGCGCTCGTCGGCCTCACCCCCCAGGATGTCCCAACCGCTCCCTACCGCCTTGCTTTCTCTCCAGCCGAGGGCTTCACGCTCGCCTGAACGCGGCGCCCCTCCAGCACGCAGCAGCCTGACACGCAGCTTGCGATGAAAGGCCTCGCCTATCGCCTTGTCGGAACGGGTCGGAAACGTTAAGCTACGGCATATACAGGGGGGAAACACATGAGCAGCATTCTTGGCATTTCGCGCCGCGCATTCCTGAAGTCGTCCGCCGCCGCGGCCTTCGCGTTCAACATCGTTCCGCGCCATGTGCTGGGCGGCGAGGGCCACACGCCTCCCAGCGAAAAGGTCACGCTCGCCGGCATCGGCGTCGGCGGTGTCGGCCACTCGCAGGTCAAGTCCTGCGGTCAGGCTGGCTTTGAAATCGTCGCGCTCTGCGACGTCGACGACCTCCACGCCAAGAAGACCTACGACCTCTTCCCGCAGGCCCGCCGCTACCGCGATTTCCGGGAGCTGCTGGGCTCCGAGGGCGGCAAGCTCGACGCCGTCTACTGCGGCACGCCCGACCACACGCATGCGATCATCACGCTCGCCGCGCTGCGCGCCAAGAAGCACGTCTGCTGCGTCAAGCCGCTCACCCGCACGGTCGAAGAGTGCCGCGCCGTGATCGCCGCCGCGAAAGCAGCTGGAACAGCCACGCAGGTCACCACGCGGCCCAACACCAGCGAGGAGGGCTGCCGCACCACCGAGCTTATCGCCGCCGGCGCGATCGGCGCCGTGCGCGAGGTTCACGTCTGGTCGCACCGCCCGGCTTGGCCCCAGGGCATGCCGGGGAGGCCCGAGGGCGAAGACCCCGTGCCCGCCACGCTTGACTGGAAGCTGTGGATCGGCCCGGCGCCCATGCGTCCCTTCAAGAACGAGTGGCCCGCAGGCAGCCCGATCCCCGACCTGTCCCCCAACAACTGGGGCGGCCGCAAGGTCTACCACCCCTTCAATTTCCGCGGCTGGTGGGACTTCGGCACCGGCGCGCTCGGCGACATGGGGTGCCACTACCTCAACACGCCTTACCGCGCCCTGAAGCTCGGCCACCCCGCGCGCGTCTCAGCGTCCACGTCTAAGCGCTTCGCCGAATCTTTCCCGCTCGCCTCCATAGTGACCTACGACTACCCGGCCCGCGAAGGCCTGCCCGAGGTGCGCGTGGTGTGGTATGACGGCGGCCTGCGTCCGCCTAAGCCGCGCGAGCTGGGCAACGCCGAGCTGCCCGACGAAGGCGTGCTCTACATCGGCGACTCGGGCAAGATGGTGTTCGAGAAGCTCATCGACCCCGCGCTCGCGGAGAAGTTCGCCTCCGTGCCCCGGACGCTGCCGCGCCGGCGCGGCACCTTCGGCGAGTGGCTCGACGCCTGTAAGGGCGGCGAGCGCGCGGGGTGCGACTTCGAGTGGTCGGGCCCGCTCACCGAGTTCGTGCTGTTGGGCAACATCGCGCTGCGAACCGGCAAGCAGATCGACTTCGACGCCGCGGCCCCGCGCATCACCAACGCCCCCGAGGCCGACGCGCTCCTGCGACAGCCCTACCACAACGGCTGGGCGCTGGGGTGACGGCCAGTGACGTTCGCCTCAGCGCGCACTCACGCCGGACTCGTCGAGGCCGTCTACGCCTTCGAGTATGATCGGCGCGCGTCCGCTGTTCGCCTCGTCCTTGAACAGCATCTTGCCGCGCAAGGTGAGTCCGTCCACATCGCGTGCGAACAGCCCGTATGCGGGCATCACGCCGTTGTTCTTAGCGTCCGGGTACTTGCCGGTCGGCCGCTTCGGCGTGCCCGGCTTCTCGGCGACCGCCTCCTGCGTGCGCACGTCGAAATCGGCTAGCGTGATGGCGCCAAGGCGTCCGCCCACGCTGACGTTAATCTGAGAAGCCGCTCGCGCGCGCGTGCAGGTTAGCCGCTCGATCGTGATGCCGCCCAGCGAGCCGAGATCCGACTCGCGGTGCGAGTCGCGATCCTGCAACTGGATGAAGACCGGCGCGTAGCAATCCTCGATCGTGTAGTCGCGGAAGGTCAGGTTACGAATTTTCGCGCCGTCGTTGGACTGCAGGCTGATCGCTGCGATGCAGACGCCTGACGGGGTCGGGTTCTTACCCACAGCGACAGCGTGTTTACGCACGGTGATGCGCTCGAAGAGCACATTTTCGATGTCTCCCACCGTCTCGGTTCCGATCTTGGTCGCGTTGCAGGTCGTGGCGATCACGCAGTCGCGCACAGTGATGTCCGTCATCACCGGGTGCTGATCCGTCGGCACGCTCTTTCCGAGCTCGCTTTTGAGGCAGATCCCGTCGTCGCCGGTTTCGATGTCGCACTTTTCGATCAGCGCCCGGCGGCAGCTGACCAGGTCGATGCCGTCGGTGCAATTCTGCGCGGAGAAGCAGCGGTTGCGGATCGTCACGCGCCGCACCACGATATCCTCGCAGCAATCCAGGCGGCAGGTCCAGTGCATGCTGTATTTCAGCGTTGCGTCCTCGACTCGCACGCCCTTGCAGCGTTTGAAGTGCAGCACGTAGTGCGGCCTCGGCACCTTCATCGCCACGCCGTTTGTCTCGTAAAAGCAGTCGCCGCCGCCCTCGACCACACCCTTGCCGACTACAGCGACGTTGGTCGCGCCCTCGGCGCCGACGGTCGGCCACTTCTCCTCGCCGTAGTCCTTGGAATTCCGGCTCGGCCGTAGCACCGCGCCCTCGTCCAACCGCAGCGTCACGCCGCTCTTGAGGCGAAGCGCGGTGACTTGATACGTGCCTTTCGGCAGCGTCACCTCGCCCCCGCCCGTCGCAGCCACCTCATCAATCGCCTTCTGAATCTCCGCCGTGCAGAGCCGCGCCCCCGTCGGATCTGCCCCCGCCATGAGCGCATCCAGCCCAGCAGCCTGCCCCACGACAGCGGCCCAGCTAAGACAACACAACACAATACGGGTGGAATTGGCCATCGTCGATTTCCTTCCATTCAGGTCATTACAGCGTTTGCACACCCACTACCGATATGTCATCTCGTCACGTCCGCATGGTTTGTTGAGACGTTCGAGGAGCAGTCGCCGAAGTTTGCCAATTTTTAAATTCCTGTTCGAGATCGTATTCCAGGAAGATCAAAGGCCTTCGGAGAACAGCGTCAAACGGAATAGTCATCTGATAACCTTCCAGCACACTGAAGTCGAGCCTGCCATTGCGTTCTGTGCTTACGAAAAGCATTTGCCGTCCGCTCAACGCAAAAAATGTGTCATTGGTCATGATGCGATCACTTTGATGCCTTGCCTGACGAGCCAAAACAGTTGGTCGCCATGCATTGTCTGACAGTCTCGCAACTACTGAGTGTCTGGAACGCATCCGACTTGGCTAGAAAAGCCTCATTTGAACCAACACACAACACAGATAACCGCCATAGCCCACACCCGGGATCGTACACCGGCGACTCGAACAGAACAGGTTCCCCTTTGATTACCAGCTGGAATGCTGCACATCTTGAGCCTGTAAATGAAAAGGTGGAAAACAGATAACTCTCCGCACAAACGCCGGAAATCTGGGTATTGGACGGCATCATCCCCTAGTCGAACCGCTTGACCGGCCTGTGGCAGTAGGGCGTTTTGCCGTGGACGAAGTAGTAGTCCTGATGGTAGGTTTCGGCGCGCCAAAAGCGCGAGGAGGGCTCGAGGCGCGTGACGACCTTGAATCCCTTGTCCGTGAGCAGTCTGACCAGTTTCTCGGCGACAGCCTTCTGTTTGTCGTCGCGGTAGTACACCGCCGAGCGGTACTGCTCGCCGATATCCGGCCCTTGCCGATCGGTCTGGGTAGGGTCGTGGATCTCAAAGAACATCTTGGCCAGCGTCTCGTAATCCGTCTGCTTCGGGTCGAAGAGCACTTCGACCGCCTCGACGTGTCCGGTTTTCTTTTTGCAGACTTGCTCGTACGTGGGATTTTCAGACATTCCGCCCGTATATCCGCTGACGGCGCGGATCACGCCTTTGGCCTGCTGCAGGTAAAACTCCACGCCCCAGAAGCAGCCGCCGGCGAAGATGGCGCGCTCGAACTGCTTGTCGAGATCAACTTCGGCCGCGAAGTCCATGGAGACCGAGTTCACGCAGTGGCGCGTGTTGCTTGGGGTCAGGCGTTCGCCCGTGAAGACGTGCCCCAAGTGCCCGCCGCACGTCGCGCAGAGGATTTCCGTGCGCCGCCCGTCCGCGTCGGCCTCGTGGCGCACCGCACCCGGTATTTCGGCGTCAAACGCCGGCCAGCCGCAGCCCGAGTGGAATTTATCCTCGGATCGGTAGAGCGCCGCGCCACAGCGGCGGCAGGTATAGACGCCCGCATCCGTGCTCGCCTCGTATTTACCCGTGAACGGCTTCTCCGTGCCCTTGTTCACGATCACGCGCTCCTCCTCCGCCGTCAGTTTGCGCCAGTTCGTTTCCATAGCACCCTCCGCCAGCGGCACCGCCGCTGTCATGAACGCCGCCCAACCAAGAATTGATAAACGCCGGAATTTCATGCAGGCAGTATAACTCCTTGCCGGTGCCTAGACAAGCGCTTCCAAGCATGTCGATTCTCTGCCTGTCGATTCTCTGTTGCTTGCTCCTGCTGCTTGGCGTACAATTATGCTGTCCTTTGGCTTGAACACTGGAGGTGCGGCAATGATGACGAACAAAGCATCCGTGCGGGCCCTGCAAAGAGGTTTGGCGACGCTCGGTATTGTCGTTGTTTCGGGGTGTACCACCGTTTATCCGCCCGTTGTCATAAAGGACAGCTCTAAGTGGACAGAACAACGCGCCATTGATGTCATCAATCAGGCGAGACGCACCAAACCTGACGTGTCGATCTACTACGGCAACGACACCTTCAAACGCGAGCTCGCATGTCATGTCAATGAAAACGGACTGACGAGCGTCGTGCGAGGCGATTTGAAAAGCAATCAAGTCTACATTTATCACGCGCCCTTTTCCAAGGTGACCGCCGTGAGAATGGAGCGGACTGACATCTGCGGCGTTCCGCTGATTTTTTGCGGGCTGTTGAACCCGTTCATCGTGTCGACCTATCACGTTACGGTGAACGTGGGCGACGATGAAATGCGGTTTATTGAGAACCACAAGCAGTGGGGGACGTTTCCTTTTTGGCTCTGTCGCCCCTTCTATTTCCTGAGTTCGGACCGTTTCAATACGGCTGATCAGTTGTCGGAAGCCTTGGAGTACTTGCGCCTTAATAGCGCGGCTGTCGCAGGCGGCCCCAGTCGA
This sequence comes from uncultured Lentisphaeraceae bacterium, assembly GCA_964386865.1. GTDB lineage: Bacteria > Verrucomicrobiota > Kiritimatiellia > RFP12 > UBA1067 > CAYLUN01. The sequence continues at coordinate 671 of CAYLUN010000022.1, read as the reverse complement.
CTGGAGGATGTAAACTGGGCGCAGCACCGGGCTCACCGCGTGCCGCTGAGCCAAGAAGAGGCCCTGGCGGTCATCAGGGGCTCACTGCAGCGCGCGGAACAACAGTCTGCAAAAAACGTCGGCGGCAAGGGGGTGGCCGTTCTTGAACGGCTCGATCGGAGAGGATATGCAATCAAATACGGCCAGGAGGCCGAGCCAAGCGTCGCTAGTTTCGGCGAGGTTACGGGGTTGGGAATCGTTAACTCCGGAGCCGCCCAAGAGGCCGGCGTAGCGCTGATGGCGGGCGGCAGGCAAGTTGGCGAACTCCCGTTCGCAAGTGCTTCGGAGCGCGACAAATTGCTTTCCGCGCTGGAGGTGCTGTGCGAGCCTTTTGATGACAGGGACGCAAAGTGGGGGCCGGTTACTGGCCGGTTTGTGATCGTGGGCGGGGGCGGGCCGGGGGGCATGATAATGCCCATGGGCGGGCCTGGTTTCGCGCCGCCCCCCTCGTTCCGGCCTCCCATGCGCTGAGGCTTGCGGGATGCGTAGTTAGCTCTCAGGCGGGGGTACTGGAAAGCTCAGGACAAAGAGGTACTTCCGGCGGGCGGATCGCGGGCGGCGGGCGCGCCCGCGCGAAAAAAAAGAAGGGGGCCGCAAACCTTTCGGTCTGCGGCCCCCAAAAACCCGGCGGC
>CAYLUN010000021.1:0-76283 GCA_964386865.1 uncultured Lentisphaeraceae bacterium | reverse complement strand
TACAAAAGCCATATCTTGCGGGGCAAGCGGCCCCCGGTAAGAAAGATCCGGACAAGTCCCGCAGCCAGACATGAGAGAAACACACATTGCACTCCACGCTAATCGTGACCAACCCCTTTTCATCCTGTTCTTCCTTCCTGCTCGCGGTGAGATGCGGAGCAAAACTCAACACTAATCCTGCTTGATAAACAACCAGGGCGTATCCCAAAGGAAAGGAACCCCGTTTGTTCCCGAGGTGACTTGGGCGACATGGTTCGAGTTGAACGCCTCCAACACCGTGTTCGCCGAAGAATCAGGCACATCCGGCGGGGCCTTGCCCTCATCCTGCCACTCTCTCAGAACACGCTCGCTAGCCCACCAAAGATGGGCCACCCGTTTACCTTTCCTGAGCCTGCCCCACGCAAAGGAGGGCGGGCTATTCGTTTTCTCCATATCCTTCAAGTCGATGCTGGCGAAAACCCAATCCCCGGATCTTCGCAGATAAACATCATAGGCAACCGGCAAATTGGATTGATCATCCTTCTCCATCTCATTGTGAGCGGCGAACTCCGTTATTACTACACGCAAAACCCCGTTTGACGCATCACGCACCTCGACACTGACAGGGGTTACCACCTCCTTTCCGACGCTGCAAACGTCATCATCATCGCTCACATACAGGTTCCAGAGCCCTTCCCACTCTTCAGCCACCTCTGTAATGTCCAAAGGTGCATCCCCGACCGGCGCTTTACTGATACTGACCGAGCATCCGCCGAGCAGAAGAACCGCGCCAAGACTGAGAGCGCATTTCCTAGCCATTTCATTCAACTTGGATCCGCTCATTTTCGTTTCTAACTTTCTCAAGCTTATCATTGTTTCCACACCGCCGTCGGCCGTCCGCCGAACGTTTTACCCCAGCCTTTGGTGCCCGGGCGGTAATAGACGGTGACGTTTGAGGAGCTATCGCCAAAAATGGATGTGTCAGATGCTCCGCGCGGAGCGTTGCCCTCAAAACGGACACAGGTTAGTGCAGGGCACGCCGAGAACGCGTAGGCGCCGATTTTGGTGACACTGGCGGGTATCGTGATTTCGACCAGACTGCTGCATTCGTCGAACGCACCCCAACCGATACGAGTCACACCGTCGCGGATTGTGACATTTGACAGGGCACCGCAGCCTTGAAACGTCCAATTCTCAATCTTGGCAACGCCGCCGGGAATCGCGATGCTTATCAGGTTGGTGCACCCCTCGAATGCGGACCACCCTAGCTCGGAGAGCTGGCTGGGAAGGGCAATGGTCGCCAGGTTGGAGCAATCTTCGAATGCCATGTAACCGATACTGGTTACGCTGTCAGGAATCTTGACGCTAGTCAGGTTGGCGCAGTTCTCGAACGCGCAGGACTCTATTACCGCAACACCATCGGGAATCGTCACGCTGGTCAACCCAGCGCACCCCTCGAACGCACCACACCCGATTTGGTTGACACTGGTGGGAATCACGTACTCGCCGGCCTTGCCCCTCGGATAGCGGATGAGTTTGGACTTCTCTTTGTTGAACACGACCCCGCCCATATCGCTGCTATAGGCAGTGTTCGCGGCATCCACCGTGATCGAGTTCAACCAGCTAAGGAACTCAAACGCACCAGCCTCGATACGGGTAACGCTGGCAGGGATCGTGACGTCGGTCAGGTTCGTACAGCCGTCGAACGCACGGTCTCCGATGCGGGTGACTGGATAACCACCCAACGTGTTTGTGATGGACAAGGCACCGGTGTAGGCCGCATCAACACCGGTTATCGTAGTCTGACCGCGGTCGACGTTGTACGAATAGTCACCGTCGACACGGATATCATCTTTGTAGATGTCGAGTGTGGTCCATCCGAGGACGAAATCAAGAAGTTCTCCTGGGTTGACCCCGACGCGAACCGAACCGCCGAGAGCGCCGACAACGTCAATCTGTGTGGGATAACTGTAACAGGGCGGATCATTATGACCTCCATCTACCAGGTGCACAAAAGGAATCCACGACCATTCGAATTCGGTCTTAAACGTCTTGCCTCGTTGCGGGTACGGCGGCATGAGTGCTTGCGGTTTGAACGCTTCAAAATAGACGAACAAAAAATCCGCATCCCCAACCCAATGCTCCCCGTTCCGGTTGACACCTATTCGGACGAATTCACCGCCGCGCAACGCAATTAAATCCTTTTCGACCAAGAGTCCGGTCTGAAGGAACCCGACACGAGCTTTTGCTCCCAATCCCGCGCCAACACCAAGCGTGACAATATCCGCCGCATCGCGACGGCGGTCAATCATGTACGGCGTTGAGCAACCGGTCAGTGTCGCTATGATGGCCAGTGCGAGAGTGAGTTGTAGTCCGTTCTTCATTTGCCGTTCCTTTCGGTGGTCTGCTTCTTCGGCCGAATGGTCATAGAAACCAATTCTGGAGTAAACCCGTTGAATATCGGCCGAACAATAAAGGCGTCGACCTCCTTGTCGTTGACATACCAATACCAACGGTGGTGACGAACAATGGTACATAGGCTTTTAAGAGACCACCAGCTTAAGACCGCATAGTCAGGCTCGCCCCACTTATCAATCAGCCCGGCTGCAGCCGGTATGGCAAACCGAGGATCGGTGTAGCCCTTGTCGATCGTCCCAGAAGAATAGGGGTCAAAAGTCCGCGGCTCCAGTTCGCACAAAAAGGGATACCGTTGTTTCAGTTCGGGTATGGGAAGCGAGCCAATCTCCGCTTTGGAAGGCAGCGGCCCAAGTGGATTTGTGCAGCCAGCCAGTAACAAGGGGATAACGATGAACAGCGACCGAAGCCTGCTCTTCGCTAATCGTCCTTGCCGTCCGCTCCCATTGATAGTTGTGCCGCTGGGCAAAGTGTGTTTATTATTAAACGGGTTTCTAAAAAAACTCATTCTTTCTTCTTCCGTTCTTTCGATCTTTCTTGCTTCAGTACCACCGTCGGCCTCTCGCCAATGCTCACTTGAAAGTTGAGTCCCTTTCTCACGCCAAGACCCAAAGACCCCAAGACAAGACAGGAAAACTTTACCGAACTTTGCGTCTCCGGGTCTCTGCGTGAGCCCTCTTCTTCATCACTGTTTCCACACCGCCGTCGGACGCCCGCCGAACTCCTTGCCCCAGCCTTTGGTTCCCGGGAGGTAATAGACGGATACGTTTGAGGAGCCGTCGCCAAAAATGGATGCGTCGGAGGCTCCGCGCGGAGCGTTGCCTTCGAAACGGACGCGGGTTAGTTTAGGGCAAGCCGAGAATGCATGGGGGCCGATTCCGGTGACGCTGGCAGGAATCGTGATTTCAGTCAGACTGCTGCATCCGTCGAACGCACACCATCCGATACTAGTCACACCGTTGCGGAGTGTGATATTTGACAGCGCGCTGCAGTCTTGGAACGTCCAATCCTCGATCTTGGCAACGCCGCCCGGAATCACGATGCTGGTCAGGTTGGTGCAACGCTCAAACGCGAACGGCCCGAGTTTAGAGAGTTGGCCTGGAAGGTCAATGTTCGTCAGGCTGGAACACGTGCCGAATGCACTGCGGTCGATATGGTTAACGCTGTCAGGGATCGTGACACCGGTCAGCTTCATGCAGTTCTGGAAAGCGCTGTCTCCGATGTGCGCCACATTCGAGCCGATCACGATGCATGTCAGCTCCGTGCGTCCGTAGAACGCATTATCCCCGATACGGGTGACAGGATAACCGCCCAACGTGTTTGCGACGGACAAGGTCGAGGGAACGGACGCTCTGAACCCTGTGACGGTGGCCTGTTTGTGGGCGACCGTGTATTCGTGGCTCCCTTCAACATGGATGTCGTCGCCATAAATATCGATGGCGGTCCAGCCGAGGGCGAAATCAACGAGTTCACCGGGGTTGACGCCGACCCGAACCGAGCCGAGGAGCGCGCCGACGAGTTCAAGCTGTGTATAATAATAAGGCGCGCTTTCGCATTGGGCCACGTGAGACCAGAACGGATAACTGCCGCCAGCTTGAAACGTCTTGCCGCGCGCCGCAAACACAGTGTCTTTAAACTTCGTACCAGTAAGGCCGATGGAGACCACCGGATGGAAGTGCTCTTCTCCTGTGACCAGATATTGGTGATCGTTACACGCGATGATTCCATCACCCACAGCACCTCCACGCAGCGCGATCAAACCGAATTCATCCAGAAGTCCGATCTGGATGGGCCCGACTCGGGCTTTTGCTCCCAACCCCGCTCCGACACCAATCGTGACGATATCCGCCGCATCGCGACAGCGGTTAGTCATGTAGGACGTCGAGCAACCGGTCAGGGTTACGACAATGGCCAATGCGAAAACGAACTGCAAGAATTTATTCATTTCTAACTCCACTAGCATCCCATCGGTGAACCAGAAATGTTCCGGTTCCCCAGAATTGTGTTTTATTATGAGGGGGGGCGGCTAAAAGAGTCAACCCGGAAAAACCCGGAAAAACCCGGAATATCACGATTACGACTATGCCAGTCGATGACAGCCGCCGGCGGAGCATGAATGAACGGTATGGGCAACTTAATGACCACGAATCCCGCGAATGTACGCGAATCTTTGGGGCCATTCATTCTCCTCCCAAATCGAAATCGCCATCGGGATTGGGATCGAAATCGAGATCCGATAGCGTTCCCGGTTTCGATCATCAGCCCAACCGCAAGATTAGGATTAGAATTAGGAACGAGAGGCCGCGCCGTTTTTGTGGCCGACTCTTCGTCCGCCCTTTGGTACACTACGGCCCACGCACATGTCAGGAAAAGTCACAGATCAGGCGATCGAGGAGATCCGCGCCCGCGTCGACATCGTGGAGTTCATCGGCGCGCGCATGACGCTCAAGAAGTCCGGCGCGACCTTCAAGGGCTGCTGCCCCTTCCACCACGAGAAGACCCCCTCGTTCCACGTGAACCCGGCGCGGCAGAACTACCACTGCTTCGGCTGCGGCGAGCACGGCGACATCTTTAAGTTCCTGATGAAGCAGGAGGGCCTGACCTTCCCCGACGCCGTCCGCACGCTGGCCGACCGCGTGGGCGTGGTGATCCAGCAGGACGTGGATTACAACGCCCAGAACCGCAACCTGCTCTACGCCATCCACGCCGAGCTGGCCGCCTTTTACCAGCGCTGCCTCAAGCAGACGAAGGAAGCCGAGATCGCCCGGAACTACCTGTCGAGCCGCAAGCTCGCCGACGACGTGGTCGAGCGCTTCGGCATCGGCTACGCGCTGGAGAGGCCCTTCGACGCGCTCCAGCAGTGGGCCAAGAAGCACGGCTACACGTCCGAGCAGCTCATCGCGGCCGGCATCCTAACCCCGCCCAAAGACCCCGAGCGCCCCGACGATTGTTACGACCGCTTCCGCGGCCGGCTCATGTTTCCGATCTGCGACCGGCAGGGCCGCGTCGTGGCCTTCAGCGGGCGCCTCCTCAAAGACCGCAAGAACACGGGCAAGTACGTCAACAGCCCCGAGACCGACATCTTCGTGAAGAGCCGCGTGCTCTACGCGCTCGACAAGGCCGCCGCCAAGATCGTCAAGCACCCGCGGCGCGAGGCCATCATCTGCGAGGGCCAGATCGACGTCATCCGCTGCCACGCCTGCGGGTTCGAGACCGCGGTGGCCTCGCAGGGGACGGCCTTCACCAAGGAACATGTGTCGCTCCTCAAGAAGCACGCCGACAGCGTCGTGCTCGTCTTCGACGGCGACAGCGCGGGCCGCAAGGCCGCGCTGCGCACCGGCGCGCTCTTCCTCGAGGAGGAGATCCCCGTGCGCGTGGCCGCCCTGCCCACGGGCGACGACCCGGACTCGATGCTGCGCGACCAGGGCGCCGCGCCGTTCCGCGAGCTGCTCGACAGCGCGGTCTCCATCACCGCCTTCCAGATCGACACCCTGCGTCAGGCCGAAGCGCAGCCGGACTCCATCGACGCGGTCAACCGCGTCGCGCGCGGCGTGATCGAAATGCTCGCGGGGTGCGCCGGCGCTGTGCAGCGCGCGCACCTGCTCGATGAGGCCGCCAGCCTGCTGCACCTGCCGCTCTCGGCGTTCGAGGAGGATCTGGAGAAGCACCGCGAGGCGCTCAGCCGCAAGGCCGCCTACGCCGCGTCGACCAAGGAGCACGCGCCCGTGGCGCCTGCGCCGCCGAAGGCCGAGGACGGCCAGCCGCCGCCCACCGACGAGCTTGTGCCCGGCGAAACCGCCTTCTACGACGATGCGCCGGTTGATGAGCCTGCGCCCGAGCCGCCCTCCCGCACCGAGTTCCTGCTTTGCGAGTTTCTGGTGGAGCACGAGCACGACGAGGCCGTGCTGGATCTCATCGAGCGCTACCTGCCGCTGGACGTTCTCGCGCACCCCTTCGCGCGCGCCGTGGCCGAAGCCGTGCTCGCGCAGCGGCGCGGCGGAGGTGACCGGCTCGCCGCGCTGGGTCGCACCACCGAGCCGCCGTGGCAGCCGCTGCTGGGCAAGCTGATCGCCAACAAGCAAAAGATGCTGAGCGCGCGCGAGGCGACCTCGATCGAGGCCGCGCAGGATCTCATCAAGCGGCTGTGGGTCGTGCGGTTCAAGCTGGAGCGCGGCAAGCTGGACTCGACATCCACGCAGGAGAACGACGCCAAGCGCCACACACTCACGATGCTCATCAAGAGCCTGGAGACTCAGCCCTGGGAGAAGGCCTGCCGCCTGATGACGGCCAACAGCGCCGGCCCGGTCAAGCCGGGGGCGCCTCTGGACGGTCAGCCGGCCGCTGTCCGTGAGCCTGCTGCGGCTGCACCTTGCGAACGTGTAATGGATAGCGCATCCGCAGCTGCTGATCCAGAAGAATTTCCACCCAGTGAGTACCCGCTTGATGAAATGCTAGATTGATGAAGACCTCGACGGTGGTCGCGATCTGCTGGTCGTTGGATAGCTTGATGGGGACGGGCTGGCCCTCGCCGACCACCGTCACTCCGTCCGGCGCGACGATGCGCGAGCGCTGGGTGAACTCCCCCTCGCCCATGCACCAGCGGTTCATCAGGCAGATGCGCGGGCACACGGGCTGGTTGACCGCCTGCACCAGGCCGTCGAAGATGCCGATCAGCATGAACTTGCCGTTCCGCTCCTGACGCACGTCATCACACAACACACTCGCCTGCAAATCCGGTATCATATGTCCTCCTTCTATCAACTAGTCATGATTATACCGCATACGGCCCGCCACTGATAGCGGCAATTCTCGGCCACGAGCTTTGGCGTTGCGCGTCCGGGTCTCCGTTGGTACACTCCACACCATCACTCTCGAAAAAGGAGCACGCATGACCGCCACGCGCCTCGCCATCCTGAACCTTGTCGCCTCAACCCTTCTTCCGTGCGCAACGGCTCTGGCCGCCGACTGGCCGACCTTCCTCGGCCCCAACCGCGACGGGCTCTCCTCCGACACGGGGCTGCTCAAGCAGTGGCCCGCCGAAGGGCCCGCCCTGCTCTGGAAGAACGAGAAGGTCGGCCCGGGCTGGTCCTCCGTTTCCGTCGCAGGGGGCTGCGTCTACACGACCGGCAACGAGGGCGGAACCCAGATGCTCATCTGCCTCGACGACAAGACCGGCCAGGAGAAGTGGAAGGTCGCCCAGGGCCCCGCCGCCAGCCACGGCAAGTACCCCGGCGCGCGCGCCACGCCCACCGTCGACGGCGACCGCCTCTACGTCACCGGCGGCGACGGCCTGGTCACCTGCCACAGCGCTAAGGACGGGCGCACGCTCTGGAAGAAGAACCTGCGCAGCGACCTCGGCGGCAAAGTCGGCGGCTGGCTCTACGCCGAAAGCGTGACGATCCTCGGCAAGCTCGCGATCGTCACGCCGGGCGGCGAGCACCCGGTCGTGGCGCTCGACAAGATGACCGGCAACAAGGTCTGGGACTCGGACAAGCCCGCCACCGCGGGCTACGCGTCGCTGCTGCCGATCACGCTGAACGGCAGCACGGTGCTTGTGAACGGCACCCAGAGCGGCCTGCTCGTGATCGACGCCAAGACCGGCAAGGAGGTCTACCGCAACCCCTTCGCGGACGGCAACGTCGCCAATGCCCCCACGCCCGCCTTCTCCGACGGCTACCTTTTCTGGGCGGTCGGCTACCGCAAAGGCGGCATCTGCCTGAAGGTCTCGAACGCCGGCGGCAAGTGGACGTTCGCGGACGCCTGGGCCACGGCCGACTTCGCCTGCCACCCCGGCAACTACGTCGTCGCCAAGGGCCATGCCTACGGCAAAGGCAAGGGCGGCCTCGTCTGCGCCGACCTCAAGACCGGGCAGACGCTCTGGACCGAGCGCGGCGGCGCGGGCCAGGTGACCTGGGCCGACGGCCTGCTCTACTCGTTCGCCGACCAGGGCGGCAAGATGACCCTCCTCGACCCGGCTGCCGCCGAGGGCAGCCGCGTCAAGGGCAGCCTCCAGGTCGCCGGCACCGGCAACAGCTGGTCGCACCCCGTGGTCGTCAACGGCCGCCTCTACGTTCGCTACGACACGAACCTGTACTGCTACGACGTTAAGGCGAAGTGAGCGTGCTCACACCTCCACAAGCCGCCCCTCGCGCAGGCGTACGCGCTGGATCACGATGCCAAGTTCCTGCTCGAAGCGGCGGGCCAACTGAGTCTCGGCCTCGGTGAAGAACGAAATCGCCACGCCCGACGCGCCCGCGCGGGCCGTGCGCCCCACGCGGTGCAGGTAGGCCTTGCTGAGCGTCGGCACGTCGAGGTTGACGATGTGCGTGATGTCCGGGATGTCCAGCCCGCGCGCCGCCACGTCCGAGGCGATCAGCACCGCCGCGCGCCCGCTCCGGAAATCCTCCATCGCCTGCTTGCGGTTCAGCTTGTCGAACGCGCCGTGCAGCTGCGCGACTGCGACGTGATGGTGCGCCAGCTTCGAAGCCACGATCTCCGCCGTCTCCGTGCGGTGCACGAAGACCATCACCCGCTCGGCCCGCAGCGCGTGCAGCAGGCTGCGCAGCAGGTCCGGCTTGTCGCGCTCCTCGCAGACCAGCCCGAGGTGCTCGATGTTCGCGTTGATCGGCGCCTCCGCCGTCCTCAGCATAACGAGCTGGGGCGAGAGCGCCGCGATGACCGCCGCGCTCTCGGGCTGCTCCGTTGCTGAGGCGAACACCAGCTGCCGGTCGCGCGGCATCACGTGCAGCAGCTCGCGGATCGCGGGCTCGCTCTCCTGCGCCAGCAGCCGGTCGGCCTCGTCGATCACCAGGCACGAAATCGTGTGCGCCTTGAGCTTCTTGAGCTGGATCAGCTCGCGGATGCGCCCCGGCGAGCCAACCACGATGTGCGGCTTGGTTTTGAGCTTCTCGATCTGGCGGTCGAGCAGCGTGCCCCCGACGAGCAGCAGCGTGCGGATCGGCCGCCCCGCGTTCACCGCCAGCTCGCAGCACTGCCGCTGGATCTGCAGCGCCAGCTCATGCGTCGGCGCAATGACCGCGAGCTGCGTCGCCGCCTGCTTCGCGTCGAGCCGCCCGAAAAGCGGCAGCAGGTAAGCCAGCGTCTTGCCGGTCCCGGTTTCGGCGCTCAGGTAGGCGTCCTTGCCCGACGCCAGCACGGGGTAGGCCACAGCCTGAATCGGAGTCGGCTCCGTGATTTTCTGCTTCGACAAGGCCGCGACCAGATCGTCCGGCACGCCAATCTCTGTAAATGTCATGTGTGTCTCTCTTAGGTCAAGTCTTTCGATTCGGCTTTTCAGTATGCCACGTTCGGCCCGCCTCTGCACGGACTGAATGCGCGGCGCGTGTCCCGCAGCGGTAGGGACGGCAGCCCCTTGCCGTCCGCCAGTCCTGCGTCAGTCGAAGGGCGGACGCCGACGGGGCGGCGTCCCTACCAACTGCACGGACAAGAAAGGCCGCTTGTCCCCGCCCGATCATGGATCCGTCACGCGTTTCGAGTTTCAGAGCGGCCGCGTCCCTGCTACCATAACGCGCATGTGGGTATCCGCCGACAAAACGCGCGCCGCGCTGATGGCGCTGTGGGCGCTCTCCGGTTTCTGCGTCTTGACGCTCGAGACCGTCTGGATCCGCGAGCTGGCGCTGCGGGCGGGCAACACCGCCGTGGCCGCGGCGCTGGTGATTGCCGCCTTCTTTGCCTCGGCGGCGCTGGGCAACCTCGCCGGCGCGCGCCTCGCCGCCGGCCGGCGCTGCACGCTGACCTATTACGGGCGCTTCGAGGCCGCCGCCGCCGTGGCCGCGCTCGCCTCGTTCGCGCTGAACCGCGGGCTCTGGGCGCACGGCAGCGTGCTGCCCGAGTCCGCGTTCGGAACCGTCGCCGCCGCCCTGCTGCTGGTCGGCCCGCCCTCCTTTTTTTCAGGCGCGTCGTTTCCGTTCCTCGCCGAAACCTACGTCGAGGACGCGCAGCACCGCACCGCGACCGGCGGCCGCTTCTACGGCCTCAACCTGCTCGGCGCGGCGCTCGGCGTGTCCGCGGGCGGCGTGCTGCTGCCGCTGACGGTCGGACTCGCCGGCGCGTTCGCTCTGGCGGCCGCGCTCCAGCTCGCGGGCGGCCTGCTCGCGTGGCGCCTCGCGGCCCGGCGTTCGGGACGGAGCCCGAACCTCCAGACGTCGCTTGGAGGGACGGCCTGCGTGCCGTCCGCCGACGTCGCCCCCACCTCTTTTCCGAATGCACTGGGCTGGGTTCTCTTGACCGCCTCGGGCGTCCTGTCGCTCGCCGTTCAGTCGCTGCTCCTCGTATGGGCGCGGCAGGTGCTCGAAGGCTCCATCTACGCCGTCTGCGGCACGCTGACCGCGTTTCTCTGCGGCCTCGGCCTCGGCGGCCTCGCCGCGGCTTCACTGCGGCGCCGAGGCCACGCGCCCGCGCCCCTGCTCGCCTGTTTCGCAGGCGCGTCCGCCGCCTGGCTCTTCGCCGTGCCTGTGGCCGGAGCCTGGCTCTGCGGCCACGCGGCGCCGCCCGGCGCGGATACGCCTGCGGGCCTTCTTGTGCAGACGCTCGCGGGTTGCGGGCTCGCGCTGCTGCCGCTCACGGTGTGCCTCGGCGGCGTTTTTCCGGTCGCCTGGGAGCTCGTCGCCGCGCGAGCGCGGAGCGAGGGCCGCGCGCTGGGCACGGCGCTCGCCGCGAACAAGCTCGGCGCGGCGGCGGGCGCCGCACTCGGGCTGTTTGCCGTTCTGCCGCTCGCCGGCCTGGTGCGCAGCACGGTGGTGGTCGGCTGGCTCTACCTTCTGGCCGCAGGTCTGGCTCTGTTCGCGTCACACAGCGTCCGGCGGCGCCAGGCTTTCGTCGCGCTGGCGGCGCTGGCTCTCCTCGGGCTTTTCCAGACGCTTCGGCGCGCGCCGGCCCTGGGCGTTAAGCCCGGCGAACGGGTGCTCGGCGCCTATTGCGGCGCGTGCGGGCCGGTCGCTGTCATCGAGAACGCGGCGACGGGCTCGCGCCAGATCCTGCTCAACTCGTGCCAGCTCCTGAGCGGCACGGGCGCCGCGCTCGCCTCGCAGCGCCACCAGAGCTGGTTGCCCCTGCTCTTCTGCCGCACGCCCGAGCGCGTCGCCACCATCGGCATGGCTGCCGGGCTTTCAGCCGCCGCCGCGCTCGATTTCCCGCTGAAGGAGCTGCACGCGATCGAGCTGGTTCCCGAGGTCGTGACGGCTGCCCGCGACCACTTCGGCCCGTGGAACGCCGCGCTCTTCTCGGATCCTCGCGCACGCGTGCACGTGGCCGACGGCCGCGTGGCGCTCGCGCGGCTGCCCGGCGCCTTCGACGCCATCATCTGCGACCTGCTCTTCCCGATGGAGGACGGCACGGCCGGCCTTTACTCGCGCGACTTCTTCGCGAGCTGCCGCACGCGGCTCAGCCCAGGCGGGCTCGTCTGCCTCTGGCTGCCGTGCTACCAGCTCACGCCGCAGACCGCGGGCCTGGTGATCCGCACGTTCGCAAGCGCGTTTCCGTGCGCAGTCCTGGTGCGGGCCAACCTCGACCCGCTCCAGCCGGTGCTCGGCCTGCTCGGAGCGACCGAGCCGATCCCGATGTCGGACGAGTTCCTTGCGACACGAACACAACCGTTCGCCACGCTGTCGCCATTTTTCAAATCCGCGGACACGGCGCGGCTCCTCTTCGTCGCGGATCTGCACGCGTCTGAACCGGGTTTCGGAGCGTACCCGCTCACGACGGACGACCGGCCGCTCTTCGCCTTCTACGGGCCGCGGCAGCCGCGCGACACAGAGCGGCTCTTCGGCTTCCCGCTGCTGGAGTGGGTCGGCACACGCGCGCTGCGGCCGACGTATCCCTCGTGCGACCTCGGCTCAACTTCGCCCGAGCGCGTCCTTGCGGCCCTGCGGGCAGGCAACTACCTGTACGCCGCCGCCGCCGCTCGCGAGTCGCTGCCCGGCGACCGGCGACCGCCCGAGACGCGCCAGCGTCAAGTGCTGGACTACCAGCGCCGCGCCTGCGCGCTCTGGCCCGCTGCGGCGGCCTTAATCGTCCCTACGGACAACTAAAAAAGAAAATGATAACTTACCTTTACTAAAGAGCTATCAGCGGCTAACAAAGGTCTGATCTGCCCCGTCGTCCTGTGTGAGATCGTCTGGGTTCTCCTTCGCTCCTACAAACAGAAGAAGGAAAAGGTCCAGGAGGTCATCAGGACCTTGCTTCTGGCCGACAACATTGAAATGCAACAGCGCGATTCTATCTGGAAAGCCCTTCGGGAGTTTGAACAGGGGACAGCTGATTTCTCGGATTATCTCATCGTTCATATCAATCAGGCGTGCGGCGCATCATTCACCCTGACTTTTGACCGTTCCGCATCGCAACATCGTTTGTTCCGCACAGCCAACTAACCGAACTGAACGTCCGCCGTGTGGCTTCTACACCGTCTTGCGCTCGACCATCTGATAGACTTGGCCCAGCCGTTCCGCCAGCGCGGTGGCGCTAAGCGCGGTCTGGCTTGCCGCGAAGGCCGCGAGGTCGCCGGCGGTGCCGTGCGCCCACACCGCCGTGGCGGCTGCTTGGGCAGCCTCCAGCCCCTGCGCCCAGAGCGCGCCGAGCATGCCCGCCAGCACGTCGCCCGTGCCGCCGGAGGCCAGGCCCGGGTTGCCCGTGAGGTTGAGCCGCGGCACGCCGCCCGGCTCGCACACGAGCGTGCCCGCGCCCTTCAGGACGATGACCGCCCGATACCGGTCCGCCAGCTTGCGGGCTGCCGCCAGCCGGTCGGCCTGGACGTCCTGAACGGTGAGGCCCAAAAGCCGCGCCGCTTCGCCGGGGTGCGGCGTGAGCACCAGCCGCTGCCCGTCGCGCGGCTGCCAGCCGCCCGCCTGCAGCGCGGCGAGCGCGTTGAGCCCGTCGGCGTCCAGCACCAGCCGGCCGCCGTACGTGGCAAGCACATGCGCGACCAGCTCTCGCGCGCGCTCCGACTGCCCCAGGCCAGGGCCGGCCACGAGCGCGTCGAAGCCGTTCAGGTCGCGGCCCCACGCCTGAAGCGACGCGACGGACAGGTCGCCCTGCGGCGCCTCCAGCGCGTGCGCCATCGCCTCCGGCACGTGCGCGGCGGCGGCCCAGCCGCTGGCCGCGGGCGCGGCGAGCGTCACCAGTCCGGCGCCGCTGCGCAGGGCGCCGAGCGCCGCCAGAACAGGCGCGTGGCAGAACCCCGCCGAGCCGCCGACCACGCAGACGTGGCCGAACGTGCCTTTGTGAGCCGCCCGCGGGCGCGCCGGGAAGTCCCTGACGATCTCCGGCAGCGCGATGAGCTGGCAGGGCGCGTCGGCGGCGCCCCGGTCGCAGACTTCGTCCGGGATGCCGATCTCCGCCACGACCAGATGGCCGACCTTGTCAGCCTGCTCCAGGTTGAGAAAGCAGCGCTTGGGCCGGGCGAAAGTCACCGTCACGTCGGCGTGAACCAGAGGCCCCGCGGCCTCGCCGGTGTCGCCGTTCATGCCGGACGGCAGGTCAATGGCGACCACCAGCGCGTGCCGGCGCATCTGGTTGACCCAGCGGATCGCCCGCTCGGCCGCGCCCGCCGGCGCGCCTTTGCAGCCCGTGCCGAGCACGCCGTCGATCAGGATGCCGTGGCGCAGCAGGGTTCCCGCGAACACGCCGACATCCTCGCGCCAGCTCTCTTCCGAGGCCAGCACGACGTAGGGCACGCCGGCTGTGCGCATCTCGTCCCACGCCTCGCGTGCAACGCCCTTGAGAACCGCCGGCACGCAGGTCATCAGCACCTGCACGTGGAACCCGTCCTCGAACAGGCAACGCGCGGCCACGCAGGCGTCGCCGCCGTTGTTGCCGTGCCCTGCGACCACCACCGCGTTGCGCGTGCCGCGCAACGCAGCGAGCTTTTCCACGGCCCTCGCGACGGCCGTGCCCGCGCGGTTCATCAGCACGGCGCTGGGAATCTTGCGCTCCGAGACCGCAGCCAGGTCCGCGGCACGCATTTGCTCAACCGTCAGGAACCGCATCCGCCACCTCCGTCCTTGCCTTCGCCGCTGAAGCGCTCAACGATCCGCTCGAACCGCTCGGCCGCGCACTTCACAAACGCCCGTTTCTCCGCGTACCGCCCCGGGTAGAACGCGCCCTTGAAGCCCGCGAGCACCAGCCGCTTGAAGGCAATCAGATCCAGTTTGCACGCGTCGGTCACAAGCGCCAGCTCGCGGTTGATGTCCGTGTGCGAGACCAGCGTGTTGTCGGTCGCCACGGCCACCGCCATGCCGTAGTTGAGCATCTGCCGCACGGGGTGGTTGCGGATGTCGCCGCGCAGCTCGGGAATGGTCTGGAGGTTGCTGGTCGGGCAGACCTCGATCGTCACGCGCATCGTCGCGATGTACTCGGCCAGCTGGTCGACGAACGCCGCCTTGTCGGCGATCAGCGGGTCCTGAATCTTGTCCGCCGCAAACAGGAACGTGCCGTGCCCGATGCGCTCCGCGTGGCAGCGCGCGATCGCCTCATAGATCGACTCCGGCCCGTAGGCCTCGCCCGCGTGAACCGTCTTGCGGATAAAGTGCCGGTGAGCCTCCTCGTAGGCCGCGCCGTGGTGCCCGGCCGGGTAGCCCGCCTCCTCGCCCGCGAGGTCGAACCCCGTCACCGGAATGCCGTGGCGCTCGCGGGCGGCCACCGCCGAGCGCACGGCCTCCTGCGAGGCGATCGCCAGCATCTCTTTGTGTCGCATGCCCGGCAACACGTCCAGCAGGCGGTCGTAGTAGGCGCTCATGCCGCGCCCGAAATTGCGCATGGCGCAGCAGATGATGGCCCACTCGAAAGGGACGTCGCCGCCGCTCAACACGGCGTCCGTGAGATTGTGTCGCCGCTTGGCCAGCACGAGGCCGTCGCTCACGGCCTTGAAGGCCCGCACGCAGTCCTCGCCCGACGCCACCAGTCGCTGGGGCGCGAACCGAACCTCCAGGTAGCGCACGCCCTGTGCGAGCGCGTCCTCGGCCATCTCGAACGCCACGCGCTCCATGGCCTCGAACGACTGCAGCACCGCGCAGGTGTAGTCGAACCCCAGCAGGTACTCACCTAGATTCGCATACGACGGCTTGAAGACCGTTTCGAGCAGACCCGCCACCTCGTAAGACGGCAGCTCAACGCCTTGCTCGCGCGCCAGCTCGATCAGCGTCGACGCGCGCAGCGACCCGTCCAGATGCGCGTGCAGGTCGCTCTTCGGCACCGCCCGTATCAATTCGCGTGCGATCATCGCCCCCCCTTTCCGGCTTACGCCGCAGCGGGAATCAAATCCGGCCGCCACCGGCTCAAGAAGCACACGGAATAACCGCGGAAAAACAGCGTGACCGGCAACAGCGCCACACCGTTGAAATAGGGCAGCATCAGCGGCAAGATGCCGATGCAGCAGGTGCCGAGGACAAACGCCAACAGCGCGACCAGCGCGGTCACGGAGCAGAGCACGCCCACGCACAGGTAGCCCAGCACGGAGAACGGATACTGGTTGCAGAGGTCGAACACGGACAACCACGCGCGCGCCGGCGAGACGTTGCGCCAGTACATCACCGGCACCACGAACGCCTTGACCAGATGCTCGATGACCTGCACCGCGACAGCGAGCAAGACCGCGGCGGTCACACCGGCCACGGTCGGCTGAAGCAGCGTGCCGTCCCACACCGTGCCGCCTTTGACATACGGCTGGACGACCTTCACGTATGCGAACACACCATCGAGCGCGAACAAGAGGCCCGCGAGACCGTAGAACCCAAGGCGCCAGATGAACAGCGCCTGCCCTGACGCGCTCGCGGCACGCCAGCTCGGCAGGATCGGCGCGTCGGGCCGATACCAGCGGTGCAGAAACATGAAGTCGCCCCGCGAGCGCAACGAACACAGCCAGACGCCCAGCAGGATCCAGAGCGCCGCAGCCGTCAGCCACGTGGTGCTCGGCGCCGTTTGAACCACCCGCACCAGCCCCTCCAGCAGTTTGTCGACCATCTCCTTGGTCACGGCGGTCTGCGTCTGGGCTTTCTCGGAAAGGCTGCCCAAGGGCAGGCTAATGTAGGCCAGCCAGGCGCAGAACCCCATGCTCAACCACCGCACGAAGTCGAACGACTTGAACAGCACGTCGGACACCCGCGCAAACGCCTGAGCCGCCGACGCCAGCGCCGACGGCCGCGCGCCCACCACGCCGGACAGGGCGACGTCGGCCGCCCGCATCTCTGCCGGCGGGGGCGGCGGCGTCGGGACGAGAAGCGCACGGGCCTGACTGACGGTGCGCCACTCCGGGCCGAATTCGGGCTGCCACACCAAGGCGGACTCGCCCAGCGCTCCGCTCTCGACCAGCGCGCGCAGCTCCTCGAGCGTCACCGCGCCGTGCCGGACGCCGTCGACCGCGTAGTACCATTTCCGTTCCATGTGCGCCTCCCGCCACTTCCGCTTACTGGGTGATCACCGAACCCGTCAGCTCGCGCACTGCGCGCAGCCCGTGCCTCTGCAGGTAGGCCGCGATGCCGTCGATGACGCGCAGCGGCGTGGCCGGATCGATAAAGTTTGCCGTGCCGACAGCCACCGCGGTCGCGCCCGCGATCAGAAACTCGATGGCCTGCTCAGGCCCCATGATGCCGCCCATCGCCAGCAGCGGGACCGTGGCGGCCTGCGCCGCCTCCCACACCAGCTTCACGGCCACGGGATGGATCGCGGGGCCCGAGAGCCCGCCCACCTTGTTCGCGAGAACCGGCCGGCGCGTCTCGATGTCGATGACCATCGCGGGCAGCGTGTTGATCAGGGCCAGCGCGTCCGCGCCGGCCTCCTGCGCCGCCCGCACGAAAACCTTGATGTCCGGCACGTTCGGCGCCAGCTTGGGCATGATCGGCAGGCGCGTCGCGCCGCGCACAGCCGACACCAGCGCGGCGACCGTCCGCGGGTCGGTGCCGAACGCGTGCCCGCCCTCCTTCACGTTCGGGCACGAGATGTTCAGCTCCAGTCCGGCCACGCCCTCGACGTCGCTGAAGCGCCGCGCGACGTCGACGTACTCCTCGACGCTCGTGCCCCAGATGTTGACGATCACCGGCACGCCGGTGGTTCTCAGGAACGGCATGTACTCGCGCACGAACCCCTCCACGCCGGGGCCCTGCAGGCCGATGGCGTTGACCATGCCGCCCGGCACCTCGACGTGCCGGGGCAGCGGGTTGCCGGGCCAGGGCTGCGCCCGGATGCCCTTGACGGTGATCGCGCCCAGGCGCGTCACGTCGATCAGCTCGGCGTACTCCTTGCCGTAGCCAAACGTGCCCGACGCCACGGCCACCGGATTCTTCATCCGGATGCCGCCCAAATCCACGCTCAGATCCACCTCTTGCATAGGCTGTCCACTGCTCCGCTCTTCGCTCACCAGACGATTTCCCGCGCCTCAAAAATGGGTCCGTCGTGACACACGCGGCCGATCCACGTCGAGCCGTCTTCGCGCCGCAGGTTCTGGACGCAGGCCAGGCAGGCGCCGACGCCGCAGACCATGTGCTTGTCGAGCGAGAGCCACCCGCGGCAGCCGGCCGCCACCGCGCGCTCGCCCACCGCGCGCAACATGCCGTCCGGGCCGCACGCGTAGAGCTCCGCCGCGAGCCCCTCCGCCTTCAGCCTCGCCAGCTCGCGGTCGAGCGGGGCCGTGACCAGCCCTCGCTCGCCCAGCGAGCCGTCCTGCGTCGCCACGCGAACCTGCCAGCCGAGGCGCTCGAAGGCCTCGCACGCCAGCACGTCGTCGCCGCTGCGCCCGCCCACCAGCGCCACGCCCTTGCACGCCAGGCGGCCAGCCAGAAAACAGAGCGGCGCCACGCCATATCCGCCGGCCACGAGCAGCGGCACGCCCTGCGGCGCGAGCGGGAACCCGTTGCCGAGGGGGCCGATGACCTGCACCTCGTCGCCGGGCCGCAGCCGGTTCATTTCCTCCGTGCCTCGCCCGACCGTCTTGTACAGGAGCTTCAGCACGCCTTCGCCTGCGCCGAAGATGCTGAACGGCCGGCGCAGCGACACCCGCTCCAAGCCGGGCACGCGCACGTGCACGAATTGCCCCGGGCACGCCCGGTCCGCGATCGCCTTCGCGTCCAGCTCCAGCGCCCAGTACCCGGCCTTCAGCGGCGCCTGGCTGGCGACGCGACAACTCAAATCAAACATGATCTGCACTCCTTACTCTTGCGCGCAACTCGCCGCGCCGCGCGGCCAGCTCCCGCTAGGGCTGGGCGGCCGCTCCCGGCGCCGCCGGGAGCAGCGCGCGCAGGGTCGGCGGTTCGGGCGGCCCCTGCGGCGAAATCTCGTTCTGCGCCTCGATGTAATCGACGCGCGACCGCACGCGCTTAATCTCGGCATTGACGATCGCCGCGGTCTCCATCTGCCCGTCTACGGTCAGCTTCTTCTGCAGTTCCTGAAGCTTTTTGACATACTTCTCTGTCGTATTGACCACGCTTTCGGCGCGGCTGCGCTTGAACTCCTCGCGCAGCAGGTAGTTCTTCTTCTGCAGCTCCATCAGCTCGGCGGGCTGGAGCACGATGTTCCGCTGCAGGACGGTGCGGTCCGCCTCGAACCGGCTGATCTCGTCGCGCGCGGTCTCCCAGCCGCCGTAATCGCCGGCGCGCTGGAACTGATCCATCAGTTCGTTGAGCCCGGCCACGTACTTGTCCGGCCACTCGGAGACCTTCTGCGACGCGACGCGTTCGACCTCCGCCAGCTCGCGCTCGAACTCGCCGCGCATGTTGGCCACCTCTTGCACCCGGTTCTCCGCCGTGCCGACCAACAGCATCTGCGGGGGCGTCTCGGACTCCGCCGTGCCAGCCGTCGTCGAAGCGGCCAGAACCGCCTCGGCCGACACCTGCTGCGGCGCGCCCCGCGCCCGGCGTATCTCGGCGTTGACCGCCGTCGCCAGATCCATCTTGCCCTCCTGCATGAACCGTTTCTGCAGGTCGGTGAGGTCGTTCACGTGCTTCTTGCACAGCGTCACCACTTTGCGGCTGTGCAACAGGCGCTGGTCCGACAGCATCTGCTGGTATTTGTTCTTCAGAACGTTCAGCTCCGACAGGCTCTCGCTGCCCTGTTCGGTGATTTGCCGCGTATCGTCGAACCGCTTCCGCTCTTCCTGCACGATCGCCCAGCCCTCGAAATCGCCCTCCGTCCGCCTGCGCTCCATCAGCAGATCCAGCTCGCGGGCGTACTCCACCGGCCACGCCCGCATGAAGGCGGCTTGCTCGGCGTCGAGGTCGGCGACCTGTCGCGCGTACTCGTGTTGTTTCTGATCCAACTCGCCCGGCTTGGCCACGCGCTCCACAGCGCCGAACGCCCCCTGCGCCGACGAGCTGAAAAGGTCATCCAGCGAGACCTCTCCCAGCCAGAACCGGGCGTAGCGTTGCAGCGGCCTGGCGAGCAGGCTCTCCTCGTACATCCACAGTCCCGGCGTGTAGAACAGGCGCGGCACGCGGCCGAGCGCCCCCCCGCGTGCGGAACGCGCGGCGACCGGCAGGCTGCCGAGATACATCAGCGCGATGGCGAACGCCACGCCCGCGACGAACAGGGCCTCGACAGCCACGCGGTGGCGGCCGATCGCGTGGCGGATCGCCAGGCACTCGGCGTTGTCGGGCGCGACGCCGGCGAGCAGCTCGTTGCAGATGCGGGAGGCGGAGTCCCACTCGCGGTTCTTAAGCGCGCGCTTGGCCCGCTGCAGGTCCCGGCGCAGCATCTGCCCGGGCATCTGCCGCTCCTCGGCCTCGAACCAGTGCTTGTCCTCGGCGAGCTCGCGGTACTGCGTGATGAAGAGCGCCGCCCGCTCGAAGTTCTCGGCCCGCACCTCGATCGGAATCTGCTCCTTCAGCTGGTCGCGCCGCCGAATGCTCTTCTCGGCCAGATCGCGCAGCTCGGTGACCTCGGCCAGATAGCGCCGGCCCGCCGGGCCAGCCGGCTCGAACCCGTGCACGCGGCCCGCGTACGAGATGACGCGCTCGAACCGCTGCTGGCCCGCCGCCTCGCGCATTTTTCGCAGCAGCTGAAGCACCGACTCGTACGCGCGCGCGTCCGCGCCGCAGTTGCCGCAGTACTGGACGCCGACGAACGTGTCCGAGCCGCACTCCGCGCAAGACTCGGAGCCGTCCCAGCCGCACTCCGCACAGAACTTGATCGTGAGCGGGTTGACGGAGTCACACCACTTGCAGCGCCACGTGGTCTTAACCGTCGGCGTCTCGACGCGGGTCTTGGTCTGCACGTGGTGCAGCGCCTCGGCGAACGCCGTAGCCGTGGGCCAGCGCTGCTCTTTGTCGGTGGCCAGCGCTTTCACGACCGTCTCGCGCAAAGGAACCGGCACGTCCTGCTCGCGGAAATAGCGCGGGTTCTGCCCGGTGATCGAAAAGTAGAGGAGCGCGCCGAGCCCGTACACGTCTGACCGCTCGTCCGACAGGCTGGCGTCCGACTCCTGCTCGGGAGCGCCGTAGCCCAGCGACAGCAGCTTCTCGCCCGGCACCGTCAGCTTGGCCTCCTCCTTGCGCATCAGCCGAGCCAGCCCGAAATCGACGATCTTGGGCTCGCCGCTCTTGTCCATCAGGATGTTGCTCGGCTTCAGGTCGCGGTGGATCACGCCACTTGCATGCGCGTACGCAACCGCCCGCGCGATCTTGATCAGCAGCTCGACGGCCTCTTCGGTCGACAGCTGCCCGTGGCACGACACATACTGGTCCAGCGTCAGGGGCGCGCTGGGGTGCACCAGCCCGCCCGCAGGCTGCTCGCTTTTCACGGCGGTGTCATCCGGCCCGCCGATATACTCCATCACGATGAACGGCCCGTCTTCGTCCTCGCCCAGCGCATAGATATGCACGATGTGCACGTGGCTGAGCGCGGCCACCGCGCGCGCCTCATGCAGAAAGCGCTGCCGCAGCGAGGGGATCGTCTGCGCCTGATGGTTCAGCCGCTTGATCGCCACGAAACGGCCCAGGCGGCGGTCGCGAGCCAGATACACCACGCCCATGCCGCCGTTGCCGATCTTGCTGTAGATCGTATACTGGTCGAAAAGCTTGTCGCCGTGCGGCTCCTCGAGGGCAGGCGCTTCGTGGGGCGCGACGCGCACCGTGGGGCTGTCCTGCACGTCGGCAGGCGCCAGCCTCTCGGTCGGCGGAACGTGGATTCGGGCTGTACTCTCTGGCTGCACGCTACTCTCCCAACAGGCGCCAACGCTCGGGCGTTTAGAATCACGGAACTCACGCGGCGGAAAGGCTGTTATTATACGGGCAACAGCGAGCGGGCGTCAATTCAAGCGGGCGGAAACTTCGCGCCCCTCCGCTCAGCGGTCGAAGACGACGAAACAGGCGTCGTGCGGCCCCAGATACAGCGACACGGCCAGGCGGCCGTCCGGACGCCTCTCGAACTCCTCCAGCACGCTCACGTCGCCGCCCTGCGGGTCCCACCGCTCGGGCACGCCCTTCCCCGTGTCGCGGAACACGGCCGTGACCGGCCCCCCGGCGGCGCTGTCGTTCACGACAAAGTAGACCTCCTCCTGCGGGGAGCGCCTATGCAGGGAGCGCAGCCGCATCCCGCCGGCCGCCGCGTGCCACGCGAAGTCCGGCTGCGCCCCGCCGTCTATGGCCTCCTGAAAACGCCGGCCGGACCGCTTCTCCCCAGCCGCGTCGCGCTCGACGAGTGCGACGCCGTCGGGCGTGCCGTCGCCCACCACCCAGAGCGCGAGGCCCTTGTCCGCTAGCTGCCGCACCACACGCTCCGCATCGGGGTCTCGGAGCGCGGCGGCCGACGCGACCAGCGCACGATACGCCCGCCCGGACGGCAGATGGATCGCGCCCGCGCGCACCGTCGACGCCTCGAGCAGGGCCTGGCACGCGCGGTCGCACGCGTAGCCGTCCAGCAGCGGCGGGCAGTCCTCGGCCCAGACCAGATAGTCGGCCGCCGGCTCGCCGTGCTGCAGCAGCAGCTGGCAGCGACGCGCATAGACGCACGCCGCGCGCAGCTGGCCGTAGCGCGCGTCGTCGTCCCAAACAGCGTTGTCGGCCTCCAGCAGGATGCGCGTAGCGCCGTCGGCAAAGAGCCCGTCCATCTCGTGCTTGAACGGAAACGCCATCAGGGCCGAGTCCGGCGTCGCCGCCACGGACGCCAGCGAGAGCCGCCCAACGATGACGCGGCGGGCGCAGGCTCGAGCCGCTCCCGCCGCGCGCACATTGACCGCCCGCTGCGCCTCGTCGCGCGCCGCCGTCACCAGGGGCCTGCGGAAGTAGAGCGCAACCTCTTCGGGCTCGACCGGCACCTCCCCGACCGCGATCCCGGCCTCCAGACCCGCCTCTTGCACCAGGTCACGCACATTGAGCGCATAGCGGCTGCGCCAGGCCTCGCGCACCGTCGCCTCGACCTGCCTGCGAACATGCGCCGCCGTCGCAGCCCCCCCCACCGAGACACCGTCGAGGGCGGGCAAGTGTCGCAGAAGGCCCAGCCCGCTCCGCTTCAGAAACAGCGACTCCATATCGCCCGGCCACACCCGCTCGCCCCGCGCGGCGCCCGCGCACTGATACCAGACCAGCGTCGTTCCGTAACAAGACTTCAGCTGGCTCTGCAAGGCGAAGAGCGTCTGGTTCACGTGTCGGAATACCGCAGGCTCATCAAAGGCGTCCGGAACCTGCGGCGCCACCTCGACGCTCGCGAACCGCATCACGCGCCAGCTTCCCTCCGCAGGCAGAGGCGCCTTGTTCAGGTCGACAACCTGGTGCGGCAACACCGACTCCGCGACCGGCACCGCCAGGCAAGCCACCTCGCGAGCGGCTCCGCCCCGTGCGAATTCCGGCGGCCGGTTCGTCGCGAGCCCGGCGCCGTCCACGGTGCGCGACGACCACACGAGCCGGCGCGCGCGCGACCGCCCAGCCGCTTCGGCGGACTCGCCCGGAAAATCGCAGATCCCCAGCTCGAGGCCCGACTGCTGACAGCTCTCGCCAAGTTGTCTAAGCAGCCGCCACGCCGCCTCGTCCGCGACCGGCAGGGCGGCGAGCACGCCGCCAGCCCCCAGTTCGCGCACCCGCCCGGCCAGACGCAGCACGCCCCCCGCCTCCATTCGCTCCGGCTCGAGCCGGAGCGTCACGCTCGGCCCTGCCCCCCTCGCCGGCGGGTCACGAAAGCGGCCCTCCAGCGTCATCTCTGCGCCGAGCGCCGCCGCCGACAGGCTGGCCCCAACAAGCGCCCCCACCATGGAATCCGCCCACAACATGTCGACAGCATACCATAATCCATGCGCCCACAATACCGCTTCCTTTCACGCCGCCCTTCGTGGCACAATACCTGCCACTCGTGGAGATCTTCTATGCCCATTGAAGCCTTCGGACTTTATCTGGTCATCACGGCGCCGCTCACCTCGCACGAAGCGTGCGCCGAGGCCGCCGTCGCGGCGGGCGTGCGCTATGTCCAGCTGCGGATGAAAAAGGCGCCGCGCGAGCGGGTCGCCGCCGTCGGGCGCAACCTGCGCGCCATCACCCGCGGCTCGAGGACGCGCTTCATCGTGAACGACGACCCCGCGCTCGCGGCCGAGGTCGAGGCCGACGGCGTCCATCTCGGCCAGGATGACCTGCCGCTTTCCGAGGCCCGCCGGCTGTACCCCTCCCTCGCCGTTTTCGGCCTCTCGACGCACAGCCCCGAGCAGGCGCGGCGGGCCGCCGCGCTGGCTCCGGACTACTGCGGCGTGGGGCCCGTCTACGCGACGCCGACCAAGGAGATTCCCGACCCGGCGCTCGGCCCGGAACAGGCGGGCGCCATCGTGCGCGCGGCCCCCTTCACCACCGTGGCGATCGGCGGCATTGACGCGTCCAACCTAGCCGAGGTGCTCCGCGCCGGAGCCATCAACTTCGCGGTCGTCCGGTACGTCTGCCTGTCGCCGAAGCCAGCCGAGGCCATCCGGCGCCTCCAAGACATCTGGCACGCCCAACAATGAGCGCCCCCACGCCCATCCCCCCCGAATACCGCACCCTCATCGGCCTGCTCCGCTGCGCCGTCAACCGGAGGCCGCCCGAGGACGGCTTGCTCGTTGCGGCCGACTGGCCCGCCGTGCTCCGGCAGGCCCGGCAACACGGCGTCGACACCTATCTCTACCCGTGGCTGGCCGAGCACGCGCCCGCCCTGTTCTCAGCCCGCGCGGACGTCCCGCCCGACTCCGCGCCCGCCGCCTGGCGCGCGCTCTTTCTGGAAGCGGTGCCGCGCACGCTGCTGCGCCAACGCCAACTTGCCGAAATCCTCGCGGCGTTCGCCCGCGCCCGTATCGACGTGATTCCGCTCAAGGGCTCCTGGCTCAGCGAGACCGTCTACGACGACCCCGCCCAGCGGAGCATGTCCGACCTCGACGTGCTGGTTCGCGAATGCGACCTCGACGCGTGCCACGCCCTGCTTCTGAGCCTCGGCTACCGCTGCGAACGCGATGTGCGACACAACGACTACTTCAAGGACCAGACGTACATCCACCCCGTGTACCCCTTCCCGGTCGAGGCGCACTGGCGCCTCAGCGCCCCGCTCGCGTCCCCCGTCCCCGCCACGGACATCGCCGCGCTCTGGCAGCGAAGCGCGCCGTCAACCCTTCTGGCGTGCCCCGTCCGCGCGCTGAGCGTAGAGGATCAGGTGCTTCATCTGACGCAACACATCCTGCTACACGACTTCGCCATGCCGCTCCGGGGCTATCTGGACATCGCCCTGCTCGTGCGCCACGCCGGCTGCCAGGCGGACGGCACCGCGCTGAGCGCCGTCGCGGCGAGCGGCGGGCTGGGCCGGTGTGTCGGGTTTGTGCTGGCCTTTGTGGCCGACCTCTTTGCCGCGCCGCCGCCTAGCGCGCTGGCCGCATGCGTGCGTCCGGCGGATCCGGAAAAGCACGCCGCGGTGCTCACAATTCTGGCACACCTGCCCGCGGCCGACGAGCACCGGGGCGAGTCCATGCTCGTGCATCTGGAGCAAGCGACCCTCGCGGGACGCGTCCGGTTCCTCTTGAGCAGGCTGTTTCTCCCGCGCGCTGTGCTGGCGGTCATGTACCCCTGCGCCCGCCATGCGCGCGGCGTGCCAGTCGCCTGGCTCTGCCGGCTGCGCGACCTGCTGGCCAGATATCGCAAACGCATCGACCACCGGCTGCGCCCAGGCGCGCCGGACGGGCAGGCTCTGGGGGAGGCCCGCGCGCGCGAGTCCCTGATCGACTGGCTGCTGGAAAACAAAAAGCCCGGATGATGCGCGATCATCCGGGCTCCCGCTGAGAGCGTGTCCGAACCGTGTGGCGTCTCACTCGCCGGTGCTTATGACGAGCACGCCGTGATCTTCAGAAAGGCCCACCGACTGGGCGTCTTGAACCACAGCTCCTGCTGGAACCTCTTCATCGGCCCGCCCCCCCCTCTCCCGCCGTTCTCGGCCGGCCGACCGGCCGCTCTTCCGAGACCCAGAGCGACGTGCGGACGCCCATCGCTTCGGCCCGGCGCACGATCTGCTCCTGCCGTTCCGGATCGAGCAAGCAGGTGATGACCAGCGAATCGACGCGCCACGCCTTGGCAAGGTTCTCGAGCTCGTCAACCGTGCCGAGCACGCTGTAGCCCGCGATCATGCGGCCTTTCAGGTGCATGTCGTCGTCGATGACGCCGACGACGATCCGCTCGTTCAGCCCCGAGTGGGCCGCCTGCTCGAGCAGAAAGCTCCTAAAGCGCACCCCGCCGCCATACGCAAGCGCGCGGCAGGTTTCCGGCTTGTCCATCAGGATGCGCCTTTCGAGAACCTGCACGAGGCCGTGGACGCTGTCGCGCCAGATCCTGACGCCCGAAATCGGAAAGACCGACACGCTGGCAAACAGCAGCGTGAATTGGAACAAGCCGACCTCCTCCGCGCCGAAAAGCTTGACCATGCCGGCCCCCGTGACGGCCCCCGCCAACACCGAAACGACGAGTGTCGCGAAGTCGCGGATCTGCGCCCGGGACCACACGCGGGCGTAGGTTTTCGCCAAGACCAAGAACACGTACACGGGCACCACGAACATCGGCAGGTAGGAAAGAACCGACGCACGAGTCAGCGGCATGTCGAGCGCCCAGCGGGCGAAGAACCAGACGGCGCACAACGAGAAGACGTCTGTCAGAATATAGAGGGGCACGAGCAGCCCCTGCCGGATCGTGGCCCGCTTGTGCGACAAGAGCCGGCCCGTGTCCCACAGCTCCACCCGCTCCAAGTGACGGACGACCACAATAATCGCCACGATGAATGCGATCAGGAAAAGCCCGGGCGCGCGGTTCCGGAGCAGCGTGCCCGCCAGCCCGATGGTGACCAGCACCACGCTTCCGCAGTACAGCATAACCGCCGCCGTGCGCTGATTCATCGTCTCGCGCAGGATCCGGTGATGGAGGTGATCCTTGTCCGGCTGCATGACGCGGGAGCGACCCTCGCCAGCTGCCGCGCTCTGCGGCAACAGCGCGCGCACGGTTCGCCTCCAAATGGCCAGCATTGTGTCGAAGATGGGGATGCCCATGGCCAGCAGCGGGACGCCCAGCGAGGCCACCAGCTCCGAGCGTGAGCCGGTGACCAGCGGAAGGGTGGCCACGCAGAGCCCGAGAAACATGCTTCCCGTGTCGCCCAGAAAGACCGTGGCCGGGTGGAAGTTGTACCGCAAGAAGCCCAAGCAAGCCCCCGCCAGCACGAGGTACGGCAGCGTGTCGATCACCGTCCCCGTGAACAGGATGGAGCCGGCCAGCCCTAGCGACGCGATCAGCGCGAGCCCCGCCGCCAGCCCGTCCATGCCGTCGATCAGGTTGAAGGCGTTGACCGCGCCGACGATCCAAAAAACTGTGACCAGATAGTCCAGCCAAACCGGAAACTCCACAAACACGCCGCCCACGCTGACGCCCGAAAAGAACAGGATCGTCGCCACTACGATTTGACCGGCCAGCTTCAGCAGCGGCCGCATCCCGATCTTGTCGTCAACGAAGCCGATCAGCGCCAGAACCGAGGACGCCAAGAGGAAGTACGTCTGCCAGCGGCCCGAGAACCGTTCGCTGATCGGCTGTCCGAGCGCCAGCACGGACAGGAACAGCACGATGTGGAAGGCCAAGAACACGGCCAGCCCGCCCCCGCGGGGGATGGGCGTCCGGTTGATCCGGCGCGCGTCCGGCTGGTCGATCATCCCGATCTTTCGGGCCAACTCGCGGCAGACCGGCGTCAGGGCGAGAGACACCGCCAGCGCGCCGCCGAACGCGGCGGCGTACTTCGCGCCGTCCGTCGCAATATGCGCCAGAACGCCCCCCGAGAACTCCACGATTTCATGAAACCAGTTGACCGTCATTCCCCGCACCTCACCTCTTTCGGCGGATCTGCGCCGACAAGCCCGACAAAAAGGCCTCGAAGCGGCCGACGCTCTCCGGCGAGTCCAGCTCCGAAGACGTGGTCACCGCTACCATCACCCACCGGTTGATGCGGTTGTGTATCGACCGGTCCCAGATGTCCGACAAGATGCGGTCCGTATGCGAGCAGCTCTCCCTGTCCCGGCAGAAGAACCAATACGTCAGGCTGAACCTCATCCCGCCCGAGCGCTGCACGACGATGGCCCTCACGGTCTGCGGAAAGCCGCCCGCCACGTTTAGGTTCAGGCGCCGCGCATCCGTCATGAGAAAGCCCTGGGCCGGCAAGCACAGCTCGGGCCGGTGGATGCTGCCGCGCCGCCGTCCGGCGACGACCATGCTGACCGAGTAGCGCAACCCGTCCGGTGCCGTGTAGTCGCGCTTCGAGATCACCGTGTCCGCCGGCAGAACCGTCGACTCCCCGAGCGAGATGGCGTACATTTTGGCCTTGCACGCGGGGCACGCGAAGCCGTCCTCGCGCCGCCCGCCCTTTTCGCGCAGGCTGTGCTCGTCGGCGAGGGTGAGGCACTGCTCGTTATGGCAGTACCAGGGCACATCACTCGTAAAGCCCGCGACCTCTTCCGGCAGCGCCTCCGCCACAAACTCGA
This sequence comes from uncultured Lentisphaeraceae bacterium, assembly GCA_964386865.1. Taxonomy (GTDB): domain Bacteria; phylum Verrucomicrobiota; class Kiritimatiellia; order RFP12; family UBA1067; genus CAYLUN01. The sequence continues at coordinate 47,950 of CAYLUN010000021.1, read as the reverse complement.
CCGAATCGAACGCAGGCGCCGGCATTCCCCGCTTCAGCACCACCAGGCAGGCCGGAAGCAGGAGCGCCAGCAGCAGAACCGCATAGGCCGCAGACGGCTTCAGCCCCCGCCCCGCGCCGGCGTCAGCACCGCCCTCGCACCTCAGCCACCCGGGCAGGAACATCCACCGCGCCACCCGCGTGTCCAACTTCGCAAGCCACCGGCCGCTTTCGACCATCAGGGCAACCCCCGCCAGAAAGACCACGTATCCCGAGTAGTCGTGATAGAACCCCGTCGCGACCTCCTGCCCGAAGCCCCGCGCCACCAGGCAGATCGACAGGATGCGGACGATGTTGCCGACGACCGCCAGCGGGATCGAGCACGCGAACAGCGCCCACTTCTGCAGCGGCGTCCGCTGCGTGAAGTGCGCATACGCGGCCGAGAGGGCCATCATCGCAAACAGCGACCGGATTCCGCTGCACGGATCCGCGACGTCCACGTTGAACTCCGCGCCCGCCAGATGCGAGATCAGCGCCGTGCCCGACTGCTCCACCTGCAGCCCGAACCCGTTGAGCAGGGCAACCGAAATCGTGGAGGCCAGAATCCGCAGGTGAATGGTGAAGAAGTCCAAGTACGACGCGAGCGGAATGATGAAAAGAAGGAAGGCTGCGGGCACGCGCAGGAGCCGTCCGACCTGCCGCCCCCAAAGGGCATATGGCACAGACCAGAACAGGCCGATCAGCGAAAGCTGCTCCAGCCGCTCTTGCTGCCCCCTGCTGCCAAACCAGCACAGCGCCAGAAACAGCCCGACCCAAACGAGGCCCCGGCCCGAAGGGGCACCTGCCGCCTGACGAAGGGCTGCGCGCTGCCTCCACACCATATACGCGCTGACAAGCGGAACCGCCCACCCATGCGACAGGTCCTCCAGCGGATCGTTGAACATGTAGGCGGTGTAGGCAAGCGTGCCGCGGTAGTTGTACCACACCAACCCGATGAGCAAGGCTAGCACCGCCCACCGAACACTATTGAGTCTACTCTTCACGCTGTGTCACTCGTCCCGTCGCCGCTGGTCGACGCGCCCCCGGCGGAGTCCCGCGGGGTCGCCCGCCCTCACGCCGAACGGGCCTCCTCTCCAACGCCCTCGCGCTCGATACCCCGAACCAGCTGGCGGACGGCCTCGCGCATATTCTCGACGTCCAGCCGGCTCGCGCAGAGCCGGCGGCACGCGTCCAGCATCTCCGCCACCTCGCGGGCGTCAGCCTCCCGGATCTTGCTGACAAAGATGCGGGCGTGCCCGGTCTTGTAGGCCGAGCGCTCGCCCAGGTCCAGCTCCTCGAACAGCTTCTCGCCCGGGCGGATGCCCGTGAACACGATGGGCACATCCTCGTGGGGCCGCAGCCCCGAGAGCGCGATCATCTCTTCCGCAAGCTCGACAATCCGCACCGGCTCGCCCATGTCCAGCACGAAGATCTCCCCCCCCTGCGCCAGGGCGGCCGCCTGCAGCACCAGCGACACCGCCTCCGAGATCGTCATGAAGAACCGCGTCATCTCGGGGTGCGTCACCGTCACCGCCTCGCCCTTCCGTATCTGCTCCCGAAACAGCGGCACAACCGAGCCCGACGAATCGAGCACGTTGCCGAACCGCACGGCCGAGAAACGCGTCCGCTGCCGACGGTTCAGATCCTGCAGCGCCACCTCCGCCAGCCGTTTGGCGCTCCCCATGACCGACACGGGGCGCACCGCCTTGTCCGTCGAGATGAACACGAAGCGTTCGACGCCAGACTCGATGGCCAGCTCGCCCAACTCGCGGGTCGCCAGCACGTTGTTCTTGAGCGCCTCCACCGGATTCGCCTCCATCATCGGCACATGCTTGTGCGCCGCCGCGTGAACCACGATCTGCGGGCGGTACTGCCCGAATATCTCCGCCATCCGGCTCCGCTCGCCCATGTCGGCCAGCAGCGCGACGACCGACGACTCATGCCCCTGCTTGCGCACTTCGCGCTCAATCTCATACAGGGCGTTCTCGGAGCGCTCGACCAGCACCAGCAGTTCCGGCCCCGTGCGCAGGATCTGCCGAACGAGCTCGCTGCCGATCGTGCCGCCCGCCCCCGTTACCAGAACCCGCTTGCGCCCCAGCAGCTCGATGACCTGCCGACCGTCCGTCAGGGCCTCCCGGCGCCCCAGCAGGTCCGCCACATCGATGTCCCTCAGCTTCGACGCCGTCACGCTGCCGTCGATCAGCTCGTAGTAGCCCGGCACGATCCGAGCCGGCACGTGCACGCGCTCGCAGAGCCGCACGACGCGCCGGATCACCTCGCGCGGCACGCGCGCCATCGAAACGATCACCTCTTCCACCGCGTACTTGCGAATCACGTCGGGCAAATCGTCGATCCGCCCGAGTATCCGATAGCCCTGGATCTTGGCCTGACGCTTCCCGGGGTCATCATCCAAGAACCCCACCACCGACAGCCGCTTCTGGCTCTGCCGGCGCAACTCCTTGGCGACCAGGTTGCCGGTCGCCCCCGCTCCCACCAGCAAGACCCGCCGCACGCGCCCGCGGGCCACCACGTCCCAGACGTAGTCGCCGTCCACGAGAAGGCGCCACAGCAGGCGCACCCCCAGCAGGCCGCCCACAACCAAGAAGCTGTTGAAAAACGTGATGCTGTACGGGGGCCGCACCCCTTGATGCTCGGGGAACACGACGCGCAGGAGCACCAGCAGAGCGGTCGACGCCCCGATCGCGCCAATGAAGCGGGGCACGTCCCCCACGCTCACGTACCGCCACACGAGCCTGTAGCAGCCGAACAGGGCCAACGCCACACCCTGCGCGAGAAGAACCGTGATGAACGAGTAGGCCACCCGATCCCACCCCCACCAGGGCGCCTGAAAATCAAAGCGCAGCAGGAAGGCCGTGAAATAGGCGACCGCCATGACAGCCGCGTCCACCATCACACAACCTAACCGCCCCAACCGGGTTACCACGAACTCTTTCCAATCGACCTTCATGACTGATGCGCTATTAAACCACATTCTCGCCGTTCGCACAATTCGCCTGATTCACCCGCGCCCCTCCAGCCCCATCGCACGCTTGACAAGCCCGCACACGCGGGCGACGACGTCCTCCTCCAGCCCGGCCCCCGAAGGCAGGCACAGGCCGTTCGCGAACGTCCGCTCGCTGACCCGCCCGCCGTACACCTTCGCTCCCCTGAATACCGGCTGCAGGTGCATCGGCTTCCACACCGGCCTCGCCTCGATGTTCTCCGCCTCCAGCGCCAGCCGCACCCGCTCCACCCGCTCCGATGGCCCGCCGACCTCCGACCTCCGACCGCCAGCCTCCAGCTCCGCCACCGTCAGCCAGCGCGTGCACCGGCCGTATGGCGCCTCGGGCATGAGCCCAACCCCGCCCACATGGCTCAACCGGTCGCGATACCACCCGAAGATCTGGCGCTTCTTGTCCACAATCCGCTCCAGCGCGGACAGCTGCCCCACGCCGATCGCCGCGACGATGTTGCTCATGCGGTAGTTGTATCCTAGCTCCGCGTGCTCGTACCACGCAGCCGCCTCGCGCGCCTGCTGGGAGCGCTTCCGCGCCCGCTCCACCACCCCGTTCTCGCGCGACGCTAGCATCCCGCCGCCCGAGGTCGTGATGATCTTGTTGCCGTTGAACGAGTAGACCGCCGCCCACCCCGCGTCACCCGCGTGCCGCAGGGGAGTAGGTCGAGCGTTCGAGAGTTCTAAAGTTCTAAAGTTGTCCTGATACGAATCCTGCGCGTACGGACTGCCGACTGCCAGCGCCGACTGCCCACTGATCGACTCCCCCGCTTTAGAACTCTCGCATTTTTGAACGTTAGAACGCCCATACAAGGCGCCCAGCGCCTCGGCCGAATCGACGATCAGCGGCACGCCATGCGCCGCGCACGCCGCCTCGATCCCGTCGTAGTCGCAGCACTGCCCATACAGGTCCACCGCCACGACGGCCTTGGGCAGCCGCCCCGCTTTTGCCGCATCCGCTAGCGCCTCCCGAAGCAGCGCCACGTCCATCGTCCACGAACCGGGCTCGGCATCGATAAACACCGGCTCCGCCCCGCGCTGAACCGCGGGCGCGATCGACGCCACGAACGTCAGGTCCGAGCAGAACACCGTGTCCCCGCGCGCGACGCCCAGCTCGTGGCAGAGCAGGTCGAGGGCCGCCGTACAGCTTGACAGCGCGCACGCGTGCGGAAGGCCGACAGCGGCGCAGAACTCCCGCTCAAACCGATCCACCATCGGCCCGCACGGCGCAACGTAGTTCGACGCGAACGCCTCTTCGACCCGCGCGCGCTCCTGGCCGCACATCCACGGCGGCGACAGATAAATGCGTCTCTGCATGCTTGCTCCTTCAACGGCAGCCGGGCGCCAAGCCTCGCGCCCATCTACCGTGCCACACGGTACAACACGCCCTCGCGCTCAAAGCCCTTCGCCGCCTCCAGCACCGCCCGGGGCGTGTAGACCGCCACGGGAGACACCACGTACGTCCGCGCCGAGCCCCCACGAATCAGGCCGCGCAACTCGCCGTCCGTTTCGCCGGACCACGGCGTGACAAGCCGCCAGCCGCCAGCCAGCAGCCCCGCCTCGCGCGCCGCCAGCAGCGCCCCCGCCGAGGTTGAGTCGGCAATCAGTATATCACCCGCGCGCAGCGTCCGCCCGACCTGTTCCACAAAATCAGCCGCCGAGCGCTCGTTCTGCTTCCATGGCCGCAGCCAGTAGCACGTCTCATTTCGGAACGGCAGCGAGCGGCTCCGCGCCACCTCCACGCCTCCTGCCCGCTCCACCGCCACGCTCAGCAGCCAGGGCCCCGACACCGCGCAAAGGGCCCCGACAGCCAGCACCCCCACGCACAGCCGCGCCCTCGCTCCGCCGAACGTTAGCCCTTTCGCACTCCCCAACTTTAGAACTTCTCCCGCTCCCAGCCCCACCCACACGGCCAGCAGGCCCAGCGTCGGCAGCACGAAGGTGGCCTGATCCGGCACAAAGTAGCGGATCCAGAACGCGAGATGAACAACAGTCAGGCCGGCCAGGCACCTCGGGAAGGCGCCAGGCCGCGCCGCACCGAGCCAGCCCTGCAGCGCAAACAGCCAGCAAGGATTCAGCAGGCTCACCCCCGCCAGCGCGAGATTCGCCGCAGCCAGCCGCCAAATGGGACGGCCCACGCCCAAAACGGTCTGCTCGTACCCGCTTCCGAAAAGCACGCTCCTCACGGTCGCGCCCAGGTCGCCTCCGATCCTCCAGTCGGCCACAGCCTGCCCGACCAACAGCCACGCGCCCGTCAGCCACGCGGCCGCCACGCATCCAAGCATAAGCGCCAGCTGGCCCCAGTAGCGCCGGCCCAGCCCGCCCGCCTGCCGGCAGGCCGCTCGCTGCTCAGCCGCCAGAATCACCCCGTAGACCAGCAGGTTGAGAAACGCGAAGTTGTGGATGGCGGCGTGGCAGCCGTTCGCGCCGAAAAGGGCGACGAGCCAGCACGGCCGCTTGCTCTCGAAGAACCGGACGAGACAATAGACCTCGGCCAGAAGCGCGGCCAGCGACCAGGTGTAGACTTCCGCGACGGTGGACATCCACCACGCCATGTGCGACAGGCCGAGCGTCGCCACCGACAGCGCCGCGCTCCACCGGCTGCCGGTGAGCCTCCACACCGCCGCCGCCAAAAACGCCAGCGCGAGAACCATGCCGGCCCCGCTGAACAGGGTGGCCGCGAACACCCGCATGTCCGAGGGGAAAACCTCGGCGAACGCGCGAGCCAGCCCGATGTACAGCGGGTGCGCCCGCGCGATCCCCGAGTGCCACAGGTAGTCGCCCGCCAGAACCCGGTACTGAAACTCGCCGCTGTCTTGCCAGCTCACCCCGCGCTGCGCGGTCGCCGCATACAACACCAGAAAGCCGCCGAGCACGGCCGCCGGGAGCAGCCAGTCCCGGATCCGCCTGGCGAATCGCCCGCTCACTCCATCACCTCTGACCCAACCATGAGTGGCCACCCTTCGCCTCACCGGCTCATTCGGAGCACGCCGCCGCCGGCCGGAATGTCCCGCAGCGCGGCCGCGCCCGCGCCGACCGTCGACCACGAGCCAACCTTCACGCCGGGAATCGTGCAGGCGTTCGAGCCCAGCAGGACGCCCTCACCTAACTCGCACCCGCCAGAGACGCGCACCCCAGGACAGAGCTGCGCGAAGTCGCCGACCGTCACATCGTGGCCCACAGTCACCTGGTGATTGATGATCACGCCTCGCCCGACCGTCGCGCCGACCGAAACCACGCCGCCGATTCCGATGTAGCTGCCCAGGCCAACGGCCGCACCAGGCGCCACCACCGCCGCGCAATCGATCAGCGTCACGGGCGCCCAGCCCGCCGCAAGTGCCCGCGCCGTCAACGCCTGCCGCGCCCGGTTGTCTCCGACGGCGCAATGGAAACCGACGCCCGGCCACCGGGCCGCCGCCACCTCGAGGGGCCCCAACAGCGGATAACCCGCAAACACGCCTTCGCGCTTTCCTTCCGCGTCGTCACAAAACCCCACGATCTCAAAGGAGGGGCTGACGCCGTTGAGCCGCTCCACGATCCAGGCCACCTCTTTACCAAAGCCGCTCGCGCCAAGGATAGCGAGAGGTCTCACCGTTCCAGCTTGCATCGCTTCCCCTCCTCCGTCTTCCGACTTCCGACCTCCGACCTCCGCACGCCTGTCCCCACAAACTCGCCCATCGTGGCTTCGCCCTCCGCGCTCACGCCGCGTCGCGACAAGACCTGCCAGACGGTCAGCCACAGGATCTTGAGATCAAGCCACAGACTCTGGTGCTCCACGTACCACACATCATAGGCAAACCGCTTCTCCCAGCTGAGCGCGTTCCGCCCGTTCACCTGCGCCCACCCCGTCAGGCCCGGCCTCACCTCGTGACGGCGCGCCTGCTCGGGCGTGTAGCGCGGCAGGTAGCGCATCAGGAGCGGCCGCGGCCCCACCAAAGACAAGTCGCCCCTCAGCACGTTCCACAGCTCGGGAAGCTCGTCCAGACTCGTCGACCGCAGAGCCCACCCCACGCGCGTCAAACGCTCAGCGTCGCTCCCGGAGCCCTCTCGCATCGTCCTGAACTTGACGAGCCTGAACGGCCGCCCGCCCAAGCCTGGCCGCTCCTGAACGAAAAGCAGCGGCCTTCCAAGGCCCGCCCACACCGCCAGCCCCGTCACAACCATGAGCGGCAGCCAAACCGCCGCCGTCATAACAACCGCCGTTATGTCAAAGAGCCGCTTCATGATCGGTGCGTTCAGCCGCACGCGTCACCCCATATCAGATCACCGAGTTTTGCAAACGCGCCGGCAACCGGCACCAGCCTGACACCGTCAATGACCGCCTCATGATCGCCGCCGTATAATAACAACCGCTTCGCCTCGGGGTACTCCGAAGCAAACGCCTTGAGCCCGTTGAGGTCGCTCCGCGCGAATGACCGCTTACGCTTAACTTCGATTGCGGCAAACGTATCTTCCGTATAGACGACAAAATCAACCTCCAGCCCGGTAGCCGTCCGCCAATAGCTCAGCGTACCGCCTCCTCCGCGCTGCGATAGTAGTGCGCGTAAGTGCTGCAAGACCAACGTCTCCAAAGCGGCACCATCCGTTTCCTCTGCCGAATCAAGCGGACCTCTCGGACGAACCGCACGGAAAACGCCTGCATCGAACAGGAAGAATTTGGGGTGTTGCACCACACGCCGCCTCGCCCGCTTCTGAAAAGCCGGCACCATCACCCCAATGAGCAGATCCTCGAGAATACCGAAATAACTTTCAGCCTGTTTCCGATGTATCTGGCATTCGCGTGCGACGTCTGACATGTTCACCGGCTGCCCTTGAGAAAGGCTGGCCGCTTCCCAGAAGCGCGTGAAGGCTCCAAGATTACGCGTCAGCCCTTCCTGGGCAACCTCCTCTTTCAGGTAGGCGGTCAGATAGCCCTGCAAATAGTCACCGAGGTCGACCTGCCGCCCTGGATCATAAAGGGTCGGAAGTAAACCGTACCGCAAAGCCTTGGCAAGGTCAAAGGCATCCCCCAGTTCAGCCGCAGTCAACGGGTGAAAGTGTTTGACGATGGCCCGTCCGCCCAGTAGATTGACGCCAGAACGCCGCAACTTACGGGCACTTGATCCGGTCAGGATAAACCACGCCCTCCTCGTTTCGATCAGGCGGTGGACTTCATCTAGAAGCGCGGGTAGCTTCTGAACCTCATCGATAATCACAGGCAGCTCTTTGGGGGTCGCCGCACATATGGGCCCCAACCGCTGCGGGTCAGCGCTGAGCGTGTTGAACGTCCGAGCCTCCAACAAATCAACGAAAAGCGCCTCTGGATAGAGGTTCCGGAGCCAAAATGTCTTTCCTGTACCCCTCGGGCCAAACAAGAAACAGGACGTTCCCTGTCCAAAATTGTATTTTCTGGAAAACATATCACCATTATACATTGTAAAATGGAGTTTTCAACTCCATAAACAAACAAAATGAACCAAGAGATTTCCCCTTGCCTTTCCCTAAAGTGCTTCTTTCAGCACAGCCAAATACCGCGCCGCCAGGATGTCGCGGCTGAACACCTCCTCGGCGAGCCGTCGCGCGCCCGCCCCCATTTGTTTTCGCCGCACGGGATCAGCCGCCAACACACGAATGGCTTCGGCCATTTCCCGTCCGGGTTCCTTCCCCGTACAGACCACTCCGCAGTCATATTCCTTAAGCCACGGCTCGAGCCACGTCGTCCGGTTGAACACCGCAGGCACACCGGCCGCGGCCCCGTCGAAGAACTTGTTGGGCGAGTTCTCGAAGAAGAGCGGCTCATGCCGGAACGTCACCACGTTGATGTCCGCCGCCGCGCAGATGTCGAGCATTCGCTCGTGCGCGACCTTCCCCAGAAAGGCGCCGCGCGACCGCGTCAGCTGCGCCTGAATGCGCGCCTCCTCCGACCCTAGGCCCGCGAATACCCAGACCAGCCGAGGCTCGTCGGCCGTCAGGCGCATGGCCTCCACGACGTCGCCGATAGCGTTGCTGAGCCCCATGGCACCCATGTAAAGCGCCACGCAGACGTCCTCGGGCCAGCCCTGCTCCTCGCACAGCTTGCGCCGGCAGGCCGCGCGATCACGACGCTCGAGGTCGGCCCCGTGCGCAACGGTCGCGACGCGCGCATCCAGGCCCCCGTCCGCTGCGAGGTACGCCTTGTATTCGTCGGAGTCAGAGATGGGCGCCTGCTTCGCCCCCGCCATCTTCGCATAAACCCGCGCCGACATGCCCGCCGAGCACGTCACGATCCGCCCCGCCCACCGATAGCCGAGCGCCTCGAGCCGCAGGCACCCCCACCGCAGCACTCGGCTCTTCAACACGCCCGCCTCCACCGCCGCGTCGGGCCACACGTCCAGCACCTCGAAAACAAACGGCAGCCGGTGCAGGAGACGCCCCCACAGCGCCGGCAGCAGGTTGGTCAGCGGGCCGCTCGACGCGATCAGCACGTCGTACGCGTTGCCGCGCCGCGTCACGAACCAGAGCGCTTCAGCCATGAAACGCAGAAAGGAGAGTATCCGCCTCGCGAAACCCATCTGCGGACGGTATCCCGCGCCGCTCACGTGCAGGCGCACACCGTCGACAACGGTCACGCCGCCTTCCGCCGCCGCGAGCGACGCGTCGTAGGCGGGGCAGCAGACCACGTCGACCGTATGCCCGGCAGCCACCCAGCGCCGCGCGAACGCATACTGCCTCTGGCTGCCCCACCCTTTCGGCGTGCCGAAGTACTGCTGGATCCACAAAACACGCATGGCGCTCAACTACTTCCACCGCAGCCCGGGAACCTGGATGACGGGCAAATCCTTAAAGACAACGTGAAGCAGCTGGCTCTGAGGGAAGACGATCACCCACGCCGTCAGGAAGATGATCATGACGTCCGTGCGCAGCGACAGGTGCCCTTGATACCACAGTTCCAGTTCGCCCTTGGCAGGCGCAATGTGTTCGGCATAGAACCGCTCCAGCGGCATCCCACACTCGGACAGCAGCCGCTCCTCGTCGCGGAACACGATGGAGCCGATGCCCGTCAGCCCCGGGCGGACGTTATAGATGACCGACTTGACGCGTTCCGGATAGGGATTGAACGTCTTATCCGCCAGCGGCCGAGGCCCGACAATCGACATGTCGCCAAGCAAGATGTTGATCAGCTGCGGCAGCTCGTTGATCTTCGTCATGCGGAGAAAATGACCCAGCGGGAGCACGCGCGGATCGCGTCGCGTCGTGTGCATCCCCCCTGTCATATTCGGGCTATTCTTCAGCATGGTCGCGAACTTCCAGATGCCGAACCGCTTGTTGCGATACCCAATCCGATCCTGCAGATAGAACACGTAATGCTCGCCGGTCAGCAGCAGCCCGACACAAACGGGTATCAGCAGCGGCGACAGCACCAGCAGCGCGAGCGCCGACAGCACAATGTCCATCAAGCGTTTTACAAATGGATACATGTTTCTCCTTACGTAACCGCGAATTGGGCGAATTGGGCGAATGCGGTTATACGTTACACACCAGAATTGGGCGGCCTCGTGTAAACGATTCGTTCGTATTGGACACCTTTTCCATGGCCAAAATTGATCAGCAACCCCAACTGATAACCGGTTGCCGCCAGATAATTGTGAACCTGAGCCCTGTGCTCATCGGTCAAGGCAGATACCGCTTTTATTTCAACGATGATCTTCCCAAAACAGACAAAGTCCGGAATGTACTTCCGTTTGAGCGAACGCCCTCGATACCTCAACACGAGCTCTTGTTGCGGAACAAACGGGATGGTTTTGAGACCCAATTCGATTTCCAAGCACTCTTGATAGACAGGTTCCACAAAACCATTCCCCATCTGATTGTAAACTTCAAAACAAGCCCCGAAAATCGCATAAGCCTCATCAGGGAAGATTAATTTGTCCGTTTCCATCAAGCACCCCTTCGCATTAGCCCAATTCGCATCATTCGCGGTTAGGCCTCTCGCTCCTACATTTTTTGATCCAAGCCTTTGCCCGTCTCGATATGCGCGAAGTTCGGCAAATAGTCCTTCAGCGCCTCAACCACCCCCGCTTTGGTCAGCTCCCGCGCCTCGAACAGCGCGCGCAGCTTCTGGAAAATCTGGTCGATCTCTTGCAGCGGCCGGCGGCGGGCGTTCTTGACAACGCCAAGGTTCGCAAACGTCGTCAAGTCGAGGTCTTCTCCGGGCGTGAAAAACTCCTCGTACGCCTTTTCCCCGCTCGTGTCCGACTCAAAGAAGTAGACGGGCCAGGAAGAAATTCGAGAATCTGCCACCGCTTGCTGGCTCTTGCAACTGAGCATTTTAGAATTTTCACATTTTAGAATCTCGCTCATCTTCTCCCGCGCCTCATCCTCCGTCCGGCACACGTCGGGTTCCATGCCCAGCGCGTGCAGCAGGTCTACCGCCACCTGATCGAAGGGGATCATGTCCCGCACCTCGTCCAGCTTGGGGAAGACGATGTCGCCGCTCTGCCCCATGACCGAGGCCATCAGGCAAAGCTCCCCGGACTCGATCGGAGAAACGAAGAACCGCTTGATCCCGAGCGGGCAGGCCCACGGCTGGCGCTTGGACAGGCGCTCGAGGAACCCGAGCGGCAAACTGCCGTTCGAGAACGCCACGTTCGCAAACCGGGCCGTCTTGATCGGCAGCCGGTCCGCGTACGCCATGATCAGCTCCTCCATCAGCTTCTTGCTCGCACCCATGATGTTCACGGGGTTGGCCGCCTTGTCTGTCGAGACGCAGAAGAAATGCTGCGGCGGCGCAGACAGCAGCAGGTCTAGCAGGCCGCGCGCGCGCAGTACGTTATTCTCGACCATCGCCTCAATCGAGAACACGTCTTTCTCGCTGCGCACGTGCTTGTGGGCGGCGAAGTTCGCCACCACGTCGAACGGCCCGCGCGCCCGGAACAGCTTCTCGAACACGCGGTCGCTGAAGTTCACGGGATAGGTGACGAAGTCTTTCGGCATCCGGTAGACGCCCGCACTCCTCAGATCGCGCACCAGCTCCGTCAGGCCGTTCTCATTGATGTCCACCACGCAGAGCGAGGCCACGTCGAAGCGCAGCAGCGCCTTGATGTAGTGCGAGCCGATCGAGCCCGCCCCGCCGATCACCAGCACGCGCTTGCCGTCTAGCCGCGCGTGAAGCTCCGCGTCGTAGCGCGCGAAATCCTCTGCCAGCAGGCTCCGCTCCCGCTTGGTGACCTTCTCCCGGATGAACTGTTCCAAATCGAAATTCAAATTCATGTTGCTCCTTCATCTCTCACAGAGGCGCAGCGGCCACAGAGTTTTCTAAAACTGTTTAACGCCGGTCGTCTTCCCGACCTGCCGCGGCCCCAAAACAGCCTGAATCAAGGCGTCCGGCTCTTTCAACCGCGTCTCCAACTCGGTTATGAACGCTCTGAAAATCACTTTTATTTTTTGACAGGTTAACTGTTGACCCCGCCCTCTGTACGCTCTGTGCCGCTGTGAGAGATTCTCTCTGCCGCCCACTGCCCACGGCCGATTGCTCCGCTCTTTCTACTCACGCTTCCGCTGCCGATCCAACGCCTTACCCTATTTCATCCAGCAGCACAACACGCACTTCGCTGACCCGTTTGAGAGCCTTGTCATTCGTGATCAGCGTCCCGCCGTTCTCCAGCGCACAGGCGACCTGAAACAAATCCGGCAAGGCCAATCCGTATTTGGCACGAAGCGCTCCGGCCATCACCCCCGTCTGCCAAGAAAAACAACACAGGGTCACATTTGGGAGATTCCGCAGTGCCGCTTGATACCGGTCTGCCAAATCCGCACGCCCAGCACGCAGGGGCTTAACGACCAGCTCGGCCATCGTCACGGGCGAGACCGCACCCGCAAACGCCCCGGCCTCCGCCCAAGCGAACAGCTTCTCGCAAACCGCCGCGTAAACGGGATGATCCTCCAGAAGGTAGATCAGCACCATGGTGTCAAAGACGACACCGCGAACCCCCTTGAGGCAGGCAGACGTCTTCACGGACGCCTCCCCCATTCCTCGCGCAGATGCCGCACGTAATCCGTCGCATCCGTGCCGTCGGCTAGGTCGGCGCCAAGTCCTCTCAGCCTACGGCTGGTCACGGGGAACAAGACCAGACAATCAGGACGCGCCTCCACATTCACACGGCTATTGGGCTTGATCCCCAGACCTTCGCGCCCTTCCTTCGGGATCACAACCTGAAACCGGCTTCCAACCGTAGCGGTCATCATACAAACGCCTCGCTTTCATTCATTTCAGATTAAATCATACTCCTCGTCCCCAACACCGTCAAGCGAGGTTGGCTGCGAAAATCCGCGGCTATTCATTAGATGCGTTGGCCCTGGCCGCGAGGGTGTAAGCGGTTGGCGCCCGAGGGGGCACCCTATCGAGGGCTAGCCCTTCAGCCGTAATAGCTCAAGCGCGCTGGCCAGCGAGTGACACGTGATCTGTTCTGTCAGCGCGAACGACTCCACGCCCGGATACACCACCCACAGCTCCTGGAGGTGAAGCGTTTCTACCGCGCTGCGCATCGACGGAGTCACCGTTGGCGCTTCGTTCCGCTTCACCTCGACACCGACAAAGCCTTGGCCTTTGCGGAGCAAGAGATCCACTTCCGCGCCTGAGTGGGTTCCCCAAAAATAGGTTTCCGTCCTCGGGCACTGCATCATGATCTGTTCAAGCACAAACCCTTCCCAAGAAGCGCCAAGCTTGGGATTCGTCAGCAACTCCTCCTCCGAGTGAATGCCGAGCAACGTGTGCAATAGACCGGTGTCTCGCAAGTAGATTTTCGGAGCCTTGACCTGACGTTTGCTGATATTTTCAAACCATGGCGCGAGCTGACGTATCAGATACGCCCCCGACAGAATATCGAGATACCGGCTGACCGTTTTATGGTCAAGCCCTAATGAGCGCCCGACTTCCGAACCGTTCCACGTTTGCCCGTGATAGTGGGCCAGCATGTACCAGAAACGGCGAATGTTGGCTGTCGGAACCGACAGCCCCAGCGCGGGCAAGTCCGTACTCAGAAAGGTTCGGATAAAATCCTCCCTCCAAGCGAAACTGTCCGTATCCGATTCCGCAAAAAAGGACAGAGGAAAGCCGCCCCTCGTCCAGAGCTGGTCTTGGGACTCGGCGCCGACCTCGGCCAGCTTAAACCCGGAGAGATCCACAAAAGCGACCCTGCCAGCGAGCGACTCGGAGGATGCGCGGACAATCTGCGGCGAGGCGCTCCCCAAAATCAGGAATCTGGCTGGCCTGTCCGGACGGTCCGCCAACACGCGCAAAACCGGGAAAAGGGTCGGCATGCGCTGAATCTCGTCCAGCACCACCCAGCCGCGACATTTCGACAGCGTCAGCTCCGGATTCTGCAAACGCGTCAGATCTTTTGGCGACTCGAGATCGAACCAGGAGACCTTTTCAGAGGTCTGGCGCTGCATAAACTGACGCGCGAGTGTGGTCTTTCCACACTGGCGAGGCCCTAGAAGCGAAACGATCGGGCTCCGCTTGAAGCCCCGCGAAATCGCGTCGAGATATGTGCTCCGAGAAATCATGGACATGTTATATCATTGAAATCTGGTATTGTCACGCCCAAATTTCAATGATCTAAGCCTGTTCGCTGTGCGCTTTTGATTCGCACCATTCGCGTGATTGGCGGTTAACTCTCTCGCACGCCCACTGCTACTGCCCACTGCCACTGCTACGGCCCACTGCTACTGCCGACTCCCGCACTTTAATACTCCCGCACTTTAGAACTTCTCACACACCCCCCATACACCTTCTCCATCGCCTTCGCGATCATCGGCCACTGGTACTTCGCCTCGACCAGCCTCCGCCCATTTTCGCCCATCGCACGCCGCTCCTCATCCGTCAGGCTCATGGCCTCTGTGAGCGCCGCGGCGAGCGGCTCTGCGCCGACCTCCACCCACCAGCCGCTGCGGTCGGGAACAGTTCTAAAGTTCGGGAGTTCAAAAGTTCTGCAGTTGTTTTGACACCTGTCTTGCGACTGTTGACTGCCGTCTGCCGCTGCCGACTGTACGCCAGCCGCTTCCCCAACTTTAGAACTCTCGCACGTTAGAACTTTAGAACTGGCAGAACGGCCCAGCAGCTCCGCCCACGGCGCGCCTTTCGTGGTGATGACCGGTGTTCCGCTCGCCAACGCCTCCGCGACAACAATCCCGAAATTCTCATTGCGCGTCGGCAGCACGAACAGATCGGCCGCCGCCAGGGCCGCCGCACGTTCAGCACCATAGAGCGGCCCGCAAAACGTCACGCTGCCTTCCAGCCCCAACCGCTGCACCTGCTCTCGCAACCGCTGCAGCGTGCCCAACTCATCCGGGCCGGCGATCAGAAGATGCCAATTTTCAGTTCTACAGTCCGTTGACGCCACCCGATCCTCAGACTCCCGCACACCCACATTCTGACAAGGCCCCACTTTAGAACTCTCGCATTTTAGAACTTTAGAACTTCTCGCCAGCCCCCACGCGTCCACCAGCAGATCGGCTCCTTTGATCGGATGCAGCCGCGACAGGAACAAGGCCACGCGCTTTCCGATGCACGCCGGCCAGCGCCGCTCCAGAGCGGCCCGGTCGCGTTTCGCGCTGAACGCTTCAAGCTCGACTCCATTCGCTATCACGACCACCCGCGGGCAATCGTCTCGCCCGCCGTTTTGCTCGTGAGCAGTCCCGCACGTTAAAATTTCCGCTTCCCCGCATGTTAGAACTTTAGAACTCTCGCACTTTAGAACTGTTGCTCGCCCCGACAGGTAGCTCAGAACCCCCGCCGCCTCTGCCTCGCACGTCGCGTGAATGATGGCCGCCTGCGCAAATGACCGCCGTTCAAAAAGCAACCCGGCAAACACCTTTTTCCAACGCGAGATTGCCAGGCGCTCAGGCGCGAGACTCCCATGAGGGGAACGCACTAGCGGTATTCCCGCCCTCAGCGCCGCGCGGCACCCCCACCACATCGGGAACGTCCAGCACCCATGCACATGCACGACATTGGCGGATTTAATCCACGACCCCAGCCGGGCTGTCAATTCGCGCGAAAAGCAGAAGGCATGGGGCCATGACCTGCGAGCCGCATGCACCGTGACACCAGCGCCAGAGGCTTTCTGCACGCTGTCCGCTTCGGCTGGACCAACGGTTGCTACAACGACTTCGTGGCCGCGCTTACGCTGCTCAGCTGCCAGCAGCAGAACGACTTCAGCCATGCCCGCCGCCTTCGGCAGCCCCGCAATGATGTGGACAATCCTCATGTTTTCCGCTGTGCTCTGCGACGCGTGCTGGCTTGTCGCACGACGCCTTGCAGCCTACTTGCTCCCCGTGCCATACCACGACCACACAGTTCCACATACTTCCACGCACGCCGCGAACGCCTCATCTACCGCACGCGTCACGCCGAAGCGCGCGTTGCCATAATCGTGTCCGGAGATTACGGGCACCCCTAACGCCTTCGCCCAGGCGATCTCATCCCGCACCGCTTCGTATGTGTGATCGGCATCGATGAAGACCATCGAGGGTGTTTCACCCCGATACGTGTTCCGAAACGTGGCGCTGTCTCCTACGTATAATTCGACTCTGCCGGTCGCAAGCTCACTCCGCAAAACCCGCTTGGAGAACCCCTCTTGCTGAGCGGGCGGCAGGCCGAATGGATTCCAGCAGAAATTGTCGACCGTGATCACCTTGCGCGCGGCTGGCGCCTCGGCGGCGATGAGCCGCGTAGTCAACCCGAAAAGCGTTCCGAACTCGACAATCGGCCCCACATGTGCGTCGGCGAGCCGAGTCAGCTCGGCGACCCGCCGCTCTTCCTCATCCGTCAGCCCCCCCAGCGTACAGGCCGACGGATTATCGAGCAGGGCCAGCTGCGTCGACAGCGCTGCTCTCACCTGGCGCTGCCACTTCAGCGCCTTTATCAGCTGGCGGATCTTACGCATCTTCTAACTCGCTTTCCCCGGACATAAAATGCCAAACTTGCTCGGCCACACGCTGGGGGTTCACCTGCCCCATTAACGCCCGCCAGGCGTGCGCCCACTGGCTTTCCTCTGACGCGCAAATTCGGCGGACGCCGTCAAGCAAGCTATCTTCAAACGCCACGTCATCGCACCAGAACGCCTGAAGCCCCAAACGCTCCAGAAACTCGCGCGATCCGCCGCCACCGAAGGCGAGCACGGGGCAAGAGCAAACGAGGGACTCGATCAGCGCGTTGGAGAGGCCCTCGAAGTACGACGGCAGAACAAAGATGTCCGCCTCGCGGTAAACCGCTCGAACATCAGGGGCGCGGTCGATGAACCTGACCGAATTCTGGAGCCCAAGCGATTGAACGAGCGCGCGTAGCTTCGCCTTCTCCTCGCCATCACCTACCAGCGTCAGCACCGAGCCAGGCCGCGTGCGCTCGAGGCCTCCAAACGCGGCGACTAGGCGCAGGTGTCCCTTGATTTGCGCCAGCCGTCCGACCGACACCAACCGAAGGGGCCCCTCTGGCTTTGGCAGATGGAAACGACAAGCCGCCTCGCTCTCAGCCAGCACACAGGGGTTTGAAATGACCGCGAATCGCCGGGCTCGGATGTGATGCGCCCGGAACGCCTCGCGGCTCGCCTCGCTCTGCAGCATCACACCGTCGCCCCCGGGGATCGTCAGCCGCATCCAGGCGCGCCAATACCACGAGTAATAGTGATCCAGCGAGGTCGACTCCCTGTAGTAAATGCGATTCCTGATGAGCCCGCACCATTTGAGAAGGACCAGGGCCACGAAGATCTCGATCCCGAAGGCCAAGAAGGGGGCGTGAGGATCTCGCCTCGCTATCCGGATGAACACACCCATCGCGCGTCGCGCAGGGCGGAGTATTTCGCGATAGTCGACCTTGCGCGACAGCTGATCTCGTGAAGGCCCCGCCGGATAGAGGGCATAGAGCGTGCACGACCGGCCCCTTTTCACAAACTGGTTGCACAGCGTCATGCAAACGCGCTCCATGCCGCCCACATCCAGTTTTGTGATGACCAGGTTCGCATGCATGTACGAGGTGCGCTCCAATCCCTAACAGGACAAAACCGGGTGTTCGCCGCCAATCAGGCGCCCCACACCCGGCTCATCATCGTGCACGAGTCGCTTCGCAGATCGGCTAGACTTGTTTCGCTTCGGTCGACATAACCCGCAGGAAGTCTTCGGCGAGAACCGGATAGGTGAGATGTCTCTGCACATACAGCTGTCCCCTCGCGCCCAGCGCCTTCCGCTCCTGCACGCTCAGTCGGGCCAATGCGAGGATGCCGTCGGCAATCGCCTGCGGCGACTCGGGCTCAACCGTCAGCCCGCAATCCGCCTCAGCGACGGGATCATTTCCGGCCTCCACGGAATGCAGGACGGCGCAGCCCGCCATCATGTAGTCCATCATTTTGTTCGGCGATATGCCAAACCGGTAAATCGGCGTCCGCTTCCATCCGATATACGCGATATCGAAGCCTCGCAACAACGCCGGTATCTGCGCCTTGGGTATCGGGTCGAACAGCTTGACGTTGTCCAGCCTCTCATCCGCGACCCGCTTCTTCAGACGGGCCTTCTCGTGGCCGTCGCCAACCAGCACAAAGCGGATCGGCTGATCGGCGACCCGTTTCGCGGCGTCCAACAAGAAGTCGAGCGCGTTCGGCAGCCCATGCGAACCCGCATAGCCCACGATGAGATTCCCGCCGCTGCGCTGGCTCTCGAGATAGCTGCTCAATTCCCCGGATATGGGCTGCCCCTCGCCCTGCCAGTCATCTGCGGAGATGCCGTTGGGGATGATGTGCAGCTTGCGCAGATCCAGCCCGTGATCCGCCATGTGGCCATGGACTTTCGGCAACATCGAGACCACGATATCCGCATCCCGGTAGGCCGCGTTCTCCGACCACTGGCACAGCTGGATGAACGGATGCCGCGGCGACATGCCTCCTAGCTCGATCGGCGACAGCGGCCACAGATCATGCACCTCAAAAATCCATTTTGCCTGCGCCTGTTTCGCGATGTGCTTGGCAACCCAAATATCCATCGGATACGTGCTCGATGCGATGACCACATCCGGTCGAAACTCCGCCACAGTCCTTCGCGCATCCGCCCATACCCGGCCCAGAAAAGCGCCAATGTTTAGCACGCGCCTGACGCCGTTGCCCTGATAGGCAGGCGTGGGATACCAGACGTACTCGATGCCGTCGATCATCTCCACAGTACGCTGTGCGACCGGCCGCCCTTCGCAGAGCGGCTGCTTGCCCCGCACGTGCGAAAAACCTGCGGCAACCATGCGCACGCGGTGCCCGAGCCTCACCCATTCGCGGGCGAAATAGTAGGGGCGGTACGCCATACCATGGCGCAGCGAACCCGCGTTATGGTTGATCAAGAGAATGTTCATGCTCGTCTTCCAGCTCTCCAACTTACACAGTCAGACTCATCCACGCCGCTGATCTCCTCTCCGTGCTTAAGCCCATCTCAATCACCAGCGACCTGGGTGCGTCGGCGCCATACGCGCATCGTCCATATAACCGGGCTGTGATATCATGGCGTTATAGTCCCGCCGCTTCTGATGCAGTCTCGTCCATGTGTATGCAGAAACAGTTGCCAAGAACACAAAAATCGGTTGCGAATTCATATGCACACCTCCCAGGCCAAAGAGGACGATCACGAAAATCGCCAAAGCCATGGTTCTATACTGATATCGTTCCTCGTGACTTTGGCTTAATAGAGCTAACACGCGCAACCTAAGGAGTAACAGAACATAGAAACTCTGATAAAGAATGAAACCCACAAAACCGGTCGTTGACAGCGACTCAACAATGTCTGAGTGAGAGTACTGTCCGGTTGCAAACATCGCTTGAAATTGGCCTAGGCCAACACCCGCTATCGGGTTCGCGCGAAACATCTCAAAACCAGCCATATACATTTCGTAGCGCAGATTGCTCCTCCACGACTCCTTAATGTCACCTCCACCTTCTTCCATGAATTGTCCCCAGCGTGTGCCAAATGAGGTCTTTTGCATGACCAAAGGAGAAATGACAATCAAGGTCACCCCGAGCATGGCAATTGCGGTAATTTTTTGTAAAAACACTCTGGCGCCACGACCCCTCGGTAGAATAAAGACGGCCCATATCAAGATGAGCACAGCATATATCAAGACGGTCTTTCGAGACCCGCTGATGGTTGCAACATAGCCGCTTCCCACCACAATGGCCAGAAAGAACGCTTTTCGCAAGAGCGGATATGGTGTTCGCGTGTTCCAGAGGATAAGTCCAGACATCGCCCCCAATACGACCGCGAACCCCAGCACATTGGGATTATTCGCGATGCCTGTGATCTGGCCATCCACTTTCGACTCCACAAGTTGAGTCACGCCCATCATAGCTGGAATCATTTGAACAACTCCACATGTTAGAAGACCCGCGAGCACAACTTGCGGTGTTTCTTTCAGGCGGATGAGTCCATAAACTGTCCAGATCATCACCACCATCTGCAGGATAACCCTATACGTTGCCCAAAACAACGGCATATTGATTACTACCAAGACCCCGGTCAGCCCCGTCCACACGGCCCACAGGGTGTAGCAAATCATTTCAGGAGGATATGATCGTACGGGAAGTAGTTGGCCCTTCTTGCGTGCTACAAGATTGACACACAACGCAGCAATCATCACGAACCCCAATATTCGTTGCGCATTGAAAGCGGAAAGCAACCCGGTTCCAGCGACGAACGCAAACAGAATCAACCGATCTAACTCTGTCCACCATGGTCTCAGCTTGGTCAAACTACCTTGCCGCACCATCACACTATTACCACCGATATACATACTCTCTCACCCTCAATTGTCAAACAACGTTGGACACGCCACCGGACACTATACTGGACAGAAGATCACTTATCTTGCTTAAGGTTCCTGAGCAATCATCGACTATTCTCATTTCTTTCTTCTCTACTTATGCTTTTGGACGCTCGCTTGGGAGCGCACAACATAATTGCAGACTCTACGGTTCTATCGTGACATAGCCAGCCAGAGCAGCGCGGTCGCCTCCGAAAATGCAGACGGCCGCGTCTTCAAGGCGGCGTCAGAGAAGACCCCGTCAAGGTCAGTATCCTTGGCGATGTAGTCTGTCACGCGGTTCACATTTTCGTGCAGGAGCACTCGTATCGAGGCGCCAAGTCCCCCGTCGATCCACCGGTCTTGCTGGACGTTAAAGCCCTTCTTGAAGCGAGCGATGCGGATCGAGTCGGGAATTTTGCCCGTGACTGCCTCTCGGACAATCCACTTGCCATGCCCGCCACGAAGCTTGAGCGCTTCTGGCAGCGCCACGCCGAACTCCATTACGCGGTAGTCCAAGAAGGGCAGGCGGCTCTCGATGCTGTTGCCCATCGAGTTGCTGTCCTCGTAGCGCAGAAGCGTGGGCAGGCTGGCGAGCGTGACGTCCAGGAGCTGGCGGTCGCGAAGGGGCGCAGTCGGCGAATAGCCTATTGGCAGCTCGACCTGCGGCAAGCGCAGCACCGTTGACAGCCCCTTCGCCTTTAAATAGCGGTTACGGTTCTGCCACGAACTCGCCCAGCGCCAGCGCTCGGCCATGAGGGTCGGCAGCAGCGTGAGCGCGAAGGCAAGCGCGCCCGCATACCGTTTCTGCGCCAGGCACCGCTTGAGGTGGAAGAGCTGAAACTTCCGATAGCCCATGAACGCCTCATCGCCGCCCTGCCCGCCGAGCAGCACTTTGAATCCTTCGGCTCGCGCAGCTTTGAAGACCAAGTTCTGCGCAATGATGCTCCCTCCAGGGAAGGGGCCAACTTGGGCACTCAGGCACTCCCGATACGCCGTGCAGACCTCCTCGACTGTCGGCCAGACGTACGTGACGTCAATACCTGCCATCCGAGCCAGCTGCGCAGCCAGCGGCCCCTCGGATGTCGCCTCCTGAGGGTGGCCATAGGTAAACCCGTGGAGCCGCTCTTGGGGGTGCCGCGCCGCAAGCGCCGCCACGGTTGAGGAGTCCAGCCCCCCGCTGAGCGATACGGCAACAGGCACATCCGACCGCAGACGAATACGCACGGCGTCTTCCAGAAGGTCGGCAACCGCCGCCACTAACTGTTCCGCCCGCTGCGCCGCCAGCGCGTCAACCTGCGCCGCCACATGCGCGCGAAAATCGTAGTAGGAACTCGTCCGAACCATGAGCCGCTGCGAGGTGGCCGGGCGAACCTCCATCCAGTGGCCGGGCGTAAGGGCCTTCATACCTAAGTAGGGCGCCGCGTCGTCGTGCTCGTAGAGCCCGTATTGCACACCCTTCGCGGCATAATCCAGATCCGGGCTCAGTCCCAGCGCGCGAGACATTTCCGACGCCGTCGAGGCGAAGAGCAGCGAATCCCCACGCTCCGCGTAGTAGAGAGGCTTGACGCCGAACCGGTCGCGCGCCAAGATGATGCGCTCGCCAGCCACATCGAATAGCGCAAAGGCGAACATGCCGTTGAAGCGGGCAAACGCTTCCGTCCCCCACTGCTTATACGCGCCGAGTATGACTTCGGTGTCGCTGTGGCTGACGAACCGATGCCCGTGCGCCAGCAGCTCGGCCCGCAGCTCGACGTAGTTGTAGATTTCACCGTTGAAAACGATGCAGACGCGCCGCTCGCTGTCCCACATGGGCTGATTGCCGACCGCGGAAAGGTCGATGATCGACAGCCGGTTGTGGCCCAACACGACGCCGAGGCGCTTCCCCTGTATCTCCTCCGTCGCCTGGAAATCGGGGCCGCGCCGATGTTGAGCCGCAACGATTCTCTCGATTCGGGCCCGGTGCTCCGCCGCCGACCCGAACGAACAGGCGCCTGCTATGCCACACATGTCTTGTCCCCTATCGCGCAGACAGACGCTCGCCCGCGCAGCGCCGCCGGCACTGGCGGCAGGTCACCCGACAGATCCGCTCCCAGACTTACACACATCTGCAAAACCTCTTCGAACACATCCATCAACGACGGGTCAGTCACAAACAACTCCGGGTGAAACAGCAGCGACACACAGCCGCTGATGCGCTTGACCTCTTCCAGGGCGGAGCGAAGCCCCTGCAAGAGCGCACGCCGATCCGCGCCACCCAATACGCCGTCCATGAACAGAAGCGGCACAGAGCCCACATTCGACAGCTGATTCCGGGTGAGGTCAAAGCCCGGATAGATAGTGCCACACCCGGCGCGAAAACCCAAGCGGTAGTTGAAGCCCACGCTGAAATCGGTGCGGATGCCCGCGTCTTCCAGCTGCCTCCACATCTGCACGGGGTCGAACCGGAGGTAATGGTTGCGATGGCAGGTGATGGGCGCGCCGATCGCATCTTCCACGCGCTCTTTTTCCTCCCGGTAGCTGCTGCGCTCGCGCGCGTAGTAGCTCCCGTGCAGGCCGATGGACATGCCTGCGTCGCGAATCAGCCGAACAAGCTCCCTTGAGGCGGCCCACCGGATGTCGGCCCGACTCGAATAGCGCCGGAGCCCGTAGGGCCCGGAAAGCACAAAGAACGTGGCCTCCACTCCATAGTGACGCTCGCGCGCCAGCATCCACTCGTACACCCTGTACAGCGACTGGTGTGAGAGCGAGGCGCGAAGGGCTGCTTCACACCGCATCCGCTTCAGACTCCGGAGCGCGCTCTTCACGATTGTTGTCGGCTCTCGAAACGTGGTCCGGTCCACATCGTGCGTAATGACAACGCGAAACCGCCCGCCAGCTGCGCCGGCCTCTGCAGGGCGCCCCAGCCGCCGTGCGACGTCCAGCCCGCGAAGCTGAACAAGCGGCTGCGAGAGGCTCCACGTAGCAGCCGACTCGTCGAACATCCCCATGCTGTCCAGGCGGCCCGTATCGACTTCGCGCTGGAGCGTCACGGCTGCGAACATCCTGTCCAGTTCGTCTGCGGGCACGGCGACTTGCCCGCCTATGCGAAGGCCGTCCCGCTCGAGCTGGACGCCCCCAGCCGATGCCGCGCCGCCAGCCACGCCCAGCACCAGGCTGGCGACATAGGCGCGCCGCGCCGCTATCACTTGATCCGCATCAGTCATCGCGCTCACATCCGGATCCCGCCACTCAGGCGCCTCAGTGCGCCAACAAGCCGAGCCTGCTGCCGTCCTTTCTGGAGATACTCAGCACCCGCATACCGGGCTTCCATGGCGCGAATAAGGTCGCGGGTTATCTGGCCGCTTTCGATCTGTGCAAACAGCTGCTCGACCTGCGCTCCGTCATAATAGACGCATGTGTCAGTGAGCGTGGCATCCACGCGAAAATCGCGCGACGAGGCACAGACCTTCTTGAATCCCTTGATCAACGTCGACGATCCCGTGATTTTGTAGCGGTTATAGACGTCGCAGTCCCTCACCGAGGCGTCAATGAGAAACAGGACAATATCTACGCTCTGGAGCGTCTCAAACATGGCGTCAAACGGCACGAAGGTGTCCGAGTACCGCACGAGGTGCTCGATCCGATTCGCCCGAATGAAGTCGCGGTATTCCGCAGGCAACTTCCCGACCAAGTGTATCTGAAAACAGGCCTTCCGCCCGAGCCGGCTCCAGGCCGCTAGACTTTGTAACAACCCATCGTAGTTGCGCCGCGCCTTGTCGACCGAGCCGAAAACCCCCAGTTGCAGCGGCTTTTCCGCTCCCTTTTCCGCCGGCGCTTCATGGCGGCAGGCTTGCTCAAACGCGGAGAAGTAAATAGGCAGGAAATAGTCCAGCGATGGGTAGTTTGGGTGTCGTTTCGACACGTAGTCAAAAACCTCTTCCGAAATCACAAGGCTCAGGCCAAACCGATTGTAGAGCCACCGCATCCCCGGCCTGAGAAACGGTTGAAACTCGTGGACAATCTGCGCCTTCGGGAGATGGCCGAAGAGGCAGGCGATCAGCAGAAGGTCCACCCACGTGTAGGTTGAGTTGAACAGCACAAGGTCGGGTCGGCTCGAAGCGATAAGCCGCCGGATCTGCAGGTACTTGCCCGGCAGGCGCAACAGCCGGCGCCACTTGGTCGCTTTCTGATCCCACGTGAACGGAACCGCCCGATAGAGCGCTCGCGTGCGACTCAGCAGGTCGACGTCGAGCAGGGACTGCGGCGCCAACACGGTCACATCGTAGTCGTCTCGCAGCAGCTCGATCAGCGGGAACAGAACCTCTTCATGACTGTGACAGGGCTCGACGAGGCATATTTTGGGTTTGCTCATAGTCCGGAACACGATCTCTAGAGCGCTAGAACACTGTGACTCCCGCACAGACCGAGAGCGGGCACGTCGGTCACGCCTGCGAGCGCGGGCCCGCTCCGGCCGACTTCGCCCGCATGTAGTCCAGCATGCGACGCGCCCGCCTGTCGGCGTCGAAATTATCCGACCACCGCAAGGCGGCCTCACCCATACGCGTCCGCAAACCGGGTTCGTCGCGCAGGCGCACAATCGCCGCTCGAATAGCCGGCACATCGAGAGGGTCAACGCGAAAAGCCACGTCCGGGGTGAGAATATCGTCGTTGAACGTCCCGTTCGAGCTGACGACGGGCAGTCCGCATGACATCGCCTCCAAGGCGGCGTTGCAGCACCCTTCGAACGTGCTCGGCAAAACAAAGACGTCGGCCGCCGAGAGCCACTCCGGAACCTCTCCGTGCGGCACCGACCGATTGATGATGACGTTCTCGGACTGCGGCGGATTCGGCCCTTTTCCAAGGAAGACACCCTTGACTCCGGCCAAGCCGCGAATGGCCTCGCCGACCCGCACGGGGCCCTTCTGCACGTCTTGGAAGGCCACGCAGATCACCAGCAACGCGTCCAGGGGCAAACCGTACTTCGCCCGCATGGCCGCCTTGTCGCGGGGATAGAAGGCCCTGTGATCGATGCCATTTGGAAAGACTCCGATTTCGTCCGGGCGAACCCCGAGATCCTGCTGTAGCAAGCCGGCCAGACAGGATGAGTTGGCCATGAACGCGGTCGCACGCGAAAAATCGCGAAGGGCCCTTTCCTTGCCGAACGCATCCATGGTGTTGAGGAGGCCCTCGCCCACCATCGGAAAAGCCGGAATGCCCAACTCAACGCCCATCCGCACCGCCGCCGCCCCCCCCATGTAGAGGAAGTGCCCGTACAGCGCATCCGGCTTGGACTGCATCCGTTTACGCAGGACACGCCGCACCGCCCGGCAGAAAAGTTCAAACCCAAGCCGGGCCGTATTCCAGCCCGCCACCTGACGCGACGACGTGGACAGGTACCGTGGATAGAAGACGTCTACCGCATGCCCTCCCGCAACCTCTTCAACAGCATGCTCCGGTTCGTGACCCCGCCACGCCACATGAAACGGCAATGGCGCAATCACGGTCACCTTGACGCCTTGCCGGGCGGCCGCATGGGCGAACTGGCGAACGAATGGGAAGGAGATCGGATTCTGCCGATGCGGATATCCGCGCGATATGATGCAAAGTGAACGCATACAGGGAAGAGCTCTCGTAGAGGTCGGAGGTCGGAGGTCAGACGGGCTAGAACAAGGCCCGCTTGAATGGCTTCAGCGCCAGTTCGATCGGCAGACTGGCCTTCACAACCCGGCAAAGAGGGATCAGCGCGCCGCCGAAGCTCCGGAAGTACTGCTCGATGCCGGGCACCATGGAGCCTTCAAAATCGAAGAGCTCTAAGCCCTTCTCACGCGCATGGCGGATGCATCCGAACACCGCCAGTGGCGCGGCCGAGGAAACCCCATGCTCGTCGTCCACCCCGCCGAGCAAGTAGTAGGCGCGCCGGGCATCATACATGCAGAAGCAGACCGCCACGGGCCGCTCTTCTTTGTAGGTCACATAGGCGAACGAGTTGTCCGGCGTCGCAAAAGCGGTCAGCAGCGAGTGCGCGTTTTGCAGAGCAGAGGCGACCCCCTGCCTGGACAGGCTCTTCTCCACCAGGCTCTCGATCACCTGCGCGTCTGAACAGAGCGCTGCGCGGAGCCCTTTCTTATGTCCGTTACGGATCTCGTTGCGCCGATTTGAACTCATCTCGGCCAGCAGCGCCTCATCGGCCCGACCGCCAAGGGTAATCTGGTAGGTGTATCGGACGACGACTTTGAACCCTCGCCAGACGAACGGCTGGAAGTCGCCGACCCAGTCCGGAAAGGTCAGCGATGCGACTCCCCACCGGTTCTGGCCCACATAGCCTGCAATCGCCGTCATCACGCGCTTGCGCCAACTGTTGCACTTTTCCGTGTTCCCGGCATATTCTCGGAACGTCAGGCCACAGTGCGGTGACAGGGGCGCGTCCGTGATGACGCGCGTCAGCAGCCTGCGCCGATCCTGAAGCACAAACACAGCCTGCAGCTCCTCGCCATCGAATACGCCGAGGACTCTCAGCCGGCCAGGAAAAGCAGCCAGCCACCTTTCCGATGCTGTCAACGGCTCCCGGCCGCCACAAGCGCGCTCGACCTCCCCGGGGCGCACGTCGCGTACGAACATGGTCTCTGAACTCATTGGACGACAACACCTTTCGTATCGCAACCACTCATGAATACGGGATTCAGGGGCCGGAACACAGAATGCTCAGACCGACAAATTCGCCTTCAATGCAGGCTCTCGTACCACTCTTTGACGACCGCGTTGATCACCTTGCCCCCGGCGCAGGTCGTGCCAAGGTACAGAGGCGACTCCGCCTTGGCGACCCTCCAGTCCCAACCGGCGGCCAGAATCTCTGCCCAGGGCAGTGTCGCGTTGACCAGCGCTTCCGACGCCGCCCGCGCGACGATCGCAGGAATATTCGGCACCACGTAGTGCGTCTTGCCGGCGATTTGGATGGTCGGCTCCGCGTGCGACGTATGCACCCCTCGCGTGCTTTCCAGCCCGCCCTGCAACTCGGCCGACACGTCGACCACGATGCCGTGATCGTCCATAAGCGACAGCATCTCTGAGGTGACCAAGACCTCGTTGCGCAGCGAGATTGGCCAGGTCATGCAGTTGTTGAGCACATGCGCGCCGTCCAGCGCACGCCGCACATTGTCGGGCGAAGACCGCAGACAGATCACGCCGGGATAGTTGCGCATGATGCGCTCGGCGCGCGCAAAGCCGTCCTTGTAAAGGGCGATCACGTGCGACCCGGAACCCTGCGCCTCGCGGATCGCAGCCTCGCCCGCAAAGCCCGTCCCCATCACGACCACCTTGGCAGGAGCCACGCCAGCCAGATTGCCGGAGATGATCCCGATGTTGCCCTCGTCCGCCAGAAGATACCGATAGGCGCGCTGCTGCGAGATGTGCCCGGCAATTACAGACATGGGCTCCAGCATCGGCAGCCTGCCGTCTGGGAGCTGAACGTCCTCGTACGCCACACCGACGACTTCGTGCCGGAGGAGATTTGACAACATCTCTTCTCTGTTTCCGCTGTGGATGTACGTGAACAGGATCTGCCCCTTCTTGAACAAGTTCCACTCCGAGCGCTGAGGCTCCTTGACCTTGTAGATCATGTCGGCGCGCGCGTACACCTCCGCCTGCGTCGCGACGATTTCGGCACCGGCACGCACGTAACGCTCGTCCGTGAAACCCGCCGCTACGCCAGCACCCGTTTCCACGAGGTAGCGGTGCCCGAGCTTGACGAGGCGCTCAACGGCTCCGGGAGTCGCCCCCACGCGCCATTCGACAATACGCCCCTTGCCATCCACTTTTCGCTCTTTGTCTGTCCCGATGATCATACTGACCTCCTTTGTGAGAATTTCTAAAATTCTAAAATGCGAGAATGCGAGAATGCGAGAATACAGGAATGCTGAAATGCGGGATTATGCTTTCGACTTGCGATTAATGGTGGAGAACAGTGCAAGTAGCTCGCTGGCCTCTTTGAGCAGAACCAAAACTTCTGGCTCAAAACTAGCATCCAAGAAGTTGACCTTTGACAGCACCGTCAACCAATACACACTTTCGCTACTCTCTTTCTCGACAATTCCAATCTTGTGCGTGAAATCGGCCCTCGTCTCCGCTCGGTTCGCTTCCCGATAGTTGGCACCCATTGATGTGCCGGACTTCGCCAGTTGCGTAACGATCACGACGAACACCCGGCTCTGCGGCAGCTTGCACAAGAAATTCAACAGCTCAACGCTAAACGCCAGCGTTCTCGCTTCAAGTTGTTTCTTAAACGCCTCGTATGCCATCGTCGTCACTCAATCCGGTGCTTTAGTATTCCCTCATTCCCGCATTTTGGATTGCCCGCATTTTAGAATTTTAGAATTCCCGAATTTTAGAATTTCCCAACAGCTCCAGCAAATCCTCAATCCTCAAATTACAGCACGCGTTCTTGCAGAAGCGGCCCTCTTCGAAAACGTAGTCGCCGTTGATCCGCCTGTAACGCCCAGGCACGCCGTCGATGTACATCTGCGCCGTGTCGAAGGCGCCGAACACGCTCTGCAGCTCGTTGATCAAGAAGCGTCCGTCGGGCGTTTGGAACACATCCATATCCATGCTGCGAAAGCCTCCGGCCTCTGTCACAGCGTGAATCAGTTCGAGGGCCGCGCGCGGCGGCGCGAGCCAGCCGACTTTGCCTGAACCGCTATTGAAATCCCCTTTGGCGACCTTTTCGTGTCCCACATACGTGTCGCCGATCCGGATGATGCGCCACTCCCGGATATCCGGCACAAATTCTTGGATCAGGATGTGCCGCCACTGGCGTGCGCGCGCGTCCGCACGGCGGCCGATCAGACCTTTTGCGAACACCGTCTGCACGTACGCCAGCGCATCTTTCCTGGTTTTGGCGATCCACACCCCACTCGCGGCGGCTCCGATGTCCAGCTTGAAGACCAGCGGATACGTCGCTGTCGCGAGAAACGTCAGCGCCTCATCCAATTCGTAAAACACCCACGACTTGACCTGCGGAAAACCATGGATGTCGAGCCAATCGCGCATGCGCTCCTTACAGCCGTAAAGCCAAAGGGCGTCGTAGCTCGGATAGAGCGGCTTGCGCAGGTGCTCCGTCAGGAAGCGGAGGCGCTCGTCCGTCATGCGCTTCCACTCTTGAATGAGTTCACTCGGCCAAGCGACAAACGCGTCACACCCGGACGCCCGCACCTGTTCAACCCAGTTCGAGGCGAAGAGGTCGATCGTCTTGTAGGACACCTTCAGCTCGCGGCAGGCGGCGATGTAGGAGGTGTGATTGAAAAAGACGTCTTTGAAGACCCCGATTTTCCACGGATAAGGGGACTCGTAGTCAGACGCCTCCGGAAGGCCTTTGACCGGCATCTCGCGCTCCGCCATGTGAAGGATATACTCGACGGTAAAGAACCGCCGGCGAATCAGGCGGTCAAGCGAGTCCGGCATGAGCTTTGACAGCCACGCATTAGACCGGACCAACTGGGCCGACCTACGCACCATTTCTTGCAGCCGTTCGTTCATGGCTTCACCTCAGCACCTTATCGACACCTTCATCGTTCGTCGCTCGCGTTAACCAATCGCTAACGCCCGCTCCGCGGGCGGCGGGCCGGTCTAGCCCAAATCGATGCAGTCCTCGTACTTGAGGAGCATAATGCCGACAGACACGATCCTCATGATCAGAATCTCATCGCAGACCGCCGCGTCCCAGTCGATTCCGAAACGGGGGGCGCGCATCAGCTCGACTGCGCGTCTCACGAGTGGCTGCTGGGCATACACCCGCTCATAGGACGCAGACGGCGCGCATGACCGTTTCCGGCGCACCGCATTCAGCGCGTTCTGCGCGCCGAGCGGCACCCATCCGCGAAACGAGCATTTCGCCATCCGACTGAGCGGCGGGCGACGGTCAAACGCGTAGCCGTACGTAGACGTAATGGCGGCGAGCGCAGGATTCAAGCGCTTGATCATTTCTGCCTCGAACCGCCCGTTGAGCCCCAGATGGGGAAGCGCCCGATACGAGGCTAGCCGCGGCCCCGCGTCAAGAAACGGCGACAGGCTGTAGGCGAGTTGGCTGTCGATATTCATGCGCACCGCCGCGCCGTATATGGAGAACAGCTCGCCGAAATAGCGCCGGGTCTGATGATGCGTGATCCTGCGGGACAGGTCTGCGTCCAGCGCGACCCCGGCCTTGTTCACAACCCTGTCGACCAGACCGTCAAGGGCTGGCCCATACAACGCCAGCGTTGCACCTACACCCAGCACCCGCGCCTTGATCCAGCTCCTCGTCTCCACTGAGCCATATCCGTGGTTGTCATGGTTGCGGTACAGTTCTCCGCCCAGCCCGTTCATCCCGAACCGGAGGTCACGCAGCACGGCTTCCCGATACCAACTCGTCCGGAAATACACCAGCCACGAGTAGTCGTGAATCACCCTCCCGTCATTGAAAGCGGCCGTGTTCTCCAAATTTCGCTCGAACTCATCGACGCCCATGTCGGCGGGCTGCTTGGCTTCCGAGCAGAGATAGAGCGGCACGTTGAGCGCGGCGGCGATCTTGCCAGCGCAGGTCTCATCGGAGGTTGTTGCGCGATGGAAGTGGGAGTGCGCATAGACCTTTTCGAAGTGCTTTTTGGCCAGGAGGATCAAGACGCGGCTGTCATAGCCGCCCGACAAGCCGATATCCACTCCGCCCGCCTCGTCGATGAGTTTTCTGAACTGCGCGAAGTAGTGCTCCAACTCCGCCAACTGTTCCTCGACGCACGAATCGAAACTTCCGCTTCTCACGGGCTCGCATGTGCGCTCATCGGCACGACTCTCAAGGAAGGTGATGCCGTCCGCCCGAATCTTCCTGCGGTGACGCGCGTCCACAAGGTGGATGCCGTGCACGATCGTTTCCGGCCCGATGATGTAGCCCGTCAGCGCATTCTCAACAGCGGCCGCAAAATTCAACTTGTACTTGTCCGGCCTGGCTTTCAGCATGGCAGCAAAGGAAGAACTGAAGATCGTCTGGTCGTCGTTTGTGAACACGTGGAACAGACTCATCCGGTCGGTGATGAACTCGATACGCGTCGGCGTGCAGCAGAGCAGGCTGTAGGCACCTGCCAGAGCTTGGCGTTCCACCCCCCCCGGCTGGCAGCAGTCGTCCGCCAGCGCCGCGAGGCTTCCTTTGACGCCCAGCCCCTTGTAGGCAAATGTGCCGAAAGCGTAGACCGAAACCTCTGAGCGAGACACCGAGCACGGAACTTCGGGCAGCAGTTGCTTCGGGTAACACAGAAGGGTCCAACCGGCGAACGAACCGACCTCCGGCCTGCCGAACCCCTTCGCGCGGAACAGGGACTCGACGGCCTCCCGGTTGATCACCGCACCGGATTTATAGAGAAAGAACGCACCCATAGATGACGAGAACCTTTAAGACTCATGATCACCGATCAACATGTCGAGAAGCGCTTCGCGATGCGTGTCGCATCGCAAAACATTCTCCCAGTATTGCGCTGACCAGCCCTTCGGGTAAACCCTGCCCATCAATCCGAGACGCCGAATCGCGCGCCGCAAGAGGGGCGACGGGATGAGCAGTTTGCTGAAGTAGTCCGCTTTCATCGTCCGCAACGCGCCCGCCCACTCCTGAGCCAGCATCCGCTCGTCGGCCAACGCGAGGCTATACGTCTCCATGCGGCGCAAGGCACGCTCGCGCGCATCCCCTTCCAGCACCGTCAAAGCAGAGGAGCGCTCACCTTGGCTGACCGGGTGAAGCCGAGCGCGGCACGCGTTATCCGGCGAGATCGCCAATTCTACGACAAGGCCTTGATACCAGCCGGGAGCCATCCTCGTCTGCGCGTCGAACAGCATGTTTCCAAGGCCATAGAAAATCGGAACGCCTTTCCAAATTTCGTAACCCTGAACGACATGCGCATGGTGCCGAACAACGGCTGTGACCTCTTGCTCAGCGAGGAATCTCATTAGCCGCACGGATTCCGGACTCGGATAATTCGTCATCTCCAGGCCGCCATGAAGGATGAGCACAACGTGTTCCGCACGCTTCCGCGCCTCGCACAAATCGCGCAAGAGATTGATCAGATCCAGCGGGTTTGCGCCAGCACGAGCCGTCGTAGCGTTGCTGAACTCCTGCTCCGCCGCGTTCACAAACGCGACACGTCGCCCCTTGGCCGTCACCATGAGGGGCTTACGCGCCGCCTCGAGCGTCGCACCCGCACCGACAGTGGCGATCCCGCTTCTCTCACAGGTTTCCAAGGTGTCCAGAACGCCTCGGCACCCATAATCGCGTACGTGATTGTTGGCCAGCGTCACCACGTCGACTTTGAGGAAGCGAAGCAACTCGATCATGTCAGGGTGAGCGCGGACGTGGGCGCTCGGTTTCTCGATCCGCTCGGAGCACTCGGTCAGCGGGCACTCGAGGTTCACAGCCCTGATGTCGCCGCGCTCGAATAATCGGGCGAGCGGCTCCAGCAGTGCCTCGGCGGTCAGACTTCCTCCCCGAAGCCGAGTCTCCACGGAGCCCGCAGGGCAGAAGTCGCCCCCTATCATGATCGAAATGGAGTCGCTGTCAGCCATCTGCTTACTCGCCCTCGTCGCTCGGTAGTGTCAACACGCGCTCGCCTTCTGGGTTGTGCGTCAGTTTCCGCATCTTCACCACGCGGGCCGGGTTGCCGGCGACAATCGCATAATCGGGCACATCTCTGGTCACGACGGCTGCCGCACCCACGATAGCACCCTTGCCCACCCTCGCGCAGCCGGGGAGAATGATCGCCCTCCGCCCGAGCCAAACATCGTCGCAGATTGTCAGCGGGCGGGGTTCTACATCTTCTTGTTCGCGCATCGAGATGTCCGTGCGTGCGTAGCTGTGGCGGTTCTGCCGCAAGACTACCACGTCCGAAGCCATGAGCACGTTCTGCCCCATGGTCAGGGGTCCTTCGATGTAACAGTTCATGCCAAAGCCTGAACAAGAGCCAACCCGAATTCCTGCGCCGAAACCCACGCAGGCGCCCTTTTCAAGGTTGACGCGCTCTCCGCACTCCAAGGCAAGGCGCTTTGCGAACCACAGGCGGATCGTTCGACAGGCCGGGCCGATTAGCGGAAAGCAGCTGTCCGGAAGATGTTTAGCGAACAACTCGTAACCGACTCGTGCAAACACGCGACTATTCATGACCCCCCTCAAAATGCCGAATGCCGCCTCACGCTATTAGCCTTGATCGGCCCGATCCATCTCCCGCTGAAGCTCACCAGCCACGTTTGACGCCAGCCTCGCCCGCGCCTCTCTGAACGCAGCCTCAACGACCGCCCGCTGCTTCTGTTCGTCTTGGAACAAGTCGTCGATCGCCTTCGCCAAAGCCTGCGGTGACGGCTGGTCGACAACCACGCCCCACCCGTCCTTCTTTGCAGCCCGGCTCACCCAGCTGTCAGAAGGCGCATGCACCAGAATAGGACGGCCGCTAACGAAATATTCCAACAGCTTCGTCGGAAAGACCGTGCGTATTTCCGTCGGGTTCGACGAGTCGAACGCAAGAGGCATGAACAGAATCGCAGACTCGCGTTGGGCCTTCATAACCTCCGTCTTTGAAGCGCGCCGAAACGAGATCTTAGGCCCTGATATGCCGAGAGCTGCGCAGCAGGAGGGGTTCAACGTGAAGCCGTCCAAGGTGACGTTGCACGTACAATAGTCAAGCGCCTTCACGAGGTTTACGACCGCATCTTGGTTCATGAGCGCATAGATACTCCCCGCGAAGTGAATGACGTTCTTGACGTTGGCTGAGGCAGGCGTCGTCATGGACGAGAAATCCGAGTCGGGAATGCAGTGCTTGAGCACGCAAGCCTCCACGCCGTGCTTCTCCCGAAAATGCTGGGCCGCCGTGTCCGTGATGGCAAAGACCCGTTTAGCCCCTCGCAAAATGCGTCGCTCAAGTAGTCGAGCCGCAAGCCGCTCGAAGATCTGCTCGCGCGACGTCATCCCCTCCTCCCACATATCGTGCATGTGAACATACAGCGGCAGGCGCAGCTTGAGTGCAGCCAACCACGCGCCCAGCAGAAAGCCGGTCGACGGCCAGTTCGCCCAGATGGCACGCGGCTTATGCTCGGCAGCCAAGTCCAGCAATGCCTTTCTGACGGGAATCGCCATCAGCGGATCCAGCAGTGCTTTCAGCCGAGGATAGCGCGTCAGCCGCTCTGCAATGCGGACGGCCTTGACGTTGGCAAGCTCCGTTTTCAAATCCACGCTTTCGGCGGAATACGCTTGAGAGAGCACGACGAGATCGTCAGACGCCCACGCCCCCCATAGATTTCTGGAGAGGATCGCGCTCCCGTACAGCAGGGGGGGGAAGGGGCGAGAGCAGATCAGCAACGGTCCTTTTTCACTCATCAATTGAGTCTTTCCTTAAGAGGTTGTGCATTGAACGCGAAGTGAACTCACGAAAACTGCAATCGACACTTAATCCCTCTAAACCACCAGCCTCTGAGTAGTACGTGTTTCGTGGTACCACTACCGGATCTTCTAGTCCGCATTTTCTCGCTCTACCGACCTAAGCTCAGCTAGCAAATCTTGCGCAACTGTTGAAGCTCGTCTGTCTCTTGCGGTTCTGAAAGCGGCCGCGACCAATGTCTGTTGACGCGCCGGATCGGCCAGCAGGGTGTCGATCGCGCGTGCGAGCTTCTGCGGATCAGGCTGATCAACCACCTCTCCCCAGCCCCCCGCCCGTGCCGACCGGCTGACCCAGCTGTCCGCCGGCGCATGCACGAGGATGGGGCGCCCGCTCACCAGGTACTCCAAGAGCTTGGTCGGAAAAACCGTGCGGATCTCCGTCGGGTTGGGCGACCGGAACGCGAGCGGCAGAAAGAGCAGCGCGGACCGACGCTGGGCGGCCATGACCTCGGCTTTGGGCGCGCAGCGCAGTGAGACGCGCGACCCGCCGATGCCGGCCGCTCCGAGCCCTGTCGCGTCGAAGGTGTACCCGTCGAGCGTGATGCCGCTTGTGCAGAGCTCCAGCGCCCGCACCAGGTTGGCGACCGCGTCCTGATTCATGAGCGGATAGATCCCGCCGGCGAAATGGATGCGGTTCTCGATCTCACCCGCACCTTCGCTCACATCCTCCCCGACCTCTGCGTCCGGAATGCAGTGATTCAGAACCGACGTCGCGCAGCCATGCTTGGCGCGGAAGTGCTCAGCCGCGTCCTCGGTGATCGCGAAGACCCGCCGGGCGAACCGGAGCACCCGCCGCTCGAACAACCGCGGCGCCAGGCGGTTCAGCGTGAGGGCCGGGCCCGGCAGCGACTCCTCCCACGTGTCGTGCATGTGCACGTAGAGCGGCAACCGAAGCTCCCGCGCGGCCAGCCAGGCGCCTAAGAGAAACCCCGTCGACGGCCAGTTGGCCCAGAGGGCGCGCGGCCGAACATCGCGAGCCAGCCGGACAAGCGACCGGCGCACAGCGAACATCCTGAGCGGCTCGCAGAACGCGCGAGCGGCAGGCTGGCGCTCAAGCCACGGCGCCACGCACTCGACCCGCACCCCCGGCAGCGCCGTGCTGGGATCGACGGGCAGCCCCGCCCCCCCCTCGGTGAGAACCACAATATCGTCCGCTGGCCACGCGCCCCACAAATTTCGCGACAGAATCGCACTCCCGCCCAGCCGTGGTGGAAACGACTTCGCGCAGATCAGTAAAGGGCCACGTTTATCCATGGAGATCGGAGGTCAGAGGTCGGAGGTCGGAGGTCAGAGATCAGAGATCAGAGATCAGAGGGCGGTGGTCGGTGGTCAGAAGTCGGCGATCAGAGGTCGGAGGTCAGAGATCAGAGGTCGGAGGTCAGAGGTCAGAGATCAGAGATCAGAGGGCGGTGGTCGGTGGTCAGCGATCGGAGGTCGGTGGTCGGTAGTTGGAGAGCAGAGACAACCGACCAACCCAGCGACAGCTACGCCATCTTTGCTCCCCAACTGATTCCGCTGAAAAAGTCGGCGTCCGGCGGTGAATCGAATGGAATGCCCTCACGGGCACACTACAAACGGGTGCGAAGCGTTCGTAGTGGCGCCGTCAGGCGCTTCAAGCCGACTTTTTCAGCGGAATCTCCGACTGTCTTCTGACCTCTGATCTCTGCCCTCTGATCTCTGCCCCTAACGCGCCAGGCCGCGCTGCTCGAGCGCCTTGCGCGCGGCGTCCACGTTGTCCACGACCGTCTGCGCGCTGACCCACGCCGCCAGATCGATGGCATCATTTTCGAGCGCATGCTTGGGCAGCCATCCGAGCTTAGCCTTGATCTTCCCGATATCGGCGAAACAGTGCCGGATGTCGCCTTCACGGTACTTGCCGCAGACCTCGGCCTCGGCCTTCATGCCGACGGCCTCGGACGCAGTCCGCGCGATATCCAGCACGTTCACCGAGACGCCGGAGCCGACGTTGAAGATCTCGTTGTCCGCCTCCGGCTTGTTGGCCGCCATCCAGTTCGCCTCGGCCACATCGAGCACGCTCACGAAGTCCCGGCGCTGCCGGCCGTCCTCGAACACCATCGGGGCCTTCTTGCTCAGCAGACGCGACACGAAGATCGCGAACACCCCCGTGTAGGGATTCGAGAGCGCCTGCCGCGTGCCGTAGACGTTGAAGTAGCGGAACGCGACCGAGGGGATGCCATACGCGCGACCGACGACGCGGAAAAGCTCCTCGTGATCGCGCTTGTGGATGGCGTAGACCGAGCTCGGCTCGATCACCTTGCTCTCCGGCGTCGGCAGCGGCTCCAGGTCGGCTCCGCAGATCGGGCAGGGAACCTCCCACTGGTGATTCTGGAGGCGGGCCAGCGAGCGCGTCACCGAGCCGACCTCGCCGTGCTGCGGGCAGCGGTAGAGCCCTTCGCCGTAGATGCTCATCGAGGACGCGACCATGATCTTCTTGAGCGCGTGCTTCTCGTTGGCCACCACGTCCAACACCACGGCGGCGCCGAGGGCGTTGGTCCGCGCGTAGCGCTCGATTTCGTACATCGACTGCCCCACGCCTACGCACGCGGCGTGGTGCGACAGCACGTCTACGCCCACCATCGCGGCCTTCACGCTCTCGCGGTCGCAGACGTCCGCCTGAATCAGTTCCACGCGCGGATCGAGATACGCCGGCCGCTTCCGCTCCGGGCCGTGCACCTGCGGATCCAGACAGTCGAGCGCCCGGACCTGCCACCCTCCCGCCAGAAAACGGTCTGCGATATGCGAGCCGATGAAGCCGGCTCCGCCTGTGATCAGAATTCTCATGTTCTCTCCTTGTTTTGAGACTTTATCCACGCCCGCGTGGCCTCATCAAACCGCTTGATGATTTTGGCCGGGGCACCGGCCACAACGCAGTAGTCAGGCACGTCACGCGTGACCACCGAATTCGCGCCGACCACGCAGTTCTTCCCGATGGAACAGCCGACAACAACCGCATGATTGCCCAACCAAGACCCCGCACCGATCGAGACCGGCTTCACGGTCAACCCCTGGGCCAGAATCGGCTTGGTGATGTCCCCATAGACATGATTGGAGTCTGAAACGAAGACGCCCTGAGTCATCAGCACACCCTCTCCAATCTCAACTCGCTTCGCGCAGGTGATGTGGCAATAGTCCCCTATTTGCGTTCCCTTGCCAATCACAAGATCGGGCGTATAGGTGTTGCCCGCCGTGTCACCCGTGATGGCATAGAGCCACACACCGCGACCGATCGAAACCCCCAAGAGCGACATATAGCGCGGATTGGTGATCAAGGCGGAAGGATGAATCCGGCCCGGCGACCACTTCTTAAAACATCTAGCAATCAGCCGCGAATGAACGCGGGTCAACTGAGTGCTGAACCATTCTCTGAAACGAAGCATATGCACCAGCTCCCAGACATAGACGGACACACGCTCACGAGCACGGTGCCCGCCGAGGCTTGCCATCACCCATCCCGTGACGTATCCGCGCGCACCCATTCACGCGCCTGGCTATCATACCGCTTGATGACGCGTGCAGGCGCGCCTGCCACCACACAGTAGTCCGGGACGTCGCGCGTGACCACCGCGTTCGCCCCAATGACGCAGTTCCGTCCGATCGAGCAACCCACAACGACCGCGTGGTTACCCAGCCACGTCCCGGCGCCAATCAGGACTGGCCTTGCGGTCAGCCCTTGCGCAAGGATGGGCGCCGCAATATCGCGATAAACATGGTTGGAGTCCGAAATGAATACCCGCTGGCCCATCAGCACGTCCTCGCCGATCTCCACGCGCTTCGAACACGTGATGTGGCAGTAGTCGCCGACTTGCGATCCCCGGCCGATGATCAACTCGGGGGCGTAACAGTGCCCCGCAGAATCGCCGGACATCGCGTAAAGCCACACGCCGCGGCCGACAGAGGCGCCCAGAAGCGAGATGAACTCCGGGTTCGTGATCACGGCGGAGTGATGCACCTTGCTTAAAGCATAGCACTTGAAGTCGCCCGCTATCGACTTAGCAAAGTGACGTGATAACTTCTGGCTTAACCAGTCTTTGAACCGCAACGTGTTCATGACAAATTCGAGAACAAGCCAAGCGTTTTCTTACCGCCTGGCTGCAATCCGTTTTCTGAATTCGTCCGCAACATTCCGTGCTGCGTCTTGGCCATACGCGTTACAGAACCACGCCACATACTTCTCAGCCTGTTCGCGGAGCGTTTGACGATAACACCCATCCCCCAGTACGCGTGTCACCGTTTGACGGAGTTCATCAGCCGTCTTGGCCACTGGGCAGCCCGCTTTGTCGGCCAACACTTGGCCGTTGCTCATGGGCTCCCCCAGCACGTCGAGCACCACCACCGGCCGGCCCATCACAAGTGCATCGTTGCCCAGTCCACTGTTGTGGCTCACAACAACATCACAGGCGGCCATCGACTCCTCCAGCGTCCACTGTCGGCTCTCAAAGAACCGTATCCACGGGTATTTGGCAATCTCTTCCCTGTATGATTCGAGCTTCTCAGCCGGATGCATTCTGACAACACCTGTCAAACCGTCAACACCCTTCAGAGCATCCCCAAACGTGAACACCTGTTTTCGCCACTTATCTCGAGTGATCGGATTGGTAGCGAGCATCACGACGGGGAGCTCGATCGGTAGCCCAAGTTTCGTTCGAACGTGCACGCGATCAGCAGGGTTCGAGCGTGTCAACCGCTGACAACCGACTGTCAGCAACCGCTCAGGCTCGACGCCGAAAGAGATCATCTGCTCTCGCTGTTGCTCACCCCAGCAGAGCGCCGCGTCTGAGAGCAACGGGTAGAAAATATAAGAGGTATAGATCGCACAGTGAATCATCTGCAGAGTCGGTATCTTCAGCTGCCGAGCGGCGAGGATCAGGCAGGGCCATGGATGGTTGTGCTCTGAATCCGTCAGAATCGCCGTCGGTTGTATCCGATCCAAGAAACGGAAGAACCCGTGTACGTACAGGGAGCGCACTGCTAGGGCGTATGCGAGATGGGGAAAGAGCCAACAAGACAGGTTATGAACACTCATCCAGTTCCAGATCTGCCGGTGCCAAGCTCCGCAACAACGGCGGTACTCGCGCCTCCACCCCCCCATCTCACCGCTGCAGATCTGATACTTCGTACAGAACCCGGCTCCTGGATTCACCAAGTGCCGCACATCCGGTTCACCCGCGATCACGTTGTATTGTCCAACGCCAAATTCATTAGCAACAGGAGCAACCATGCCGTTGAACCGAGGTGTATCAGCCAGCCAAGTCAACAACGCGAGACCACGTTCCAGCGGAGGCAGGGGCTGACATCCCCGATGCCCGAACCAGCAGAGCATCATCCACCCTAAAACAGCCTTCAACGCAGCCAGTGGATTAGCTGGCAACTGCGTGTTCAGGCAGGTCGTCAGTGTTAATCCGATCGGCACGCCCATGAAGAACGGCTCACGAAGCCGGTTCTCCAAATCAAACAGCGTATCGTCCGGAAGCACCGGCAGGCATTTGTTGTGAAATCCCATGGCGAGTCGGAGGTCGGAAGTCGGAGGTCAGAGATCGGAGGTCAGAGGTCTACTCTCTCGACAGTGCCCGCGACGTTCGGTCTTGCCGGATCAGCCACGCCAGCCCGGCGTAGCACGTGAGCAGAAACACAACCTTGCCCGCCAGCATCGCCTGCGGAAAAATGACCAGCTCCGGCCCGCCGCGAAGCAGCCAGCGCAGACTGGCGTAATAGGTTGCCATTCCCACGGCGATTGCGAGTGCGAACAAGTCCTGCCGCTTGACCACGTTGAACACGTTGTTGATCGGCTGGAGGCACATGACCGGAGCCATGAGTATCGACCACTGCACAGCGGGAACGCCATCGACATACTTGGGCAGAAGGATCCCGACGACCGGCGGAACCAGGAACCACCCGATCGCCGTCAGCACGCTCATGACCAGCAGTGCGGCGAGCATCGGCCGCAGGGCTGACTTGACGATCACGCGCAGATCGGCGGTACGGCCATATTGCTCCGCCATCTGCGGATAGAGGACTTGCGACAAGGCCAGCGGCAGCATCAGCACCGTCGTGCTCGCCATAGCGGCGACCGAGTAAAGGCCCAGCCCCCTCGTGCCGCAATAATAGAGCATCAGCGTCGCCTCCAGCGTGCCCCAGTAGGCATAGACCTGGCCGACCGCAAATATGGGCGCGCCGATCTTGAGCAGATGCAGAAGAGGTTCCCGCCGCAGCGCGGGAGACACCTTGACCGGGCGCCAGGCCCACAGGAGCGCAAACTGCACCGCGCCCACCAGCGCCGCTCGCACGCACAGACCGTAGAAGGACAGCCACCAGATGACCGCCACGAGCGCCAGCGAGGTCACGCTCATGACCACATTGATCAGCGCCAACCGCGCGAAATCGCTGCGCGTCCTGAACGTGATCTCCAAGTAGTAGGTGCAGTAGAAAAGGAAAAAACATGTCGCGGCGTTGGCGAGCCAGCCCGCCGCCAGCATCCAGTGACCGTGGGCCGCCTGCCAGGCCGAGACCCCAGTCAAGGTGGCGGCCACGCCCACACCCAGCATGAGCGCCCACGCCTGCGCAGCGGCGGCCAGTTGCCGCACGCGCTCGTGGTCGCCCTTGCCGACGTAGTACGGCAACTCCCGGTTTAGCCCGTTGAGTACGCCGAGCTGCAGGAACGGCACGTAGCCTTGAACCAGCCCGATCCCGTTGAACAGCCCCATCACGGACGGCTCCACGCACCGGGCCGTCAGAAACCCGCTGAACATCCGGATCACGGTGGAGATCAGATTGCCTCCGACCAGCGCGGACACCAGCGCGAACACGGAGCGCCGTCCGGACGTCACGCCCTGAATGTCTGGCTTTCGGGCAAACAGAGCCGCTAGACGATCCTTGAGACTCAAGCTCAACCGAGTTCTTTCTTG
The DNA here is from genome assembly GCA_964386865.1 of uncultured Lentisphaeraceae bacterium. Taxonomy (GTDB): domain Bacteria; phylum Verrucomicrobiota; class Kiritimatiellia; order RFP12; family UBA1067; genus CAYLUN01. The sequence goes on along the minus strand of CAYLUN010000021.1, from coordinate 5,802 downwards.
TTCGTGTATTTCGCGGTTTTCGTAGTCAACAGACCGCCGGCAGCACATGCTCGGCAATTCGCCTGGCGGAGTCTTCTCCGAAATAGGCGCAGAACCGCCCCACATAATCCTCGGCAGACGATCGAAGCCGCTCGCGCTCCGCCGTGTCACTCGCCAGGCGTGCCAGCACCAGCTTGAGCTCGTCCGCCGAGCGCGCCCGCGGGCACGCCGCAAAATCCAGCAGTTCCTGGCCGTGCCCAAGCGGCAGGTCGATCGCATCCAGAATCACCGTCAAGCGTCCCTTGACGAGCGCGTCGCTTCCGAAGCCGCTCGAATGGACGACCGCCACGTCCGTGGCCGCGAGCATATCGTCGAGCGAACTCTCGTCATTCGGCATGAAGCGGAGCGAGGGATAGCGGGATCGGGCGGCTTCGTAGGCGGCGAGCGTCTCGCTCGAGTGAAGCCGCACCACCCCCGTCCAGTCGCCGAGGTCGGACATCGCATCTCCAAACGCCTCGACCAGCCTCAGGCGCAGCGGCAGGTGATAAGGGGCGGTCGCGAGCGTGGCCACCAGCCGGCTGGGGTTGAGTCCGAGCTTGCGCTTCGCCGCAGCGCCATCGAGTGGCAGCTCCCGCGTCAGCCGCGGGCACCCGGCCACGATCAGCCGCCGCCCGCTTGCGCCGGCGGCCGTCAGCATGTCGCGCTGCAGCGAGCCCCAGCAGAACAGGGTGTCGGCCAGCACGGGGTAGTAGCCTGCGCACTTTTCCCCGAACGTTCCGTGCATGAGGGTGAAGGTGGGCAGGCCCGACGCGCGGGCGGACAGCACCAGCGGCGCCCACAGAAAGAACCGGTCGTGATCGGACAGCACCGCCGCCGCGTGTGCGCGCGACAGCAGCGCCTGCGCAAGCGCCACACGCTGGGTGCCGAGGATGGTCGCGACCGCGAATCGGTGCAGCGCCCGCCCCGGAAGCCCCCACCTGCTCACGCCTTGCTTGAGCGCCGGGCGAAGCCTTCGCCAGAGTCCGATGAACTCCCGGTGCCACGCGTGCCCGTCGTAACCCCCGGGCAGCTGCCCCCACACAAGCGTCTTGAGCTCGGCGGGCACTTGCGCGGCTGTCTCCCCGCTGGAACACAGCACGATGCAGCGCTCCGCTCCGAGCTGTCTCGCCACGGGCATGACGAGGTCGATGAGCCGCCTGCTCGTGCCGCTGCAGGTCAGCAGAACGCGCCCGCGGCAGCGGCTCAAATCGGCGCCGCGCGTCTTCCGGCTCAGAACAGGGCGGTAAAGATGATAGGCGAACCGGAGGCGATTTTTCCACGCCCCCACCGCGCTCCAGTCGCCGGTGCCCCTCCAGATTTCGTCGTGCAGCAAACTGGCCACCACCGAACCGACGGGCACCCCGCGGAACATAAAGCCGTTCAGCTCCTCTTCCATTTGGCGGACGCGGCCTGTGTCGCAGAGCGCCAGTGGCTTAGAGGCCGCGCTGGGGGTAGTCGGGTAAAAGGGCATGAGGCGGAGGTCAGAGGTCGGAGGTCAGAGGTCAGAAGACAGTTGGGGATCCCGCTGAAAAAGTCGGCTTGAAGCGCCTGACGGCGCCACTACGAACGCTTCGCACCCGTTTGTAGTGTGCCCGTGAGGGCATTCCGTTCGATTCACCGCCGGACGCCGACGTCTTCAGCGGAATCAGTTGGGGAGCAAAGATGGCGTGGCTGTCGCTGGGTTGGTCGGTTGTCTCTTCTCTCCGACCTCCGATCGCCGACCTCCGACCTCTTTCAACTATCCGCCGGCGCACGCATCCGTCATCCGCTGCGCCAGACGCATCGCCGGGAGCACGTCCTGCAGCGAACAGGCGGGCCAGCGAATCGGCTGCCGCTCGCGGACCACGTCGAGAAATGCTTTCGCCTGGCCGAAGAAACCGGGCTTGAACTGGGCGTCCTCCTGCGAGGGCGTCAGCTGCTCGGCCGGCTTTCCCCGCGCAAGCAGCAACCCGGTCTCCAGCGGCGCGCTCACCAGCCGGACATCCGCAGCGTCCACGATCAGGCGCCACCGTCCGGGCACGTCCCAGTTGGAATCGAAGTGAACGCGCGCCGCGCTTGAGGACACGCCGTCGAGCGCCATCTGCCACCGGTACAGAGCGGCGCTCGGATCCAGATTGCGCCCCCACACCGCAGGTGCCTGCACGTCTCCCGCGAAGAAGGGGAGCAGGTCAATGCCGTGCAGGCTGTTCGCGAAATTCAGGGCCGGAAGCAACGCGGCAGGGTGGCCCACCGCAAGCATCTTTGCCGGATCTTCGGACCACTCAACAGCCACGGAGGTGACGGCTTCGCGTCCCCCCATCCTGGCGAGAGCCTGATGATAGACCGAGTAGAAACGCCGGTTCAGGGCGACCATCACGGGTGTCCGGTACTGGTCGGCAAGGAAGGCCAGCGCCTCCGCTTCACGCAGGCTCGTCCCAGCCGGCTTTTCGACCAGCAGGGGGATACCTGTCGGAATGAGATCGCGGATCAACTCGAACTGCGACAGGACATTTGCGGTGACAATGAGCCCGTCCGGACACTCAACCCCGATCATGGCCGCAGGATCTGCATACGTAGCCTTGATTCCGCCCTTCTCCCGTGCCTTCTGCCGGCCCGCCTCGGAGCGGTTGCAGGAGGCGACGACCTCTGCGCCGAGGGCTCGGAGCACCTCGATGTGCTTTTCGGCGATGGCGCCGAAACCGACGATAGCGACCCGCGTTGCGCTCATGTGATGGACAACTCCTTTGACAGCAGTTCGGGGTCGCCGAGCGGCAGCGGCACGGCGCGGTGGCCCGCCGCGTGCGAGCCGTAGGCGGCCACGACGACCTCCAGAGACTTGTAGCCGTGTTCGCCCACGCAGGCTAGATCGGTTCCCCGAACGAGATCCTTCAATACACCGGCGGTCATCTCCACGAGGTCGAGCCGAAGGGGCGACTCGTCCGGGCACGCGAACGTCTCAAACCGGGGCGGCCTGCCCGGGCCGGGCTTGACCGAGGGGTCTCGCCAAATCACGTTGACCTTTCCCTCCCGCTCCTCCACCGAGACGCGGGCGGACGTCAGGTCAAGCGTCAGGCTGTAGGGCCCGGCCGCATCCTCAATCTGGTGGTGGACATAGCGGGCGCCCGACGCGCCAGGCGCCACGATCAGCCCGCCGGGATCATGGAAGCAGGCGCCACGCGGATTAGCCCCCTTCTCCGGGTCAACCCAGCCGAAGACCTCAGTAAAGTCCTCTCCACCCAAGAATCGCAACAGATCGATAAAGTGCGTCGCCAGGCAGCCCAGCCCAATGCCCGGGCAGGCGGAGCGGACACCCCGGAGCGCGCCCCACTCGCCGGAGCGGATCTTGCCAGCCAGCCACTGATAGGCCGGCACGTGCCGGCGGCAGTGGTTCACCGCGAGCACGGCTCCGCAAGCGGCGGCCTGATCCAGCATCTCGCGGGCCTGACGCAGCGAACAGGCGATCGGCTTCTCGCAGAGAATGCGGCGCACCCCAGCTTGCAGCGCCGCCAGCGCGAGCGCGTGGTGGCTGGGGGCGGTCGTGGCGAGGATCACCAGTTCCGGCCGAGCCTCGTCCAGCAAGTCTTCGGCGCGCAGAAAGCGCCCGACCTGCGCGTCGAGCCCCGCCTTCTCCATCGCCTCGGCCCGGCTGTCGCAAACGGCGACCAGCTCTAGGTCGGGAACCTTGCCGACCGCGGCGACGTGCCTCACGCCCATCGGCCCCATGCCTATGATCGCTGCTTTCATTTCGAACCTTTCTCCCAAGGACTAGACAACGGCTCGACGTCGACGTCGACGACGCTCTTCAAGAAATCATTCATTCGGCCCGGCCGGACAAACCGATAGAACTGATACAGCGCGCAGAGCCGGTAAGGGTCATCTGTTCGGCCGTAGGCGCACCGGATCGTCAGGCGGGCTTGGGGGCCGGTCGGGTCGAACTGCGCCAGCGCCCAGCGCGCGCTGAACAGGTTGCCCTTTTTCGCCAGACTGGCCAGCCGCTCGGGTCCCGACCGATAGTCGATGCCGATCCGTCGCTGATCTCCCCACACCTGCTTGAACAGATAGGCCCACTCGTAAAAGCGGTAACTTTCCTCGCCCCCCAAGGGGAAACGGTCTTCGATCCAGAACACCGAGCAGGCTTTCGCTTGCGGCATATCGGCCAGTTTGGCCATGATCGAGCGGTCTTTCACCCACCGCGCCTGCCAGCCCACATAGGCCTTCATGGTGGAAAGCGAGAAACCCGCCAGCAACAGGATCAACACCGTCCAGCCGGCTCTTCCAAGCGCCCCGCTCGCGGTCGTGAAGGCCAGACGCAAACAGGCGACGATGATCAGCGCCAGCGGCAGAGCCATCAACAGCGAGTGCCGCGACTCCCAGCCATGCGCCGTGGGCCATTTGCCGACTGCCACGTAGGGGAAAATGCCGATGAACAGCAGCAACAGGCCATACGCCAAAGCCGCATAAGTCACAAAGACGCCTGGCCCTTGAACGCGATCGACACGAAGAGCCCGGTACCCCCACGCCGCCAGCACAACCAACGCCAACAAAACCACGGGCTGCCCCATGAAGATAAGCAGGGATTCGTTGATCTGGGTGTAGATGCTGTTCGCGAAGAACAGCGCGCAGCCGTTGACAAAGGCGCCCAGCGAAAACGTGATCTGATTGTAATTGTTCTCCGCGTAGTGGCCGTGCACCGGGAAAAAGGTCCGGGTGAACCCCCAGTAGAGGAACGGCAACATGAGGTAATCCAAGCGACGCGGCAGCAGGCGAGTAAACATCACCCCCCACGAACGGCCGGACGTCTGCTTCGCGTAGAAGAACAGGAACAGCAGGACTCCAAAGAAGAACATGAGCAGCGAATTGACTGCGAACGCCACGAAAAAACTCGCCAAGGCGCAGCTCCGCCAGACCACATGCCCCGCTCCCTCGGCCCGCTCCGCGCACATGGCCAGCCAGACGCCAAGCAAGAACACGCAATAGAACAGCGAGTACGGCAGAACAATCAGCTCGGCACGCACTTGGAACGCCGGATAACACAGGCTGATGAGCGCAACGGCGAGACTTTCCGCGCGACTCAGAAAGCAGGAGCCCTTGCATATCCGGTAAGTCAGGAGAGCGGACAGCACCGTGATCACAAACGCCACGGCTTTATATCCGAAGACAACAGACGGAAGCCGCCCCATGCTCCCGTGCAAATAGGCGAGCCAAGGCACGCCGCTCTCGCGTGCCCACGCGTGTAGCTCCGCCCAGTTCTTTTCCGTAAGCCAAGTATAGATCAGCCACCCATCCCAGTACACGCCATCGCTCACGAGCAACAAACCGTGAACAACCAAAGCCGCTGCAACTATGACAAAACACGGCCGGGCGGCTATTTGCAGCAGCCCGCGCGACACCTGAGCGAACAGCACCAACCATCTATTACTCAGACACGTATTCATCGATAATGCGAACCTTACCCTCGGCCCCGCCTTCATGGCAGGCCACGTCACCTACCACCCTCATACGCGCGACAACAAGAAACGCTCAAGACCTGTGCCGCCACACATGCCAGACGTCTTGCACATCTGCGACTCTGTAGCCCGACTTTTCATACAGACGGCACGCCGCAACATTTTCTTCTTGTGTAACCACTCGGCACAAGGGAGCGTTGAAGCTGCTGTAGAAACTCTCGCAGCGCCTCAAAAGACGCGCGCCCAGGCCTTGTCCCCTGCATGTTTCGTCAATCGCAAGCAAACCGATCAGGCCGGCACCATTCGCAACAGAGGTTGTCACCATGCCGCGTATGCGCTGCGCCCCGGAAAGGGCAAA